>NZ_AP021879.1:6056666-6685000 GCF_009689005.1 Desulfosarcina ovata subsp. ovata | reverse complement strand
TAATCATAGGGGGAGGTCCGATCCGGGTCGAGCCAAACCGCCCCCGCCGCCGTCTTGCCCATTTTTGCACCGCTGGCGGTGGTAATCAACGGGAAGGTTATGCCAAAAGCGCTCTTGCCTTCAACCCGCCGTATCAGATCGATCCCGGCAACGATGTTTCCCCATTGGTCGCTTCCTCCCATCTGCAGGCAGCAACCGTAACGTTTGCGCAGTTCGAGAAAGTCGTAAGCCTGCAGCACCATGTAATTGAACTCGATAAAACTCAACCCGTCATCGGAATCCAGGCGCATCTTGTAGCTTTCTGCCTTGATCATCCGGTTGACCGAAAAGTGCCGTCCGATATCCCTTAAAAACGGAATGTATGCCAACTGCGTCAGCCAGTCCGCATTGTTGACCATGATGGCCTGCTCATTGGAAAAATCAATGAATCGGGACAACTGATTCTTCAACCCCGTCACGTTGGCAGCCACATCTTCAACGGTGAGCAGCTTGCGCATTTCGGTTTTTCCACTGGGATCCCCCACCAGGCCGGTACCGCCACCCACCAGCGCAATGGGTCGGTGTCCGCAACGCTGCATATGCGCAAGGGACATGATGGGGACCAGGCTACCCACATGCAGGCTCGACGCCGTGGGGTCAAAACCAATATAGCAGGTAATTTGTTGCGCATCGAGGTAGTCGCGAAGTTCTTCATCGTGGGTGGTTTGCTCGATAAAACCGCGTTTGCGGAGGACATCCAGAACGTTTTCCATTTTTTCTCTCACTTTAATCATTTCTGATTATAACGGATTTTGGGGAGTTTGATTCCAATAAGCCGAACATACAGTGGCCTATCCCCCGACAAAAACACAACATGTTGATATTATTGAAGATTTGAGTCTAGACTTTTTACTAATAATTTTATATAGTTAGAGACACATCCCGCCAAAGGAGGTCTCTAACTATATGGGAATAGCAGATACAAGATCCGCTAACCGAAACAACAGAATCATATGTTTGCCCTTTTCTCAAGGCAATTATGAATGCAACATACTCAACCCGGTTGATTTCAGAACTTCCGTAAACAAAAGGATCGAACTGTTTCCGGAATTATTCCCGGCTGAAATCGAAAATGGATATCGGATGAAGGATCTTTATTACTCAAAAAAACAATCCATATGGATCCGTCGAATTAAAATATCCGGTGTTGCTTACACCATTCGTCCTTCATTTGTACTGCCATACCTCGTTGGATTTGTTGACGAAATCGAAGATGCAATGTTTTTTAGAAAGTTCGACATACCATTTTGGGCCATAAGTCGTGTTTTCGGAAAAGATCCCATGTATTGGTATCGAATCGAACAATCTATCGGGCGAAACAGCATTGTCGGAACAACTGTCCGAAATCCTCAAGATGTTCCCGAACATCTTGCCGCTGATGAAAAGCATACTCGAATTTTAGGTGAAAAAACGTATGTGGCCACGACAGTTGGTGATGGCTGTATTCTCGGTGCAGCCGTTGCCAAAGACGCCGGAGAACAAGCGTTAACAGATGCGTATCAAGTGTACAAACAAGAGGCCCAGTGTATAAAGCCGGAATATTCACCGGAAACCGTGAATATGGACGGCTGGAAAGCCACCCGAAATGCGTGGCAATTCCTCTTCCCGGCAGTAGTTATCATTTGCTGTTTTCTTCATGTGTTTATCAAAATTCGTGACCGTGCCAAAAAGAAATACCGAGATATTTTTGAAAACGCCGCATCAAAGCTATGGGAGTGTTATCGCGCTGAAAGTAAGGCATCGTTTTCCCAAAGAATAAGAAGGTTGTACGAATGGTGCGAAAAGAATGCTGTGCCATCCGTTATCATAGATCCCATAACGAAGTTACGGAAAAACATTGCCGCCTATCGTGTTGCCTACGATCATCCTAAAGCACACCGAACCAGTAACATGGTTGACCGGTTGATGCAAAGAATGGATCGCCACCTGTACAGTACCCAATATTTTCATGGATCGATGGATGCAGCGCAGTTGAGTATTCGAGGATGGACGCTCATCAATAATTTTTCACCATACAATCCTCGAACGGTTAAGTTGCACAATGGATTTAAAAGTCCGGCGGAACAGCTAAACCAATTCAGATATCACAACAACTGGTTGCAAAACTTGTACGTTTCGGCTTCTTTGGGTGGGTACCGGAGACCTCCCCAAAATCCGATATAATCAGAATCATTTTAATTCGCGTGACGCCAACGACAAGGATACCACGCCCTTTGTACGGGGATGGGGTTTATTTATTTGCATACTCCACTGCCCGCGTTTCCCGGATAACCGTCACCTTGATCTGGCCGGGAAAGGTCAACGACTCTTCAATCTTCTTGGCGATATCTCGGCTTAGCAAAACCGATTCCTCATCGGACACTTTTTCACTTTCCACAATGACGCGAATTTCGCGTCCGGCCTGAATGGCATATGTATTGGAAACCCCTTTAAAGCTGTTGGCAATGCCCTCGAGATCTTCTATCCGTTTAATGTAGTTTTCGAGCAGCTCTTTTCTGGCGCCGGGTCTGGCACCGGAAAGTCCATCGGCGGCCTGGACCAGCAGGGCATAAACAGAAGATGGGGGAACATCCTCGTGATGGGCGGCAATGGCGTGAACCACACCTTGGGATTCCCCAAATTTTTTTGCCAATTTTGATCCGATCACGGCATGGGGGCCTTCGACTTCATGATCAATGGCCTTGCCAATATCGTGAAGCAGCCCCATCCGTCGGGCAACCTTCTCCTTTAATCCCAATTCGGAAGCCATGATCCCGCACAAAACGCCCACCTCAACCGAATGCTGCAATACATTCTGGGCATAACTGGTACGATACTTCAAACGCCCCAGATACTTTATCAACTCGGCATGAATCCCGTGAACCCCAAGATCGAAGGCTGCTTGCTCGCCTGCCTCTTTGATGGCCGTATCAACCTCCTGACCCACTTTTTTAACAACGTCCTCAATGCGTGCCGGATGAATTCGTCCGTCAGAAATCAGTTTGATCAACGATAGCCGGGCGACCTCCCTCCGAACCGGATTGAATCCTGACAAAATGACCGCCTCCGGCGTATCATCAATGATCAGGTCGATTCCGGTAGCCGCTTCAATGGCACGGATGTTGCGGCCTTCCCGCCCGATAATACGGCCCTTCATTTCATCACCCGGCAGCTGAACCACCGAAACCGTTCGCTCGGCAACGAAATCACCCGCATACCGCTGGATGGCGGTGGCCATAATTTTTTTGGCTTTTTTATCGGCCTCTTCCTTGGCTTCGTTCTCGATCCGTTTGATCAGTTTGGCACCCTCATAACGCGCCTCGTTTTCCATCGCCCGGATCAACAGTTCCTTGGCCTGCTCTGCCGTCAACGTTGATATTCTTTCCAGCTGTGCCTTCTGTTCATCGAGAAGCGCTTTGTATTTTTCTTCATCTTCGGTGACAATTCGCTGCCTTTCCGATAAAGAGGATTCCTTGGCAGCAATATCGTTTTCCCGTTGATCGAAAATCTCTGCCTTGCGATCGATATTTTCTTCTTTCTGGATTAACCGTCGCTCGAGCTTTTTTAATTCGGAGCGGGTCTCTTTGGCCTCTAATTCAAATTCACTTTTCATTTTGAAGAGGATATCTTTGGCCTCGACGCCCGCCTCTTTTATCAAACTTTCCGCTTCGTTTTTGGCTGCATTGGTTATTTTTACGGCTTCATCCTCTGCATCCCTGAGTTTCTTCGATCCAATGGCACCTTTGAAAAAAACAGCTGCAGCGCATCCGGCCATTGCGGATATCACTGCAATCAAGAGCGTATATATGTTCATGCGTATCTCTCCGGCTGCTAAAATGTAGATGTATGTAAAAGCGCATCATCTGACTGCCAGATGACGTCCTTAATAGCCTTTTGGGAATTATGATACAAGACTGGCGTACATGCTTTGCTCGCACGCCTGAGAGGAAGAAATGGTGAAAAGCGGTGGTGTACCCCCACCATTGTGCCGTGTTGGCCGGTCTTTGATCCAAGGGATCAGGTGGGCGCCTTGTAACTTCTTTAGGCTTTTCTGTACAAGCAGAACTTGCTCACCGAAGTTAGGTAAGGCTCCCGTCAAGTGAGTGTTGGGTCAAAGTTCACCTTCCAATCACGAACACGGCAGGGGTTGATTCAGTGCGCCTTTTTCAATCACGGTTGCTGGTACCAACACAGATACCGCGTGTCTCTTAAAAGTGAAAAAGTGTTATCTCATCGATAGTCGGGAGATCGCAGCGTTATTGCATCGCTTTTTCCAGCTCGCTGAGAACCACTGCAGATTTTTCGGTCATTCGGTCAAACAGCTGCTGATAACATTTTTCGAGTTTGTAATTTTCACTGGCAAAATTAAGCCCTGTAAGAATTAAGATGGTCTCTTTATCGACATTGACCGGTTTACCGTCAAACTGGGATTGGACCTTCCTGACGGCGTCTTCGAAGTGGGCGGCTACCTGTTTCGCATCAGCCTCACCGGGTTCTGTCTGGAAGGTAAATTTACGACCAAATATTTGCAGTGTGACCGTTTTCTCCAATTCACATCCGTTCCTAAAATC
Source organism: Desulfosarcina ovata subsp. ovata (assembly GCF_009689005.1). Lineage (NCBI taxonomy): Bacteria > Pseudomonadati > Thermodesulfobacteriota > Desulfobacteria > Desulfobacterales > Desulfosarcinaceae > Desulfosarcina > Desulfosarcina ovata. Next base: position 6,680,411 of record NZ_AP021879.1, on the reverse strand, counting down.
GCAGGTCGGTTTACGGATCCTCTTTTACCCCTTCTAATCTTCCGATCAGATTGTCAATTTTCGTCCTGATGAGTTCAGTAAATGCATCGTGCTTTTTTTCTATTTCTTCTTTTTCGCGGATCAGATTTTCCAGCTGCCCGATCCTGCTGTTCAGATCCTCGTTTTCCTGTTGTAAGTGCTGGCGTGCTTTTACAACTTGTTCCACTTTTTGTTCAATGAGTTCAAATTGTTGAAGTATTGCTTCTATATCCAGCATATTATCGTTTTCCTTGATTCCTATATAACCGGGCCAGGGTTTTTAAGTCAAGTGAATTTACCGGACGCCCCACGGCCATCACACACCGACCGGAGGAAACCATTTTCACCGACCGGCTGCTGGCCGCCGGCTCCGATTGATGATCAGACATCTTTGCCAAATGCAAAAAGGGGCAAACCGGATCCGGTTTGCCCCCCCTGTGTTTATCGCTACGCAATCGATACCGGAGTCATCTTCGGGCCAGCATCACTACTGATGGCCCTTCAGACACCCGTAAATAAATCATCGTGTCTCTGCAAGCTGAATTCGGCTGATCGCACGAAGCAACGCTGCTTTGGCACGGACATAATCAATGTCTATCTCGGTGCCTTGCATCCGCTTTTCCGCCCGCTCCACTGCTGCTTTGGCCCGTTGGACGTCAATGTCCTTACGACGTTCAGCCGACTCGGCCAAAACGGTGACGCGATCGGGAAGCGCTTCGGCAAAGCCGCCGCTGACAAAAACAAACCGCTCGCGACCACTTTCATCCTTGTATTTCAGGGAGCCGGTCTTCAGTGTGGTCAGAAAAGGCGTGTGTCCGGAAAGTACGCCGAACTCACCCAGTGTACCCGGCGCCATGACGATTTGGGCACCTTCACTGACAACAGACTTTTCAGGTGTAACCACTTCAAGTCTTATGTTTTCCGCCATTGGTTGCCTCTCTCTGTATTAAGCCTCGGCCATTTCTTTTGCCGCTTCCAGCACTTCTTCGATACCACCCCTCATGTAGAAGGCCTGCTCCGGAATGCTGTCATGAACACCTTCGCAGATCTCTTTAAATGCACGAACGGTATCCTCAACCTTCACGTATTTTCCAGGCTTGCCGGTAAACGTTTCGGCCACGTGGAAGGGCTGTGACAGGAAACGCTGGATTTTGCGGGCTCGCTGAACGGTCAGTTTGTCTTCGTCCGACAACTCTTCCATACCAAGAATGGCAATGATGTCCTGCAACTCTTTGTATTTCTGCAGCATGGTCTGCACCTGCCGGGCGACCAGATAATGTTCCTCGCCAATAACCATGGGGTCGAGAATCCGGGAGGTGGAGTCGAGCGGATCCACGGCAGGGTAAATCCCCAGCTCGGCAATCTGCCGGGAAAGGACAACGGTTCCGTCCAAGTGGGCGAATGTGGTTGCCGGCGCCGGGTCGGTCAAGTCATCGGCAGGTACGTAAACACACTGAACGGCGGTAATGGAACCTTTGTCCGTTGAGGTGATACGTTCCTGCAGACCACCAAGGTCCACGGCCAGGGTCGGCTGATAACCGACCGCGGAGGGCATACGACCGAGAAGGGCGGAAACCTCAGACCCGGCCTGGGTGAAACGGAAGATATTGTCGATAAAAATCAGCACGTCCTGTCCCTCTTTGTCGCGGAAATATTCCGCACAGGTCAGGGCAGACAGGGCAACACGGGCACGAGCCCCCGGAGGCTCGGTCATCTGCCCGTAAACCAGGGCGGCCTTGGGGAGAACGCCGGATTCTTTCATCTCGTGGTAAAGGTCGTTACCCTCACGGGTACGCTCGCCCACACCGGCAAACACGGAGATACCGCCGTGCTGCATGGCAATGTTGTTGACCATCTCCATCATGATAACGGTTTTGCCCACGCCGGCACCACCGAACATACCCATTTTACCGCCACGGGGAAACGGCACGAGCAGGTCGATCACTTTAACACCGGTCTCGAGCACACGGACTTCCGTGTCCTGCTCGGTAAACAGCGGAGCCGGGCGATGAATCGGCATCATCTTTTCCTGGCTGACCGGACCAAGTCCGTCCACCGGGCGGCCGACAACGTTAAGCACACGGCCCAGGCTGGCTTCGCCGACGGGCATCATAATCGGTGCGCCGGTATCTTTCACTTGCATCCCGCGCACGAGACCGTCGGTAACGTCCATGGCGATCGTACGCACGACATTGTCACCAAGATGCTGCGCAACCTCGACAACCAGGTTGTCTTCCTCGTCGTTGATGGCCGGGTTGCTGATCAAAAGTGCAGTAAGAATGTTCGGCAACTGTCCCTGTTCGAATTCAACGTCCACAACAGGCCCCATAACCTGCGTGATTTTACCTATATTTTGTGACATTTACAGCCTCCTCAAATGTTTTTTACCCCTTCAGGGCCTCGGCGCCACCGACAATATCCATCAGATCGGCAGTAATGGCTGCCTGCCGGGCTTTGTTGTAGGCGAGAGTCAAATTGTCGATCATATCGTTACACGCCTTGGTGGCGTTATCCATGGCGCTCATCCGGGCAGCATGCTCGCTGGTGGATGTTTCCAAAAGGCCCCGGTATATCTGAACATACACATTGCGCGGCAGAAGATCGCCCAGCAGTTCCTCCGCTGAGGGTTCGCAGAGGTGTTCGGCCAAGTACTCCGCCGGCTCGTCCGCCTCGTCGGTGTCGGTTTCGATGGGGGGAATCGGCAACAGTTTCTGCATGATCGGAAGTTGTTTGGCCATGCTGACGAACTCAGAATAGACGAGGTAGACCTCGTCATAGGTGCCATCCAGAAAGCCATCGACCAATTTTTTTCCGGCTGTTGAAGCGACGTTGAAACCGAATTTGCTGCCAACGACGCCCAGGTGCTCGTCGACAAGATCGTGATTTCCTTTCCGGCACCAGTCCCGGCCTTTTTTGCCGAAACAGGTAAAGGAGTATGCTGCGTCCTGGTTAGGATTGTTTTTGATGAAATTTTTTACCGAGTCGGTAAGATTGATGTTGAAGCCGCCGCACAACCCCCGGTCGGATGTGCAAATGACCACATGGATCTTTTTCACATCTTCTTTGGGTATCAACAGGGGGCTGGCTTCGTCACCGGCCTTTTCCGCCAGACTGCCAAGAACTTCAGAGAATTTTTCAGCATAGGGGCGAAATCCGTCCATCGCCCCTTGTGCGCCACGCAACCGTGAGGTTGCCACCATGCCCATGGCCTTGGTGATCTGCTTGGTCTTCTTGACACCCTGGATTTTAAGCTGGACATCCTTTAATGATGGCATAAAGTTTACGTCCTTATTGCATTAGGTCTTAAATTCAGCAGTTTTCCAAGCCCTATTTAATGGTGTCTTTGAATTCTTCGCCGTAAGCCTCAAGGGCGCTCTTCAGCATGCCTTCGATCTCGTCGGTGATATCCTGTGCTTCTTCCAGTTTGGAGAAGATCTGCGGATAACGCTCTTCGACAAAGGGATAGAGGCCGGCTTCATACTTGGCAACCATGTCCGAGGCAAACTGATCCAGGTAGCCGCGGGTGGCGGCGTAAAGAATCGTGACCTGTTTTTCGTGAGACAGCGGTTTATACTGGGGCTGCTTGAGCACCTGCACCAAACGCTCACCACGGGTCAGCTGACGCTGGGTGGCGGCATCCAAATCACTACCAAAAGCGGCGAAGGCTTCGAGTTCACGGAACTGGGCCATGTCCAGCCGCAAGGTACCGGCCACCTTCTTCATGGCTTTGGTCTGGGCCGCACCACCGACGCGGGATACCGAGAGACCGACGTTGATGGCCGGACGCACACCGGCAAAAAACAGGCTCGGCTCCAGGTAAATCTGGCCGTCGGTAATGGAGATCACGTTGGTCGGGATGTAAGCGGAGACGTCACCCGCCTGGGTTTCGATGATCGGCAATGCGGTCATGGAACCGGCGCCGAGTTCGTCACTCAATTTGGCGGAGCGTTCCAGCAGCCGGGAGTGGTTGTAGAAAATGTCGCCCGGATAGGCTTCACGTCCCGGTGGACGTCTGAGCAGCAGGGAAACCTGGCGATAAGCGGCCGCCTGTTTGGAAAGGTCGTCATAAATGATCAGGGCGTGCTGGCCCTTGTCACGGAAGTATTCGGCCATGGCGCAACCGGCGTAAGGTGCCAGGTACTGAAGGGTGGCCGGATCGGAGGCACAGGCCGAAACGACGGTGGTGTATTCCATGGCGCCTTCACGCTCGAGGACGGCGGCCACCTGGGCAACGGTGGATTTTTTCTGGCCACAGGCCACGTAAATGCAGAACACGTCGGTGTTTTTCTGAGCCAAAATGGCGTCGATGGCAACGGCGGTTTTTCCGATCTGGCGGTCACCGATGATCAGCTCACGCTGCCCCTTGCCCACCGGAGTCATGGCATCGACTGCTTTGAGGCCGGTGTAGCAGGGCTCATGCACCGATTTTCTGGCGATAACACCAGGGGCCACCATCTCCACACGACGAAAATCCGGGGTCTCGATCGGGCCCTTGCCGTCAATCGGCTCACCCACACCGGAGACCACACGGCCGAGAACGGGTTCGCCAACGGGCACCTGGGCGATCTTGCCGGTCCGTTTGACCATGTCGCCCTCTTTGATGCCGGTGTCATCACCCATAATGGCGATACCGACGTTGTCCTCTTCCAGGTTGAGCACCAGACCGAGGATGCCGCCGGGGAACTCCACCAGTTCGAGTGCCATGGCTTTCTCGAGGCCGTACACGCGGGCGATCCCGTCACCCACTGACAGAACGACACCGGTTTCGCTCAGTTCAATCTTCTTGTCGTAATCCGTAATCTGTTCTTTGATGATCTGACTTATTTCTTCAGCTCTTAGTTCCATTAGACACTCTCACCCCTTTTTAAAGATTGTCTCATATTGAGCAATTGAGTCCTCACGCTTCCGTCAAGAACCAGATCGCCGATGCGGGTCACGATACCGCCGATCAGGTCCGGATCCTGCTCAACCTCCAGAATGATATCTTTACCTGTCCGTTTGGACAGGGCCGAGCGAATTTTATCGATGGCTTCGGAGGACAACTCCGTGGCCGAAACCAGGCTGGCCCGGGCAACCCCCTTGAGTTCATCGGCAAACTTCTGGAAAAAGTCGTTGATGTTACCCAAAAAGCCGATTCGCCCCTTGTCGAACAGAAAAAGGAGAAAAGTGGCCATGGCTTTGGACAGGTTCAGATTATCGATCAAATTCAACAGCACCTTCTTGCGACCGTCCGCGTTGTAGAGCGGGTTGACCAGCACCTGCTGAAGGCTCTTTTCCTGCTCGATCAGTTTTGCAAAAGCGCTTAACTCTTCCCGGTAGGTATCCGTCTGGCCATCTTCTTTACCGATCAGCAGAAGCGCTTTGGCGTACCGCCTTGCAATCGCCAAATTCTTCACTATGCCACCACCTTCTCTAAATATTCATCCACCAATTTTTCCTGGTCGTCCGAAGTGATCCTCTGTTTGATGATCGCCTCGGCCTTTACCAGTGCCTTTTCCACGATTTCTTCCTTGAGCGTCGCCTTTGCCTGCAGAAATTCGTACTCGATATTCTTGCTGGCCTGCTCTTTCAGCTTCTCGGCGGCCGCTTCGGCTTCTTTCAGGATTCTGGCTTTGGCGTCTTCACCCTGCTTGATGTATTCGCCGAGCAAGACTTCAGCCTCCTTGTCCAATTCGGCCATTTTGGTGTCATACTCGGCCAGCTTTGCCTCCGCCGTCTTCTTTTTCGCCTCGAGCTCCTCCAGTTGCTCCTTGATCCCCTTAATCCGTCCGCCCAATGCCTGGGAAACGGGTTTTTTGAGAACCAGAAAAAGTCCGATGAACAGCACGGCAAAGTTCATTACCCGATAGGTGTCCGTAGCCACCCATCCCTTGGCGCCGGCCTCTTCGTGCTCCCCCCCGGAGGACGCAAGCGCCAGGGCCCCGCTACCAAACAAAAGAAGCGCAGCCATCAGCAGTGGTATGATCCACCGACCCCGGTTGCGCTTCCGTCTGAAGATTGAAACGTTCATTAAGCAACCCTCCCCAATATTTTTTGTTCTATCGCATCTGCAAATGCGTCTATTTCTTCTTCGAGAGCGGTTTTCACGGTATCCATCTCCGCAGCGATTTTGGCCTTGACCGATTTGAGTTCAGCCTGGGCGGACTCGTTGATCTTGCCGACGATCGCCTTTTCCTCCTCCATGGCCGCCTGCATCAGGGTCTCTTTTTCTTTCTGGCCCGCAGCCCTGGCCTGGCGGATACCGTCTGCATATTCCTTTTCTTTGGTAACGACTTGCTGGGCGGAGTCGTCAATGGCGGTTTCCAGTCCATCCACTTTCGCTTTTCGCTCCGACAAAATCTTCCGGATCGGTTTGTAAAGCACCATGTTCAAAATCCAGATCAAAAGCAAAAAGTTGACAATTTGCAAGACTATAGATCCATCGACGCTTACCATATAGGAGCCTCCGTTGAAGTAAGATTTAAAATTGCCGAAACTGATAAATTGTCTATGAATGATATAACTTACGAAAGGTGCGAACTCCGGCGGTCTATACCATCAGAGTTATTGAATTGTCAAAGGTTTTTTAAAAATTAATCGGTCATGCGGAGCCTGCGTCAGGCTTTTGTTTGGCTTCGGCCGGGGGCTTTGCCGTCAGTGGCTCGGGCTTTGTCATGCTGCAGTTTCCATTGAACTGAACACCGGATTCGATGGAGACGACCGGTGCCTGAATGTCACCGGTGATCTTGGCCGGGGCATTGACCTCAATACGCTCGGAGGCGTGGACATGGCCGTTGACCGTTCCCTTGATAATCGCCGTGCCGACCCGTATCTCAGCCTGAACCACGGCCCGTTCGCCAACGATCAACATGCCCTTCTCGGAAACGATTTTCCCACTCACGGCACCATCCAGCCGGATCGTATCCTTGAAAGCCAGGGTGCCCTCGATGGTGGTTCCGGTACCCAGCAGTGTGGAGATGTGATCCGCCGGCTCTTTTTTTTTCATTGTGTCCCCCTGTTTCTGTGTCTTGAACATCAATCTCCCTGCCCCCTGCGCACCATTCGCGTTATTCAAACTTGAAACGCCGCATACTTACATTCATCAGCAAACCAATCCCCATCAGCATGGTAATGATTGACGAACCGCCATAACTGACAAAAGGCAGGGTGACCCCCACCACGGGCATGAGTCCCATCACCATTCCGATGTTGATCAACACCTGCCAGGCAATCATGGCGGTCACCCCAACGGATAGAATGATCCCGAAAGGATCCCGGCAGCGGCCGGCAATGTTCAATCCCCAGGCAATCATGATCATAAACAAAACGATCAGGGTCAGGGATCCGGCCATCCCCCACTCCTCGGACAGTACCGAAAAAATGAAGTCGGTATGCTGTTCAGGCAAAAAAGAAAGGGTATTTTGGGTTCCCTTCAAAAACCCCTTGCCGGTAAGCATGCCCGATCCGATGGCGATTTTCGACTGGATGATGTGATAGCCGGCGCCCAGCGGATCGCGATCCGGGTTAAGAAAAGTCAGGATCCGCTGCTTCTGGTAACCCCGCAGAAAAAACCAGACCAGCGGAACCAGCATGGTAAACGTGGCCACCAGCCAACTGAAGGTTCGGCGTTCGATTTTGGCGAACAGGGTCATTACACCGGCAATCAAAGCGATCACCATGGCGGTTCCCAGATCGGGTTGCCGGACGATGAGGGCAAAGGGAATCGCCGTCAAGAAAACCGGCATCATCAGATCCCGAAACGACATTCCCCCGGTACTGATCATTTTGGCATAATAGCGGGCCAACACAATGATAACCGCCACTTTGGCCATCTCCGAAGGTTGTAGGGAAAACGGCCCCAGCGATAACCAGCGGCGGGATCCGCCGACGTATTTACCGAAAAACAGAACCGCAACCAGAGATGCGACCGAAGCCAGATAAATCGCATTCGCGAATCGCTCGAACTGTTTGTAATCAAAAAGAAAACTCAGCACCATAATCACCATCCCGCCGCCATACCAGATCAACTGCTTTTTAAACAGGACAATGTCCGGTGGCGCTGCACCGGCGGACACGGCACTGTACAGCACCACCAGCCCGATGCCCCCAATGGCCAGGGTCAGGGTCAGCAACCCCCAGTCAAAACACTGCAGCAACCGTCGATCAAACATGCATCAGTCTCCCTGGCCGGGTGCAACCGAACCTTCCGGAGCGGTTGTATCGGCAGCTTGCGAACCACCGGAAAGATAGAAGCGGATCATTTCGGCGGCTACCGGTGCCGCCGCACTGGACCCATGCTCGCCATGTTCCACGATCACGGAAACGGCGATTTTCGGATGCTCACGCGGCGCATAGGCCACAAACCAGGCATGATCCTTGATCGGCTCCCCCTGGCCGTCACCATCGGTATCCTCTTCCCGCCGCCCCACCACCTGGGCCGTTCCGGTCTTGCCGCTCATGGCCATGCCGTCCAGCCGGCTGCGCCAGGCCGTCCCATGGCGGGAATTGACCGCCTTGAACAATCCTTCACGGACAATATTCAAGTTTTTTTCACTAACCGGCAGGCGTCCGACCACCTCCGGGGTACTGTCATAAAGCGTTTTGCCATCGGCCGTACGGATGGTCTTGACAATTTTGGGTCGGTAGCGGGTGCCCCCGTTACCCACCGTAGCGGCAACCATGGCCATCTGCAAAGGTGTGGTCAGATTGAATCCCTGGCCGATCACTACCGACAGCGTCTCGCCTTTCTGCCAGGATATCCCGGTGCGGCGTTTCTTCCATGCGGCGGTGGGAACCAGCCCGCTGCCCTCGTGGTTCAGATCGATCCCCGTGGGTTCTCCCAATCCGAAGGCCCTGGCGTACCAGGCCAGACGGTCGACGCCGAGTTCCTGCCCCAGCTTATAAAAATAGACATCACAGGATTCGCTGAGTGCCTTGTAGATGTCCACTTCCCCATGTCCCCAACGTTTCCAGCAGCGATAGGTGCGATTGCCGAATTTGAGAAAACCGGGGCAGAAGACCGAACTGCTTTCGTCAATCAGCCCTTCTTCAAGACCGGCGGCAGCGGCAATGATCTTATACGTCGAAGCGGGGGGGTATTCGGCCTGAATGGCCTTATTCTCCAGCGGATGCTGCGGATCGGAGATCAATACGTTCCATGCATCGTGGCTCATCCCCGAAATAAAGGCGTTCTGGTCAAAAGAGGGACTCGAAACCATGGCCAGAACCTGGCCGGTATCGGGTTCCACCGCCACTGCCGCACCGGCCTGGTCGACCAGCAGTTCCTCGGCCACCACCTGGAGGGCATGGTCGATGGAGAGCACCACGTTGTTTCCCGGAACCGCATCCACCGTACTGAGCACCCGGACCACCTGGCCGGTGGCATTGACCTCCACCTGCTGACCGCCGCGTTTGCCGCGCAGCCACGGCTCCCTTGCGCGTTCAATGCCGTACTTGCCGATATAGTCGCCGGTTTTGCACCCCTGATGGCGCTTTTGCTTCAACTCATCGACGTTGATCTCCCCCATATAACCCAGAATGTGGGCCGCGCTGGGACTGAACACGTAATCCCTGCGCGGCGAAATGTTCACCATGATGCCGGGCAGGTCCCAGCGGTTGACCTCAATGGCAGCCAGTTCATCACGACTGATATCCGGTTTGAGCAGCACCGGTTTATAGGCCCGGGAACCCTTGGCCTTTTCCAGCTGCGCCCACAACTGCGCCTCGGGGATACCGGAGTAATCTGACAATTTGGCAATGGTGGGCTCGAGGGGGCCGGCATCCTTGACGATGATATTCAAATCGTAGGCCGGCCGATTATCCGCCAGAAGGCGGCCCTGGCAGTCGTAAATCAACCCCCGGGTGGCATCGACATTTTTCAGGCGGATGCTGTTGATCTCCGACTGACGGCGAAGTTCCGCCCCGTTGATGACCTGAAGGTAAAACAGACGGGCAATCAGGATTACGAACGCAGCCACCACAATGGTTAGCGCCACGCTGAGTCGCTGGCTGAACCACTCACTGTCCACATTGTCCAGGTAATTGGTCAAGGATTTCCCAATGAATTTTTCCGGGCGAAATACGATTTCCCCAATCCATCGACGGTTTTCTGCCCACGGATAAACAGCAGCATGAGGAAGGGACCGGTAACCGTACCCCAGAGGATCTGTCCGGCAACGACAGAAAAAAGGGACTCCACCGGCCATGCCGCCGAAGCCAGCACAACGGCCGAAAAGGCGACTGCCAGGCTCTCAAACGCCACACCGGCGATCACCAGCAGCGGCATCAGAATCACATTGCCCACATGCAGGAACTGAATGGCCCAACGCCCGCCCGCATACATCCACAGGTAGACACTCAGGTAGACACCGAACACACCACCGGAAATTCCGTCCATCACCAGCCCCCCCACAAGAAGCGCCGGGAGGGCTTCCCGGGGCCGCTGGCAGACCGCCAGATAAACCACGAACGGAGCAAACAGATCATACAAATAGGCCGCCCCTCCCACCAACAGGGTGGTTTGAAGGATGATCAACCCAAGACAGACAAGCAACAGATAGGCAACTATCATCGTCCACCGTGAAACATCTCAACGGCCGGTTTATATATGACAAACACCTCTTCAAGAATCTCGAAGTCCACGTCCGGCGTGACCGACACCTTTTGAAAAATACCGGCGTTCGACCGCACGACTTCAGAGATGCGCCCCACCCGCAGGCCCTTGGGGAAAACGCCGTCAAGGCCTGATGAAACCACCGTATCCCCGACACGGATTTCGTGTTTGCGCAACACGTAATCGAAAATGCAGAAATCGGCACCGCCGCCCTTGACGATGCCGCGCGCACGGGTCTTCTGGACCAGGGCGTCGACGGCACTGTTGGGATCGATCAGCAAAAGCACCTTGGCAAAGTGCCCCGAGGCCTCGACCACCACGCCCACAATCCCCTCGGGGACCACCACGGGAAGTCCCTGGCGGATGTCATTGACGGTGCCTTTGTCCACAATGATCGTTTTGGACCAGGGCGACGGGTCCTTGCCCACCACCTGGGCGGCAATCATGCTTCGGGGGGTCTCGTCGTCAAAGTCCAGCAGGTGGCGCAACCGGGCATTGGCCAGTTCGGTCTCACTGCACCGGTTGAGCTTCTGCAGACTTTCACCCAGTTTTTTTTTCAATTGCCGGTTTTCCTCGGCCGTGGAAACCAGGAAAAAGTAACGCTGCCAAACCGACTTGATCGACTGCATGAAGGCGGTAAGATGCTTTTGAAATGGGGAGACGATGATCATCGCGCCCCGGCCAAGGCCGGCAGGGGCCTGGGCATGTTTGCCCGTTATGGTCAGGAGGATGACGTTCACCGCGACCAGAACGATCACCACGGCAACCAGAATCATCCTTTTTGAAAACATGGGTTAGATGATAATAACCTGTTTGAGGATTTCGATGCTGTCCAGCGCCTTGCCGGAGCCCAGGGCCACGGTGGAAAGGGGATCTTCGGTCACCGTAATGGGCAAACCACTTTCTTCCCGAAGCAGTTTGTCGAGATTTTTCAGCAGGGCGCCTCCACCGGTCAGCACGATGCCGCGGTCAACAATATCGGCGGCCAGTTCCGGCGGTGTCTGCTCCAGGGCGATTTTCACCGTTTCAACAATGGCTTCGATCTGCTCGGATATGGCCTCGCGAATCTCTTCGGAATCGATGGCCAGAATCTTGGGAATACCGGTCACCAGGTCACGCCCCTTGACCTCGATGGTCTCCACCTTGTTGGGATCCGGATAGGCATTACCGATGGTGGTTTTGATGATCTCGGCCGTACGCTCACCGATGAGCAGGTTATACTTGCGTTTGACATACTGGATGATGGCCTCGTCCATCTTGTCGCCGGCCACCCGCAGGGAGCGGCTGTAGACGATACCGGCCAGGGAGATGACCGCCACCTCGGTGGTACCGCCGCCGATGTCCACCACCATATTACAGGTGGGCTCGGTGATCGGCAGGTCGGCGCCGATGGCCGCCGCCATGGGCTCCTCGATGAGAAAAACCTCGCGGGCGCCGGCCGACTCCGCCGATTCGCGCACGGCACGCTTTTCCACCTGGGTGATGCCCGACGGCACGGCGACGATGATGCGCGGCCGGACAAAGGTCCGCCGGTTGTGCACCTTGTGGATGAAGTGACGCAGCATGGCCTCGGTCACTTCAAAATCGGCAATCACTCCATCACGCATGGGACGAATGGCCACGATATTTCCCGGCGTGCGGCCCAGCATATTCTTTGCTTCCAAGCCGACAGCCAAAACCCGGTTTTTGGTGCGATTGTCCGTACGCACGGCCACCACCGAAGGTTCACTGAGAACAATGCCTTTGCCTTTGACGTAAACAAGCGTGTTGGCCGTGCCCAGATCAATGGCCAGATCGCTGGAAAAGACTCCCAGAACGGAATCGATAAAGTTCATGCCGCCTCTTATTGTAATTGATTCGTAACGTCCCCGAATGGCCGCTTTGCCCGGAGGGCACACTTTTTGAACGGGTACCAGAAACATCCGGTCATTTCAAGCCTTAATTTGTTGAAATCAGCTTTAATTCGATTGAATTCCAATTTGTTCCATGATCCTGTCGTGGATCATGGGGCGGAATTGACGCAATCGGTTGTTCCACCGGAAGGGGTGCACCCTATTGGTCAGCAGGATCACGGTAACATCCTGTTTGAGATCCATCCAGAAAGAGGTCCCGGTAAATCCCAGGTGCCCGATGGTGTCGGCCGAGAAATGGCACCCGGCGCTGGAGCCGGCCACCGCCGGTCGGTCAAAACCAAGGGTAAAGCTGCGTTGCGTTTCTCCATATAACATCTGACCAAGCATTTGTCGTGAGAAAAGCGCATCGTCCGGTACCCCGCGAAGCCCCTTGGCCAGCCGGCAGAGCAGGTCAAAAACCGCCTCGGCCGTGCCGAACAGACCGGCCTGCCCGTCGATCCCGCCGACCGCCCAGGCGTTGTCATCATGGACTTCGCCGACCAGCAGGCGGTTTCTCACTGGACAGAGTTCCGTGGCGGCAAAAGTGCGATCGGAACGCGTGCCGGAAAAAAGATCGATGAAAAACAGGTCGCCAATCCCCATGGGTCCGTAAACCCGATCGGCCAGAAAGCGGTCCATGGGACAGCCGGCCACCCTTTCGACCAGCCGGCAAAGCAGCATGAAGCCCAGATCGCTGTATAGGGTCGCCGTGCCGGGCGGGGCAGAAAGCGGCACTGTTTTCAACAATTCCAGCACGGCAGCTTTACGCATTTTCGGGCTAATGGACTTCATCATCATGTAGAAAAGCCGGTGAGCCGGCAAGCCGCTTTGATGGCAAAGCAGTTGCCGGGGGGTGATGGCGGCCTTATCACTGCAGGCCAGTTCCGGCAGGATCGTCCCGACCGTCTGGTCCAGGGCGATGGCGCCGGTGTCGACCAGCCGGGCCACGGCCAGGGTCGTGGCCATCGGTTTGGTCAGGGAGGCCAGGTCGAAAACCGTCCGACGGGTCATCGCTTCGCCGGTGAAGCGGTTCGCCAAACCGTAGGCCTTAAAAAGCACGGGGTACCCCGACCGGCCAACCAGGAGAACGGCGCCGGGGAAAATTCGGTCCCGCAGCGCCTGTTCCATCAGATCGTTAACGGAGTCGAAAATCATCGCCGTCCCCATTCAATCCAGCGCGGGCGAGCCAAACGCCAATGTACCGGAGGCCGTATCCAGAACGGCAGCGATGCCCACCGGCAAGGTCGTATTGGTCCCTTCGTGGCCCACCGGAAATCCGCCCAGGATCGGGATATCCAGGTCGCCCAGCCGATCGGTCACGATCCGGTCGACCTCCGTGTTCGAACCGCATTGGCTGAAGGTCCCCAGGGCCAGGCCGGCGAGGTTGTCGAAACAACCGGCCAGACGCATCTGGGTCAACATCCGATCAATGCGGTAAGGTGCTTCGCCCCGATCCTCGACCAGCAGGATCGCAGCGTTGAAATCGGGCTGAAACGGGGTGCCGAGCAGATGACAGAAAAGGGTCAGGTTGCCGCAGCAAAAGCGCCCGCTGGCCCGTCCCGGCGACAGCACCCGGGGCGGTTCGGCAGGCAGCCGAATCGGTGCCCGGGTGGTCAGAGCCGATAAAAACCGCTCATGGGTAGCGGGATCGCCGTGGCCCAGGGTCGTTACCGTGGGGCCATGAAAAGCCACCATGCCGCAGCGGCGGGTAAGAAAATCCAGCAGCACCGTAATGTCGCTGAACCCGACAAAAGGTTTTGGGGTCCGGGCAATGACCGCCGCGTCGAGCAGCGTAAGAATGCGCATGGCACCGTAACCGCCACGGGCACTGATGATGCCGTCGATCCCCGGATCGCTGAACAGACGCATCAGTTGATCCGCCCGCCGGCGGTCCGTACCGGCCAGGTAGCCGTCCCGATCAAAGATATCTGGCGGCACCACCAGTTTGAATCCCATGGCACGCAGGACCTGGCTACCGGCCTCGAAAGCCTCCTTGTCAAAGGGACTGGCCGGTGCGGCAATACCAAAGGTATCGCCGGGTTTCAGCACCTTTGGGCGGTTTCGTTGTGAAAAAGGCGGTGCGCTCACTTTTTTGGGTCGTCTCCTTGACACGGATTAATGATGGTGATAGATGTCGGTTTTCTCGTCGGGGCGTAGCGCAGACTGGTAGCGCACTTGAATGGGGTTCAAGGGGTCGGAGGTTCAAATCCTCTCGCCCCGACCAGATCAAAAAGAAGAAAACAGGGGATTGCGGTTAACATCGCAATCCCCTTTTTTCTTGCTTTTTTGTCCGGGGTACAAACTGGGGAGCAAGAATGGCTGTCCCCCCGGCACGGTTTCATCGAGACAATCGCCAATGCTGACGAAGGCCTCTTCATCCGGATTCGTCTACCTTGAGCCAGACATCAATCTCGGCCTGTCCGGCAGCATACAGGGCGTCTATAAAAGCGATATAAAAGCTTCCCGGCCGGTCACTCACCTTCAGGGCCAGTTCCCCGCACAGTCCGTAAAAACCAAAGGCGGCGGCCACGGCGTCAAGGCGGTCCGCGCCGGCCACGGCGCAAAAGGCGCCCACCACGGCCGACAGGCCGCATCCCAGACCGGTCACCCGGGTCATCAGCGGCACCCCGTTGGCCACACGCAGGACCCGGTCGCCGTCGGTGATCAGGTCCCGCTCACCGGAGATGGCCACCACACAGCCGTAATGGCTGGCAATACCTCGGGCGGCATCGACCGCCGCATCGGACAGGGTTAGGGAAGAATCCACGCCCTTGGTTGTCACACCGGCATCGACCAGGGAAAGGACTTCGGATGCGTTCCCGCGGATGACCGAGACCGATGCGTCATCAATGAGATTACGGACACTGCGCGACCGATACGCCGTGGCACCGGCTCCGACCGGATCGAGGATCACCGGGCACTCCGTGCGGTTGGCGGCCCGGGCCGCCAGGAGCATGGCCTCAACCCATGGATCCGACAGCGTACCGATGTTGACCACCAGGGCCCCGGCCAGGGATGCCATCTCCTCGACCTCATGACGGCTGTGGGCCATGACCGGGGACGCCCCCACAGCCAGCAGGATGTTGGCCGTGGCATTCATCACCACCAGATTGGTGATGTTGTGAATCAGGGGCGCCGTTTTCCTGATTTCAGCGAGAAGATCAGCCGTGGTGCGCTTCATCGGCATGGGACGATCCTTCCTCTTCGGCCGCCGCGGCCGAAGCCGCTTCCTGGGGGTCAGCCGGGGTGGCAGCGTCGGATTCGGTATCGGTTTCTGCCTGTTCTGTCTGCGCTTCCATCTCGGGCAGTTGGCTGGCCACGAAGTCCCAATTGACCAGATGGTCCAAAACGGTTTCGACAAATTCCGCACGCCGGTTCTGGTAGTCCAGGTAATAGGAATGCTCCCACACGTCCACTGCCAGAAGCGGCACCAGACCGTGGGCGATGGGCGTGTCCGCATTGCTGCCGGTAAACACGGCCGGCTGCCCGTCCTCAAGCACCAGCCAGGCCCACCCGCTGCCAAACCGGGCACCGGCGGCACTCACAAAGGCCTCCTTGAAGTTCTCGAAGCTGCCAAAGGCGCCATCGATCATCTCGGCCAGCAGCCCTTCGGGCGCACCGCCGCCCTCGGGTGTCAGGCAATTGAAAAAGAAGGCGTGATTGTACGCCTGGGCGGCATTGTTGAAAATTGCTTGGCGGTCTTCATCGCCGGAGGTCATGCGGATTACCTCCTCGGGCGATTTTCCGCCGCAGTCCGTTCCCCGGGTCAGGGCAATGGCCTTCTTCACATAACCGGCATAATGCTTGTTGTAATGCAGGTCCATGGCCTGGGCACTGATGTATGGGGACAGCGCCTCAAGCGTGTAGGGCAGCGGTTCCTTCACGAAATGGGCCGGCTCATTGCCGATCCCGCATTGCACCATAAACAGCGCCGCCAGGATACAGACCGACAAAAGGGATGCACGCAGAACGAATCGACGTTGCTTGACGGGATAACTTGCCATGGGTTTTCTCCTTTTCAATTTTTCGAATGAACGGGTTTGTTAAAAGTATAGGCATTCATAATACTTACCATCATGGCGGTCGGCCGGCCCTGAGGCTTTCGTACAAGGCAATCCCCGCTGCCGTGGAAAGATTCAGCGACCGGATCGCGCTGCTGATGGGAATGCGGTAGCAGGCGTCGGGATAACGGGAAACGACAGTGTCGGGCAGGCCGCCGGTTTCGGAGCCGAACACCAGAAACATCCGCTGAGGTGCGGGCATCTCCCAGAATAGCCGCGCGCCCCCCTTTGAGAAAAGTACCACCTCGCCGTCCCGCGGAGCCATAATCTGGCAAAAGGCATCAAAACTGTCCCATACCGTCGGCACCACCCGATCCCAGTAGTCCAGGCCGGCGCGTTTGACCTGGCGGCTATCCAGTGAAAAGCCCAACGGGCGGATCAGGTGCAACCGGGCTCCGGCCCCCAGGCAGGTGCGGCCGATATTACCGGTATTCCAGTGGATTTCAGGCGCCACCAGAACCACATGGCGTTCCGGGCCATCCGGATGCAGTTCGCTACAGACGGACACTATTTAACGACTCCCCACTCCTTGAGCCGCTTGTAGGCGTATTGGGCCTGATCCCCCTGCTGAACGTTCTGCAGGTACGTCTTGTAGGCCTGGGCCGCCGGTTCGAGCCTTTCCATGCCCTCCAGGGAGAGCCCCTGGAAAAACACCGTATTGGGATTGCCGGGCAAACGCTGCTGGTAAACGGAGAAATCTTCGTAAGCCGCGGCATATTTTTTATTGCGAAGCTCGGTAATCCCGCTGATATGGTAGGCCTGGGCCTCTTGGGGGTAGACCTGTTTGGCGCGCTGGACATATCGCTCGGCGGCGGCGTTTTTTTTCTGAGCCAGCTGACACTTGGCCATCAGCAACAACCCGGTATAATCATCCGGCGCCTCGGCCAGGGCCTGTTTGAAAAGCGCCTCGGCATCACCGTATTTTTCCTTGCCCATGGCCTCCTCGCCATCCTGCATTTTTTTAATAGCCCCCTTGATCTTCCTGAGCCGTGCCGTGTTGTCCATGTAACGGTCCCGGTACAAAGGGTTGCCATTGAACCGGGCATAGTCGTTTTTCGCCTGGCTTACCGCCGTCTGGTAACGCTCCGTGGACATGGGATGGGTGGAGAAAAGCAGATCGGTGGCACTGGCCTGATGCTGGTTCATGGTGTTGAGCATCTCCATCAGGCCGACCATGCCCTGGGGACCATAACCGGAACGGGTCATGTATTCCATGCCCAGCCCGTCGGCCTGGCGCTCGTTGTCCCGACTATAAGAGGCCAGCAGGGCGCCGGACCCCAGCTGGCCGAGCTGGCCGGCCAGATCACCCGCTCCCGATCCGATGGCTGCACCGGCAACAATGGACAGTCCCCCCACCGCAATGCTGGCCAACTGGGCCTTGGACATGCTCGATGCGGTATGCCGGGCATTGACATGCCCCAGCTCGTGTCCCAATAGAGCCGCCAGTTCGGCCTCGTTGCCCAGTTCCAGAAGGATTCCCCGGGTGCAGGCGATGCTGCCGCCGGGAAAAGCATAGGCGTTCACGTAGTTGGCATTCACGCAATGGAAGTCGTAGGGCATTTGAGGGCGATGGGTATTGGCCGCCAGGTGCTTGCCCGTGGTCTGAACGTAGTTCTGCAGGGCCCGGTCCTGGGTGGTTCCATAGTCGGAAGAGAACTGATGGGGCGACTGTTTTTTGTCGATGGCAATCTCCTCGTCTTCGCTCATCATCATCAGCTGGGACCGGCCCGTAACCGGATTGGTCGCGCAGCCCGTGGCCAGCCCGGCAGTCGCCATGGAGGTCATGATGAGAAATTCACGGCGGCTCAACCCATTGATTGCCCGTCTTGAAATCCGCATATCCGCCTCTCTCCTGATTGGTTTTGTTATCGGTCGGTTGTCCATGGCCGGCCGTCTCCTTGGTCCGGGAAAGGGTCGCCGGCAGCCCATCCGGATCATGCCCGCTGACCGCAATGCGGACAATAGTTGAAGGAGCGGTCAAAGGACTTCCCACAGGCCACGCAGGTGATGTCGGTTCCCGACAGGGGCGCTGCCGGCTCCGGCGATGGGCCTGTGTTCATGGGCCGCCCACAGTACTCACAAAGCAGAAACCGCTCCCCCTGTTTAACCCGGACCAGGGGGATGAAAAACAGGCTCAGGTAGTGGTCCACCCGGGTGGTATAGGCCTGCATCCGCCCGCATGCGGGACAGCGACGGGGCTGGTCATCCACCCGCCGGGTTTTGGGTTGTACGCCAGCGATCAGAAACATGGCGTCCTTTTTATTAACATCGGTCATCGGCATGCGGGGCACTATCCGCCCAGGGTGATCGCATTTAGAGCCGGGATTAGAAAAATCTGGTCGCAGGCATGGCCAGCTCCTACAGAAGACGGTGTAGAACCAAACGATTGGCACACGTAGGAGCGGGCCATGCCCGCGAAAAAACAAAAATCAATCCAAATGCGATTGCCCTATCTCTCCGCCGTTTGGCGGTTGCATGGTCAGGCCGTATTGTTATAAGAAAAATGGTCTTAGTCAATATACAAATCCCTTGGAGGAGGAACCCCATGATCATCGATTTTCACGTACACACGTTTCCCGCCGAAATCAGGGACCACAGGGAGCGCTTTCTGGACGACGAACCCGAATTTAAAATGCTCTACGAGAACCCCAAGTCCAAGCTGGTGTCCGCCGAGGACATCATTGCCATGATGGACGACCAGGGGGTGGACATCTCCGTGGTGTTCGGCTTTCCCTGGCGCAATGCCGACACCTGTCGGCGCAACAACGACTATGTCATCGAGGTGGTCAACCAGTACCCGGAGCGCCTGCGGGGGTTCTGCTGCGTGGACAGCCTCAATCCGGACGCCGCCGATGAGGTTCGACGCTGCCTGGATGCCGGACTCAGCGGTGTGGGCGAGCTGGCCTTCTATGGCTGCGGCATCGACGACCAGTGCCAGATCAGTCTGGACCCCATCATGTCCCTGTGCCGGGAACGCGACCTCCCCGTGCTGCTGCACACCAACGAGGAGGTGGGGCATCTCTATCCGGGCAAAACCCCCAACACCATGATCCAGATTTATGAGACCATCTCCCGCTTTCCCGACAACACCATCGTTCTGGCCCACTGGGGAGGGGGGATTTTCTTTTACCAGCTGCTCAAAAAAGCGGTCAAAGAGACACTCAAGAACGTCTATTACGACACCGCCGCCTCACCGTTTCTCTACGACAGCCGGGTCTACGCCTACGCCAGGGATCTGGTGGGGATCGACAAGGTGCTGCTGGGTACCGATTACCCGCTGCTCAAACCGGCCCGTTACCTCAAGGAGATGCGCGAGGGCGGCCTGAGCGAGGCGGACATGCAGCGGGTCTGCGGACAAAATGCGGCCGGGCTGTTGAAACTGAAATGAGCCAGCACGGTTGATAAAACCCGTCCAGCAAATGGGACACCTGCCCCGGACGGCGCCCTCACCGTCCGGGCGGTTATTTTTTTGATAGGCCCGATGGGCATTGCCCGGACGGAATCATCCTTGAATTTGCCGAGTACAAACGGTCCTGACCGAACACAGGACGATGCATGCCGGCGATGTCAAGTTTCTCTCATTGCCTTGACACCGTTGCGCATGCCACCGCCGCCGTCCTGATCGGCGCTCGGGCAAATACAAGGCATACGAATACCGACGCCGGTCCGCCTCAACCCTTCTCTCCGGGCAATATTTATCGTCATGCTGGTTCATGGAATCACTTCCAGCCATCTGATAGTGTTTGAGATAATGTTTTTGGCAAGGCCAGAGGGAGGAAGCTGTATAAGCCATACCGCGACGACCGATAACGTAGCCCAAAAACATTATCTTGAATGCTATGAGTTTGATTAATCGTCCCGCAGTGCCTTCCCATCCTTCGTAAGCACACGGTTTTCCCATCTGATGGGAAGGCACAACGGCTTGAATTCAATCCACAGCATGGGTCGTGCCACCGACCGGCTAATGGATATCGCCCCTCTCCGAGCGCTGTCTTTTTTCATTCCCATCTCACCCGCCAGTGGTGAGGCCATTTCATTTTGCAGCAGCATGCTTACTATTGATTTAGAATTCAGTTGGTTTTCTGATTCTGTGTCAAATTGACATAGCCTATTTTGAACGCCCTTGGGGGGACGATCCCCAAGGCGGACCATATTACCACGCCAATTCCAGAGTAATGCCCTCACAATGGTGAATCAGCCGATACCAATAGCATCTTTGAAACGGCTCCTCACCTATGGGTTGCCTTTGCACATTAGCGGCGCCGAAGGAAAATCCGTTTTGCTTGTGTGTATGGTTGGCGAGTTTTTTGCTGACTCAAAGGAGAGAAGATTCATTTCATTCTACAAAGCGCTATCGAGGAAAAGGTGATTTATGCGATTTAATTTTTCAAGAACATTGTTCATTCTACTAATGGTGCTGGCTGTGTGCAAAACCGCCTGGGCAACCGCCGAGTGGCAGGTCCTGCAGAACATCCGGCTCGACGCCAAACCAGTGGATGTGATTGTCGCCGCTGACAATCGCTGGATCTATCTGCTCAACGATCGAGGGCGGCTCCTGATCTATGGGACCAACGGGCAGTTGAGGGACCGCATCGACGTAGGACCGGACATCGACCGGATTAAGGCCGGCCCCAGGGAAGACCTCGTTTTTCTGATCAGCCAGACCCGCAGTACCGTCCAATTGATCAGCGTCAGTGTGATCGAGTCCATCGACACTTCGTCCGCACCGTTCAAGGGACCGGCCGATGCGCCGATCACCGTGGCCGTGTTCAGCGATTTTCAATGACCGTACTGCGCCCGGCTCGCGCCGGTTCTCGATCAGGTGATCGAGCAGTATCCCCAACAGGTAAAAATCGCCTTCAAACACTTTCCCCTGCGAAACCACCGTTTTGCCACCAAAGCCGCCCAGGCCGCCGTGGCTGCCGGGCGGCAGGGACATTTCTGGGAATTTCATGATCAGCTGTACAAGCGTTACAACCGGCTGAATGACCAGGCCATCGAAGAGATTCGGGCCGCCCTCGCCCTGGACCCCGAACAGTTCAAAGCGGACATGCTGGCCCCCGGCACCATCGCCCGGATCAACGCCGACATGCAAAGCGGTGCCCAGGCCGGAGTCCGGGGAACGCCGACGGTGTTCATCAACGGCAGGCGGCTGATGGACAAATCATTGCACGGTTTCCAGGTGCTAATCAATCCACTGCTCGACCAACTAAAGGTGACGGAATGACAGGAGAAGCAACAAAAACATCCGGTTTTGCTCCATGGCTGACGGCCAACCTGAAATGGCTGATGACCCCCCACAGCCCGCTGCGCACGCTGGGAACGATCGCCATCGCCGTTTTTATCGGCGAAACCACCGTGATGCTGATTCTCACCCTGCTTCCCCCGCTGCCGGTTTTTTCCGAAGCCATCGTCGATTCGACCCTGCTGATCGTGGTGACCTCTCCGGCCCTTTACCTCTTTTTGTTTCGACCGATCATTCGGCATATCAATCAGCGGGAAGAGGCCGAGCGCAGCCTCCGAAAAAACCGGGATCTGCTGCAGACGGTATTCAACGGCATTTCGGACCCGCTCATTTTGCTGGACGCAGAGGCCCGTGTGAGAATGATCAACAAGGCCGCCGGCCGCTATTACCGGATCGGCGATCGGTTCATTGACGGGCAGCCCTGTCACGTCGTTTTCATGGCCGGCGATCAGCCTTGCCCGGAATGCGATATCCCCCATCGGATTACCGAAAACACCAGCCACACATTCGAACGCAAAGGCCTGTTCGACCCGACGCGTATCGAAGAAGTGGTGGTCTACCGTTCCGGTGAATCGTCCAGCGATACGGGCGCGGCGATCATGAAAATCACCGATGTGACCGAATCCCGCATGCTGGAGCGTCAGATGCGGCAGCGGGAACGGCTGGCGTCATTGGGACTGTTGATCTCCGGCGTCGCCCATGAAATCAACAACCCAAATACTTTCATATCGTTCAATATACCGATATTAAAGGACTATCTCGATGAACTCATCCCCATCATCGACGATTATGCCGAGGGGCATACGGATTTCGAAGTGGCCAACATGCCTTATACCGAATTCCGCCAGGATCTCTTCAAACTCATCGAAAATATCACCCACGGATCCCGGCGCATCGACACCATCGTTTCCCAGTTGAAGGAATTCTCCCACATCCGGGACGGCCAGAAACTGGATGAAATGGATGTTGCGGCGGAGATCGACAGAGTGGTGACCCTGGTCAATCCACAAGTCAAACGCATGGTCAAGCGGTTCGAAATGGATGTCGCCCCCGGCCTGCCACGGCTGTTTACCGACAGCCAGGCCATTGAACAGGTCGTTCTCAACCTGCTGATCAACGCCTGCCAGGCGGCGGACAAACCCGATTCATGGGTTCGCCTGAAGGTCGATGCGTCCGCCACGGACCCGTATGCGCTGACCATTGAGATGAGGGACAACGGATGTGGTATGGACGAAACCACCATAAACCATATTTTCGACCCGCTGTTTACCACCAAGGGACCCGATTCGGGAACCGGCCTGGGCCTTTACATCTGCCACAATCTGGTGGACGGCCTTGGCGGCATGATCGAGGTCAGCAGCCAGGTCGGTGAAGGCAGCACCTTCCGGGTGGTGGTTCCCGATCTCCGATCACACGCTTCCCGGCCGGCCGAAACACCGAAACTTCAAAATTGACCGTATTTTTCTATCGCTCCATTAAACCGCCCCATCCCCATTTTCCCTTTTGGCCCCTGAAGCGCCCAGGATGCGGCACATTTCAACGGCCGCCGCGTGTTCCTTGATCGCACAGTAAAGCACCGGTACCACCAACATGGATACCAGCCCGACAGCCATTCCACCCACCGTCGGGATCGCCATGGGAACCATGATGTCGGCACCGCGTCCCTTTGAGGTCATCACCGGCAGGAGCGCCAAAATGGTGGTGGCGGTAGTCATCAGACAGGGACGCACCCGCTTCAGACTGGCATGGATGGTCGATTGGCGGATCTCGGCGATGCTTTGCATTTTCTTCCGCGCAAAAGTGTTTTCGAGGTAGGTCGCCATGACCACCCCATCGTCCGAAGCGATGCCGAACAGTGCCAGGAATCCCACCCAGACGGCCACACTCAGATTGATGGGGTGAACCTGAAAAATCTCCCGCATGGCCGGTCCGAACAGCGGGAAATCGAGGAACCAGGGCTGCGCGTAGAGCCAGATCATGATGAACCCGCCGGCCCAGGCCACGGCCACCCCCGAGAAAACCAGCAGACTGGTGGAAACGGATTTGAACTGGAGATAGAGAATAATAAAGATAATGACCAGGGCCAGCGGCAGGATGACGTGCAGCTTCTTGTCGGCCCGAACCTGGTTTTCATAATTACCGGTAAACGAAAAGCTGATCCCCTCGGGGATGTCCAGCTCACCATCCTCGATTTTTTCCTTCAGATATTGCCCGGCCGATTCGACGACATTGGTCTCGGCAAATCCCGGCCGTTTGTCAAACAGCACATACCCAACGGAGAATGTGTCTTCACTCTTGATCACCTGGGGACCGGGAACATAGTTGATCGTGGCCAGTTGAATCAGAGGAACCTGGGTGCCGTCCGGGGCCGGCACCAGAACCTCGCCGATGGTATCCAGATGGTCGCGCAGTTCGCGCAGATAGCGCACCCGCACCGGGTGCCGTTCGCGCCCCTCGATGGTGGTCGAGATCTGCTTTCCGCCGATGGCCACTTCGATCACATCCTGAACCTGCTGCAGATCGATGCCGTACTGGGCGATGGCGCGGCGATCGATATCGATCTCCAGGTAGGGTTTGCCGACGATGCGGTCGGCGATCACCGAAAGCGGATCGACGGAAGGAACTTCCCGGAGATATTTTTCGATCTTCCGGGACGTCGTTTCAATGGTCTGCAGGTCGGAACCGATGACTTTGACCCCCATACTGGCTCGAATGCCGCTTTGCAGCATAACCAAGCGGGCCGATATGGGCTGAAGCTTCGGAGCCACCGTGGTTCCGGGAATCGAGGCGGCGGCGACAATCTCATCCCAGATGTCGTCGGGTGTTTGAATGCCCGGCCATGCGTTGCGCTGGTCATTGATCGCCGGGTCCAGCCTCGGCCGCCAGAGACGGAACGGTTGGCCGTGGCTGTCGGGAATCAGACGCTGATGGCCGTCTCTGAGAAATTGTCCCCGGACATGATAGGGGCGCCCGTCCGGTGCGGCCAGGGGATGGCCCTCAACATTGCGAAAGAAGTCGAGTACGGTAGAATCAAAACGAAAGGTACCAATGGTTCCGTCCGCATCCCTGAGGTACTCGTCATGGTAATTGATCAGGGTTTCGATCATGGATACCGGGGCGGGATCCAGCGGGCTTTCCGCGCGCCCCAGCTTCCCGACCACGGTATCGACCTCCGGGATCGCCTGAATCGCCCGGTCCTGGCGCTGGAGAATATCCATGACTTCACCGATGGAGGCATGCGGCATGGTGACCGGCATGTACAGGAAGGCGCCTTCGTCCAGGGGGGGCATGAATTCCTTGCCGATCCCGGGAAACTGACGCGCCAGAAACGCCATGGGTAAAGAATTTCTCACGAGACCGGGCAGCCAGGCCGTCAGAGGGCCGGCACCCTGCCACACCGTCACGCCGAGCAGCAGGATGAGTAAGGGGACGGTAAGAAAGGTGACCTTGTGACCCAGGCACCACCCCAGAATACGCGGGTAGTAATGCTGAAAGGTCCGGAATCCGCCCAGCAGCAAACCGATGACCAGCACCACGAAAAAGAAGTTGGGCACCAACCCTTTTCCCAGCCCCAGCGGCCGCCAGTAATTGGCGAGCACCAGCGCGACGCCAATGGCCACCAGCAAGGAGTTGACCTGCCGCATGCGGCGACCGATGGGTGCCGGGACCCTGAGGGTCAACAGGTTGTAGGCCCCGATGATGGCGACGAAGCCGCCGACTTTCCAACCGATCGTGAAGACCAGCACAGCTCCCAGGTAGATCAGGCCCTCATAGAAAACCCAACCGCCCTTGCGTCGCCCCGCCTTGCGGGTGAAAAGCACCTGGGCAAGGGGGGGAATCACACACAGGGCGACCATCAGCGAAGCCAGCAGGGCAAAGGTTTTGGTGAAGGCCAGGGGGCGGAAGAGCTTGCCCTCGGCCGCCACCATGGTGAACACCGGCAGGAAACTGACAATCGTGGTCGAGACCGCGGTCAGAACGGCGCCGCTCACCTCACGGGCGGCCCTGGCCACCACCGCCGTACGGTCCTCGGCCGGATCGGCCCGATCCAAATGCCGCAGGATATTTTCGGTCATGATGATACCCATGTCCACCATGGTACCGATGGCAATGGCGATGCCCGACAGGGCCACGATATTGGCGTCGACGTAGAACACCTTCATGGCGATAAAGCAGATCAGGATGGCCAGGGGCAGCAGGCCGGAGATGAGAATCGAGCTCCGCAGGTGGACCATCAGCAGGATGACCACGATGATGGTCACCAGAACCTCCAGGGTGAGGGCCGAGCGCAGGGTGTCCAGGGTTTCGAGGATCAGACCGGTGCGATCATAAAAGGGAACGATCTTCACCTTGCTGAGCGTGCCGTCGGTGAGTTGCCGTTCGGGCAGCCCCAGGGCGATCTCGTCAATCTTGGCCTTGACCCGCTTGATCACCGCCAGGGGATTTTCCCCGTACTGGACCACCACCACCCCGCCCACGGCTTCACGACCTCCCTTGTCCAGGGCGCCGCGGCGGTCGGCCGGTCCGCGGCTGACATGGGCCACATGGCTGACCAGAACCGGCGCC
This sequence comes from Desulfosarcina ovata subsp. ovata, assembly GCF_009689005.1. Lineage (NCBI taxonomy): Bacteria > Pseudomonadati > Thermodesulfobacteriota > Desulfobacteria > Desulfobacterales > Desulfosarcinaceae > Desulfosarcina > Desulfosarcina ovata. Next base: position 6,654,038 of record NZ_AP021879.1, on the reverse strand, counting down.
CCATCGACGGTTTTGATCAGGGAGTTCTTGATATCGGCCAGATCCTTGATCAATCCGAGCCCGCGGATCACGTACTCCACCCGGTTGACTTCTATGGTTCGCGCGCCCACATCCACGTTGGCCCGGCGAACGGCATCGACCACCTCTTCCAGGCGGACGTTGCGATAGCGCATGCGGTCCGGATCGACGTCGATCTGGTACTCCTCGACAAAGCCCCCCACCGAGGCCACTTCGCTCACGCCCGGAACGGACAGGAGGGCATAGCGCACGTACCAGTCCTGAAGGGTTCGGAGTTCGTGCAGATCCCATCCGCCGGAAGGATTTCCCTGGGGGTCGACCCCTTCCAGGGTGTACCAGAAAACCTGCCCCAGGGCCGTGGCATCCGGCCCCAGGGTGGGCTTGACCCCCTGGGGCAGGTCGCGGCCGGGCAGGCTGTTGAGACTTTCCAGCACACGGCTGCGCGACCAGTAAAAGTCGATGTCGTCGTTGAAAATAATGTAGATGAGTGAAAAACCGAACATGGAGTAGCCCCTGAGGGCCTTGACGCCGGGAAGTCCCATCAGGGAAACGGAAAGGGGGTAGGTGATCTGGTCTTCGACATCCCGGGGAGAGCGGCCGCTCCACTCGGTAAAGACAATCTGCTGGTTCTCCCCGATATCGGGAATGGCGTCCACCGGCACGGGGTCACGCCACAATCCTCCCAGATGCCAGTCGAAAGGGGCTACCACCAGCCCCCAGCCAATCAGGATGATGGCCATGAGGCCGACAATCACCTTGCGCCGCATACAAAAGTAGATGAGCCTTGCAAGCCAGGAAGACGACGGAAGGCATTGGGATGTCGAAGTTTCGTTCATGGGCTATTTCGCAAGAAGAATGTTCAATTGTTCGTAAAAAACGACGAGCACCTCAGACATTGCCTTCTCCCACTAAGAACGGACCTTCGATGACCAGGCCCTTTTATCGAATTTCCTTTTTCAATTTCTCCAACCGCGCTTTGATTTGACGGTATCGGTCGGCCGACGGCTTGCGGGCCGCCGGACGTGAAATCCCTTTCGCAGTAGACGGCATCGGTTCCATTTTATCCTCATGCCCCATGGCGGTCATTCCCATGGCCGGGGCGGCGGCGTGCCGGGAGTGCCCGGCCATCGTCGCCTGATGGCCGCTGTCGTGGTGCATCAGGCCGGACCCGGCGATTTCCGTCTCGACCTTTCCGGTGGTGGGCATCGCCATGGCCGGCATGGCGGCATGGCCGGCGTGCATCCCCATCATCGCCCGGCGGCCGGCACCTTGCTCCATCATGCTGGGTTTGGCAAGAATTTGAACCGCGCTGTCGATCTTGAAGTTGCCGTTGGTCACCACCGTCTCTCCTTCCATGAGTCCCTGCCTGACCACATAGTAGTCGCTGGCCCGCGGCCCCAGCAGCACCTCACGCCCCTCATAGGTTCCCGATTTTCCAGGGTCCTCGACGTAAACCACCGCCCGATTTCCGGTGATGAGAGGAGCGGTGTCGGGGATCACCAGGGGGGCGCCGGCTGATTCCTCCCCGGGTGCCGCCGCACCATCGGCGGTCAGGGTTGAATGGATCACGCAGCGAACCAGCATATTCGGTTTCAACCGTTTGGCCTTGTCTGTGTATAGCACACCGACCTCGAACGTACGCGTCCGGGGGTCGAATTCCGTATCCAAGTACAGTACTTTTCCCTTGAAGATTTCTCCCGGGTAGGCATCCACCGTGAACTCGGCTTCCTGGCCGAGGCGGACCCAGGGGAAATCCGTGGCGTAGCCTTCAAGCCGGGCCCATGTATACTCCGGATTGGCAACCGTAAAAACCGTTTCACCGGTATTCACGTATGCCCCCTTGAAAGCGAACTGCTCCTGAACCACACCGGTCGTGGGGGTAATCACCGTCGAGATACCCGAGGGCAGGCCACGGGCCATGACCCGTTCGATGTTCTCCTCGGTCAACCCCAGCAATCGCATTTTGCGCTTGATCTGGGCGAGCTTTTCCAGTGCGGCCGTTTTGGCCGCGATTTCCGCCGCCGGCGCCTCTCCGGTCCTGGGAATGCTGAACTGCCGACGCGGCGGGCGCATCTGCCGTTTGTAAATCTGACCTCTCGCCGGCCGAAAATCGACCGGATCGGGAAATGCCTTCAAGACTTCGAAAAGGTCCTGCTCAAGGACAAACAGCTCCGAGGAGTGCATGTCGAACAGCGGATCGCCCCGGCGCACGGTCTGGCCGGCACGCTTCACATAGATGCGGTCGATGATTCCGGGAGCAAAGGCCGTCACCTTGTACTGTTCGACCGGATCGTATTCGATTTTACCATAGAGCTTGATTTTGGCGGTAACGAACTTTCGTGCCACAGGAGCAGTCCGGACACCGATTTGGTGCAGTTGCTGCGGTCTGAAGGTCACCTGTGGGGATTTATCGGCGTGGCGATGGTCCGTTGTCACCATCGCCACCAGATCCATCCCGCAGACCGGACATTTTCCGGGTTTTTCCATGGGTGGGACACAGTTCATGGGACAGATGTATAGGGCTTGCGCCTCGGGCATTTCCCCCGGCATCTGGGCCGCATGGACGGTCTGAACGACCGGGTGGCCGTCATGCGGCGGGTGCATGGGCTCCTGGCCGGTGTGAGAATCGGCGTCGTTACCATTCAAGCCATACCCCAACCCGGCACCTACCATTAAGGCAATGGCCAGCACCAGGGATTTCTTGATACGGGTTCTTTTCGTCAGCGTTTTCATGACCGGCCTGCCTTTGTTGGGATGCTGTGCATCCGGCCGTTCCCCCCTGGGTCACGAAAACCAGAGGGCGGCCGGGTGCCGCGCAAATGGGTTATCGACCAAATTTTGGGCGCAATGGGGCCTTTGTTTCATTTACTGCCGGGCGTTGTGCATGATCCGTTTGTGTTCCCGGTCCAGCCTGAACTCATAGACCCCCCAGCACTTCTCCTGGCATTCCAGCTGGCCCCCGCAATCGTCGGTACAGGCGGTGTACTCCTTGGACAGCTTGTTTTGGATGCCGGCCCACTCCCTTTTCTGCGAATTCGGAACGGCGCTGGTATCGAACATGGCATCGAGTTTGTTTGAATGGTTCGACTGGCTCGCGGCAGCCTTACCGTTTGCCTGCCCATTGGCTGCGGCCGCATGGCTGTCGACACTAACCATGGCCAGCACCAGGCCGAGCGCCGCAGTAAAAAAGAACATTTTCATAAACCAGTGCCATTCATTATCCTGTCGCATGACGTTGATGTTATTTTTCATGGGTCGGTCTCCTTGTCGTATTTATCGATCCGAAATGTCGTCAGCCGCATCGCTTAATGAGATGGCGGCCCCGTGATCCAATTTGTCGAGGATGTTTTCGATGTCGGCCTGAAAGCGGGCAAAACTTCTGTTTCTCAATAGTCTGCCATTAATGAAAACGCTTGGTGTTGAGTTCACGCCGATGCGAAGCCTCTCGCGAACATCCCTGTCGATGGCCGTAATCACCCCGGCGGCGTTCATGTCCCTGAACAGCCGCTGCTGGTCAAGGGAGAGGTCCCGGGCGATCTCCATGATTTTGGGGAGGTCGATCTGCCGATAATTCAAAAACAGCAGGTCGTGAAATGCCCAGAACTCGCCTTGCATCTCCGCGGCCAAAGCGGCGGCGGCCGCTGCCCTGGCATAGCGATGGCCCGGCAGGGGAAAATTCTTGTAAACCACCTTCACATCCCCGGCATACGTCTCGAGCACCTGCTCGAGGACCGGCTCGAGGCCGGCGCAGGCCGGTCACTGAAAATCACTGAACACGGCGATGGTCACCGCTGCATCGGCCGTCCCCCGCTGGGGGGAAGCCGACGTGTCGATGGTTTGAATTTGAAACGCATTCGCATTGGCCTTGAAGGCCATCGCGCTTTGGACCGTATCAGGCGGGGCCGGGCGCGGTCCGGCATCCGTGCGAACGCCCGGGATGGCGGTTAGCAGGGTGATGGCCAGTATCATCAGCAGTCTTTTTTTCATTGGTTGTATCCTCCCATCAGGCGTTTTGCGGGGAGCAAAGGACAATTGGGGTGGCGCCTACTTTTTCTTGCCTTTCCCGTAATTGCCGCCCCCACCGCTGCCGCCACCGCCGGCATCCAAAGTGGTGGCTGATGCCGTATACCCTTCCACACCGCCGACGGCGATGTTGCCCGGGTCTTGCGGCACGTTGCGCACGGAAATGCTCCACAGGCTTTTTTTACGGTTCCAACCCATGGACCCATAGCCGACCAGCTCGAGCGCCGCATCTTTACCCAGATCACTCGTGGCCTCGACAGTAAGCTTCTGGTCCGCGGCAAGGTAAACGGCACTGACGATATCGATGGTCAGGTCATAGCCGTTGCAGTTCTGGTCGATGCCGTCATTCTTGATATCGCTTGCGGATGGGTTGCGGTCGACGTTGTCATCGTCGCAGTCTTCTAGCGTTCCGCACCCGTCAGTGGAAAAATAGCCGTCGTTGTCGCTGTCCGCACAGCCCGGCGGGTTGCTCAGAAAGGTACCCGCCGCGGCCGCCTGAACCAGCCCGTATCCGGAAGCATTGTCCTCGAGAGGTTCACCCAGGTCGACGGCTGACTGCATCAGCGCATCTTCCATTTCCACAACCGGGGCGCCGGGGTAGGCATCCTTGAGCAGGGCCATGGCCCCGGCCGCATGGGGGGCAGCAATGGAGGTTCCCGTAACCGCCCCGTAGCCGCCATATTTATTGGCGGTATTGACGTCGACGCCGGGGGCGCTGACCTCCGGGAACAGCCCGCCGCAGGCCGACGGCCCGCGTCCGCTGAAGACTGCAATGGTGCCGGTCTGATCTACGGCACCGACAGCGAAGCTCTCCGGATAATTGGCGGGGCTGGTATTGCTGGAGGCATAGGGGCCGCCGTTGCCGCCGGAAAACACCATTGCGATGCCGGCGGCTTTAAGGGTCTGCACATCCTGTTGGAATTCGGTAATGCACTGCCCCTCGGCACCCGACAGGCCCCAGGAGTTGTTGATCACATGGGGGGCGTCCGCGGTGTCCGGCAGGCCGTCCGGATCCAGCAGCCACTGGTAGCCCAGATGGATGTCGCTGTAGGATGCCGTTCCGCTATCACTGAACAGTTTCACCGCGATCCACTTGGCCCCCGGAGCCACGCCGATCGCAGAACCGCCGGCCAGGACTCCCATCACGGCGGTGCCGTGTCCGGTTGAATCGTAAGGTGTCGAATGCTCCCCGTGGGGATCAAACCAGCTGTTACCGCCACCTCGCCACGACGCGGTAAGATCCGGGTGATCGGCATCGACCCCGGAGTCCATGGTGGCCACCACCACGCCCGAGCCGTCGATCCCGGCCGCCCGCATGGCGGGTGCCTGAATCGCACCCAGATTGTCCCAGGCGCTGCCGGACGACATGGTCAGCTCGGTCTCCGGATCAATCGGCGCGTAAATCGTATCGTCCAGGACGATGCTCGCCACATCCGGATGGCCGGCGAACTCCAGGATCTGTTCCGGGGTCAGGCGAACGGCGATGCCGTTGATTATCCACAACGAAAGCATTTCCTGAATGCCTTTGGCCCTCAGTGTGGCTCTCAGCAATCCCTGCGAGGTGTGGGCATTGTCCTTCAACAGGGCGGACAATCGGGATGCCGCCTTTTGGCTGGCATGACCGGTTTCCACGTCCACGGTGTTGTTCAAACGGATGATCACCGGCATGGCCTCATCGGGCGCGGTCGATGCCATCGTTTCCGTCAGGCGGGCGCCGATTTCGCCAGCCCGGGCCCAACCTCCGGTGGCGAGGACCAGGGCCAGAGTCACGACCGCGGCCACCGCCGCTAATGATTTGATTTTGGTTGTTTTCATCATGGGAACCGCCTTTCAACAGCAATCGACACTCCAACAGCGTAAAGGTGGGTGAGCGACGCGGCAACCGCGTCACTCCACCGTGAGGTTGTCGATCCTGGCATCGCCGACGACCACCGATACCGGGTCGCCGGATTTGATCAGGTTGGTCGGGTTGCCGAAAAACATCCAGTAGATGCGGCCCTTTTTGTGCTGGTAGGTGCTCATCAGCGGGCCGACCTTTGCCGTGCGCGGCACCGCCAGCACCTTGCCGGTTTTCTGGTCGACCAGGTGGGGCCGGTTCTCTTTGGTGAACAGGGTGTCGGCCTTCCGGCTGTCCAGCACCCGGTAGCGAAAGTCCACCATGTGATTGTTGGCCGACAGCCGGACGCTGGTCACTTCGATGCCGTATTTTTCGGCCACGGAGTTCGGCTTGGCCGGTGCCGCAGCCTGGCTGGCAGCTGCGACAAGGGCGAAGCCCAGCATCAGGACGAATGACAGGGTGAGGATGGTTGGGACCCGATGGGTGATATTTGATGGTTGCATGGGGATCACCTTTCGTTGTTGGTTTCGATGGATCGGAGTTGGCTGAAACGGCTGTCCCTCCCCTCGCCCGTTCCCGCCTGGGAAAGGGAGAGGAGAAGCGGTGGTTCAGGTTTGCGCCGGTAACCACCGGACAGCCGCAAGAAACAATACCGGGCCAGACGCTATTGCACGTTGATTCGCACGGTGGCCACGTTGGATGTCGCCCCGACGTCGTCGTTGACGGTGTACTGGAACGTGTCCGTACCGCGGTAGCCATTGTTTCTCGGCGTATACGTGATGGTGCCGTTGCCGTTGTTGATTACGGTACCGCCGGCCTGGGTCGTCGATCCGGTGGTAATCACAACCGACGTCGCATCGATGGTGCCGTCGGAATCCGTATCGTTGGCGACAATATCGTAATTAGACAGTGTTGTTCCCCGGGCCGACGAGGTGGTGTCATCATTGGCGACCGGTGGTATGTTGTCGGGTGGCGGCGGCGGTGCAATGACAGTGACGGTCACCGTGGCCGTTGAGCACAGCGGGCCCGGATCGCAGGCGTCGTAGTCGAAAGTCGCCACATCACCAGCCGTTAGCCCTGTGGCGTCAAAATCGAATCCTCCATCACCGTAACCGGTAAGGCTGCCGAGTGCTGGCGTCGTCCAGTTCTGGGCGTTGAGGGCATCTCCGTCGGGGTCGGAATCGTTCCCGAGAACCCCGGGGGCCGCCACATTCAAAATCTGGCCTTCGATCGCCTCGTAACTGTCAGCCGCCGCCACCGGCGCATCGGGAAGCCCGTTAACGGTAATGGAGACCACCGCCGGCGCGCTGTTCGGTCCACCCCCGCCGTCATTTGCAGCGTAGGAGAACTGGTCGGCACCAAAGAAGTCCGAATTGGGGGTGTAAGTGAAACTGCCGTCGGACGCTAACGAGAGCGCTCCGGACGACGGACCGCTCACCAGCACAGCTGCTAACGCCCCACCGGTATCATTGGCGAGCACGCCGGCTGGGTTCGGAGCCACACCGTCAGCCGTCAACGTGCCATCCTCATCCACCGAGTAGCTGTCGGACACCGCCGTCGGTGTCCCACCCACTGCACCGGCCTGTAAAACGGTAACCATGCCTCCGTTTACCAGGTGAAGCGCCCGGTCATAGACCGCATAATCACCATCGGCGCCGGCATTGACGACGGCATCGATGGTTTTGCCCGCCTGCAGCTCGATGCCATATTGCCAGATGGGTTGTGGGTAACGATTGCCGTCCTCACCCACGAGGTTCATGTACAGCCCGCCGCCGATTGTCGGCACCACGGTACGCAGCCCCGCATTAACGAAACGCAGCAGGATGTCCTGGTTCGTTCCGATGCCGGTGGGGGGGGTGGCCGGATCATAGGCCTCGCCGTTGATCAGGAAATACTGGGGATTCCAGTTGATCACCCGGGCGCCGCCGTAACCGGCGGGATCTGCATTGAGGGCCGGATCGATCTCACTGAAGACGAGTACCTGGTCATCAAAGTAGGAAACATCGGCATATGCCATGCCCGGGGCCTGATCCACGACCAGAGCGCCATAGAGCCCCATGGGCACCTGGGTGCGGATCCGGTCCGTGGCGCTGTGGAAGAGAAAGGTACCGGATCTGTTGGTGAGGTCGAAGACGTATGTGGCGGTTCCGCCGGGATCGGCCTCAGCCGTAAACTTACCCGCTGTCCCGCCGCTGGGTATGCTCATCAGGCCGGGAACGAAAAACGATACCGGCTCGGATAGGTTGTTGGTCAGGTTGATGGTCAGGGAATCTCCGGAAGCGACCCTGATCACGGGATTGGGAAGCGTCGCGGCGCCTGCCGCGCAGCTCGCTCCCGGCACATAGCCCCAGATCGGCACCACCGTGGTGTCCGGCATGGTCACGCTGCCCGTCGTTGCACAGAGATCAATGGTCACATCCGCCGCCAAGGAGGGCGCCGCAAGGGCGAGGACCACCAGCACCAGGACCGGCAGCCTGAATCGATTGAATCGTATCGTGTATTTCATCATCATCCCTCCTTTTTTAGTGTATCGGGGTGCCAGGCGGTTCGACCACCATCATGGAGAGCATGCCGCCGGGAAAAATGTCGAAGTTGGTCAGCTCCTTCTCCGCGTGGGAGTGCCACATAAAGAAGAACCCGCCGTAAGGATTGAGGCCGCCTTCACCTGGAGGCAGAGCGCCTGAACCGCCCATGTAGGGACTGCCGGACCACCAGCCGCCGAAGGCCAGGTTCTGGGTCTCGGGGAGCACGACCGGAAACTTTTTGTCATGGTCGGCGCAGTACTCGTGTTCATAGGTCGAGCCGGCCGAGACGTCTCCGAAACCGTCTCCGTCACCGTCGATACAGTCGTGAGCCGGCATGCCATCCAAAGTGGAGCCATAAATATCCCATCCCAGCTTTTCGCCGGTCCATTCGAAAATGGCGTCCACTGTCTGGCCGGGAACCGACAACGTGGTGAAGCGTTTGCGCGGGGCCAGGGTCTCGCCGTCCGCCAGGGTCAGCAAGCGCCCGTAACGGGCGATTTCCTTGTAATGGTTGCCGTGCAGGTGCAGCGGGTGCTGATCTCGATCGCCTCCGATAATCCGTACCAGCAACCGTTGTCCGGGAGACATGCGCGGCGTACAATTATACGGCTGGTGGGGCAGCCACCCGACAAAAGGGGCCGCCAGGTCGTCGGGCGCGGCCCGGCCGTTGATGAACCAATAGACCGGCCAGCGCTGGGTGAGGTCAATCTCGGCGAAGCGGTTCTGCTCGGCGAGCTGGTGAATACCCGGATCCATGGAGGTGAGCAGAAACATCACCTCGTGATCGAATGCGGTGTCCGCGCGATCATAAGCGTATCCCACGTCGCCGCCGATATCCATGGCCGGCCGCACGATAATGGCCCCGACCAGGCCCATTTCAATTTGCAGCTCGGGCTGGGTGCCGGAATAGTAAGTGTAGGTGCCTGGATCGGTGGCTGTGAAGGTGTAATTGACAGCGGTACCGTTTGGGCAGGTTTCCCGGGTCAGCGGGCCGTCCTGGTCACCGCCGCTGGCTGTCACGGTGTGCCCTGGAAACACCATCGATGTGCACTGGGGCAGACCGCTTGTCAGGCTGATGGTCACGGAGTCGCCCTGGTTCAGGATCAGGGTCGGCCCCGGATACTGGGGCACCCCGACGCCTTCATTGCCGCCAAGGTCCTGGTAGCCCCAGAAATGAATGGAGCCGCCGTCGGGCGTACTCAGTTCTCCGGCACCGGCCGTAAAACTGAATGCGGTCACGTTTTCGATGCCGTCAATGCGGGCTTGGGCATTGGCGTGGCCGGGGTTAACCAGCGCGAGCACAGTCAGGACCACGATCGCGAGAACCCCGGAGGGTCGTATCCTTCTGTAGATTCTGTTCATAGCGTTCCTCCTTCGTTAGTTGATCACGATCTTGGTCATCATGCCGCCCAGATCCGCTGCTTCGTCGTTGTTGGCCAGGTACTGCAGATTGGCTGCATAGATGTAGTATTCACCAGGGTCGATCCCGGCGGTGTCAAGGATCACGTCAGCCGACATGCCGCCACCCATGCTCACCGAGTTGGTGGTGTAGTGAAGCTTGCTGCCGTCAGCGGCCATCAGCTCCTTGGCATCGATCGCCACGACCTCCATGGGGATGGACGGGCTGATCAAGGTATGGGTGACGGTGATGTTGAGGTTGGAAAGCCGCAGCAGGATCCTGTCGCCCTGGGCAGCAGTGATCAGGGATGACTCCGACTGGGACACGATGCCGCCGTTCTCTGCCGGCGCCGGTAAAGCCCCCGGAACGGTAGTGTCCGGGTAACCCCGGCCGTTGATCATGGGATAACGGTCCCACATCATGGCAAAGGGCAGCGGCTGCACGGTCCAGGAGGCGTCGTGGAAATCGGGATCGAAGCCGCCCAGCTGCAGGGCATACTCCACGTCATAGCCCGTGGAACCGTCACCGTCGTTGTAGGCGAATTGGTTGTAAATCCTGCCCGAGCCCGCCGGATACTCGATAGGGCCGGCCTGGGCAGCCCGCACATACAGGTTGCCCAGCATGCCCATCTGCATGTGCTCGGTAGCCTCCACGTGACAATGATACATATAGGTGCCCGGGTCCTGAAGATTGTAATAGTAAGTCAGGGTGGCCCCCATGTTGATGGCGATGCCCGATTCGGGCAGGCCGTCGAACACGGTCGACGAATTCGGAAAGCCGTGGAAGTGCACGGTATGCGGATCGAAGAGGTCGGGCCGGATCACCATGCCCACGTTGGTCAGGCTGAGGTAGAATTCGTTGCCTTCGTCCACGGCAATGGCCGGCGCGGGAAATTTGGCAGCCAGGGCACCGGCGGCCATTATATCGTCGGAAATGTCTCCATTGCCATTTTCGTCACCAATTCCGGTCAGGTCCTCGAAACTGAAAATGTACATGGGTCGGCCGTCGGCCATGGTCACGAAACCGTCACCACCGCCGAGGTGCATACATTGGATATTTCCTCCCAATTGTGCCAACAGGGCAGGCTCGTCGTATCTTCCAGCCTGCGGGCCGGTGCTTTGAACGTCTTCGCAGTCGCCGTCCCCATTGATGTCGCATGGGCATTGAACATCCACCGCGGCCCAGGACGGCACCGCCAACACAAGGATCAGCAGACCTGTCAGGAGCGGAATCGTCAGTCGGTTGATTGTATTCATGGTGTCACTCCTTATGGTTTTCCCCCTCTCCTTTTCCTCGGATAGGAGGAAAAGGGGAGAAAGGGGGTCGTTGTTTGATTACTCGGCAATTTCGTCTGCACCGATGTCGAATGCTCCTTGTGGCCGCTGTTCACCGTCGTAGTCCTCGGCGAGTCCGCTGGCAGCAGCACCCGCGGCCGGTGATCCGGATATGATGTGATAGTCGCCGAACAGGGAGCCGGGGAGGCCGTCGTTGGGTGCGGCATCGTCATACAGGGACAGCGGACCGTAGCCCGGACGAACGAAGTTGCCGCCCTCGTCGAAGGCCGCCGGCGCCTGGATGGCGGTGACGACCTCAGGCTGGGCCACGGCCCCTCGCGCACCGTTGAAGTACTCGGATACAAAGAGGCTGCTCGGATCCGTGGGACCGGTCCAGCCGCCGGGAGTCAGCAGGTTGTCGGTGCCGGCAAGGGCCCCCACCGTTCCGATGACCGCCAGGTCATCGAAGACCAGAGCGTTGCCGCCGGGACAGGCCAGTGCACCACTCGGATCCGGGCAGATCCCGTAGGTCGAGAGGCAGGCCGGGTCACCAGGCGTGCAGCCGGAAGCCGCGTCCACCCAGAAGAAGAACTGGCGGTTCTGCCAGACGATGTTCTGCGAGAACGCCGTCGTACCGGCACCGGAAAGCGTCGGATCGGCGGAGAACGTGCCGATGTTACCCGAAGCAGCGGCTAACTGCGTGCTGTGGGCACGGCTGGCGATACCCGCACCAGGCTGCGGTGTGGACTGGTTGGGGCTGCCGGGTGAAAATGCTTCGCCGGCAGTCGCCAGGCTGTCATTGTTGGCAATGGTGTTGTCCTGAATTTTCACTGCCACCGCGTCCTGCAGGGAGATGCCGCCGCCGGCCAGGCCGGCCACGTTGTCGACGATCATATTGTTGAAGATGTCCACCGCGTACCACTGCGGCGGGTCATTTTGGTTGTTCGGCGGGTCGTTGTTCGGGTTATTGGCCACATCCAGGCCGTTGACAGCGGTCAGACGCAATCCGCCGCCGTCACCGGCACCAGCCGAGTTGCCCTGGATCAGGTTACTGAGGACCTGGACGCTACCGGCACCGGGAGAAAGACCGCCCGGCGTCAACGGTGGTGCACCGCCGATAAAGATGCCACCGCCCGAGACGGTCAGGCCCTGGTTGAAGGTTTCGTTGAAGACGACAATGTTGTCGGCGATCAGCGGCAGAGGACCGGATTGGCTGCCTTGCTGCATCTCACCGCGGCCACTCACACCGATATGGCCGATACCGCCGCCGTCGGCGGTGGAAAAGTTGCCGCAGACCCAGTTCTCGGTCACGGCATAGGAATCGGCACCGGTGCACATGGAGATGCCGCCACCCGCACCGCCCAGGCCGCCGTTGAAGACCACCTGGTTATGATGGATCGACACGAAGTCGTTGTCCGCATCGATATAGCCGAACCCGTCCGGATCGGTGAGGATCGGATGACCGATGCGGACGCCGCCGCCGTAAAAGCCACTGTTGTTGGCGACACGGTTGTTGGAGATCTGCAGGTAGTCCGCATATCCGTTGGCGATGATGCCGCCGCCGGTGTCCGCACTCTTGATGGTGAAACCGTCGATGCGGGCACCGCGATTACGGTCACGCTCGAAACGGCTGTTGCCGCCTGCCGTGGCGAGCACCAGGATGCCGGCACCTTCTTCGGTAAACAGGGTGGTGGGTTCGGGGTTTCCGGGAGCGACCTCCTGACCGTTCAGCAGGTCGACGCTGCCATTGGCGATCAAGCCCTCCACCAGTGCGCGCCACGTGTCAAGCTTGTCGGTGGGAGCCTTGATGGCGTTGATGACCGTTGAGCCCTCACCGAACCCCTGAAGCTGCACCGGTTTCCACATGACCACCATTTCGTTGTATACGCTGGGCCGGACCATGATCAGGTCGTTGTCGCCTGCCGCGTTGATCGCGTTCTGGATGGTCTGGTCCAGGGGCGGAAGCGCCTGCGGCGTGGCCGGGCCGATCACCGTTGCGGTGGCCCCCTGTCGCAGGCCCACCTGGACGGTGACGCCGGCCACCGTGGATTGGCCGTTACCACGGGTCACAATCAGCTGGCGGCCACCGATCACATCGGCAGCGGGTAGGTCGCCAATTTTGATGTCGGCGGGGACGGTGCAGGTGATCGGGTCGCCCCAGGTGCAGGACAATGCCCCGAGGTCGCCCAGGGTCACGGTGCCGGAGGCGCCGAAGCCGAAGTCGCGGGTGATAAACTTGTTGGTGGTATCCGAACCGTCCGGGCAGGCACCCGCGGCCGGGTTGCAGTAGTCGGGGTTCTGAACTGTTGTCTCACCCATGGAGGTAATGGTGAGGGTCTGCTCGCCGCTGACGAACACCCCGCGGCCAGCCGGGTTGCCAGCGGTCACCGAGTAGGTCGGGATGTACGGCCCGCCGCCGACGCCGTTGGTCTGCACGTCCACCGAGTAGATCCGGGGCGTGCCGTCCGGGTACTCGCAGTCCAGCGGGAACTGGTCCGGGCCGGTAAAGGCCGCCACCGGCACCACCGGGGTGTCCAGGTAGGTCGTCACCCCCGGCATATACTGAAGGGTGTAACAGAAAGTGCTGTACTGCTGGTTCCAGTTGGGGTCGGGGTTGTTGGGGTCGTCGCCCGGATCGTTCATGCAGGCCGTCAGCATATTGGGCGACATACCGCTGGGCTGCGGCAGGTTGGCCGTAATCGTGGAGGGGGCCAGGAAGTTATAAAGCCCGTACTGATCGGAGAGGGTCTTTCCGATCACGCGGCCGGTGAAGTCGCGAATGGTGATCGGCAGGAAGGGGGGAGCGTACTTTTCGCCGAAATTGGGCGAGTTGGGATCGAACTCGTTCTGGGTGTCGTCAAGGATGAACCCCAGGCCGTGGGCGGCCACCGGCACCTCGGTAAACAGGTGGAAGTCAGCAGCGGCATTGGCACCGGCCGACACGGTGACGAGTTTGCTGTCGCACAGGGGCCTGTCGGTGCCGGCAAACGGTGCCGGGATGCCTTCGTCCGGGAACAGGGTCAGGAGACCAGGCACGGTGTGCAGCGGACCGACACACTCCGCCGGCAGCAGCTCGGGAGCCGGGGTGTATTCGTCGCCAAAGTCCACGTTCTTGTCCTCAGGCTTGACAATCTCGTATCCCGGGGGCGGCATCACCTCGACGATGTAGTCGCCGGCTTTGATATAACCGATGGTGGGGTCGGCGTCCGACGGGTTGACCCAGTCCGGACAAACGCCGCCCGGGCAGTCAATCTCCGGTCCAAAGGCGAAACCGCCGTCAAACACGGCCGGCCGCGCCTGGTTGAACATGCGCAATCCGTCCCAGCAGTCCTGCTCGTAGAAGGTGGTACCGTCGGGAGAAAACATGAAGGGGCCTGTACCATCGTTGCCCCACTTGCAACCGGTGGGAATGTTGGCGTCCCAGCTGTCGGTCTCGGTGGAAGCGAGCAGCGCTCCCTTGGTGGCAACCCCGGTGACGGGATCGACGCCTAAGGACTCATACAGGTTGACGGTCACATTCGGGATCCCCGGTTCCCACGGTTCGGCCGCTGCCAGTTCGGGATCGTTCTCGGCCCGGGTCACGGCGTAAAAGACAATGCCCGAAATACCGCCGTTGCCGGCGATTCCCGGAGCGATGTCCGGATAATGGCGCTTGCCCCAGAGAAAGGCGTTGGTCTGACCGATGAATCCCTGGAAGCCCTGGGTGAGCACCGTTCCCTGCTCGACGCGGTAATCGATGGTCTCCGTTCCCGGACCGGTAGGCGGGTTGGTCTGGTCCTGGGGATTGATCGCGCGGCCAAAGGTCCAGTCAAGGCCGTCCAGTGGCGGTTCCTGACCACCGGAATCGCCGATCGGCCCGCCGGCATCAACGACCACCTGCAGGCCGGTGGCCTGGAAGCGGGCGAAGTCCACCTCGGCGACCAGCCAGGAAAAAAACGGAAAGACCTGGTCGAAGGTGTAGGCGCCGGTGCCGTCGGAAACGTTGCCCTGATAGACGGTACCGTCACGCCAGCGTATGTTGAAAGCGGTTTCGGGAGCGCCGGGAAGTTCTCCCAGATCCCACTCTCCGTTACCGTTGATATCGTCAAAAACACGGTGTTCGGAACGGTGAAACCACTGGAATACCGGCACCTCGCCCAGGTCACAGGAGCCGCTGGGAGTGCTGCACACCCCACCCGTGATCGTGACCCCGTAGGTGGCGAAAATCAGATCGAGGTTGGAATCCCATACGGCGAGCTGGTAGGTGCCGTCGGGGACGTTGGGAATCGTGAAGCCACAGTTCTCATCGGTCGGCGCGGCATAGATACCGGTACCGATTCCGCCCCCCGCCATGTCGTTGAGGCCGACCCACGGCGTGGTGTGACCGAAACAGGCGCCGTTGTAAAAGGCGTAGTCCGGCGGCCGCGACATGTGCTGGTTGACAATGGTGCCGCTGAGGGCGGTGGTGCCGCCTTCAGGGATGTTATCGAAATCCTTGACAAAACCGATAAACACATGGAATCCGGGCGGGCCGAACTCGGCAAAGTAAGGCGGTTCGCCAGCCTTGACCCAGGCGTCGATCACCTTGGTGCCCTCGATGGTCGCGGTCTGCTGCCAGCCCATTCCAGCGGGTGGCACCGCCGAGATACCGTATTTCCCGGGGGCCAGGTTCTTGATGGTCAGCCGGCCGTCGGGGCCGGTGATCAGGGGTGCAAAACCGGTGACATTTCCGGTTGCATCATAGGTAGTGCCCAACGGGTTGCCGAAAGCGTCCTGGCTCTGCACGCCGGCAGATGCACCGTAACGGCCGCCGGCGTCCTCGACGAGGATCTGAAACCCGTCCATGGGATTGTCGGGCAGGCCGTCGCCGTTCCCGTCATTGGCCGGATCCTCGGTGGGCAAATCGGGCGCGTTGTTGATCGGCGCATTGTCATGGAAGATCAGAATCGTGATCTGGGCGGTCTCGATGGGATGCGCGTTGACATAGACGGTGGTTGCCGGAATATTGCCGGCTCCATCAGTGACGAAAGAAGCGCCACCGATGGTGTAACCGGAGCGCGGCACCACCGAAACATAGTAGTGGGTGTCGGGAGCAAGCACGCCACCGGGGACAGGGAGTTCGGCACATGCCGCAGCGGCCTGCCAGGCGGCGTCCGTTCCGGCGCAACCCTTGGCCACCACCGGCATGTAGCTCTGGTGAAAACCCACTGACAGCGTCTCACCGCCGGTAAGGCCGTCGTTGAGCTGGTCCCAGTTGGGATCGAAGGTGGTCGGATCGGCGGCGCCACCGGGAAGCGTTTGGACATGGTAGGTTTTGTCCTGTTCAACCAGCCAGCGGTAATCGGAGCCGCCAAGGCTGGTCTCGGTGCCGTCCGGCGAAACGCCAATAACGGTCAGTCCCGGAAGATTCGCCGCGCCGGCGTTGGTACCGGTTATCAGGCCGATACACAAAACAAGTGCGAGCAACCCGAAACGACTGAACCTTGTCCGCAAACCAGGTAGTTGCTTATTGATTTCGCCCATGGAAGCCTCCTTTGGTTAGATAGGGAATCGGCCGTTCGGAAAAAACGGGTCGCCGGTCGCGCCGAAAACCCCCTTGATATTTTGATTTTCTTGAATTCCTGGGTAAAACGAACGCCCATCCCCACAGGAATGGTCACTGCTTTGCTGCCGCTTAGCTAACTCAATTCCTGTGCCAGGGCGGCAAACGTTCCAAGAAATAAAATAAAATCTTTAATTTCTAATAGTTATTCTTTTTCCGGATGATGGTAGGAGGATGGGCCGGGAAAAACGCGATTCATGCCGACCTATGTCAAAATGACACAGGGACATGTAAAATAGGATTTATAATCGGATAGTTAAAATAGAACTGGCCGATTATGACACAATCAATAATCGACCAGTGAACCCTTTTTTCTCTCGCCCGCTTCGCTCGAGAACGCTGAGACGCAGAGGGGATCGATTTCTGAAGTGCGAAATCAATTAAAAATGGATGAGAAACCTTCATTCAAAATTTAAAATTCATCATTAAAAATTGGTTTTCTCTGCGGCTCTGCGAGAGATTATTTTTTCAGATGACGGAGCGAAAGCGATCTCATCATTACAACTCGCTCCCATGCTCCGCGTGGGAGCGTCAATGGCGTTCATAGACGGTGAGGGTTCCCACGCTGGAGCGTGGGAACCCGGCAAACCGACCTGCGCCTGTTGGCCTATATTTTGCTGAATGGGGTTCAACCATATTTTTCCATGCTTTCCGCCGATTCATGGATGGCGCTGGCCGATATCAGGGAGTCCCGGCAACGATAAAACATTCCGGAGGCCCTTATCCTTCTTCTTTCACAAAACCACGAGAGCGCTTATGAGATCCGACCGACGACAACATAGACGCTTCGACACGAATCCGGAAACGGTGAAAACGGTCATTGTCTCCCATCGAAAACAATTTTCCGTCAGGGACATCAGTCTGGGCGGGATGATGGTCGAATATGTTCCCGGGGCCAATGAACGCTTCGATACCTTATCGATCGATGTGATCGCCACAGCCCACGATCAGGTTTACCTGCGAAACATCAACTGCCGGACCGTCTACGACATTCTCGCCCTGGCGGAAAACAAAGCCTTCAGCGGAGAGACGATCAGACGGCGCGGCCTGAAATTCACCGGGTTGACCCGAAACCAAACCCACACGCTGAAGCGCATCATCGACCGGTTGCGTATCGATTCACCCGACAACTGAAGAACGAACTCGCTCCCATGCTCCGCGTGGGAGTGTCAATGGGTTCATAGACGGTGAGGGTTCCCAGGCTGAAGTGTGGAAACCCGGCAAGACGGATTCATAAAAAGCAGCTTACCCCAGACGGAAATCCGAAAACAGCATGGGATAGACGGCGATGGCGATGGTCAGCAGGCTGGCGCCGAGGCTCAGCCAGGCGTATCGGCGCTGCAGCACCGGCACGATGGCTGCCAGGCTGCGAATCTTACGGAAGCGGTCGAGCACGCCGATCCCCATGCCGAAAATGGCGGTACCGAAAATGCCAAGATAGAGGGGATAGCCCACATAGCCGTAATACGCCTGCAGCAGGTCAAACGGACAATGATGGGTGGGGAGTTCGTAATAATAAGGTGAAATCCAGGCGATCACCGAAAGAATGGCAACGACGAATCCCGTCAGGCTGATCCAGCCCAGCAGCCGCCCTCCCCGTCCGGTGACAAGCAGATGGATGCAAAGACGCACCTGCAACGCCAGGCACGCAAAAAAGACAACCCGCATCGCCGACGGCGGCAGGGCGGCAACGGTCCCGGCGACGCTGCGGGCGTCGCTGCTGAACAACACCCCGCAACAGGAGGTGATCACATGGGCCTTCAAGCCTTTGAAATAGCCGAACTGAAGCAGGGCCGCGGTTATGACCAGGACGGTGACCACCACCAGCAGGCGATACTTGAAACGGATCAGGGGGTAATCTTCCGCCTGGCTGTCGCAGCGGTTGACGATCAGCCAGACGCCACAGACCAGCACCGAAGCGATTTTTACCACCAGGGTGGGATAGCCGTAATCGTTGACATGCAGGGATCCGGCCGCGCACATGGCACCGACAAACATGGGGTGCAGATAATCTGCCGTATAAACGAACAGGAACAGGCTGAAGATCTCGAAACTCAGCAGGTAGGCCATGATGGTGGATATCAGGTGGGTACGGCGTTCCAGTCCCAGCTGTTCCTCACTTCCGCTGGCAAGATCCCAGTGCCGGACAATCCGGATCCCCCAGGCGTAGGCATAGACGGCGAACCCCACCGTGAGCAGGGATCCGCCGATCAGGGCGACGATGGCCGGGTTGACGATCATGCCACCGCCGCGTCGGTGGCCAGGCGGCCGTCATGGAGGCTCACCACCGTGTCCACGGCACGATGACGGCAAACCATGGGATCGTGGCTGGCGATCACCACCGTGTGTCCGCGTTCTTTGAGGTCGGCAACGATGGCCATGAACTGCTCGCTGAGGTCGCTGTCCAGGTGGGCGGTGGGTTCATCGGCGATGAGCAGTGACGGCCGGTTGATCAGGGCACGGGCGATGGCCACGCGCTGCTGCTCGCCGCCGGAGAGATGTTGAACCGGCAGGGTAGCCAGCCGGGTGATTTCCAGTTGGGCCATCAGTTCTTCGGCACGCCGGCGGACGGCCTTGAACGGTTCTCCCAGGGGCAGCGCGGGCAGGATCACATTTTCAAGCACATTGACACCCCGGATCAGATGGTAATTCTGGAAAACAAACCCCACCTGGCGCCGCCGCAATTCGGCCAGAAACCGTTCCGGCAGGCTGGTGATTTCCCGCTCCCCGAAAAAAATCCGCCCGGAGGTAGGGCGCGCCATTCCGCCGATCAGGCTCAAGAGGGTCGTTTTTCCGGAACCGGACGGTCCCTGGAGCACCGTGATCCGCTCACCCGTTATGCCCAGGGTCACCCTGTCCACGGCCGTGTGGGACCGGGAACTGCCGGCTGCGTAGGTTTTGGTGACGGCATTGAGTCGAATCATGTTGGATTCCCATTGGGTCGCAATCACAGGGTAACCGTATTTGGTTTTCGCATCCCTTTAAAAATGGATTAGAAACCTTCATTCAAAATTTAAAATTCATCATTAAAAATTGGTTTTCTCTGCGGCTCTGCGAGAGATTATCTTTTCATCAAACGAGGGTCACAGTTGTCGCATCACGGCGTCCGGATCGATCGTCGCCGCTCGCCAGGCCGGTATGATTGTCATCAGGGCATAGGGAAAGACGGTCAATCCCAGTACCGCCGCCAGCTGATAGATGTCCACCGCCGGCACCGGATTCAACTGGGGATAGAGGACGCCCCAGCCTTTGATGGCGTGTTCGAACAGGCTGGCATCGGCCAGGTAGACGTGCAGGTAGGCACCGATCGCACCCAGCAGAAATGCCGACAGAGAGATCACCAGCCCTTCGTAAAATTTGAGCGTCAGCACGTCGGCAGTGTCCCAGCCGATGGCCTTGAGGGTGGCGATCTCACCGCGTTCTTCGGCGCTCAACTCGGTGGCCTTGTCCAGGGCGAAAATGAAAAAGGCCAGCAGCGCTCCCGCCAGCATCACCAGGATATAACCGCTGCGCCAGTCGAACAGCGCGCCGTAGGTACGCAGGATCTCATCCCGCAACACCGGCCGGGTGTCCGGCAGGCGACGCACGATCTTCTCGGCCACGGTCTGGATCTCGTTGGGGTTGCGCACGGCAACGGTAAAATCTGTGGCCAGGCCGGCGGGCAACCCGAAGATCTTCTGAAAATCGGACGGATGCACCAGCATCAGGTCGGCGCTCACCAGTTCCGTGTCCGCCGGCAACAACGCACCCACCGTAAGAGTGACCGGGGTACCGTCAACGGTTTTAAAATAGACCTCACCACCGGGATGAACGCCCCAGGTCCTCGCCACGCCGGTACCGATCCGGGTTCTGCCGGGCGGTATATCCCCCTCAGCCATCACGGTGTAGTTGGCCTGGGCGGCCGGATGGTAGTAATACCCCCAATAGCGGGGCGTCACCTGCCGCACCCCGCGAATCTTCCGGAGAGTTTCCCGGTAATCGAGGGGGATGGGCATCACCCGGCCGGCAAGCATTCGCTGAACGGTGATTTCCGGGGCATCGCGAAGCACGGCGACGGCCTCCTTGCGCAGGGAAGCGGTAAAAAAGAGGACCGAGACCAGGAGAAAAACGATCAGCGCGTATCCGGCCAGCAGGGCGCCGTTCTTCATCTTGCGGCGCAGCAGGGTGGACAGGCAGAAGTCGATGAACGCCCGCTGGCGCCGCCACCAGATCCGGATCATGGGGCACCGCCAGGGTAGACGATCTGGCGCCCGGGGAACAGATGCGCGGGGGGCGCCAGCAGGCTTTCCGAGGGAAACTGGGTGATGGCCAGGGGGTGGTTCTGAAATGGTACAAAGCGGTCGGCCAGACTCGGATGGCGGGTGTAGGGGGCTTCGGTGAACAGGGCGATATCGGTCAACTGAAGCCCACGGACCAGTTCCCGCTCCCGTTCCAGCCGGCCGGCGGCATCCTGCCGCGGCTGGAACGGATGGAACCCGATGAGGAGCAGCAGCAGGGCGGCGCCGGTGGCCGTCATGCCCAGATAGAGTGTCGATTTGCGCATCCCCGCCCCCTGGCCATAACCGTCAATCCAGTCGGCTGATGGTTGCCGGTTTGACCTGCTGAAAAGTCAGTATCCGGCGCCCGTGGTGGTCGTTCTTGAATTCCCGGGCATCGGCCTGCGTGCGCAAGGGAATCAGCTCATGCCCCATGGGGCCGAAAACGTCACTGCCAACGACATAAAACGCCTCGCGGGCGTCCATGGGTACCATATCGTAATACTCGGTGACACGGATCCGGCGAATCTGTTCCACCCGCCGGTTGGGATCGTAGCGATCCAGATCGAACAGATACTTGAACATGTCCTTGGCGCCGTCAAAGTAAACGGTGTGCCCGTCCGCGTAAGTCACCGACGCCAGGAAGTCCGGATAGCGGTGAACCACCATCCCGCAGACGGGACATTTGTGGGTCGAATCCGGCACGGGGAACGGTTCGTCCTGGGATGCGACGGCGGTGATGGCAAACACGCACACCGTCAGTACGGCCGCACCGATCCCCACCATACGGGCCATGCCGCGCCGCAGGTCACTCATGGGCCGCTTTTCCGTGGGTCATCTGGCCGTGTTTCATCTGCCGCATGCGCTTGCGCTTTTCGCGGATCATGCGCGTGTCCTTGTACATGTCCTCATAGGCCGCCGATATGGCCGCCTCGAAGTCCGCAATCCGGCCGCCCTCTTTTTCGACAAACCGGCGGGCATCTTCGGCGTTAGCGAACGCCCACTTGGCATTGGCGGTCATCACGCCCATCTTCTTCCCGCCGATTACCCAGGTCGCCGTTTCCACATCCACCAGCCGATGGGTGTTCAGATCCGCCACCTCGATGGTAACGGGGATTTTCCCCGGATGGTAGGCCAGCTCAAGCGCCGCGCAGTGCAGGGAGCAGGCCCCGAACTGAGAGCCGTCGGCATAATGAATCAGCATCCGCGAATGAGCAAACTGATGGCGGTCCATGCCGCAGATGGGACAATGGGGGATCGCCGATATGTCATCCTGCCCGGCCATCCCTGAAGGTGGCAGAGCCCATAGCAGACACACCAGGATACCCATCAATGCCAATACTCGAGCCGTTTTATTCTGCATCTCTTCTCCTTTTTTTCGTGATGGCAGCAAAAAATTAGGCTACGCCGTAGCTCTCCAGCTTTCGGTGCAGGGTGCTGAGGCTGATTTCCAGCAGGCGGGCCGTTTCCGACTTGTTCTTCTCGGCCTGGTCATAAATTTTGAGAATATGCCGTTTTTCCACCTCCTGCAGGGCGACCGGCCCATCATCCATGACGCCTCGTTTTCGCGGAGAACTTTTCTGCACCAGATGGTCCGGCAGGTGCCCTGGTGCGATGGGCGCGCCCTGGCTGAGATTGATGGCCGACTGAACCACTGACTTCAGCTCGCGGATATTCCCCGGCCAGGCATAGTTGTAAAGCAGGACCAGTGCTTCATGGGTGACCTCTTTTGGGGCGAACCGGGCATCGGCGGACTGAATGAAGTGATCCACCAGCAAAGGGATGTCATCCTTGCGCTGGCGTAACGGCGGCAAGTGCAGCCATCCGCCGCGCAGACGGTAAAAGAGATCTTTGCGGAAGCGCTTCCGGACAATCAATTTTTCGAGGTCGGCATTGGTGGCGGCAATGAAACGAATGTCCACCTGTTGCGGTCGGCTGGCGCCGATCTTGATGAACTCCCCGTCCTGCAAAACGCGCAAAAGTTTTCCCTGAAGCTCGACAGAAAGGTTGCCGATTTCGTCCAGAAACAGAGTGCCCCGGTGGGTCTCTTCCAGGTAGCCGGCACGATTGGTCTGCGCACCGGTAAACGCGCCTTTAATGTGACCAAAAAACTCGGCGGAAAAAAGATTGCTGTCCAGGGCATCCATGTTGATCGGTGTATAGCGCTTCCCGCTGCGTGTGCTGGCCCGGTGGATCGCCCGGGCGAGCAGTTCCTTGCCGGTGCCGGTTTCGCCGCTGATCAGAATCGGCACGTTGCTCTGGGCATGCAGTTCCGCCTCCTTGAGAATTTTGAACATCAGGGTATCGCTGGTGACAATCTCGGCAAATGCGTCCGGTTTTCGCAGGCTCGGTACATCATTGCTTTTGCTGATGTCGAGAATGTCGACCAGCCGTTTTCTCTCTATGGCCCGGGAGAGAGAGAGCACCAGGTCCTCTTTGGAAATGGGCTTGACCAGATAGTCGTAGGCCCCTTTTCGCAGGCATTCCACCGCCACGCGGGCCTCGTCGATGGCTGTCACCATGATGCATTCAGTTTGGGGGCTCAGCTCCTTGAAGCGTTCCAAAAGCTCGATGCCCGACAGTCGCGGCATGGTGATATCGATCAGGGCGATATCGTACTCCTTGCCGGCCTCCAGCGACTGGGCGATCACCATGGGATCCGATTCCAGACTCACCTTTTTGAAACCGGATGTGATCAACCCCCGGCGGACACTGTCGAGAAAATCAACTTCATCGTCAATGACAACAATATGGCTTTCCATGGTAACCCCTGCTCCGAATCACTTCCGATCTGTGCTCGTCAATGACGCACCGCCGGTATTCCCATTTTCCCTGTAACCGGGTGCATTCACCGGCAATTCGACGGTAAAACGGCTGCCCTTGCCCACCTCGCTTTCAAGGTACAAACGCCCGCCGATATCCCGAATCAGGTTACGGCAGACATAAAGCCCCAAACCGGTGCCCCCTTCAGCGATTTTTGTCGAGTAGAAAGGCTCAAAAATCTGGCGCTGGGTTTGTGGATCCATTCCGTGGCCGTTATCCTCCACCATGAGAATAACCCGTTGATCGTCCTTTTGGCTGAGTCGTGCTATCAGACGAATATAGGCATCGCCCTTATCCGCCGCCTGGGCGGCATTGACCAGCAGGTTGAGAATTACCTGTTCTATGATACCCGCATCGCTGTATACCGCCGGCAGGGGTTCTTTGATCTGAACCTCAAACCGGCTGACGGTTTTTTCAATCTTGCTGCGCACCGTATCGAGGACTTTCGATATAACCTCGGGAAGGAAGAGGCTCGTGCATTTTATCTTTGGGCGGCTCAGCCCCAGCGTTTTCAGATTGCGCAGAAAAAGATCGATGCGCCGGCTGCCGTGGTCGATGGTCTCGATCAGTTTGAAGACGTCCCGACGAAATTCCTCATAGGGCACATGGGAAACCTCGAAATCCGGATTTGCCGCAGCATGGGCATCCAAGACCGGCAGCAAATCGGTGACGTATCCGTGAAGAACCGAAATATTGAAGGCGATAAAACTGTTGGGGTTTTTAATTTCGTGGGCCACGCTGGATACCAGCATGCCGAGGGAGGCCTGTGTCTGCAGCCGATTGAGTTGATCCTGGGTGTATCGGGTACCGGTGACATCATGAACCTGCATGACCGCGCCCTGTATTTTTCCGGACACATCCTTGATCGGAAACAATTGCACGACTTCTCTTTTCTCCCAGTCCCTGAAACCGTCCCGTTCAAATTCCATCGCCCGGCCATCGGCAACCGCCGAAGGGATACGGCAGGTCTGGCAAACGGTGCTGAATTGGCCAAGCCCTTCAAAACAGAAACGTCCCAGCGCCGTTTCAACGCTCTTGGAATCGTAGTACTTCATGGCCGCCCGGTTGACCATGATGACCTGTGCCTTTTCATCCATCAGGATCAATGGATCGGAAATGGATTCGAACACCAGCTGCAGCAGATGTCGGCTCTGTTTCAGTTCCTTTTCAGCCAGACGGCGCTGCCGGATCTCCGCATTCAAGGTGGCCACAACCGTCTTGAGTTGGTTGCCGCGCTGATGAACCGGCGACGCCATGTCGTGACTATCCCCCCGGAGCCTTGCCAGCGCCCTCGTTTTTTCAATACTGACACCCAGTTGCAGGGCGGCATGCTCCAGCAAGACTATGAGATCCGGAGAAAATCGTTCGGGGCGTGAATCGGCCACATGCACAAGGCCCAGGACCTGGTCCAATGAGCGAATGGGAAAAAGACCGAGAGACCGGTACCCAGCCTGTATGCAGGTTCCCCGGAGCGGCCCAGGATCCGAAAGGACCGGATCGTGCAGAAGGCGATCCGCATGATTGGTAACAAACGATCCACCATCGGTATAGAATGGTTGAGCTGGATCGGTCTGCTGATGAAACACCCGGGTGCAAAAACAACGGTCGTCCTCAAGATGAAGGCTGGCTTCTTTACCCAAAAACGCGTCACTGAATCCTTCATGGGCGCTATAGGTCAACCAGTCTGTATCGTGATGGGTACGGATCCCTACGGCATCACACCCGGAGACATCCTTGATGGCGGTGACAAATTCGCGGAATACGGCATCCTCATTGTCCGCCGTGTTGGCAATGGCGAGAAACCGATAGGCTGCTTTGAGCAGCGGATTTTCCGAATTGTTATGTGGAGCCATCATTCACATGAAATGTCCAAACACAGCAGATGATCGTTCGAATTCATTTATTATAGGTGAAGGCAGGCGATCCAGCAATGCCGATCCGTCGATTCATCATCGCGCCACAAACCATCACGGCTTTTCAAGAAGGGCGGTGATCCGCTGGTCACGGTTCAGGTAAATGGGACACTGCCGGCATTTATTCACCCGGTCAGGAACCCCCGTCTTTTCAATCATCTCGTAACACGGCAGACGGACGCTGCCATACGTCGGGCAGATCTCCTTCTGACCGCACTCGAAGATGACCCAGCAGGGCGCCGCCGACAGGAAATACTTCAGGCAGGATACGGTAAATCCGTGCTCATGGATCAGTACCTTAACACGCTGGATCTGACGGATATCGGCTTCCGTATACCGGCGGTTGTTGGTTTTCGGTTCCCGGATCGGCCGGATGAACCCGTTGGTTTCGTATTCCCGGATACGCTTTTGTGACAATCCCACCCGTTTTGAGACGTCGTTGATCAGGTAGGTGACCTCAGGTTTGTTGTCCGGATCCATGGTTTCATTTACCCGTGTCAGAATTTGAGCAAGTGGGGCTGTATCAGGATGGCCGTATTTGGATTGATTGTTGTTTTTTCGCGGGCATGGCCCGCTCCTACGCTTGTCGACTGCTTGTTTATACACCGTTTTCCGTAGGAGCTGGCCATGCCTGCGACCAGACGTTTCTAATCCGGGTTCCAAATGCGGTTGCCCTGGGAGCTGCGGCCTTCAAGGTTGCCGTCAGCTATACCATGAATATGAGCGGTGCACAATTTTTTGCACTTTCGGTGTGCAACCAATGAACTTCTGGATAAACACAAACGCCACAAAATCCCCCTTCATTCCGACCAGTCGCCCCCCCTGGAGACGCCCGAGAAAAATATAATTAGCTTTTAATTACAGATGGTTAAATGAGTTTCGAAATGCTGCTGGCGGTATTTCAGAGTTCATCCCATATCATATGATACTTATTTTGTATAGAACCTATAAAGTTCAGATACCGTGATGCCGACAATGGAAGACAGAAGTCGGCGGGCAACCGCATTTCCGCCTGAAAAACGGAATTGGCGTGAATTCATTTCAGGAGATGGTTACATGGCAATGAAAGGCAACACAAAGAAAAGCGCGGTCGTACTCTCCATCCTGATCAGTCTGTCACTGATTGCGCCGCCAGCCTGGGCGGTTCCGGCCTGGCGGGATAGCGGCGATGATTCAAAACGGACCAGCCGCCCCGTGGATGCGGACGGGGAAACGTGAACACGGCCATCGCACAGGGGCTCACCGCCATGGGCTATCCGCCCGACGAGCCCTATGACTGGGTCCTGACCGACACCTACCAGATGCTCAACCACGGGATCAGCCCGGCGGCGAATGCCCTGGCCTGCGCGGACTGCCACGGCGGCATCGATCGCATGGACCTGCAGGGTGATCTGGGGTATGCCCTTAAAGCCGACCGATCCAGTGTCTGTATCCAATGTCATGGCACCAAGGAGAACGAGAGCTTTACGGTAATCCACGACAAGCACGTGAAGGACAAGCAGTACGACTGCAGCAACTGCCACACCTTCTCCAGACCCGAGCGGGGCCTGGCCATGAATGGGGTCGGCATTGAGGATTGAAGTGAACGAATTGGTACTCAGCGATCAGGCACATGGGCCTTCAGCTCTTCCAGCCAGACTGCCGATTCCGCGTCACTGGGCGCCCGCCAGTCGCCCCGCGGCGAGAGTGAGCCACCGGACCCCACCTTGGGGCTGTTGGGCACACAGGTCCGCTTGAACTGGCTGGTCCCGAAAAAGCGATGCAGAAAAAGCGCCAGCCAGCGTTTGATGGTGGGTAGATCATATTGGTTGCGCTTGTCCGCAGGCATGGATTGGGGCCACTGGCCGTGATTCCGGTCGCCCCAGGCAGCCAGGGCCAGAAAAGCGACCTTGCTCGGCCGGAATCCAAAACGGCTGGTGTAAAACAGGTTGAAATCCTGCAGTTCGTAGGGACCGATCTTCTCCTCGGTACTTTGGGCGGGTTTGTCCGGATCCGCATCATCGCCCGGAACCAGCTCGGGCGAAATTTCGGTATCCACGATGGACTGCAGGATGGCGCCGGTCGCCTTGTCAAACTGACCGGTCTGGATGACCCAACGGATCAGGTGCTGAATCAAGGTCTTGGGCACGGAGGCGTTCACGTTATAGTGCGACATGTGATCGCCGACACCGTAGGTCGACCAGCCCAGGGCCAGTTCGCTCAGATCGCCCGTGCCCAGCACCAGGGCGTTGTGGTGGTTGGCCAACCGGAACAGGTGGGAGGTGCGGTCACCGGCCTGGACGTTCTCGAAAGTGACATCATACACCCGCTGGCCGTCCTTGTACGGGTGGCCGATATCCTTGAGCATCTGCAAGCTGGTGGGGCGGATGTCGATCTCCGTGGCGGTGACCTTGAGCGCTTGCATGAGGCCCAGGGCGTTTTTGTAGGTCATGTCACTGGTGGCAAACCCCGGCATGGTGAAGCCCAGGATATTGGCTCGGGGCAATCCCAGGCGGTCCATGGTCCTGGCCGCCACGATAAGCGCCTGGGTGGAATCCAGTCCGCCGGAAACACCGATCACGATTTTCTTGATGCCGCTGCTGGTCAGCCGCTTGGCCAGGCCGTGCACCTGGATGTTGTACGCCTCGTAGCAACGTTCATCCAGCTCAGCGGAGTCGGCCGGAACAAAAGGGAAGCGTTCGATCCGGCGTTTCAGCGGTACGGGACCATCGGGGATGAGAAAATCGAAGGGAACCCGGCGCACACCGCGCACCCGGTCCATATGATCGCTCACCGAATCGTGGAAACTGGTCATGCGCATGCGTTCCTGGATAATCCGTTCCAAGTCGATGTCGGAAACAATGATCTGCTCATCTGTCGAGAAGCGCTGGGACTCGGCCAGGCACTCGTTGTTTTCGTAGATCAGGGCATGGCCGTCCCAGGCCAAGTCGGTGGTGGACTCGCCCTGACCGGCAGCGGAATAGAGATAGGCCGCCATACAGGTGCCCGACTGCACGGCACAGAGGTTGCGACGGTAATCGGCCTTGCCGATGATGATATTGCTGGCCGACAGGTTGACCAGCACGGTCGCCCCGGCCATGGCGGCAATGGTGCTGGGGGGAATGGGC
Source organism: Desulfosarcina ovata subsp. ovata (assembly GCF_009689005.1). Taxonomy (NCBI): domain Bacteria; kingdom Pseudomonadati; phylum Thermodesulfobacteriota; class Desulfobacteria; order Desulfobacterales; family Desulfosarcinaceae; genus Desulfosarcina; species Desulfosarcina ovata. The sequence continues at coordinate 6,625,282 of NZ_AP021879.1, read as the reverse complement.
GTCCAGACGTCCTCGCAGATCTCCGCATGCAGGCAAAAATCCCTGATGCCAGCGGCATCGAAGATGAGATCGTTACCGAAAGGCACCGTCTGCCCGAGAAACGAGACCTCCCTGCCAACGGCATCCCGGGACGAGGCGAACTGGCGTTTTTCGTAAAACTCACGATAGTTGGGGATATAGGTTTTGGGAACGATCCCCAGCAGCCGGCCGCGATAGACCACCAGCCCGCAATTGAACAACTTGCCCTCGAAACGCAGCGGAGCACCGACGACCAGCACCGGCGTCAGCTGCCGGCTCTCCGCCAAAAGATGCCGGATCGCTTCGACCACTGCCGCCAATAACGCATCCTGATGGAAAAGATCCTCGTTGGAATAGGCCGAGAGCCCCATTTCCGGGAATAGCGCCAGGGCCGCGTTCATCTCCGATGCCTGGCGGGCAAGGTGGATCGTCCGCGCTGCGTTATAAACCGGATCGGCCACCTTCAAATGGGGGATACAGACCACCGCGCGGACAAATCCGTGGGTGTAGATGGAATGGAATTCGGATTTCATCGTGACCTCGTTCGTATGCCGCAAAGGGTTCCCAAACAACTACTCTTCCTCAACAACGGAAACGCGTTGGCCACCGTGTACGGTTCCGCTTAAGATTTCCCATTTTTGCCTCTCCAGGCAGTCATCCCGCAACATGCGTTCAGTAACTCATACACCAAAATGACTCGTTGGTACATGGGGAGTCGCCTTATTGACATCCATCTGGGAGGCTGCTTAAAAAAGCAGAAAGTAGATCATCTCTTCCCAAAACATGAAAATCGGCTATTTACAGGAGGCTATGACCAGCTTTCCCAAAACCATCTGAAGCTCGATAACAATGCTGCCAAAGACGCCATTCGCCCCTTTGTAATGAGGAGAAAGAACTGGTTGTTCTCCGGCGCACCCCGAGGAGCCGATGTCAGCGCCACCTTCTTCAACACCACCAAGGTGTAATGGATTTGAACCCTATGCCTGTACCTGTTTGCCAAACTACCGTTGGCCAGGACCGCGGAAGATTACCAGGTGCTTTTGCCGATAAATGTCGACAAAGATGCGCTGACCACTTCGATTGACATCGCCTCCTTTTTGTCACTTATTTACGATTTACCCCAGCCTTTCACAATCCCCCCCCATGCTTTTGGTTCATCATGACAAAGTTTTCATGGCTTGTGAAGATGGGATTTAATGGACGTTTGTTACTCGCTTCCTACACGTATACCAACTACAAACCACTAAAGTTATTTGATCAATCGACGATACTACTTTTCAAGCACATCTAAGATGCAAAATAAAATATGGTATTTTATAATAATTTCTTGGAGACAGGGGAGAGAAAAATGCGCCGATTATTAATTTTGATTTGTTTACTGCCGATTTTTGTTGGGTGCTCAATTCACGCGGAAACACCGGTAACGTCCCAAGCACCGATTCCGGCATATTATCGACTGACTACCCAGCGCCAAATGCAAGCCGCCGAGCACTGGATGCTTCTGGCCCGTGATGTCGCCGAGCAAGTGCATGCCAAAACCCAGAATTACAATATTTGTGAAGCCAGCAAAACAATTTATGTCTCACCATCGGGAGCAACCGTATTTAAGAAAGCATTACATGATTTACTGATTACCGAATTTGTAAAACTTGGTATTTGCGTATCAAACAATGAACATGCAGATCTTGTTTTGAATTACGATCTACAGGTTATCGAACATACAAGACGAATCATTAAAACCCGTCAGGGTGTCTTTAAATCCCTGGCGCCCGGCTTTTACGTTAAACGGGATACCCCGCTTTCTGGTCCATCCCGCTATCATCGAACTTACTACCACAATCGGCATGAATATCGCAGCCATCCAGAATATTACAACAATTATTATTGGGAGTCACCCGAACATGAGGTCAAAAGCGCCGAATTGTATACCGAAGCAGGTGCCTACACGCTCGAGCTGCCTAAAAATGAAATTCTCTTTACGGTTTCCTTACTGGACGGCAACAGATACATATTCAGACATTCATCGTCATATTATATTAACGATTTAGAAAGCTGGCATTATCGAATCGATAGCGCACAACCGAATAGTTCAATCGATAGTGCACAACCGAATAGTTCAACAAAAATATACCACATTGTAAATCAATAGGATGGAGAAACGATATGAAAAAAACCCGAATTAAGTTTTTATCGATCATATTTGGCATGAGCCTCTTCTCAGCGGTATTTGCAGTCAACCCGTTGTTAGCATCCAGCGGATCCTCGTACTACCGCCCGGCACCGGACAAACATTTCATTTCAGATGTTTATCGTGCTGCCGACACGCTTGAAAACAACATCTTATACTCTTTGAACCGAACAAAACCGATTATTATAACCAGCTTTGTAGACTTTAACAATCTCCAAGAAGCATCTTCGTTCGGCCGTTTGGTTAGTGACTTGTTTGCAACCCGTTTGGCTCAGCATGGTTTTAAATTGATCGAATTAAAATTACGAAAAGAAAATATCGTTGTCAACGATACCGGAGAATTCGCACTGAGCAGAGATCTGCTCCAGCTGTCCAATGCTCAGTCGGCGCAGGCGGTCATTGTGGGGACTTATGCCATCAATGGTTCAACGGCAATCATCAACGTGAAGATGCTCAATGCCGATAACGGCGCAATGATTGCCACGCATGCATTCAATTTGTCCGTAAGGCATGATTCATTAGCTATTACCCAGGTAAAACAAACGATCAACCAGTCTAATATCGAAGAAAGCCAAACTCAGAAAGGATCATCCGGTGTACTGGAAAATGTATGGGTGCCGCTCGACTTAAGGCAATCAACCGATGCAAAGCTTGTTCAGCATCGTCTTTCCGAATTAAAATTATACGATGGTAAAATAGACGGCATATGGGGGCCTGAATCGAAACGGGCACTGTCGAAATTTATTATAATCAATGATCTTGGCCAAAAAATAAAATGGAATGCAAAAATTCAAAGAGCGGTTTTTGAAGGTACGGGACGATAAATTCGGACGTCGGAGTGAAGCGGTTCGGCGGCACATTTTAAATTTAGACAATTTCTGTCAAAGAATATACCCGCCTGCTTGTCTTTTCATCCGTCTTCTGCGTTGGGCGTTTCCACACATAACCCCACTATGCGGAAAAAATCCCCCATTTCACTGATCTCATATCCAACATCCGGATAGGTTTTCAGCCACTGCCGGATACTGTTCAAACTTTACGAAGAAACCCAGTATGTGCTGGTCATGGGCCGGGTGCTGCGGCTGGAGGTGGATGACGCGGTGTTGAATATATCATGCCTATCCGGATATTGCACACACGCTTATTCAACCGCGTCGATCTCCAGGATGTTTCCACGCACCCTTGTAATAGCGCCCCGCGTAGGTCGGTGAATCCACCCTCGCAGCAATTTGTGGCACCACCGACGAACGTCTCATCCACTTCAACTGGCCATTTACCTCCAATAGAATCACGTCTTGGCCGAACCATTGCGGCACGCAATTTGTTCAGTATGCTGAACGCAGTCTCGTAACGTTTGATTCCGAGTATCTTTTGAAGTTGTGTGCAACATCCGGATAGGCATGGAATATACAAGGAAAGTTCGATGTGGAGTCATCTTTCTCCCATTTTGGGTACGGATTCTGCATAGTGTTTAAACGTCATATGTTTAAATGTGAATGCATTCATAATAAAACATCAAAAACAAATAGTTACTGTAACGGAAGATCTGCTTGACCCGGTCAATATCGACGGAACAGCGTCGAAAGCGTCAAATTATTATTGAAAGCGCGCTATTTTTTCGACATTTCCACAGGTGGAGTTATAGGCGATGGCAAAATTACACGTAAGAAAGTCGATCTTGTTGTTATTTTTAATAAATGTGTTGATTGCGATGAGTACTGGATGTGCTTATCAACGCCAATTGAAAAAAAAGGCCATTGGATTGCCGGAAGAGATCCTGATCAAGAAACCGGTACAGAATCATTACCATCCCAAGATCGTTGTATGTGATTTTCAATCGCCTCGCTATGTCGGGGGTATTGGAAAACGCGCGTCCAAGATGTTGTTTTTGGAATTGTTAAAGAAAAACATAAATGCCGACCTGCTTCCCGCAAACGTGCCTATGCCTGATACAACCGAACAGATTTTCGAATTAATGACGGAGAAAAGCTATGACATGCTTGTGGCAGGCGAGGTGACCTATTTTCTTGACGGTATGATTTCGGCTGACTCGCGTGTGGAATCGGAAATGGTCATCTACAGCATTTCCAACGAGAGTTTATGTACGGTGGGATATGCCAAGGCGATCGAATCCGCTTCTCCGTTGCCGACAACATTCTTCTTTTCAATTCGTAGTTGGGGGCGTCCGGCTCCATCTGCCGAGAGCCTGCTAAAACGCAATAGCTCCAAATTTGCCCTTATGATTGAGGAAATATTGGCGAGAAAATAAATTAATTCACCAATCCGATATATATTATATCAATGACCCGAAGCATCGTATTATGTGAAGGATTATGAGACGAAAGATAGCCGGGCAAACCAATGGGGGAGGACTTTTGATGTGGTCGATTAGGGAACGACAGTATTGTATACAAACCTTTCTCTATATTTTTCCAATGCTTACTGGCCTCCTGATTGGTTTCTCTGGATGTGCTACGTTTGATGGAAAGGCTGACAATACGATAAACCTAAAAACTGTGCCTTATAGCGAAATTCTGGAAGCCAGTTATGCGGCGGCGGATGTTATCACCTCGGACCTGAAAAAACGAATAGGTGATAGAGACGGCACTATTATATCAGCAAGCCTTGTCAACATAAACGATTTGGAAGAATCATGTCCTCTGGGGCGCCTCATCTCTGAACAGGTTTCCTCACGCGTTGCTCGCCATGGGTATCATGTGCTAGAAATGAAATTGCGACAGCGCTCTGTATACATCAAGAAGGGTCAGGGTGAGTTTCTTTTATCACGCGAAATTAAAGAACTTAGCAAGACACATAACAGTGCATTTGTCATTGTTGGTACCTATGCGGTTGCGGAAGGTAGCGTTTACGTTTCCATCCGTGTTGTCGATGCGGTCGAAAATACGATCGTTACAGGATGTGAATATCAATTGGAAAGAAATTATCAGACAAATTCATTACTGACTGAGTATCTCAGAGGCTGCTTAAAAAAATCCGTCTAAGGTTGGCGGAAAAAAATAACTCCCCCAGATCGCGCCGGATTTGGGGTCGTCTACAAGGCGCCGTCACCCGTGCATATCAGGGGATATGTGCGGGTGGCGGCAACGCGGTAGACGGGCGCAAAGACAAGCAGGATGGAGGAATTATTTATTTCCGGCGACCTTAGAGTGCAGGCAAGAAATAAGGCGTTCTCTGTCAAAGAATATACCCGCCTGCTTGTCTTTTCATCCGTCTTCTGCGTTGGGCGTTTCCACACATAGCCCCACAATGCGTAAAAAAGCCCGCCTTGAATACAAATGAAAATCATGCGCATCCGGGTATATTCTTATCCGCCAATCGCCCTAGCCCGGTAATCAAAGGAATCTGCCAAACCTGCGGGTTCTACTCCTGGTATTTATTTTCCAGCGGGTCCCGGCCGTCGGCAAACATGGCACTGAACGGTTCGAAATGGTCGATACCCGCAACGGTACAAAAATCCATCCCTTTGCGGGTACCGGCCATCATCAGTGGGCGGGCTTTGGTGACATCGAACTCCCCTTGTGCATTCAACACCGCGTCATCCACTTCCAGCCGCAGCACCCGGCCCATGACCAGCACATACTGGGTTTCCTCGTAGAGTTTGAACAGTTCACATTCCATCCAGGCGTAGCCGCCGGCAATGCCGGGCGGCCGAACCGTTTCCGAGGACTTCTCGTTCAATTTGGCCAGTTCGAACTCGTCCGCCTCCGGCGGGGAAAACCGGGCTGTGGGGATCACCTTGTCCGAGAAATCGGCCCCCACCATGTTAATCACAAACTGGCCGGTCTCGCGGATATTGACCAGGGTGTCACGTTTGAATGCCGAAGCAATACAAATCAGGTCCAGGGGCCTCAGGACGGGCATGACACAGGCGTACGGGGCAATATTGCGCACCCCGTCCTTGCTGATCGTGGAGATAAACGCCACCGGAAGCGGGATGATCCCTTCGCGCATCATTGGTTTTAGAATCATTTAACGTCTCCTTGTTCTTCGCTGTTTTTTGGTCTGGTAAAAAAGAGTGTTCAGAATTCAATCCGAACCCCGGCGATCACCATGGCACCGGGCATGGGATACCCCTCCTCCTCTTCGTAATCCTCATCGAAAATATTCTCCGCGCCGAGTTCGAGATCCAGCGTAAGCTTTTGCGTTGAAAGCAACCGGTAGGCGGCCGTGGCATTCACCAGGGTATAGGCGCCCAGGGTTTCCAGGCCATCGTCGCTGAGATGATCCCGGTCGCTCACATAGTTGAGCCAACAGCGCAGGCGCAGTTTTTCGTAGATGTAGTCGATGCCGGCGTTGAACAGGGTCTCCGGCAAATCGGGGAGCTGGTTGCTCAACTCGTTGTCGATGTCATAGGGGTCGTCGGACTTGTCGCCTTTCTGCCAGGTAAAATTGGCCCAGGCGCGCAGCCCGTATGGCAGGTTGACGGAAATTCCGGTTTCCAGGCCTTTGATTTCCACCTCACCGATGTTGTAATAGACCGAGCCGACACCCGCTATGGTGGTTGATGAGATGTAATCGTCGATATCGTAGTAGTATCCGCGCACGGTAAACGACGCCGTATTCCCGATGGTCTGGGAGTAGGCGAGCTCATACTGACGCGCCTCTTCCGAATTGAAATCCGTATTGAAGTATCCCGTGCCGTTGTTCAGGTACCACCAGAAGTACTCCGGGGAGGTGGGATAGCGGTGGGTAATCCCGAAACGGGCGGTGACGGAAGCATCTTCCCAGGGGTGGTAGGTGACGGCCAAGCGGGGGTCCAGGTGGTCTTCGCTCAGGTCGGTGGGCTCCGCCTGCCATTGGAATCCGAACGCGTCCGGATCGACACCGTCGGCCCGGAACCACTCCTGCCGGAGCCCAAACTCGAGGGTGAGTACCGGCATCAGGGCCCAGGTGTCCTGAAGGTAGAGGGCATGGTAGGCCATCAGATCCGGCTGCCCCTCGAAGCCCTCTCTGACAAATGTAAAATAAGGGGAATAGATCGCTCCGCTGAAATAGGATGGATCGATATAATTGATCTCCTGACCGCCCCAACCGTAGCTCCGGGTCTCGCCGCCGGCTTCGATGTGGTGATCGCGGAGCTTGTATTCGAATGCCGCCTGCAGGGACCAGTTGTCATCCTCGGCTTCGGTCTCGCGTTCGTAGATCTTCTTCCCGGTGTCTGCCGCGTAATAGGTCTCCGTGCGATCCTGGTTCCAGAGACGGTAGTCCAGCCGCAACCGTCCGGCGTCCATGGTTTTCTCGATGAAGGCGGTCAGGCTGCGGTTTTCGTCCTCGGTCAGCGTTCCGTCCCCCCAGGCCAAGGCGCCGTCCAGCAGTCGGCTGCCGATGCCCGGCCCGCCAAGCTCTTTTTCGTCGGCATCCGGTTCACCGCTGTCGTAATAGGGGCTGTCCGGCTGGTTGTATACCGGATTGCCGTTCTCTTTGTCGGAATAATCCATCCCGCCGCCGATCTGCCAGCCGGCGGGCAGGTCGAACGTCAGTATGGCCGAGAAATTGTCCCGGTCCATGGTGTTGTTGCGCAGATAGCCGTCGCTTTCGAAGTGCCCGGCCGAAAAGGCCCAGCCGACTTTTCCCACCTTCCACGAATGGGCCACACTGCTGTCCCAGGTATCATGGCTGCCATAGGCCGTCCTGGCCACGGTTTCCGGATCCTCGGTGGGTTTCCTGGTCACGATATTGACGACGCCGCCCAGCGTATTGCCGAATTTGGCCGGGCCGGCCCCCCGATAGATCTCGATCTGTTCGACATTCTCCGGCGAGAGAATGCTCCAGTCGATGGGACCGTTGCCATAGGATCCGTCCCGGTTGAGCGGCACACCGTCCTTGGTAATGCGCAAGCGGGTTTCGTCAAATCCCCGCAGGCGCAGTTTACTGCCATCGCCGCCGGAAAGGGAACTTCTTCTCATCTGAATGCCGGCTTCGTTGCCCAGCGCATCCAGAACCGAACCCGACACACCCGGCGCCTGGATCGTCTCGGCCGTGACCACATCCTTGCTCAGCGTTTCCGTCCGCTCGGCCGATACGGTAATCTGTTCCAGTTCAGTCGTCGAATCCGTCTCTCCGGACTCCCCGGCAAACGCCGGACAGATCGTCACGGCAACGCCCAACGCAATCAATCCAATCCATGTCGTGCACCTCATACAGCCACTCCTTTCTCTCCACGCAATCCAAATAAAAAAACCACGAAGCACGCGTCCGGTCACCAACGGACGCGACAACCTTCGTGGTCGTCACCATGCAGAAACAGATTTACGGATCAGGGCAGCGTGTGATGAATCAACAAAAACTCGGCATCTTCCAAAATGTCGATCTGGTGCTCGTGCAACGCCTTGAAACGGACCGCCATGTCGGGACCCAATTCGTGGGATTCCCCCTGCACGGTGATCCGGATCGTTCCGGCGGTCACCAGGCACACCTCGGCGGTATTCTCGTGGTAGCCGGGTTCCGATACCTTATGAATTCCGGCCCCCGCCTCGAGACGATAAATCTCGAAATTGGAAAACCGGATATGCGCGCCGTCGAGACCCTCGCCCGCAAATGGCGCGGTTTCACCGCGCTCACAATGGGCCACCTCGGCCATGCGGATCAATTCGCTGGTCGGCAGTTGAAAAACGCGGCTCAACGCCCCGAGCGTCTCGATGGTAGGGTTGCCGTTGCCCGATTCAATTTTGGCCACCGTTGCCCGGGTGACCGTCGCCCTTGCGGCCAGTTCCTCGGCCGTCAGCCCCCACTTCATGCGGAGTGTTTTTATAATTGAGAAGTCAAATTTTTTCATGGATAATATGTGTTGGTTTTCCAGGCCATGTATATCATAGTTTTTATTTTGTCAATTTTAATAAGCATCGGGGTCGTCGACGGGATAAGGTCTTACCTTCTGGCGACACATTTCATAAGACCATCAATTGACACGCGAAGCAGCGTATACTAAATGTTTTTGTACATTTATTCATTTCCCATATTTGGTTACTGACTTTGTATGTCGGCTCGAGGGAGGGAGTGGTAAAATCCCTCCTTAAAATCCCACCCAAAGAGAGTTTTCTCAAAAAAGACAAAAGGAGCAAAGATGGCAGATTTGTTTCCGGAGGGATTGACCAAAAAGGAATTTGATCTGCTGAACCGATGCTCAAACGAAATATCGGACACTCCTCTGGATGATTTGTTAAAACAGGCTGCGCGTCATCTGGAAAAGGTCCGGTGTGCGCATATCGAAAATCTTTTCGTTAATTTCAAACTTGCCAGGCATATTTACCAGACCTTTCAGCGATTAACCGATGAGTGGGAAAATATTCCATCGCACGGTAAACCATGGCTGAAAGGCATGATCCGCTATTTTACCCTCTCCTCGGACCTCGAGTGCGATTTTACTTCACCCATCGGTTTCGATGATGATGTTGAGATCATGAATGCCTGCCTGAGACTTGCTGGCCGTGAGGAGCTATGTATCGCTCCAGAGGACTTTGACGATGTATAAAAGCAAAACGCCACCAACACCCGGGGCGCGGATTTTATGCCGCGATGCGGAGTGGTTAATTACCAAAGCGGATTCCATCGATTTTGAGGACAACTTCGCCATCCATTGCGTTGGGATCGATGATCTGGTCAGGGGCCACCAGAGTATCTTCTTAACCCAACTGGACGACATTGCGCCTGTGGATCCGACCCGCACGAAACTCATCAAAGATGATTCCAACGGGTACAAATTGTCCAAGCTATTTTTAGAAGCGCATCTTCGTCAAGTTCCAGCTACCGGTATCGAACCGAATTTTGACGGATTGGGTGTTTTCAAACGGATGCAATTCCAGGAAGACACCGTTCGGCGAGCGCTACAGCAGTTGCGTCCAAGGTTGCTTCTGGCGGATGCCGTGGGTCTCGGAAAAACCATTCAGGTGGGGATGATTCTGTCTGAGCTCATGCGGCGTGGTCGAGCCGGACGAATTCTGGTGCTGGCCAAAAAATCCATGCTCACCCAATTTCAGTCAGAGCTTTGGAACCGCTTCAATATCCCTCTCGTTCGATTGGATTCGTCCGGTATCGCGAAGGTTCGACTCAAGATTCCTGGCAATAAAAATCCATTCGAAGTCTTTCACCGGGTCATTATCAGCATCGACACCCTCAAAAACGTGGCCCGTTACGAGCATTTCCTGAAAGATACGCGTTGGGATGTGGTGATCATCGACGAAGCCCACAATGTTGCCGGTGCCAGTATCCCGGAGCGCCATTTGAGCTATCGCCTGGCTCGCCTGCTTTCCCGTCGTTCGGACAGCATGCTGCTGACCACGGCAACACCGCACAATGGCAAAAAGGAGACTTTCGGACGATTGATTTCCCTGCTCGATCCCTCGGCCATACCGGATCCCAATTTCAAAGAATATGATGCCCAGGACATCAAAGAATTTTTCATGATGCGGTTCAAAGAGGATATCCGCCAGGACGCCACCGGCATGCTGGCCGAACGGGAGGTTATCCCTTTGGCCCATACCACCGCCGATGCAACCGATGCCGAAGAGGCAGTCTATGAGGCACTTGCCAAGCTGCGAGCGGACCTGAAACAAGAATATGACGATGCCGATCAATTCCAAAAGAAGCGCCGGCACAATGCCTTGCTTCAATATGGGTTTTATAAGTTGTTTCTATCCAGTCCGGAAGCCTGTTTGAAAACCGTCTCCAACCGACTGGCAAAGCTTGCCGGGGATGATGAAGCGTCAGTTGAAATTCCCCGGTTAGAGGAATTGGGCAGCCGCCTGAAAAATCTCACCCTTGAAAAATCAACCCGCTATGCCATCCTGAAACGGCAGCTTGCAGAAATCGGATGGAATGGCAAACCGAAGAGTCCGCGTATTCTGATTTTCACCGAATACCGTCAAACCCAGGACGCCCTGGCTCACGCATTGGCTAAGGATTTCATAATAAAACACAATGATAAATTTGAAAGCCAATCTGACCAGCCCATTGCGGTTATCCATGGCGGGACACCGGATACGCATTTAATGAAAACTGTTGAAGCCTTTGCCACGGGATCCTCACCCCTGCGAATGATGATCGCCACGGACGTGGCCTCCGAAGGCATCAACCTGCACCATGAATGCCACCATATCATCCACTACGACCTGCCCTGGTCGATCATCACCCTCATCCAGCGCAATGGCCGCATCGACCGACTCGGACAGGAAAAAAGCCCCATCCTGCGCTATATCATCGTCAATACCGGGCAGGGGTTATTGAAAGGCGATCAGGCCATTTTCAATCGGTTGATCGACAAAGTGGAAGAGATCAACCACCTGCGGCAGTCCGGGGAAAGCGTATTGCAACTCTACGATCCAGAGGCCGAGGAAGAATACATCGCCAATCAGGGAATCTTGGCCGGCAACGCCAATGTGCTGGAGGAGAAAACATCTTCGAAACTCAATGGCTCCTCGCTGGAAGCCGATGCCCTGGAGCTGATGCTCAAAGAAGCCAGTCAGGCAGACCATGACGACTTCATGAGTTTCCTGTTGGATGATGACGAAACGGCCCCGGACACCAGTAATCCATCCGAGGACGTACCATTTCAATCAAAACAGTTTCGGCTTTTCGCGGATCGCGATTTCCTAATTACCGGCTATCAATTCCTGAAAGAACGCAATCCGGATTACATAAAGCTGCAATCCACCGACCGCCTGGTTATCGTCAATGCACCCGATGACCTCAAGCGCCGATTGGGCAAATCAGAAAACCGCACGAATGTGATTTTTGGTGCCACGGCCATCCCCATGGAATCCTGGCCCGAAAACGATCAATTCCGGTTGACCGGCGATCCCGATCATGTGGAACTGGCCATCAAGGCGGCCCGCAACGCCTCGGGGTATTGGTCAAATGAGCTTCTTTGCAGTGAACAGCATCCTATTTTGCAGTGGTTGAACGAACGCTTGCTGATGACCGTCGATCGCGGTCAGGCGCCGATCATCGTTTCACCCCATTTGCAGCCCGGCCAACTCTGTTTCTGCTTTATCGGTCAGGTCAGCTCCAAAAGCGGTATTCCGCTGATTGTGGATGGACACGCGATTTCTTTTTTCAAAGGGGACACCAAACCAAAGCAGCAGCCACTCGAGTGGGTACTGTCCACCGTCAAATTCGATCAGATAAGCAATACCGGGGCAGAACCGAACATTTTGGCCGCACAGCCGTTGCTGCATTCAGCGGTCAATGAAAGCATCAAGCATATGCATTTCTTGAAAAACCGACGTGAAAAGCAGCTGGTTCCCCTGTTGCGCAAGGAAGAGCGGCGCCTAAAAAAGTGGAAAGATCGCCGGGAGGACATCCTGCTCAACAGGTTAAACGAATGCGCTCAAGGCTCAGACAAAGCAAAACAGCTTCAACAAAACATCGAAGAGATGAACGACTATGTTCGCGACCGGCAAAAAAACTGGCGGGATTCCCACTTTCAGGCCGCGAGCCATCCATCTACACGGTTGATTATCGCTATTCAAGGGGCAGCGTAAGATGTCGTTGGACACCAGCATAAACAATGTCGGTGAGTATTACAGCTCACACTACCTAACCAGCACCTTTTCAAAAGACGTCAAAAATATGATCGCCGAATGGCGCAAGCAGGGTTCCAATGCCGTGCCCCGCCGGGTGCAGCAGCTCTCCCAGCGATATTTCCGGGCCAAAACTCAGGCCCTGGAGGAAATGGTGCCCGATGATCGGTGGCAGGCCGGCGACGAGCTGGCTGCCTGGCACGCACACCTTCTTGAAAACCTGGGATACACCGACCGAAAACGCTTGGATATCCCGGTGGAAGGCGCCAAAACCGTTGTTCCGGCCATGGCCCGCGTTACCCGCTTTAACCGACCCTGGCTGGTCATTTGCGAAACCGTCTTTTGCCTGCCGGAAACCAGCCTCAAGGATGGCCGGCCCAGCGAAGATCCGTTGGAAATGATGCCGCTTTCCGCCCAGCTCGACGCGCAGGATGAGCACCCCTTATGCAGCGGCAACTGGTCCCGTCTGATCGGCCGGGTGTTTACCGAGGAGGACGCCCCCCGCTGGATCATGTTTTTGGCCGGCAGTCTGGTCCTGCTGCTGGACAAACACACCTATGCCCAAGGCCGCTATCTGGCCTTTGATTTTGATGATGCATTCGGCCGCGGGGAGAAGGTAACGTTTGACCACATTGCCGCCTTTTTATGCGCCCGGACCTTGTGCCCGGATGGACAGGCCGACGACCTTTTGCATGACACCTTCGAGGAAAACAGTCATAAGTTCGCCCACGGTGTTACGGAAAATCTGCAGTGGGCCGTTAGAGAAGCCATTTCTGAATTGGCCAACGAATGGGTGGATGATCGCCGCCGCCGGCAGATTTCTTTTACCCGGCGCATGGACAATGAACTGTTGCCGGATGGATCGGATAAAATCGATGCCGAAGATCTCCGGCATGAAGCGCTGATTTTCGTTTACCGCCTGCTTTTTTGTTTTTACGCCGAGGCCAGGGGCGGTGAGCTGGATATCCTGCCCATTACCGATGACGTCTACCGGCTGGGCTACAGCCTGGAATCCTTGCGGGACCTGGAGCAGGCGCCCTTGACCGCGACCACCGAGCAGGGCACTTATTTCCATGAGCATTTACGGATCCTGTTCAACATCATCCACGAAGGATTTAATCCCAAGGAATCCAAACCACCAGCAACCGGGCGGCCACCAATCCAGGCTTCCGTATTTGAAGACCGCCGCTATCATGAGCAACAGAATCTGGTCAGTCACCTCGAAGCAAACGCTTCCGTCGGCCAACCCAAGACCTTTGTCATACGACCGCTCACCGCAACGCTATTTGATCCGGCTGCCACGCCGTTGCTGGGCAATGCCCGGATTTCCAACGGGTGCCTGCAAAACGTCATCCGTAACCTTTCACTGAGCCAGGATGAAAAAAACAAATCCATTGGCCGGGTCAACTATGCCGAACTGGGCATCAACCAGCTGGGAGCGGTGTACGAGGGGTTGCTTTCCTATAAGGGCATGTTTGCCAAGGAAAACCTGATCCAGGTCAAACCGCCCAAAGGGGATTTTAAAGACAAGAAAACCCCCACCTGGTTTGTGCCGGCCACCCGGCTTGACGAATTCCGAAACGAAAAAGAGAAGAACATCGTCGAGCGCATCGACGGAAAACCCAGAATTTATACCAAGGGGACCTTCATTCTCCATCTCTCGGGCATTGATCGAGAACAGAGCGCTTCATATTATACGCCGGAAGTACTCACCAAATGTCTGGTGGAAGAGGCCCTGCGCGAGCTGCTCAAAAATTTCACGCCAGAGGATGCCGACAGGATCCTGGAACTGAAAATCTGCGAGCCGGCCATGGGCAGCGGCGCTTTTTTAAACGAGGCCACGGACCAACTGGCCCGGCACTATCTTGAACTCAAGCAGAAGCAGACCGGGATGGATGTCGAACCGGGCCGCTACCTTGACGAGCTGCGGCGGGTCAAGCATTACATCGCCACGCGCAATGTCTATGGGGTGGACCTGAACCCCACCGCCGTTGAGCTGGGCGCCCTCTCCTTATGGTTGGGCAGCATTCACCGGTTACTGGTCAAGTTTGGCGAGAATGGCGAGCCGGATCGCTATCAATCCGGCGCCACGCCCTGGTTCGGGCTGCGGTTGCGTTGCGGAAACAGTCTTATCGGCGCGCGCCGGGCCGTATGGACGGACAAACAACTTTCAAAGAAGAAGCATTATGGAAAAAATGGCGCCGTCCCGCGTCTGCTTAAACCAGGTGAGTCACGCAAACCAAAAGAGATTTACCACTTCCTGGTGTTTGACGAGGAGATGGTGCCGACCCACAAGGACACGCTCATGCGCCAGTTTCATTCCGAGGCGTGCGACGCGGTCAAATACTGGGTCAACAATGAGATCAAAACCGCCTGGGACCAGGAGGAGGTTGCCGAAGCCCTGCGAATCTGCGAGTTAATCGACGTCCACTGGCAGACCTATACGGATCAGCGCAATCAGGCCCTGGAAAAAACGGCCTGCACGGCCACGGTGTGGCCCCGACCGTCCTGCGGCCCTGTTGCCTTGAAAGACAGTCCCGATCTTGACCAGCAGGAAACGGTCCGTGCCCGATTGGAAGCCCACAGCGGCAGCTTCCAACGTCTCAAGTTGCTCATGGATACCTGGTGTGCGTTGTGGTTCTGGCCCTTGGATGACGTCGAAAGCCTGCCCACGCGCAAGGCATTCCTCGCCGCCGCCGGCCTGCTACTGGGCGACCAACCCCCTGAACCCAGCCTGCGGCCGCTTCTGTCGGCCAACCTGGGCTTTGAAATCGACGGTCTGCTGCTCGCCGCCGGCGGCCAAGTACCGGACAGCCGCCAACTGGCCGATGCCGTGGCCTGGTTCGGCAAGGGGCAGGAGATTGCCGGGGGACATCACTTTCATCACTGGGCGCTAATTTTTCCTGAGATTTTGGGAAAATCGGCATCTATTGTAGGGTTTGACTTAGTATTAGGTAATCCACCCTGGATACCAGTCGATTGGAAAGAAGCGCCAACATTATACGAAATGGATCCCATCTTAGGAGTAAAAAATGCAAACAGTGCAGAGCTGAAAATAGCAACACCTAAATTGATGGAAAACAATGATAGTGTATGCTTTTATTCAAATAAGTTTGCTGATGTATGCGGAGTGTCTACATATCTTGCCAACAAACTAACATATCCAAACTTGGAAGGAATGCGTACAAATTTATATAAAAATTTTATCATTCGGAGCGCCGAAATAATTAATAATGAAGGTTTAGGCGCTTTGCTCCACCCAGAAGGAGTATATGATGATCCAAAAGGAATGAAATTTAGAAGTTTCTACTACAAGAGATTGATAGCGCACTATCATTTTCAAAACTGGCTTCCACTATTCAAGGACGTAAAATCTAATCGAAATTTTAGTATTAATATCTTCAAATCAAAATCAAAAAATATTTTTTTTGAAAACTTATCATATTTGATCCATCCTAAAACTCTAATTGAGTCCCGAAATCATGTGAATTTAAATGATCCAATTCCAGGGTTAAAAACGGAAAAGGGGCGTTGGAATTTAAAAGGACACCGAAAAAGATTTGTTACGATTACAGTTGATGTCCTAAATATATATGCAAAGCTATTTGAAGAAAAGAACTCTCCGGCAGAGTGTTCTCGATTGCTTCAAGTCCACAACACCGACGTGTTAAGTGTCCTATCAAAGTTATCCTCGCCGTTTAAATCACTTTCCTCAATGATTAATGACTATTTTCCTACAATGATGTTTAATGAAACTCTCGCAGACAGAGCTGGGATTATTTCAAAGATAAGGGGAGGATGTTATTGTCCTGTAAAATCTGATGATGTAATATTATCAATGACGCATATGTATGTTGCAACCCCACTATGTAGAACTACGATAGCAGATGGAAGCGATCAAGAAATTGATCTGACTAAAATAGATGAAAACTTTCTACCTTCTACTAAATTTAAACCCATTGATGTTGATGGGTATTTAGAAAAGCTAGATTTAAAAATAAATTTTAGTAAAGCAACAATAAAAAAGCCAATTCTTAAACATAAATATAAATATTGTAATAGGACAAGAGCACAACAATCAGATGCACGGACACTAATTTCGGCAATTCTGCCAAAAGGTTTTATGCATATTGATAGTCTTTTTTCTATTATCTTCAATGACGATAGAATAATGGTCTTATTTAGCGGATTCACGCATTCAATTTGCTGCGATTTTCTTATAAAAATTACAGGTAAAGATCATTGCAGGCACGATATCGTAGGTAGATTGCCCATTCTTGAAGGACCTTATAATGATTGTATCATTAATAGGACTCTTAGATTGAATTGTTTAACAAAAAATTACAGCGATTTATGGAGAGAAGTATCAACTGGTTTAATGCATTATGATATCTGGGCGATAAATGACCCTAAATTGTCAAACCCATACGAATATGATTGGAAAAACATAGATCCCATAAAATGGGACCCGAAAGCCCCACTGCGCAGCGACTTTTCACGAAGACAGGCTTTGCTGGAGATTGATGTCTTAACAGCCCTTTCATTTGGATTAGAACTTGAGGAGCTTTTAACAATATACCGGCTACAATTTCCTACGTTGCAATCATATGAGCGAATAGACGAATATGATTCGCATGGAATTCTAATACCGAATACTACTCGCAGAAACAAAGGAGGCAAAGAGGTACGCGAAGCACGAAACAATTGGGACGGCCAAACCCCCTTGACCGTAACTTGGCCCATCGATAACAGCCTTTCCACCGTCACCCAAACCTTTTATCCGCCCTTTACCGGCGTGGATCGTGAGGCGGATTATAAACGGGCGTATGATTGGTTCAAGGATAGATTCACCTGAGCTATCCCGAAGCGAACGATGATGGATTGAAATGGGCAGCGGTACAAGACAAACTGGTTGATTTGAAAAGCTTTTTACGACAAACTGAATATGGGACGGTAAGCATTTCATTCGCCATATCAAAAACATAGGTTGGAATATGAACCAGGAAGAAAACCGTGCAAACCAGGACAGGCGAACCCGGGTAGGGCTGAAAAGCCTCTATCTGGACCCGAACAATTACCGGTTTATCGATGATGAAAAATATACCCCTGTCGATGAAGACCGGTTGACGGATGCCGATGTCCAGCGCCGTACAAACAATATCCTGCTGGGGAAAAATGGTGAAAATGTTCGCGATTTGATTGACAGCTTCAGAAAAAACGGTTTTTTGCCCGTGGACCAGATCCAGGTCCGTCAGTTGGGCAGCGGGAAATACTTGGTTGTCGAGGGAAACCGCCGCGTTGCGGCCTTGAAGCTGCTGCAGGTGAGGTATGAACACGAAGGTTACGATCTTGGTAACCTGAATCCGGAAATTTTTTCCAAACTTCCGGTCGTGTTTTATACCGGCGTGGATGACACCCACCATTTGGTGTTGATGGGGCTTAAACACATCAGCGGCAACAAGAAATGGCCGGCAATCAATCAGGCCGAGCTGTTGCGCACATTATACGAAAAGCACGGGATGATTGCCGATGATATCTGCAAGGCAATCGGGATCAGTAAACGGGAGTTCAATGCAACATTAAGCACTTTGGCATTGATCGACCAATACAAGGAAAGCGATTACGGGGATCAATTTACCTCGGAAAAATACTCCTTTTTCAGGGAGATTGTCAGGAGCCGTAATCTAAGAGAGTGGCTGCAGTGGAATGATAGTCAAAAACAAGCTGGAATGCCCATGAATCTTGAACGACTCTTCAGTTGGCTATCAGAGGAAGAGGTGATCGATGATGATGACGAAGCTGAACAGGATATTATTGGAAACTCTCGAAAATTAGAACCGGTTATCACCAAAGCCAGCCAAATCAGAGAACTTGCCAAACTGATCGATGATCAGAAAGCGCTCGGCAATCTGGACGCATCCAGAAACCTTGCCGAGGCAACGCTTGCCAGCGAAGTGTTGAGCAAGGATAAAGTTAAGAATGCATTGTCCATCATTAACCAGGAAGTTGGAACGATATTCAACATGTCCCGCCATATCAGTGACGCTGACCGCTCTGAAATCGGCGAGCTTTCCCGAAAACTTTCCGGTGTCATTGATATTCAAAACGCGCAAGCGCTTTCAGCCTCCACGAGGAACGTTTTTTTGGTTGAAAAGCCGCGCTCACACTTTAAATCGATCAATATTAAAGAATTCAAAAAGTTCGAAAAGGTCATGCTGGAAGACCTGACCATGGTAAATTTATTCGCCGGTGTCAACAATTCCGGGAAAACATCGATCCTTGAAGCGGTTGCCCTGCTGACGTCCTTGAACAGCCCCCGTGCGTTTATCGACCTAGGCCGGCGACGAAGCCAGTTGACGTCCGAATCCTTGAATGTGAAATGGTTTATCGGAGAACTGCCTGAAGGATGTCTCGAAGGGGTTTTCGATGGGAAGAAAGTATCATTGAAGTGTCAGAATGATATCGAAGAGGATATCGCAGACCAGACATACTATCTGAGTTCGTTTGAATTTATTGCAAGGCATGATGGAAGGGAATGGCGTTCGGTAACCCATTTTTTTGAAAAATATCCCCAGCGAACCGAAGGCGCGGTACGGTCATTGTGCCCGGTTGTCTTCTCCAGTCCATTTATCGGCCTTGAAATGGAGATGCTGAGAGAATGCCACGACAAAAGTGTCGAGTTTGGCAGCAAAAAGATTGTCGTGGATTTCATCAGAAAGCATGTGGATAGCGGCGTTCAGAATATAGAGTTGGTCAAAGATGGTCGGTTCAGGGTTAGTCATAACGATTTGGAGCGCGCGCCGGATTTAACCCAGTTCGGTGCCGGCATGCAACGAATTTTCAATATCGGATTGTTATTTGCCGGAGCACGGAATGGCGTGCTTTTAATTGACGAAATTGAAAATGCCATTCATGCAGCAATGCTTCCCAACGTGGTTTCATTGATTGATGAATTGTCTGAAAAATTCTACGTACAGGTTTTTCTAACCTCACATAGCAAAGAATGTATCGACGCCTTTGCTCGATGTGATTCCATTCGGCCCAAATTGGCAGCATATGCCTTATTGGACCGCCATGAAAAAAAATATCTACGCTTCGATGGTGAAAGAATCGCGCGCCTTTTGGATTCTATTGATTTCGATCTGCGCGGAGGGAAGAAACGTTGAATCTATTATTCATTTTATGCGAAGGACCTCACGATGCGCAGTTCATTGGCCGGCTTTTGGATGCATCGAACCAATATGAAGCCTACAAACAGAAAATCAGTGATTATCCGCCTCCGCTGAATCAATTTCTGAGCAACAAATTCAAAAATCACGACATTGATACCATCGTCATCGGGCGTCCGAAGCATCCTATGATTCCCGTTCTTGCCTACAGAAAAGCACAGGACGACATCCTGATTTTACCATATCCAATTGGTGGAATCGACAAATCCGCGGAAGGGATAGGCTTGCTCGAAGAGTTTTCGGAAATTCTTTCTCCGGAAACATTATCCGTTATCGATAGCGATATTGAAAAATATGCGGTGCTGTTCGTGTTTGATGCCGACAGTCGGGGCATTAATGGGACCTTGGCGAAATTCAGCGATGATTATCGACCTGTTCTGGGTGAGATGGAAGAACTGGCTGGCGAAACCTGGTTTGCATCGAACGGCATTTCTTTCAGCGTTTTTATCTTCACCGGAAAAGATGGAGATACGGGTACGCTGGAAGACAATCTGATCAATCTCTTTCAACAGAAAAACGCGGATTTGGTGGAAAATACATTTGCGATGTTGGACGCATATTCCGACCATGAGACAGCTACGATCGAGAAAATGGCCAAGCGCTATAAGTCCGCCCTGACCGTCTGCGGCCAGACTGAAAGGAAAAATGCAGGCAGCGCCCTTACGGTAATCATTCGCGATACAAAATTGCTCGATAATGCCATCGATATAGATAATGACGCGTCCCAGTGGGGGCGGATGCTTCGTTTGATAGATTCAGCCTTCGATAAGTGACTTCCCTGAACGAAGATAAACGACCTAAAAACTGAATACAACCATGCTACCAGCCCACATCGCCCAGAACATTCGCCGGCAGATCCTGTACTACCTCCAATCGACCTTTTCGTTCCGGGACAAGAAAGTCGAGGGTGCCTTTCAACGCTTTCTGGAAGACCCGGAATCCGGTATCTATAAGGGACCCTGGGTTCAGCTCAAACGTCCCTTTCGCCCAGCGCCCGAAGGGGTGGCCATGCCTTTTGATATCGAGGTGCCGTTTCACCCCTTTTTGCATCAATACCGGGCCTGGAAACGCTTGTCTGCAAAATCCGACGCGGCCCGGAATACCATCGTCACTACCGGTACGGGATCGGGCAAGACCGAATGTTTCCTGTTTCCCATTCTGGATCATTGCCTGCGGACCAAAAAGCAGGGCCAAAGCGGAATCAAGGCCATCATTCTCTACCCCATGAACGCCCTTGCCGCAGACCAGGAAAAACGATTTGCGGCCGCTATCTGGGACGATCCAGCACTCAAGTCCGCCGGCATCCGGGTGGGCAACTATACCGGCCGCTATGATCCCGCTGATCCCGGAAAGAGCCAGGACAGTGGCTATAAGGAGATGGGTCCGGGCCACGGTATCACCAACCATGAAGCCCAGCAGGAAAATCCGCCGGATATTTTGCTGACCAACTACCGCATGCTCGATTTTCTCTTGATGCGCCCCCAGGATAAACGGCTTTGGCGATTTAACGGACCGGATGTGTTGAAATACCTGGTGCTGGACGAATTGCACACCTATGACGGCGCCCAGGGCGCGGACGTGGCCTGTCTGATTCGCCGGCTAAAAGACCGTTTGAGCATTCCCACGGGCAGGCTGTGCGTGGTGGGCACCAGTGCGACGCTGGATGATCGGGAACTGCTTAAAGAGATACAGGCCGACGGTTCGGCGGACGCCGCCGAAGCGGGCAAGGATCGACTGGCTGCCTTTGCCGCAACGCTTTTCGAGGAAGAGATCCCGGTAGAAGCCGTCATCGGCGAAGATCGTCTCAGCGTGGAACAGATTGTCCATTCCGATTTGAGGGAGGTTGCGTTCCCCAACCCGCAAACCTGCCATCCCTTGGAGGATGAGGATTCGTTGCGTTATGTCATCCGCCAGTCCCAAAACTGGGGCGGGCCCGTGTGCGAACCGGCGAGCCATGAGAATGGTGAGGGACAAGCTGGGCAAAGCGATGCGGCGATTGAACAGTGGGAACTGGAACTGGGGCACTGGCTCAAGCACAGGGTATTGTTCAAATATTTGCTGGAGGTTTTTCACGCTGCGGAAATCCGTCGCGAAGACCCGCTTGCCTGGACCGAACTGGTGGATCGGCTGACCCGCAAGGATTTCGGGCTTCAGGCAATCGATAAAGCGGCAGATCGGCAGATCGTCGTGGCGTCTTTTTGTTCCCTGGTTGCCCACGCCAGAGAGCTGCGCAGCAAGCGGTCCTCGGTCCTGGTGCCCACCCAGGTGCAGCTATGGATACGCGAATTGCGGCGTCTGGGGCGGATTGTATCCCGGGTGCCGGTTTTTGCATGGCTCGATGAACCGGTGCCCAATACCAAAAGCCTGCCTGCTTTTCATTGCAGCGAGTGCGGCGAATCCGGTTGGGTGGCGCTGCATGACCTGGATCAGGATTCCCAAATTAACTCCCGCGAAGTCTCCGGATGGGCGATGGAGAGTGATCCCAGCCGGATCTACCGTGGCTGGTTCGGCACCACCGACCAGCAGAGTGGGGTAAACCGCAAAAGCCAATATATCTTTGTGATCAGCCCGGATGACAGTTCCGGGATGAAAGGGGATGAACCCGCCCTCAGGCAGATGCCCTTGACCGCCCTGGATGCCGAGGACCTCTATTTCTGCCCCGAAAGCCTGGTGATCCGAAGAGGAGACGGGCCGTGTCCACTCACCGGCGATACCCGTAATTTTAAGGTCCGGGTGAGCAATGCGACCCGTAGAATGCAAAACGGACAGGTGGTGGGGGCTCAGCGCTGCCCCCGCTGCGGATCGGCCGAAGGTCTTTTTTTTATCGGTGCCCAGTCCGCCATCCTGGCAAGTGTGGCCATCGATGAAATGTTTGGATCCATTCTCAACAGCGATCCGAAGCTGCTGGCCTTTACCGACAGCGTTCAGGATGCTTCTCACCGAGCCGGTTTTTTCTCTTCACGCACCTATCATTTTACGTTTCGCACCGCATTGCAGCATGTCGTTAACGCCGGTGCGTCAGGCGGCGGTTCAGCAGATGGAATTGGGGGAGCGCACAATGGCTTAAAATTGACCAAGACCGGCCGACGCCTGTTCGATTACTGGTCCCGGGAGGAACCTGGCCGACCGGGAAGTGTTCGTGAAACCATGACCGCCCTGATGCCGCCGGATCTTCATGATTACAAGCCGTTTCGTGATTTTCGCAACAATCCGGCCTTGGCGAAGCCCCCATCGAGATTATTGGATGAAATTACCCGCCGCCTCACCTGGCAGGCTGTCAGTGAATTCGGACTAATGCAGACCCATGGACGCACCATGGAATTGAACGGCAGTGCCTGTCTCGGATGGGATGAAACCATTATTAGCGATACGATTCGGCGACTTCAGGAAAAGCTGCCCGGTATCAACCCGGTGTTGGCCAGGATCGATGACGATCACCTGCGCATCTGGATTTACGGCATGCTGCATCGCTATCGGGAACGGGGGGGCTTGTATCATTCCTATCTGGATGCCTTTGCACGGCATGGTTTCTGGGGTAAGTACCCCCTCGGCCGGATCATCGAAGGGCGCGAGACCTACCCGTCGGCTATCCGCTACAAACCAAAACTACTCGTTACCACGCCACAGCGAGACCATGAACATGTGCTGGCGCATACACGCGGCGGACAACAGCCATGGCATATCCGCTGGGCCTATCGCGCACTTGGAGAACCTGCCGTTCTCGAAGCGGACATCATCGATGCGATTCAGGCGTTTCTCATTTGTGGAAACGATGCCGGCCTTTTGATGTGCTTGCATAAAGATGGATCAAAAGATTACTACGCCATATCTTCGGAAGCCGCCTGGTTGGTTCCCCATGGCATTTGCCTGGCATGTGATGAAACTGACCGCTATATCGTCAGGCCCGAGCCGGAGGCAAATTTCTGGAAAAATGCGCCCAGCATGGAATATTACGCCACCCGGGGGCGCTATGTGGTTCGTCAGTTCGATGCCCGCCAGCGATATTATCAGGATCGATACCATAAAGGCGCGTTGCGGCGCGTGGTGGCCGAGGAGCACACCGGGCTTTTGGCCACCGAAGAACGTGAGAAAGTGGAGACTTGCTTTAAAAAATCCGAGCATGCCGACGATCCCAACGTGTTGACCTGCACCAGTACATTGGAGATGGGGATTGATATCGGCGATCTTTCCAGCACGATGTTATGTTCCATTCCGCCCAATACGGCCAGTTATCTTCAGCGTATTGGTCGTGCCGGGCGTGCCACCGGGACGGCGTTGATCGTGTCCGTCGTCAACCAGCGGCCCCATGACCTGTTCTTTTACGCCCGACCCATGGAAATGCTCAAAGGCAAAGTGGACCCGCCCGGTTGCTGGCTGGATGCCTCTGCCGTTCTGGTCCGCCAGTATCTGGGGTATTGTTTTGACAGCGCAACTCGGGAGGACATGCTTAACAAGATTCCCACCAGCTGCGGGCAGTTGGTGGAAGATTTAAACCATACCGATGGTCATATCCCCGCGGCAATGGCCTGGGTGACAGCCAATGAAATGGAGCTGCAAAACAGTTTCCTTAGACGGTATCGTCATACCGTCCAGGAGGATACCCGGCAACGCTTTTTAAAGGATACGGATACCCAGTTGCTCATCCAAAAAATGCACCAGGCCACCCAAGAGTTTGACCGGATGCAACGCGATTTGGACAACGCCCGCAAACGGCTCAATGACCAGCTCAGCAAACTGGATACGGAAGAAAAAGATGCCCGCATCGAAATCCAGAGAGAACTTCGAATTATCAAGGCTCGCCGTAACAGCCTCAGCCGAACAACGACCTTGGAACTGTTTACCGATCACGGCTTGCTGCCCAATTACGCCTTTCCTGAACGCGGCGTGCGGTTCTATGGCGCGATTTACAACAAACATCGCCATGCAGATCAGGAATACAAGCCGGTAGAGATCTACCGTAATGCCACCTCAGCGCTCAAAGAGCTTGCCCCATACAACACATTCTACACCCACCGGCGTCAGTTCGATGTTCAACAGATCGTGATCGGCAATCCCCAACAACTCCTCACAGAGTCATGGGCGGTTTGCGGTTTGTGCGGTCATATGCGCAGGCTCGAAGAATTGAGCCAGCCCGATGCGAATCCGGCTTGCCCGCAATGCGGCCATTCCGTGGGGCGTGGCAGCCAATTGGAAATCGGCCAGCATCGGCAATTTATCGAGTTTTCCCAATCCCAGGCACTGTCCTACATGGAACACTATGAGAGCCTGTCTGGCGATCGAGACGAGGAACGCCAAAGGGGGTATTATGATGTCATCGCCTCTTTTGATCAAACCAAGGAACGGTCGGCCGGGGCGGTGGGTGATGACAGCCTGCCTTTTGGAATTGAGTATCGCTCTTCGATGATCCTGAGGGTCATCAATACCGGCTACCTGGTGGATCAAAAAGATATTCCTTTCGGCCCGGATACGTTTATATCTGACGAAGGTTTCCAGATCTGTCAGCACTGCGGCATTGCCATTCCACCCCACCTTACGCCCCAAAACGATATCGCAGCACTACACCGCCGCAGTTGCCAGGGGCGCAGAAAAGCCGAGAAGCTGAGGCAGGAAGGCAAAGACGGTCAAACGGCATTTCAGTATCTTCCTCTATATTTGTACCGCCAATTAAAATCCGAGGCCATTCGGCTCTTGTTGCCACTGGCCGACGGTGAAGATGTGGATACCCTGGTGGCCTGTATCTACCTGGGCCTGCGACTGCGATTTGAAGGGAATCCTGCGCATCTGATTGTTCAGCCCCAGATTATGCCCGAACCATCCTCGGGCATCACCAAGCATTACCTGGTCATCATGGATGCGGTGCCCGGCGGCACCGGTTTTCTAAAAGCTTTATATCAGGAAAAGGATGACAAGGGGCGCGAAGGTGAAGGGATTATGGACGTACTGAGACGGGCCAGGGATACCCTTGAAACCTGTCCATGCCGTAAGTTTGTTCAGCAGGATGAAATGGAGGATACCGATGGGTGTTATCGGTGTATTCGAACCTACCATCTTCAGTACAAGGCCGACCAAATCAGCCGCGAAAGGGGCATAAAACTGTTAAGCCGGCTCATTGAGTCTGGTGCGCAACGGGTCGACAAGCGTGAACTGGAGCAGATTAAGGCGGATTCGCTTTACGGCAGTGTGCTGGAAAAGAAATTCGTCGATGCCCTGCGTTCCTTTGTTGAAGACCGCAAGGGATCGTGGTCTGAAACCATTATTAAGGGCAGCCAGGGATTTCGTTTTTCATTGCCCGATTCTGAACGTTTGTGGGAACTTGAATTGCAACCGTCATTAGGCGCAGCCCAAGGCGTGCTGGTACAGTCACAGCCTGATTTCCTGCTCTCTTGCGATGACGATGGCATCAAACCGGTGGCTATTTTTTCGGATGGCTTCGAATATCACTGCTTCCCAAACAACCGACTCGCCGACGATATGAATAAACGCAGGGCAATTCTGGAAAGCGGCAATTACAGGGTTTGGGGGGTGACCTGGGAAGATGTCACCAATGAAAATCAGACCCACGAAATGGTTTGCCATCCTCAATTGGCCGGCTATCTGGTTAAATACCAGCAGTCCCTTTCTCAAAAGCATAAGGATGAGATTCCCCACGCCACAAAATTTGTGGGAAACGGCATGCAGCAACTCAAGGCGTTTCTGAGCGCACCGAGTGAAATCGGATGGAAACTGATCGCAGATTACATCATTTTTCATCCGTTGTTGTTGTTGGCCGATAAGCGGAAAGTAAAATATTCGGAATTACAAGCCGCGTTTGAAGGGTGGCGTATTGGCGGCGCCATGTCACCATTGTCGAGCGATAAGAACGGTGAATGGGTATATAACGATCGCGCCTCTCTCACCCAGGATTTTATCGCTTACATTACGACCGAAAACGCTATTATCCATGCCAAGGATAAGGCTGGCATTATTGGTCGATTGGGCGACAGCGAACAAGAAGTGTCGGGTAGTGATTACAAAGAACGCTGGCGTCGCTTCCTGGCATGTATCAACGCATTTCAATTTACCGATTCATTCAGTTTTTGGACGTCAAGTGAAGCCATGGAAAATACTGCTCCGGAAATCGTGTTCGAAGGAGAATACGAAATTGCGGAGGGGTGGAAGGATGTTCTTGAAGAAACCATTTCGCGTTTAAAGCCGGTAGTGGAAGCCTTGGCCAAAGCGGGGTTGCCTATTCCAAAGGTTGAATTCACAAATGATGATATTGATGACGATGCCTTTGCCGAACTGGCATGGGAAGGCGGAAACGGTAAAATCGCCATACTGGCCGGCGACCAGCAAGGGTTTGCAAATAAATGGCAGAACCAGGGATGGCGGGTAACGCTGCCGGATGAAATTGAGATCAAGGGTGTTGATTGGCTGATCGATGAGATCAGAAAGATCGCATAAGGAGATGGATGATGGCTCAATTGATGATGCACCGTGATGTGTTAAAGGGCTACCACAAGTTACCAACCAAGGTTCAAAAAAGGGTTGCTTCGTTCATGGATCGTTTTCAGGCGGATCCATCCGATCCCTCGTTACATGTCCATAAGCTTGATGAAACAATGGTCGATTCAAAAGTACGCGGGGCCAATTTGCCGGATGGATATCGAGCCATCATCATCGCACCTGAAAAGGGCGATACCTATCTCATGGTTCATATTGACGTCCATGACAAGGCATATGCCTGGGCCAAGAACAAGCGGTTTGAAATGCATCCCAAAACCGGGGTTTTTCAGGTTTTTGATGTTGAAGAGATGCAATCTGCAGTGGCGCAACAGCCAGAGACCTTTTCGCCAGCCGATAACTATCCATTATCGGGTTTATCCCATGACAATCTTTTTAAAGCGGGCGTGCCCGAACCTTTGATTCCGGCGGTAAAGGCCATTTCATCGGATGAGTCACTTGAAGCGCTTAGTGATTATTTGCCCAAAGATTGCCGCGATGTCTTGATGGGCATTGCGGCTGGCATGACCCTTGATGAGGCGCTGGATGAAATGCTTGGCTTGGATGCCACGCCAGCTCCGGAACTTGTGCCTGATGGGCCGGGAGATTTTACAAATGTAGCCAAAAGGGCCAATTTCGATTTGGTTTTGGTCAAAGGGGAAGAACACTTAAAAGATATTTTGCAGGCATCTCTTGAAGAGTGGCGAATTTTTCTGCACCCTTATCAGAAAAAACTTGTAGCGTGGGAAACCAAAGGTCCCATGAACATCAATGGATCAGCGGGGACGGGAAAAACGGTTTGTCTGATTCACCGGGCTGTCCATTTGGCAAACCATTTAGATAACCCTAAAGACAAGGTTTTGTTGACGACGTTTACGACCAATCTGTCTATCACCCTAAAAGCGTATATACGACAACTGGACGAAAACGCTGCGGATTGCATCGAGGTGACCAATTTGCACGCGTTGTCAAGAACCATCTGCACGCGATCCGGCTGGAAAGGTCGAATCGGCGACGATGAAGATTTTGATTCCATCTGGGCTTCGATATGGGTTAACCCGGAACTGGGCCAGTTGCCAATGACAGAAGATGAAATGGTGAACGAGTACTGGCAGGTCATTGACGCAAATGGCATCGACAACGAGGAAGATTACCTGACGACGGTTCGCTCGGGAAGGCCAAGGATTAGTAGAAAGCAAAGGCGGCAAGCGTGGCCAGTATTCCGGGCTTTCCAGCGGGGGCTTAAAAAACGCAATATTTTGACCGTTGAAGGGGCCGTTCACCAAGCGCGCCTATCTGTTGAACAGAAAAACTTTCATAAATATCGGCACGTGCTCGTTGACGAAACTCAGGACTTCAGTCTTGAGGCGCTGAAATTGATTCGATCTTTGTGTCCCATTGAAGAGGGTTTCAGCGATCCTCTTTGCACCGTGGGTGACGGGCATCAAAGAATTTACCGCACCAAAATTCCCATGAGCAGAGCTGGCATTGAAATCAGAGGCCGCTCCAGGCGTCTTAAAATCAATTACCGCACCAGTGAACAGATCAGAAAATATGCCCAGGCAATGCTCCAAGGAATTGAAATTGACGACTTGGACGGTGGCCAGGTATCAATCGCCGGTGACCACTCAGCTTTCAAAGGGCCTGAGCCGATCATCGCACCATGCAAAGGACCAATCGAAGAGGCCAAGGCGATTGTCGCTTGGGTACAAAAGTTGATGAAGGACTACGGTCTGGAAGATTATGCGATTTGCATTACCCCATACAAACCGGAAATCGTTACCGCATTGACAGATGCCAACTTATCCATATTGCAATTGAAGCCACGCGAAGTTGATCCAGGAAAAGATGAACCCGGTGTTCGGCTGGGTACGATAAAAAGGATTAAAGGATTGGAGTTTCGCGCGATAGCGCTGGCATGCGCTGATCCCGATGACCCGATGAATTCCCTGGCAAAAGCAGAAATCCTGGATCGGTGCGAACGATATGTGGCGGCGACACGGGCAAGGGAACATTTGCTTGTTACCATCTGCCACTAAGGGGTCGCACACCCACTCAGAGCATGGAAGCGGGGGAGAACTCACTGACAAACCGCGTAAATGAAAGGCGGCCCTGATGCCCCGTAAGGTTACATTGAACACCAAGGCACCCGATTTCGAACTGGAAGACACTAGCGGCCGCCCCGTTCGGTTGTCCGATTACCTTGGCAAGAAGTCCGTCATCCTGATTTTCAACCGAGGGTTTGTCTGACCGTTCTGCCGGCGGCACATGGCGCAGTTGCGCGATGAATATGACAAATTCGAAGCTCACAATGCCGCGATTATCGTTATCGGACCGGAAAAACCCGAAGCGTTCGAAGCATACTGGAGAAACCATCGACTGCCATTTGTGGGGCTGCCCGATCCCACGCATACGGTCCTGAAACGTTACGGCCAGGAAGTTCGTTTGTTCAAGCTGGGGCGCATGCCCGCTCAGGTGATCGTGGACCCAAAGGGACGGGTCCGTTACGTGCACTATGGCCACGCCATGACCGATATCCCTTCCAACGCGGAGATCCTCGGCCTTTTGGACCAAATCGAAGAAGAATAAGGATTTTTCGTTAAGGGTTGGAGCCCCAACCATGATCCATCACCAGTGACCGGTCAAACCAACCCAGCACCTAAACCCTTCAACCGATCGGCCGATATCATCCTATCCGGACCAACGCAAAACCGAGGATAGCACAGTGGTCGATGTGCTTTCGAACTGCAACGGGCCGTATCCATCAGGGTGAATCGATCATGGGACAGTTGTTTTTGCCGGCAAAAAAAAACATAATAAGATTCTCAGGCACTCATGCCGGCCGCATCCTTACTCACAGCATGGCGGAAACATGACATATACGGTTAAAGATATTTTGGCCCTTCAGGTGGCGCCGGCCCTCGGCTGCACCGAGCCGGTAGCCATCGCACTGGGTGCGGCGGCGGCGGTGTCGCTGCTGCCGGGCAGGCAGATCGACACTATCGAAATCTGGGTCGATCCCAACATTTACAAGAACGGACTGGCGGTCACCATTCCCGGTACCGGCGGCCTCAACGGGCTCGACATGGCATCGGCCCTGGGCGCGATGGGTGGCGATCCGACTCTGAAACTGGAGGTTCTTGATCCGGTGGACGATGCGGCCGTGGCCGCGGCCCGGAGCATGGTGGGGGACGGCCGGGTCACGGTTCACCTGCTCAGGGAGCAGGCCGGGCTGTATATCAAAACCGTGGTCAGCGGTCATGGGCATGCGGCGGAATCGGTGATCACCGGCCTGCATGACAATATCGTTTCTCTTGCCCTTGACGGCCAGGCCGTCACCGAAAGCGAGTTGTTGCCGAAATCGCCATCGGCCAACGGCAAGAGCCACCTGGCCGCCATGGAAACCTGGCTCAAGGAGCGCTGCCTGGATGATCTTATCGAGTTGCTGGACCATCTGGATGACGACGACTATGATTTCCTGGAAACCGGCGTAAACGTCAACCGGCGCCTGGCCGAGTATGGCCTCAAGCATGGCCCCGGACTTGGGGTGGGACGCACCTTTGAACGACTGGTCCGCCAGGGACTGATCAAACGGGACATGATCACCGCGGCGAGAATTCTCACCGCATCGGCCGCCGATGCCCGCATGTCCGGTGCCCGGCTGCCGGCCATGAGCAGTGCCGGATCGGGGAACCATGGGCTCACGGCGACCCTGCCCATCGTGGCCATCGAGCCGTTCATCGACGTGGACCATGCCATGGTGCTGGCCGCCATCGGGCTGAGCCACATCATCACCGCCTATGTCAAGGCCCATACCGGCCGCCTTTCGGCCATCTGCGGCTGCTCGGTGGCGGCCGGTGCCGGCGCCACCGCCGGCGTGACCTACCTGATGGGCGGCACCAAAGCGCACATTGCCGGCGCCATCAAAAATCTCATCGAAGACCTGGCCGGCGTAATCTGTGACGGTGCCAAGTGCGGCTGCGCCCTGAAACTGGCCACCGCCGCCGGAACCGCCGTGCAGGCGGCCCTGTTCTCCCTGCATGGCGTCAACGTCAGTTTTACCGACGGGATTGTGGGGCGGTCATCGGAAGATACCATGCGCAACATCGGTACCCTGACCACCCAGGGAATGATCGAAACCGACCGCACAATCCTCAACATCATGCTGGAAAAGCAGTTCTCCGATGTCTGATGCAAACGATAAATCTCCGCCGCCGGAGGACACCGGTATGGGCGGGAACGAACGGCCGTCCGGCACGCGTGGAAACAATCAAGCGCCAGCGTTGGATTCAGCGGAAAAAGTTCAACGGATCGTCCGTGGGCTGGAGCAGGCGTTTGCCTGGCTGGCCGACCACCTTCCCCGGAAAAGCGGTGGCGAAACGCCTTTGCTCAGCCAAGCCGTCCTGCCGGCCCTGGACCGCCTGGCGGGCATTGTTACCGGGCTGGCCGCCATGCTCCTGGTCGATCACCATTACGGGCCGGTCGGTCTGGGGCTTTTTGCCTGGTTTGTCTCCCTGCTGGCCATTGCCGGCTACCTGGGACAGTACGGCATCGCCACGTTTGTCGAAAACCGCATGGCCCGTGCCCAGGCCCAGGCGGATGCGGAGGGGCTGGCCGCCGATGCCCTGGCCGCCCTGCTGACCCTGGGCCTGGCCGCCGCAGGCCTGTCCATTGTGGCGGCCTTTCAGGTGGCCGGTCCGGGCTGGGGAGCCGGGGACGCCCTGCTCTATCTTCTGTTGGGGCCGACGATTCTTTTTCAGAACATCAACAGCCTGCGTCTGGCGCTGCTGGACGGGGCCGGCCGGCATGCTCAGGCCGCCGGACTGAGAATCCGTCAACGCTTCACGTTGCTTGTGGTTCTGCTGGTCCTCTGCCTGGCTGAGGCGCCGGTGCCCTTCCTGGCCGGTGCGTTTCCCCTCAGCCAGTTGATCATGGCACTGATGGGGCGCAAGCGGATCCAGCTGCCGCCTGTTTCGGCGGTTCTGGCCGGTCGCAAACAGATTTTCAGGACGATCGATCACGGCCGGGCGTTTCTGTTTACCGGCAATTCCCTGGATGTGGTCTTTTACCTGGACATGCTGATTCTGGGATGGTTTGTGGGGCCGGTGGAACTGGGCGTGTATGCCCGGGCCATGATCCTGATGCGGCTGTTTCTGGTCATTCCTTCCGGGTTGCGACCGGTTCTCCGGCAACGGGCCAACCGGCTGGTCGGCAGCGGTGACCGACAGGAACTGGTTCAACTGGTGGCACGCTCCTCGCGGGTGCTGTTTGCCGTTCACGGCCTGCTGGCGCTGTTCATCCTGGTCCAATTTCCGCGGACGATGGCCTTTCTGTTCAACCTCCGGCAATGGACCGACCAGGCTTTTGCCGTGTTTGCCCTGGTGCTGCCGGGGCTTGTCTTTCACTGTCTGGCCACTGCCCTGGGGCCGCTTTTCGAGGCCGACCAGGAGAACTTCAAACTCAAACGGCTGACCCTGGTGGTGGCGTTGGTCAACCTGGTGCTCAATCTCAACCTGATCCCCTTTGCCGGAATCGCCGGCGCGGCCCTTTCCACCACAGTGGCCATGTTTGTCCATTTCTGGCTCTTTTGCCGGTGGCTACCGGTCGATATGAAAAACATCGGGATCTTCTGGCCCGGAGCCGCGGCCGCCCTTTACCTGACCTACGTTCCCCTGGCCGCCCTCAATGTTGGTCCGCTGGCATCCCTGCTGCTGGCGTTGCTGCTCTTTGGCACCCTGCTGTGGAGCAGCGGATATGTCTCACCCACAAAACCAGTCGATCGTGAATTGATACCAACCCTTCCCCAAGGAGGAATACAATGACGGAAGAGAACCCGCAAGGGCCGCAGCTGTTCAACATGATGAAAAAGCGGCGGATTGCCATTCCCAAAATCCGAATCCCCGGTGGCGGCAAGTTCAAGTATCTGATCATCGCCATCGCGGTTGTGGTTTTCGCCTACAACCTGCTGTTTGTCTATGTACAGCCCAACGAGTTCGGCATCAAGGTGGTGCGCCTGG
Organism: Desulfosarcina ovata subsp. ovata; assembly: GCF_009689005.1. Lineage (NCBI taxonomy): Bacteria > Pseudomonadati > Thermodesulfobacteriota > Desulfobacteria > Desulfobacterales > Desulfosarcinaceae > Desulfosarcina > Desulfosarcina ovata. The sequence continues at coordinate 6,591,810 of NZ_AP021879.1, read as the reverse complement.
GCATCAGCCGCGGTGTTCAGCAGGAGGTTTACACCGCCGGTCTCAACCTGGTGATTCCGGGCATGCAGCAGATGTACCGGCTGCCCCGGGACGTGCAGGTGCTGGAACTGACCGATTATCCGCGCACGGCCGCCGACCAGGCCCGCAAAGACCGCGTGGCCCACATCCAGACGTCGGACGGCTTCTTCGTGGATGTGGATGTGTCGATCCTCTACCGCATCGTGGATCCGTATCTGGTGTTTACCAAAATCGGTCCCGGCACCCTCTTTGAAGATAACGGCATCATTCCCAAAGCCGAACCGGCCCTCAAGGAGACCCTGGGCAAGCTGACCACCGAAGATTTCTACAACAGCCCCCTGCGCGTCAAAAAGGCCCAGGAGGCCCGCGACCTGCTCAACGCAGAGCTGAGTTCCAAGGGCATCGAGGTCGAGCAGGTGCTGGTACGCTATTTCCGCTACAGCCCCGAGATCCAGAAGAACATCGAAGAAAAGAAGCTCAAGGATCAGCTGGTCTTCACCAACCAGGCGGCCGCCCGGGCAGCCAAGGAAGAGGCCCAGCTGAAGAAAATCGTCCAGGAGGGAAAAGTCTCCGTGGATGTGGAGATGGAGCAGGGCCGCGCCTATGTAACCCGCAAAATCGCCGAGAAAGACCTCTATCGGCGGACCAAAATCGCCGAAGCCGATCTTCTGGTCAAACTGGCCGAAGCGGAGAAAGTGCGCCTGAAAAACGATGCCCTCAAGGGGGTCGGTTCCGAACGCATGGTGGGCCTGAAAATGGCCGATGTCTACAAAGGGCTGGATCTGGTCGTTCTGCCCAGTGACGGCCAAAGCGGCGTCAACCCGCTGGATCTGGACAACGCGCTCAAGCTGTTCGACGTCCGCAAAGGAGGTGCCCAATGAAGCAAACGATTCTTATTCTCCTGGCCCTTTTCTGGATGCTGACCGCCACCGGCTGCGTTTTCTACACCACCGGTGAGACCGAGGTGGGGGTGCGTACCCGCAAATTCGCGCTGACCGGCAAAGGTGTCGAGGACAAGGCCTATGCCCCTGGCTCGACCTATATTTTTCTTCCCTTTATCAACGACTGGCACACCTTTGACACCAAACTGCAAAACCTGGAGATGGTCTTCGACCAGAAGCGCGGTGATCGCCGCACCCGCGACGACCTGCTGTTCAAAACCATCGACGGCAACGACATCAGCCTGGACGTGATCATCGCCTATCGCATCGACGCCGACAAGGCCCCGTACATTCTTCAGAACGTGGCTAAGAACAACCGCATCCTGCGGGACAAGATCGTGCGCACCATCGCCCGCAGCAAGCCGCGCGATATTTTCGGTGAACTGACCACCGAGGAGTTCTACGTGGCCGACAAACGCGAACTGCAGGCCCAGCGGGCCAAGGATGTGCTGCAGGAGATGCTGGGCCCCCTGGGGATCGTGATCGAAAAAGTGCTCACCAAGGACTATCGTTTCAACGCCGAATACCAGAAGGCCATCGAGGACAAAAAGGTGGCCGATCAGCAGGTGCAGAAAAACCGGTCGGCCCAGCACGCGGCCCTGGAAGAGTACAAACGCAAGCTGGAGGAGGCCAAGGGCGAGGTCAACAAGCTGATCGCCGATGCCGATGGTGCCTACCGCAAGGCCAAGATCGAATCCGACGTCTACTTCGAGAAACAGAAGCTGCTGGCCGAGGCGATCAAGGCCGAGGGCATTGCCGAGGCCAAGGGCATCCAGGAGATGAACAACGCCCTGGCCGGGTCGGGCGGCGAGGCCCTGGTGAAACTGCGCATTGCCGAGGCCCTGCAAAACAAACAGATCATGCTGCTGCCCGTCTCCGAAGGGGGCATGAACCTGAAAACCACCGACATCAACCAACTGATCAACACGATGGGCGTCAAGTCCCTTGCCGGGGCGAAGAAGTAGTTCGTCTTTAACAAATACCAAAAACTCCCTCGCAAAAAACACGCAGGGAGTTTTGAAATATTGTCAAATCTGTCCGCCGCCGAGGACCTTATAGAGGGTAACAAGATTACTTAAATACCCAAGCTTGACAGAGACGACGTCCTGCTGGGAAGAAAGAAGCGATCTTTGTGAACCAAGAACGGTGAGGAATGTATCCACACCGTTCTTATATCTAGACTCAGAAAAATCGTAATATTTTTTATTGGATTCAACCAACGCGTTTTGCGCTTCAAGCTGTCTTTTGTATGTCCCCCTTGCGGCAAGCTGATCGGCAACCTCCTGAAAGGCTGTTTGAATGGCCTTTTCATAGTCTGCAACAGCAATCTTTTCAAGACGGGAGGCTTTCTCACATTCCCGGAAAATGTCATGTTCTGGGCGTCCCCGGCAAGGTCGGGGTTTACCCTTGTTACAATCCTATGTGGCCATATACTCCTGGGGTTGTTCGCCAGTCTGTTCGTTGACGGACAGGGGTGAAGTCCCCACGGAACCGTATCGTTCCGCTTCAATTTGTTCCAGCGTTTTGCCGGCGGTATTTGGGTTGAAGATCGTACCGATCAGCATGCTGATGGTGGCAAAGGCGACGAGGAAAATCGCGGCGACTTTAAATCCGAAAGATTCGGTAATAACCGGCAAACACAGACTCCAAAAACCGAGAAACACACGGGCCGAGAAAAAGAGCACGCCCTGGGCGGAAGCCCGATAGCGAGCCGGGAACAGTTCGCTTCCCCACATCTGATAGAAGGCCTGCTGCCCGGAACCGTTGTTGATGCCGACAAGGATGGCGAAAGTCACGAGCAGGGGCATGGTCAGGGATTGTTCGGGCAGAAGAAAAATGGACCACGCCGCGATGAACAGGCACGCCACGACGCGGTAGATGACGCGGCGGCTATACCTGTCGGCAAGACGCATGAAGAGGGTAAGCGTCGAGAGGGCCGAGGTGAGGAACAGGCCAACGGTGAGCGCGTTGGCCGTCGCGTTGCTCACGCCGCCGACCTTTTCATAGATGTACGGCAGGAAGAAGCCCATGGTGCCCGCGCACAGGTTCCAGATCGTATACACGCCGAAGAGGAACATCACGCCCTTGAGGTTTGGGCCGATGAAGAGGTCGCGCATGCGGGGCTTGCGCCACAGGCCCTTGGCGATCAACTCTTGTTCCTTTTCCTTGTTGGCAATCCAACTATCGGATTCGGGCATCCTGAGACGCAGAATCCAGGTGATCAAGGCCACGACGATGAGGTGCGCGAACACGATGCGGTTGCCGAGCAGGCCCAGTCCCCCAAGGATAACAGACATGACGAGGACCACGGCTGGCCCCAGCGCCCAGGCGACCTGTGCGGATCCGCAATGTTTGGCCCGATTTTTCGCCGGCGCGTTTTCGGCAATCAGCGTCCAGGAAGCGACAACATCGGCCCCCACGGAAAGGCCCACCACGCAATACCCGGCGAACAGCATGGGAAAATTCACCGCGAACACGATAAGGAGCATCCCCAGCATGTAAAATACCAAGTCGTAGGTATATACGAGCTTGCGGCCGAAACGGTCGCAGATATAACCGCCGATCAGCGCGCCGAGAGCGGCGGAAATGGCGTTGGAACTGAATGCCGCCAACATGCCGAGTTGAACGCTGCCCATGCCAAGATACGCTTCCCACAAACTCAGCCCGGCCGCGCCGGCCACGATGGATCCGGCGTCAATGTAGCTGGTCATGGACGCGACGATGGTCTTGGTCCAGGTGGACTGTTGTTTTGTGCTCATGAGAAACCTCTCCTTCTGTTATCGTTTTTTGGCATCATCGGAAGAATTTTTCCGGAAGCGTCACGTTGAAATCGCTGGCCAGATGCCGCAGCTCGTCCGGAGCAATTCCCTGATGCGCGCCACCCATGGAACGTACCTTCACACTGATTTCAGCGGATTTTTCCACGGTATCCATAAGACCAAACGTCTCGTCGAAGTCCGCGCCGGAGCAGAACACCCCGTGATGCGCCCAGACCACGACGTTGTATTGTTCCATCAGTTTGCCGGTCGCCTTGGCGATTTCGCTCCCCCCGGGCACCATCCAGGGCACCACGCCCACGCCTTCGGGGAAGACCACCGGGCATTCCGTGGCCATGCCCCAGAGTTCGCGGGTAAAGGCCCTATCCGTCAGGGGCAGCACAAAGGACAGCGCAATGATGTTGGCCGGATGGGCATGGTAGATGACGTGGTGTGCGCCGTTTGTGCGTTTCGCGGTGATGGCGTGGTTTATCAGGTGGGTGGGGAATTCGCTGGTGGGCCTGCCGCCGCTTTCCAGTCCCCAGACCAGGCTGAATTTTTCACCCGCTTCGTCGATCAGGGCGATGGCGATATTGTCCGCGGGGCATTCGATCACGTTGCGCATGTATTTGCCGCTGCCCGTGACAAGAAAATACTCTCCGGCCAGATCGGGCAGGCGAAGACCGATGTCGGTCCATTCAGCGGGATCGCGCAGCGATGAACGGACCGTTTCAATTTCTTCCGGCCTGATCCGGTAACTGAGGTTGCCGCCGTTACGCTCGTGCCAGCCCTTTTTAAAAGCGTCGTCCGTCAACCGGATAAAACCGCGCACAAAAGGCGCGTCTGTTACGTTCATCTGTGTTGCTTCCTGCAACGCTATGGTTTTGCGTATGTTCACTTGTTTTACTTCCTTTTGCTCTGTACGGTTTGTTCATAATCCCGAATGCGGTTGAACCATTGGCAACGAACCGGCACGTTGTGCATTTCGCAGAAACGGTCCCATATATCGCCGAAAGGATAAAGTTTGAGTTCTTCCTGGATTGCCATGAGTTCAGTGAACGCGCCCCGGGTTTGCAGGCCGGCCAGTTTGGCGTGCGGCATGAGCAGGGCGTACAAAAGCGCCTTCTGCATGTTGCGCATGCCCACCACCCAGGCGGAAACGCGGTTGATGGACGCATCGAAGAAATCCAGGCCGATCAGTACCCGATCAAGGGCGTTGCAGCGTACGATTTCCTTGGCGATCTCCTGCAGTTCGTTGTCGAAGCGCACCACGTGGTCGCTGTCCCAGCGTACCGGCCGTGTCACGTGCAGGGCGAGTTTGTCGAAGAACAGCAGCATGGTGGGAATCTTGTCGGAGATGACCTCCGTGGGGTGGAAATGTCCGGAATCGAGCAGGCAGAGCACGCCGTTTTGTGCGGCGTAGCTGAGGTAGAACTCGTGGGAGCCCACGGTGTAAGACTCCAGCCCGATACCAAAAACCTTGGACTCCACGCTGTCCACGATGTGTTCCGGGTTGAACTTCTCGGCGAAAATGGCGTCCAGGGAATTTCTCAGCCGTTCCCTGGGGCCGAAGCGATCCGCCGGAACATCTTTGTATCCATCGGGAATCCAGACGTTGTTCAGGCACAGTTGGCCCAGTTCCTTGCCAAAATGGGCAGCAATACGGCGGCAGGCCTTGCCGTGTTCGACCCAGAAGGACCGGATGGCCGCATCCGGATGCGAAAGGGTCAGGGAGTCAGCTGCTTTGGGATGAGAAAAAAAGGTGGGATTGAAATCGAGGCCCAAACCGCGCTCCCTGGCATACTGCACCCAGGACTGGAAATGCTTCGGTTCCAGTGCGTTGCGGTCGGCCTTACCGTCGGTCGCGTAACAGGCGTGAACGTTTACCTTGTGTTTGCCGGGAATGAGGCTGAACGCCACGTCCATATCGGCAAAAAGCTCTTCGGCGGTGCGGGCCTTGCCGGGATAGTTGCCGGTGGCCGCGATGCCGCCGGACAGCTCGCCGGAATTCTCAAACCCGGACACGTCGTCACCCTGCCAGCAGTGCATGGAAATTTTGACTTTTTCCAGGGTCTGCAGCGCCGCCTCAACATCGACCCCGTATTCCTGGTACATGGCTTTGGCCGTTTCAAATCGGGACATGGCAGTCCTCCTTTTATGAATAGGGTTTTCACCGGGAAAGCCCGGTCGCTTTCAGCTACACGCAACAACAACCTTTTCCACGGCAAAGGAACGGCGCACGGCATCCCGCGCTTCGGGAAGATCGGCGATACTTCCGGCCCGCAGCATCTGCACGAGCAGGTTCCCGATGGCCGTGGCCTCCACGGGTCCGGCATAAACGTCCTTGCCGGTATATTGGGAGGTCAGTCGGTTCAGCAGGCCGTCCCGACAGCCGCCGCCGATGATGTGAATCCGGCGGTATGCTTTGCCGGTCAAGGCTTCAATCTCGCTGGCGGTTTCCGCGTAGCAGCTGGCAAGGCTCTTGTAGGTGCAGGCTAGAATTTCGCATTCCGTTTCCGGCACGTCCTGGCCCGTGCGGGCGCAGTATGCCTTGACGGCCGTAATCATGCTCCGGGGGGCAAGAAAGGCCGGGTCGTTCACCTTGACCGTTGAGGGAAAATACAGGCCGATACCGGCCAGGGTATTGATTTCGTCAAAGGAATACAGATGCTTGAATTCATTACGAATATTCTGGAGCATCCACAGCCCCATGATGTTCTTGAGGTAACGGTAACGGTAGTGGTAGCCACCCTCGTTGGTGAAGTTGCGTTTACGGCTTTCCTCGGTGCAGTCCGGGATCAGGCGCTCTATGCCCATGAGGGACCATGTGCCTGAGCTGATGTAGATGGAATCATCGTCTTTTGCAGGCATGGCCAGCACGGCGGAAGCGGTATCGTGAGTGGCGGAGAGGACGACTTCCACGTCAAACCCTACAGCCGCCCTGATTTCCGGCTTCAAGTTGCCCACGACGGTTTTGGGCAGGGACAGCTTGCCGAAAATATCCACGGGCAATTCCAGGGCGTTCAGCAATTCGACATCCCAAGTCCGGGAATGCGCGTTGACAAGCTGGGTAGTGGTGGCGTTGGTATACTCGTTGACCTTTTTTCCGGTGAGCAGAAAGCAAGGAATTCAGCGTAACCCCGGAAACGGTCCGCCGCGACCTTGAGCGCCTGGAAAAGGACGGATTTCTCCGCCGCAGCTACGGTGGCGCGGTTCCGGCCCAACCCATCAATGAAGATCTGCCTTTTGCCAACAGGACCGCGGCCAATCACGCGGAAAAGCAGGCCATCGCCGCAAAGGCCACCGGGCTGGTCAACAACGGCTATAGCATCATGGCCGATGCCAGCACCACGGTGCTGGCGCTGATCGACATCCTGCAAGCCAAAACGGACTTGACCATCATCACCAACTCGGTGAAGCTGCTCAACGATTATGCGAGGGCCGGCTTCACCCTCATCGGCACGGGCGGCGGGTTACGTGCCCATTCTTTCGCCTTTGTGGGTGCTCTCGCCTGCCGGACGTTGGAAGCCTACAACGTTGACCTGGCACTGATTAGCTGTAAAGGCCTGGATCGTGAAAGAGGTGTGATGGAGTCCAACGAACCCGAAGCGTTGGTTAAGCAGGTGATGGTCCGGCAGGCAAAAACACGGATCCTTCTGGCTGACCACACGAAGTTCGACCAAATCGTGTTCATGCGAACCCTGGATTACGCAAATCTGGACTATGTCATTACGGACCGCGAACCCAAACGGGCCTGGGTGGATTTTTTCAAGAAAGAAGGGGTCCAGCTCATCTACTAGAGAGGGGGATTCATGTTTAAATCGAGGCCGTTGATATGGCGCTTCTCAGGTTTGGCCGGCAACCCGGTCTCACCATAAAGCGCGACGCCAGCAGGGTAACGAAAACCATCCCCTAATTGGGATACGAAATGACAAAACGATGGAATCGCGCATTTGCCATCATGGATCAAAAGATTATATGGTATGTTCAAGCTGCTGAGTTAGAGCCTGTTTGATAAATCCGTCTAAGGCCCGCTAACGGCGTTGGGAAGTGTCTCAAAATGCTCACATATTACATATATGCTCCGCTTTTGAGCCACTTCCCGCCTTGTTATCGGGCCTGATCCAGACTTCTCAAACAGGCTCTTACGGAAGCACCCGAAAAAGCATCATGCGCATTGCCCCCCCCCATACTACCAACGAAAGGAAAAAACATGAAAACAGCCATACTGATTGGAATCGGCTGTCTATGGATGGCCATCCCGACGGCACTGCACGCACTGACGGCCCAGGAGATCCTGCTGCTCAAGCAGAACGGGGTGAGTGAGAAAACGATCCAGATGATGCTGGAAAGTGAAATCGAAGCGAACCGGTCGGCGCAGGCGAAAAATCGCGCCATGGGCATTCGAACCATCACCAGACCCAACGGCCAGCCGGCGATTGTCTACTCCACCGGCAGTGGTAAGAATGAAGCCCGAAAAGCGCATGAACATCAAAAAGAACAGCAGGCCTGGGAAATGCTGCGCCATCTTATTGTGGATACCCGCCGGGACAGTGTTGAATCGTCAACGGAATAGTCCGTTGATGCCCGGGCATCGGGTCAACCGGTGACCCGCGCCATCATCGCTTTGAGGTGGGTTTCGAAGCGGCCCAGTTCCGCTGCCAGTTGCCGGATCAGTTCCCCGGCGCCGTCAAGCCGCCCAGCGGCCGCCACTTGTTCGAGCTTCAGGGCGGTCGCGGCGGCGGTATCCGCCTGAAAATTACGCGCCATTCCTTTCAGGGCGTGGGCGGTCCGGCTGACCAGTTCAACATCCTTCGCGTCAATGGCTTTTTCGATCGTCTCCAGCATCGGCGGATAATCGCTGATAAACATTCCGGCCACATCCTTAAAGAACGTACCGTCATTGTTGAACGCCTCCATCAACACGGCCAGGTCGGCACCGGCGTCCGTCCCTGCCGCCGCTTCCGAAGCCGCCGGTGCCGGCGCGGCAACAGGCAGGATCCGCAAGATGGTCTTGCGTAGCGTCGCCGATGCGATGGGCTTGGGCACATAGTCGTCCATACCGGCCTCGATGCAGCGTTCACGGTCGCCCTTCATGGCATGGGCGGTCATGGCGACGATGGGGATGTGCCTCCCGGTTTTCTGCTCCTCCTCACGGATTCTCAGCGTGGCGGTGATGCCGTCCATCTCCGGCATCTGAACATCCATCAGCACCAAATCGAAGTTCTGGTTGGCCAGAGCTGCAATGGCCAGGCGGCCATTTTCCACAATTGTCGTCCGGCAGCGCCAGTTCTCCAGAAGCCGCCGGATATACTTCTGGTTAAAGGGCGTATCCTCGGCAACGAGAATGTTCAGTGGTGGAAGGGCGGTCTCCTGTTCACCGGATCTCTTCTCCTTGACGACTTCGATGGGAACATTTTCCTGGGACAGGGATTTGATGATGGCATCGAGCAGATCGGAGGGCCGTACCGGTTTGGTCACCACCATGGCTACCCCCTCGGCGTTATAGCGATCCGCCGTTTTGGCGGTGGTCGTCGTCAGCATCAATGTAATGCGGGCCGCGGGAGCTTCCCGGGAACGGATATAACGGACCAGAGAAAGGGTGCCGGCCCGGGTCAGGTCGGAATCGATCAGGGCCAGATCGACCGCCTCACCACGCTGTTGCATCCTCGTCAACACTGTTTTGGCGGACTCAGCCGACGACGCCGCCTTGGGAACCATCTTCCAGCTGGCCAGCATTTCACACAGGATTTTCAGGTTGGTGGCATTGTCGTCAACCACCAGCACGCGCAATCCGCTCAGATCGACGTCTGCCGGCAGCACCGGGGCAGCCGGCGCCGCTGTGTTCACATCGAATGCGGCGGTGAAGTGAAAAATACTGCCCTTGCCCAGCACGCTTTTCACCCAAATTCGTCCTCCCATCAGGCTGACCAGTTGTGAACTGACCGCCAGCCCCAAGCCGGTACCGCCGAATTTCCGGCTGGTACTACCGTCCGCCTGGCTGAATGCATCGAAAATGAGGGCCTGCTTGCCGGTGGGAATGCCGGCTCCGGTATCCCGAACGGCCATGTGCAACATCAGGCGGTCATTCTCAAGGGAATCACATTGGGCGAAAACGACAATTTCACCGGAGTCCGTGAATTTGATGGCATTGCCGATCAGGTTGAGCAACACCTGCCGAAAACGGTGAGGATCCCCCACCAGGCGGTCGGGAACGTTTGGCGCCACTCGATAGGCCAGTTCGAGATGCTTCTCATGGGCCCTGACGGCCAGAATCTTGAGCGCCTCGCCCAGGAAATCCCGCAGGTTGAAGGGCGATCGTTCCAGCTCCAGCTTGCCCGCTTCAATCTTTGAGAAATCGAGAATATCATTGATGACCGACAGGAGTGCATAGGCCGCCGACTGGACCACCTTGAGATCTTCCCGCTGCTCCCGGGAAAGCGGTGAGGCCAAAAGCAGTTCCACCAGTCCGATAATGGCATTCAGCGGCGTTCGGATCTCATGACTCATGTTGGCCAGAAACTCACTTTTTGAGCGACTGGCGGACTCGGCAGCCATCTTTTCCTGTTTCAGTGCATCGGCCTGGCGCCGGCGGGTCACATCCCGCAGGATGCCCCGATACCCGATCACCTGGCTATCGCTGTCAGTAACCGGCGAAATGGAAGTTTCCACCCACCGCCGGGCACCGTCACGGCGCACGATGACAAACCCAAGGTCTTTGATGGCCCGCCCTGTCTGTCGTACTTTTTCAAAAACACCGAACACCTTTCCGGTTTCCGCCGGTGTCAGCAACCGCCGGAAGTCCTGCATGGTTAGCTGATCCGCGGCATATCCGGTAATTTTGCGGAACGACTCGTTGAATACGGTCAGGTTGCCCTGGAAATCGATTTCATAGTACCCATCCTCGATATTTTCGAGGATGGTGCGATGCTTCTCCTCACTGCCGGCCAGGGCTTCATCCAGTGCCTGACGCTGACGCAGGGTGTAGCCCACCTGGGAGCCGAAAATCATAAAGAAGCACAACACCAGCAGGCGGCTGAGAAATTCGTTGAACCCGGGATTCAAGAAATGCGTCAAAAAGGTTCCGGTTTCGGCATTCAAGGAGAAAAGCAGAGAAGCAAAAATCCAATAGACAGAAGCCACGCCCACGCCCATCAGCAATACCCGATCGGCGAGCCTGGCGGCGCTGCTCCGCGTCTGGGGATGAAGGAGCCGGTCTTTCAGGCGTGGTGTGTTTTTGGGGGTGTGGGGATCTGCCATCGCGTCCGCGTTTTCCTTCCCTGACCGATGGAAAAATATGGGTTACCAACGCGCCCGGGATGGGTCATTCCCACGTCCACCAAGGGGCGGGCCAGCCGCCAGGCGGCTTACTTGTCGTCGGCAAGGGTTTCCTTGATTTTCAGCGCCAGCTGGCTGAGGTTGTATGGTTTTTGAATAAAGCCGTCACAGCCTTTTTTTATGACCGATTCCGCCTGGCCTTCAATGCTGTACCCGGAGGACAGAATCACCCGCACGTCGGGCCTCGAGGCTTTTACCCGGTCGTATACGGTCTCTCCGCTCAAATCAGGCATGATCAGATCCAAAATGAGCAATTGGATTCGGTCCCGGTTGGCTTCGAAGACCTCCAAGGCCTCTCTGCCACCCTTTGCCAGCAGTACGTCGTATCCGAGCTCGGTCAGCATGGCCTGGTCGGCTTTGAGAATGTATTCCTCATCATCCACCACCAGGATGGTTCCGGAACCCCTCGCTAACGCCAGACCCCTCCCGCCGGTGGTCAATGTCCCTTCGTCTTTGGGTTTCTGGAGGATCCGGGCTGCGGGCAAGTAGATCGAAAAGGTACTTCCGCGTCCGATCTGGCTATCCACGGCAATGATGCCCCGGTGCTTTTTGATGATACCGAAAACAGAGGCCAGTCCCAGTCCGGTTCCCTCACCCATGGGCCGGGTGGTGTAAAAGGGCTCGAAAATCCGCTCGGTTGTCTTTTCATCCATACCGGCGCCGTTGTCGGCCACTTCGATTTTCTGGTATTGCCCCGGTTGAAGATGGTAGGGCTTGACAAACGTTTTGTTTAACGAAACCGTGGCCGTGGAAACGGTCAACGTCCCGCCTCTGGACATGGCATGCCACGCATTCACATAAAGATCCATCAGGACCAGTTCAATCTGGGCGGCATCCACTTCGGCCATGACCATATCTTCCGCCAGTTGCTGAACCACATGAATCTCTTTGCGCGTCCGGGCAAACATGCTCGCCGACTTCTCAACAATGTCATTGATATCGACCATCGCCATGGAGTAGCGGCCGCCCTTGGCAAAGCTCAACAGCTGGCGGGTCAGTTTGGCACCGCTGTCGATACAGCGTTCAATACCGGCCAACTCATCGTATCCGGGGTCGCCCATCTTTTTTTCCTGGATCAAAATGGAAACATTGCCCTGAATACCCATCAACAGGTTATTGAAGTTGTGGGCAATCCCACCGGCCAGGTTTCCAATGGCATCCATGCGCCGCACATGCTGCAACTGATACTCCAGATCGCGCTGCTCCGTCACATCGGCGATCAGCAAAATGATCGTGTCGGCTTCGTCCTGCACCGGAAAGCTGCGGATGACGATCTGACGTCCGCTCAGCTCAAGGGGGCGGGTTACACCAACGGCCGTCGACGTTCCAGCGGGGGGCTGCAACAAGAAATCGATGCGGCTCTGAAATTCCTCGTCGAACAATTCACGCAACCGGACGGAAAGCAGATTCTCCAGGGGAACGCCAAAAAGTTTCACGGCCGTGGAATTGGCGTAAACCACCCGCCCGGTAAAAATTTCAACGATCCCCTCGGTCATGCTTTCCAAAATGGTTTCCAGATGGCGATTGCGCCCCAGCAGCTCTTTGGTCATGCGACGGGCATACACCGGAATACCATCAATGGAGGCGATACCGAGAATTTCATGCTCGGAAATCGATTTTGCGGGGTCTGCCGAATCATTAATCGCGGCCAGCACATGTTTGCCCATCTGACCGAAAGGGCCTTTGGCGATGCAGGCGTTGACACCGATTTTCCTGAAATCCAGATCCATCTCGGCCACAGCGGCGGAAATAATCACCAGGTAGCATTGTCGCATATGCTCCATGGTCCTGATGATCTGGCACAATTTATCCCCGCCGATTTTCGGGATGATCAGGTCGACGAAAACGATATCCGGCTGGTAGATGGTCAGCAGGCTCAGCGCCGACAGGCCGTCCTCGCAGGTTTTTACCTCGTGGCCTTCCGCATCGAGCAGGTTGGATAAAAATTTTAAAATCATCCGGTTGTCATCGACCACCAGAATTTTCTTTTTCATGGGGTTTCGCCCCTCCATGGCCGCCGATGAAAGCCTGTGCTGTCGGACGGCACAGCAACTGGCATCATGGGTGCGGTCGTTTTCCGGATGCCGGATCAGGTTGACGGGATAACCCTTTCGGGTCAATCGATTATGCACAGGCGAACCATGCCGGTCAAGCAATTTCTATTCCCCTTTCCTCCTTCTATCCGTTTGATTTTAATTGACACTTCCGCGTTCCCCCCATAGATAAGAACTGTACCGTTTACAAAAAGAATGAATAAGGCGAACCCGGCACCACCCAGTTGCATGCCATAGTCCGGGTTCAAAGCACGATTCGACTTTTTCTGAAGAAAGAAACCAGCAGCATGCACTACACTGATACGATTGATGACTCCCGGCAATATCTGCGTCTCGCCCTTGAGCTGATCGGCAAACATGGACTACCTACAGACCCCTTGAATTACTGCATCTGGTACGAATATGCGTCTGGAAGGAATGAACACCTCAATCAATCTATCGACGAGCATATCAAAAAAAACGGCTCATTTTCGGTAGACGTTCTGCGGCAAATCTACAACCAGCACGTCATTGGCCAGGCCGAAACAGTCACCCACCTGGTTCGGGAAGAACTGAAAAAAGTTTTTGCCGAAATCATCGGTACCATCAAAACCACCCGTCAGGACTTCTCCGAATCGGAAAATAAGCTGGAAAGCATCAACGATGCCCTGGTGCCCGACCTCCCTGAAGCGGATGTGGAAAAAATCGTCCACCGGATCAAGCAGGAAATCAATAATCTTGAAGTCTCCAGCAGCTCCTTCAGGGAACAGCTCCGCCAGGCGACCCATGAAATCGATCAGCTAAAACTCAAAATGGCACGCTACCGCAAAGCAGCGCTGAAAGATCCGCTGACCCGGGTTGCCAACCGCCGGGGGTTTGAGGACACCCTGAAAGAGGCTATTGGAAAGACCGGCGGCGCCGGTTCGCCCCTGTGTCTGATCATTGCCGATATTGATCATTTTAAAAAGGTCAATGACACCCATGGCCACTTGGTGGGCGATAATGTGTTGCGGATGGTCGCCGCCACCATCAAGGATTCCATCAAAGGCAGAGATCTGGTTGCACGCATCGGCGGAGAGGAATTCGCCATACTGCTGCCCGACACCCCCATCGATGGCGCCGAGAAACTGGCGGAGAACATGCGTCTCACCTTCGAAGCGATAGACCTCAAGAAGAAAAACAGCGGTGAAAGTCTGGGCCAGGTCACCCTCTCCTTCGGGGTCACCATGTACCGCCACGGAGAACCCACCGAGGCATTCATCCAACGGGCGGACGAGGCGCTGTATCAATCCAAGGAGACCGGTCGCAACCAGGTAACCCGGTTTTAAGCGGCTGACACAAGCATCCCCCCACCAACGCTGGATCGGGTATCGGTGCTGCATCAGATGATGTTCAGTCGTTATTCCCGCCCCTTTGCCTCCAAAGTACCCATGCTATAAAAGGCTATGGTTGCCTGGATTCGCTCTGCGGTGGTATTTATAGATAGTGTCGATTCAAAGACCCACCATAGTCACCCTATCCAGGGGAAACGACATGGCAAAACAAGCCCCCCCACCGTGAAAGGAGGCCGCTGCTATGCAACACCGCCTGTTGAACCATCTGGCCAGCGAAATTGAAACCTTGAAAACAAATGGCCTTTACAAGGACGAACGCCTGATCACCTCCGCCCAGCAGGCCGCCATTACGGTCCAGGGCGGCCGAACCGTTCTCAATTTCTGCGCCAACAACTACCTGGGCCTGGCCAACCATCCGCAACTGATCAAAACGGCCCAGACCGCCCTGGCCACCTATGGATTCGGCATGTCTTCCGTGCGCTTCATCTGCGGTACCCAAGCGATCCATAAGACCCTCGAGCATCGTATCAGTCAATTCCTGGGAACCGAAGACACCATCCTGTACAGCTCCTGTTTTGACGCCAATGGCGGCCTTTTCGAGGCTCTTTTGGACGAAAACGATGCCGTGATCAGCGACGCCCTCAACCATGCCAGCATTATCGACGGCATCCGGCTGTGCAAAGCCAGGCGCATGCGTTACGCCAACAACGACATGGCCGATCTCGAAGCACAGCTCAAATCGGCGGCCGGCTGCCGTTTCCGGATAGTTGCCACCGACGGGGTTTTCTCCATGGACGGCATCATCGCCGACCTCAAGGGGATTTGCGATCTGGCCCGGCGCCATGACGCCCTGGTGATGGTGGACGATTCCCACGCGGTAGGATTTGTCGGCGAACACGGCCGTGGTACCCCCGAGTACTGCGGGGTGGCCGATCAGGTGGATATCATCACCGGCACCCTGGGAAAGGCCCTTGGCGGCGCCTCGGGTGGCTACACGTCCGGCCGGCGGGAAATCATTGCCTGGCTGCGACAACGCTCGCGGCCGTACCTGTTTTCCAACACCCTGGCGCCGGTGATTACCGCCACCGCCATCGCCGTACTGGATCTTTTGGAGGAGAGTTCGGAGCTGCTCGACCGGCTCAGGGAAAACAGCCGTTACTTCAGGGAGAATATGCAGTCGGCGGGTTTTCGCCTGGTACCGGGGCAGCACCCGATCATTCCGGTCATGCTCGGTGACGCCCGGCTGGCCCAGAAGATGGCGGCCCGCATGCTCGAGGAGGGCATCTATGTGGTTGGATTCAGCTTTCCGGTGGTGCCCCAGGGAGCGGCGCGCATCCGCACCCAGATGTCCGCCGCCCACACCCGGGAGCACCTGGACCGGGCCATCGACGCCTTCGTCAAGGTGGGCCGCGAGCTTTCGGTGATTCAATAAGCGTCTGTTTGAAAAACCCCGTCTAAGGCCCGATAAAAAACTCCAAGCGGGAAAGGCTGGTGTGCAAATGGAAACCATGAAGGCCATCGTCAAACTGAAACCCGAACCCGGTATCTGGATGGACCGGGTGCCCTTCCCCCGCATCGGTCACAACGACGTGCTGATCAAAATCGTCAAAACCGCCATCTGCGGGACGGACATTCACATCTACAACTGGGACGAATGGTCCCAACGCACCATCCCCACCCCCATGGCCATCGGCCACGAATTTGTCGGCATCATCACCGACATGGGCAGCGAAGTCAGGGGGTTGAAGGCGGGGGACCGGGTCTCCGCCGAAGGGCACATCACCTGCGGCCACTGCCGCAATTGCCGGGCGGGCAAGCGCCACCTGTGCCGCAACACCATCGGCGTCGGCGTCAACCGACCGGGATGTTTTGCCGAGTATATCAGTGTGCCGGCGTCCAACGTATTCAAGGTCCCGAAAACCATCAGCGACGATATTGCCGCCATCCTGGATCCCTTCGGCAACGCCGCCCATACGGCCCTCTCCTTCGATCTGGTGGGTGAGGATGTTCTGATTACCGGTGCCGGGCCCATCGGCATCCTGGCCGTGGCCATCGCCCGCCACGTGGGGGCCCGCCACGTGGTGATCACCGATGTCAACGATTACCGCCTGGAACTGGCCGAACGCATGGGCGCCAGCGCCGCCATCAATGTGACGCGCACGTCCATCGATAATACCGTCCGGCAACTGGAAATGAAGGAAGGCTTCGACATCGGCCTGGAGATGTCCGGTAACGTCCAGGCCTTCAGGGATCTGCTGGCGGCCATGAACTACGGTGGCCGAGTCGCCATCTTGGGCATTCCCACCGGTGAAGTCTCCCTGGACCTGACCCAGATTATCCTCAAGGGGTTGAAGCTGAAAGGCATTTATGGCCGCGAAATGTTCGAGACCTGGTACAAGATGACCAGCATGCTCCAGAGCCGCCTGGACATCTCATCGGTGATCACCCACCGTTTCCCTGTGGATGACTTCATGCAGGCCTTTGACGTGATGCGCTCCGGCCAGTCGGGCAAGGTGATCTTGGAGTGGGTGTAGTTTTCCCGCCGGGCCATGCTTCTCAACTTCGACTCCCACACAGGGCCACCACCCGCTCACGCAAATTGCCCGCGGTTACCCGCGCCAGCGCCACTGGCCGGCCGGCCACCAGTTCCACACGCGCCCAGAAACGCTGGGGTAGCCGCATCATGGTGCCAAGAAGAATGGCAACGAATGTGCCCAAAAACTGGGTCCAGAAAAACGGTCCGAGGATCCCCGGATGAAGGGCCGCACCGTCACCCGCGCCGGTTTCGGCGTGCATGGGCTGGCAAGCTGTTTCCGGGAAGGTTTCACCCGCGCGTTGATTTCCCTGAACCTGTCACAATACCCGGAGAGCCTGATTATCGTATTTAAGATCAAAATAGATCCAAATACGGATCGCCCTGGTAGCCGCTCTCCTATCCCCTGATCACACGGGGGGTGAGCATCTGGTGGTGGGGGCAGATCGACTTGGGGTTCTGATAGGCACAACCGGCAAAAGCGGCCAGGTAGCGCCTGATTTTGTTCATTTTGACGACTTCATCGACAAAGCCTTTGCAGGCACAGTAGAGGGGACGTGAGTTGTCGTGATATTCCTGGGCCATCCGGTTCATTTTGTCGATGATCGGCTGAAGCGGCTTGCCGGCATCCTTCTCCTTGACCAGGCGCCGTGAGAAACTGGCCGCGGCGGCCGTCTCACCATGCATCACGTAAATCTCGGTGGTGGCCACCCCCAGCGTCAGGGCGTTATGCCGATTGGCCGTGGGGCCGCCCATCACATAATGGGCCGCGGCCGTACCTTTACGCAGGACCACCAGCAGTTGCGGCACATCGGTGGACTGAATGGAGTAGATCAGGCTCTGGCCCAGACCGAGCAACTCGGCCTTTTCCGCGATATCGCCCACATCGATTCCGCTGGTATCCTGAAACCAGACGATGGGTACCCGGTCGCGACCGCACAGGGTGACGAACTCGTTCATCTTGATCAGCCCCTGGCGGTAGAGTTTACCGCCAATACCGGGGTAGTCGGCATATTCGGGATAATCTTCCCCCAGCCAACCCTGGCGGTTACCGATCACCCCCACCAGAAACCCGTCGATCTTCACCAGACCGGTATACACCTCCGGCCCGTAATCGGGCCTGAATTCAAGATGCTCACTGCCGTCAACAATGCGGGCCAGCACTTGATCGAAGTCATAGATCTGTTTCTGGTTGAAGGGCACCAGCCGATAAATATCATCCGCCGGAAAAAGGGGCGCCTTGGGTGCGTCCACACGAAAAAACCGGGGGTCATAGGCCGGCATCGCCTGCATATACGCTTTGACGCCGTCGAGCACATCGGTTTCCTCATCATACACGTATCGGAAAAACCCGGTGCCGTCGTAATGGATGTCCACCGATCCGGGTGGTTTGGTTTTGTACTGCTTGGCCGCCTGGATCAGGGTTTCGGCTCCTTCGATATCAAAAAAGCCCTTGGGCGACATCCCACTGAGGATTCCCCCTCCACCGACGGCGATATTGCAGTCTTTGTGGGCAAACAGAACTGTTGGGCTGATTGCCTGGTATCCGCCGCCGGCGGGATTGGTGCCGTGAATGGCCGCCAGGATCGGTACACCGGCCTGGTTCAATTCGGCATGCCGAAAAAAAGTGGCTCCGCCCCCCCGCCGGTTGGCGTAAAACTTTTCCTGTTCGGGCAATTTTACCCCGCTGCAATGAACCAGCCAGACCAGGGGAACATTCAACCGCTTGGCCAGGTTGGTCACGCGCAGGATATTTTCCGACTGACCGGGCAACCAGGCCCCGGCCAGGACCTTGTTGTCAAAACCGATAATCACGGCCCAGTGGCCGCCGATTTTGCCCAATCCATCGACCACATTGGTAGTCCCCTCGGTGTTGTCCTCCGGGTTATACAACGAGTGCAGGGGACACCAGGTGCCGGGATCCACCAGATATCGAAGCCGCTGCCAGACGGTCATCTGGCCACGGGCGTTGATTTTCTCCTCCGGGAGCCCGGCCTGTTTGACCTTATCCGCCTCCGCTTTCAGCTGATCCTCGACGTCCCGGATCTGTTTGAGATTGGCTTCGGCACTTTTCATCTGTCCGGCATTCATCTCTTTTCCGAGGATCGGCATCTTCTGGAAATAGGGGCGCATGGTTTTACTCCCGAATTTGTCGTTGATGGGGTCGATTATTCGTCGATCGGCCACTGTCCTTTCTCCAGCAGGACTTCGCGGAGCACCTTAAGGGCGGTGTTGACGGTGGGGATACCGCCATAGGTAAACGTCTGAAAAATTACTTCGGCAATTTCCTTGGGGGTGCAGCCCACGTTCAGCGCTGCCTGAATATGCAGTTTCAGCTCTTCCGGCCGCGACAATACCGTCAGAACGGCAATGGTAACCAGTTGGCGGGTCGGGTGAGAAATTTTCTCACGGGCGTAGAGCTTTCCGGTAATGAACAAGGAGAGGTCCTTGCCCAACGCTGCGTCAAAGGCCCGCCACAACTCAAACGGTTTCTCCCCCCCGACGTCCTTGAAATAAAGTGCTCCGGTGGCCTTTGTTTTTTCTACGAGATCATCGCTCACGAACGGCTCCTTTCCGATGGCTTGAATGGGATTGAAAATGGGAATGAAAAAATGAGAACCTTTTCAACCTATAGCAAAGGCCACCGGCGGTGACAAGCAAAGGCACATCCGGCCGGAAGGGTGGATAGAAACACAACGCAGTCACACTGGCCCGTGAAGCATGCATAAAATGGGACCTGCCTGCGGATCATGCAGGCAGGCAAACCGCACAAAGCGGCAACCGGTCAGATAAAGTGCATCAGCCTGGGAAGCCACAGGGTCACTTCAGGGAAAAAAGTCATCAGCAGAAGCACGGCAATCTGAATGGCCAGAAACGGCATGACCGCCTTGGACACATAGATCAGGTCCCGCTTGGCGATGGCGCCGGTAATATACAGGCTCACCCCCATGGGCGGGGTACAGTAACCGATCGCCAGGTTAACGGTCATGATCAGGCCGAAGTGCATCCAGTTGATATTGAACGCGTCCAGCATGGGCAGGAAAACAGGGCCGAGAATCATCGTGGCAGAGATGATATCCATAAACATACCCACCAGCAGGAGCAGAATGTTCATGGCGATCAGGAAAAGGGCCGGCGAGGTAATCGCCGAGAGAACGGACTCGGTAATTCGGCCCGGGATGTCCTCCAGGGTAAGCAGTCGTCCGAAGCAGGTCGCCCCAGCGACGATGATCAGCAAGGTTGCCGAGGTAACGGCCGAACTGACGGTAATTTCTTTGACCTGACTGAGTTTCATTGACTTGTGGATGAACAATTCGACGATGAAGGCGTATACGCAGGCCACCACCGCGGCTTCATTGGCCGTGAAGGCACCGGAGAAGATACCCCCGAAGATAATCACCGGCAGCATCAGCGACCAGAACCCATCCTTTAAAACAACGATCGTCTCTTTAAGCGATGGGATGGGCATGCGGACGATCTCTTTTTTCTTTCTGAAAAAAAGAAAGGAATAGAGGCAGACCAGAAACATGATCAATACCCCGGGGATGAAACCGGTTAAAAACAGTCCTTCGAGGGACACATTGCTGATCATGGAATACAGGATCATGCCAATACTCGGTGGAATGATGACCCCCAGGTTCGGGGACGTGGTCATCAGCCCCAACGTGTACGTTTCCGGGTATCCGTTATCCAGCAGGGCGGGAATCATGAATCCGCCCAGGGCCACCACGGTGGCGACGGTCGATCCGGAAATCGCACCGAAAAGACCACACGCCAGCACGCCGGCCATGCCCAGTCCCCCCGGTAGCCAACTGACCATGGCGTTGGCCACCTTGATCAGCTTCTCGACAATGGAACCGGCTGTCATGATATTTCCACACAGGATAAAGAATAAAACCACGACGAGGGCAAAATTATCCATGCTCCTGAAAATAGTCTGGAACAACAGCAGCAAGGGCAGATCGGTAAAAATAATAAATCCTAGCACGGCGGTAAAAAAAAGGCACATGAAAACGGGGATGTAGCTGGCCATGCACCCCAGCAGAATCAGCATAATGATAATGTCACTCAACTGCATAAAAGCGGGTCTCCTTGCACGCTATACATTCCTTTGAATTCAGGAAGATGGGATCATGCGTCCACCTGTAACGATGTCAGGTCCTTATAAATGATTTGTAAGGTCCGAATAAACATCAACCCTCCTGTCAGCGGTAAAATTGCGTACAGATATACCAGTGGAATCTGAAGAATCAGTGTTTTTTGAAAAGTTCGAGCCTGCATAGCTGCCATTTGAGATCCGTAAATCATCATCATTACGGAAAAAATAAGAATAACTACGTTGCTGAAATAGGTCAGCGGCATTTTCAGTTTTGGGAACAACTGGACCGAAGCGTCGATCTTGATCATCGAACGGCTTTTCACAGCCGAACAGCATCCGATAAAGGTGGTGTATATTATTACCTCCCGCACCAGTTCTTCCGACCATGCCAAGGTATAGTTGAATCCATAACGAAGGACCACATTAACAAATAAAGCCACCAGTGCCACCAACACACTTATAAAAATTGTCCAATCCTCAAACGTGGTAAGTATCTTGTCCAGTTTATAAAAAACCTTTCCTGTCATAAAAATACCTTTTTGTAACGGTCCGTAATGGTATCACTCATGCGTTGGCCTGTTTGCTTAGGCTGGTCAACATCAGACAAAGAGGGGGTGCCGTTTGCCCCCTCTTTTAAAAACTGGATTGCATAGATTATTTTGTATATCCCATAAAATTTTGGACTTCTTTCAGGTAGTTTTCGGGTCGATAGGTATCACCGGGATAAAGCTGGTTTATCTCATCCGCGAATTTTTCATGAGTTGCATTGCCCTGTTCCCTCACAATATCCATTTCACTATCGGATAGTTTGAAAAATTCAATTCCATTTTCCTTTGCAGCAGCAATTTGATCAATCTCCTGCTGGATAGTTTGCTTGCGGATGTCAGCACAAACATCATGTACAGTTTCAATAAAGGTTTTTTGCAGGTCAGATGGAAGATTGTTAAACCAAGCCTTGTTAAATATCCAGATAAAAAGCCCTTGGGCGTAATTAAGTTGGGTGAAATATTTAGCGACATCAAATTTTTTCGTAATATTACAGACCATTGGAGTGTGATCGAGACCGTCAATGACCCCTTGCTTTAGGGCAACAGGCACATCCGGCCAAGGCATAACGACAGGATTGAATCCCCATTTCTCATAATTTAGCTTATTAACTGCCGCTTCTGCTATTCTAAATTTTACTTTTTTAGCATCGGCGATAGTTTTAACCGGAGTTGTGGTGGCCCAGCCATAATTGCCGTACCCGGTGATATCCAATCCCATAATTCCCTGATGGTCCATGGCCATCATATAGTGGTCGAACAGTTTTCCGGAACCGACAAATTTTTCCAACTTTTCGAAGGAATTGATCAAAAAAGGCAAATTGATCAGACCGAAACGCGGCCCTAGATTAGTTGCAGCGACCGAGCTGACACCCATCCCCTGGATGGCCCCCATCTGCAGTTGATTAAGGACTTCAACTTCACCACCGAGCATTGAAAACGGTTTGAAATCAATATAAATTTGACCGTTTGTACGTTTCCATAATTCATCCCGCATAGCAAATCCAGCGTACACACCTTTGATAACTGGATGGGAGACATTAGAAACAATGCATTTGTATTTTGCGCCGGATGGATCAAAATTAGCTTTCCATGCATCAAGCGATAGTCCTTTTTTCTTCGGGGTTTTTGCTTTCGTAGCTTCCTCTACCTTAGCTTCCTTTTTAGATTCAGCCACATCTTCTTTCTGGCCACATGACATTAATAGTGAACCAAAGAGAAAAAATACAATAGCAACTACCCACACCATTGATCGACCAAGGTTTACAGAAGATCTTTCCATAATTTCCCCTTTCTTTATATCAATTTGAGATTGCACCAACAGCTCATTCATATAGCTTCAAGTTTAAATTTTCGAATTGATATCAGTCTGATAAACCATTCCATCGTGTATGCCCTTATGTTAATTTTAAATGTTTTTTTGGAAAAAATTTCTTGGCAACGCAAATCTAAACTTCCTTTTTGGAGGCGGCATACAGTTCCCATTTCGAAGATGCTTCTCCAATGCATTTTGATCATTATGAACTGAAATTTCTTTTCCTTTTGGCATATCTACAACAAGGACATAATTACCATTTTGATCAAAGATGCCCGTGCCTGCATGTTCTTTACAACAAAGCGTAGATTCATCCTTAATTGTAATAAAAAAAGTTTTATATCCGGATTTATCTAATAATAATCTACCTAGTTCGGCAAGAGCCTTGGAGTTCCCGTATTTGGAATAAAATGTATTTTTAGGAGTGCTGTATTCATTAGGTTCGTAAAAATAATTATTATAAATAAAAAAATGAATCAACTCTGGAGCATTCAACCTATCATAAACAATTTTATGATCATTCCACCTATTTTGATGTTTAATTAGAACGCTATCATAGGCTATGTAAGCGTGTCCAAACTTTTCAGGGACCTTTTCTGCCATTGATATTATATAGTCGACAGCGCCTTTATTTTTTTCATAGTAATTTACTATTTTCTTTTTCAGGTCTGAATCCATACATGAATGAAAAAGCGCATGGGCTTGTTGAGTCCTCCAACGCCATCTATGATAGTGCATATTATTCTCAAGAACCCAAGCTTTATACAATAAGCTTTCAGTGCTGTAATTATATAATAAACCTTCTATTTCACCATAGTTTTTATCTATAAATAGCCACAGAAACGCTTGAAGTGTGGAGCAATACTTTCTATCTTCTGGCAAACCGACAGCATACATTTCTTGGAATATTTTATTAAAAACTAATTCATTATCAAGGTAACAATAAACTAATCTTTTGATCGCTATGATCTCATCTTTTGATATGCCGTCCAGTAACTCTGGTATCTTTCCAATTTCATATGCGAACTTTCTATTCTTGCGGGATATAACATTTATTAATAATCTCGCATCATTAAAGTTTTGATCTGAAACTAATGGATTTTTGAAAAAGTATGATTCATCAAGAATACTGATGTTTTTTAAAGATGTAGAACAACCGCAAATACAGCAGACACAAATTACTATCATATAGGATAGTAAAAACATTTCCCTATTTGCTATTATATTTCTTTGGTTCAAGGCCATATGGTTGTTCACCACTTGAAAAACAGACGTCAATGCGGTCAACTTGAAAGAACTGCTTGGACTTGTCAGCTATCACACCGCAGGGTCTTGGCTACAAAAGCTGAAACGATGCACCATTGGAAAAATAATTCATGCAAATCGTGTAGTAGGTAATAATATCGCGTAAAATCAAGAAGAAAAATATTCCTTTTGATCTGGCTCTAATCTCGGATTACTTCTCACTTTGTTTCTGTTGATAAATTCAATAGTTTTTATGGATAGTCGTATTTTATAAATCTTATTCATCAATATGATTGATTTTCTATAACCATACATTCAAAATGTCAAACGGTTTAAGCAACCAATAGATAAGGCCCCGGGGAACCGGAGCCTTATCGAATCAATTCTAATTTGTAAGCCGAATGTCTATTTTACATCATCCGCCGTATCACCGGAATCGTCGGCCGCTTGATCAGGTTGTTTTTCGGTCTCATCGCTTTGGGCGTTATCGTCGTCCGCAGCTGCGGTTGCCTCGGGAATCTCGGCGGCAGGCTCCGCATCGCTTTCAGCTGCAGCCGTCTCGGCAACGCTATCGGCAACCGGGGCGCTGACGTTTGTTTCAGCCTTCTGAACCTCGGGTGCGGCTTTGGTCTGGGTTTTCGCCTTCTTGCCGGCGGCCGGTTTCGCGTCGGAAGCGCTGACGAGTTCAATGATGGTCAATGGTGCCGCATCACCGGCCCTGCGCCCGATCTTGAAAATACGGGTGTATCCGCCGTTGATGGCACCGAAACGTTCACCGGCCTCCTGGAAAATCTTGTAAACCACCTCTTTCTCGCGCACGATGGACATGGCCTGCCGCATCGCGTGCAGGTCGCCGCGTTTTGCCAGGGTAATAATCTGGTCGGCCCAGCGACGAAGCTCTTTGGCTTTGGCTTCGGTGGTTTTGATGCGGTCATGTTTGAGCAGCGAGGTCACCATGTTTCTGAACATGGCCTGGCGGTGACTGGTGGTCCGATTGAGTTTGACACCACTTTTTCTATGTCTCATTGGAACGTTTACTCCCCTTCTTCGACGGATTCTTCAGGCGGTTCGAAACTGTCAAGCTTCATGCCCAACGAGAGACCCATTTCCGCCAAGACGTCCTTGATTTCATTGAGTGATTTACGCCCAAAATTCTTCGTTTTGAGCATCTCCGCCTCGGTCTTCTGAACCAACTGGTAGATTTTCAGGATTTCTGCATTCTTAAGACAGTTGGCACTTCGGACAGACAACTCAAGCTCTTCTACGCTACGGTAGAGGTTGTCGTTAAAGGCCGGCTTTTCCTGGTTATCTTCATCGCTTTCGGTAAGCGGTTCGGCATCTTCATCGAAGTTGATAAAAATACTGAGCTGCTCTTTGAGTATCTTTGAACCAAAGGCAACAGCGTCCTCCGGCGTAACACTTCCGTCAGTCCAGACTTCCAGGGTCAACTTGTCATAGTCAGTCCGTTGGCCGACACGAGCATTGCCAACGACGTAGTTAACCCGTTTAATGGGCGAGAAAACAGCATCAATGGGAATCGTGCCAATCGGTGCATCCTCATCTTTATTGGCTTCAGCGAGAGAGTATCCCTTACCCACCTTTACCACCATCTCCATATTCAGCTTACCGGTACCAGCGATCGTGGCGATTTGCTGATCGGGGTTGAGGATCTCGACATGTCCGTCGTCACTGGTTATTGTACCGGCATATACCGGACCTTCACCCGTCGCTTCTACTCTGATGGTCCTTGGTGTTGCGTCGTCCATTTTAAGCCGGACTTCTTTGAGGTTCAGAATGACTTCCGACACATCCTCAATAACACCGGGTATGACACTGAACTCATGTTCAACGGACTCGAACCGGACGGAAACAATTGCAGCACCGTACAAGGAGGACAGAATGGTTCTTCTCAACGAGTTACCTAATGTTATGCCGAACCCTCTCTCCAATGGTTCGCATACAAATTTCCCGTATGCATCGTTGCTGCTGACGCGGACCTTATCGCACTTGATCATCTCGCGCCAGTTCATGTACATAAGTTCGTTTTTAGACATTACAAATTCTCCAAGAAGGATTTAAATATCAATGCAGTTAATTTCTCAAGCAGGCTCGTCCTCGAATAGTGCTATGCAACTTTATTTCGAATAGAGCTCTACGATGAGTTGTTCCTGCATCGGTAGCGTAAGGTCTTCGCGAACTGGGAAACTTTTGATCTCGCCTTTGAATTTTTCTTTTTCGACAGCCAGCCACTGAGGCATCCCGCGTCTGACAACGGCGTCAAGTGAGTCGCTGATGATCTGAACGGCGCGACTTTTCTCTACGACCTCGACCGTATCGCCAACGTTGACCAAGTAGCTGGGGATGTTAACCCGCTTCCCGTTGACCAGAAAGTGGTTATGTCTGACAAAGTGTCTTCCCTGAGTCCTTGAATTGGTAAAACCGAGCCGGTAAACCACATTGTCCAGCCGCCTTTCGAGCAAAATAAGCAGGTTCGTTCCGGTTATGCCTTTCTGCCGGTCGGCCTTCTCGAAAAAAAGCCTGAACTGTTTTTCCGAAAGTCCGTAGGTGTTCTTGACTTTCTGCTTTTCACGAAGTTGAATTCCGTAATCCGATGGTTTTCCCCGTCTTCTCTGCCCGTGTTCGCCAGGTGCATATCCGCGCCGGTCGAATGCGCATTTATCGGAATAACAGCGATCCCCTTTTAGAAATAATTTCATATTTTCACGTCGGCATATCCTGCAGACGGAACCTCTGTATCTTGCCAATTCGTCCTCCTTTTAAACCAGACCTTTTCATGGCGCGCTTCAAAAAACGTTGGATGACCAGTCCCTTGGTCTACACTCGCCGTCTTTTCGGCGGGCGACAGCCATTATGCGGAATGGGCGTCACGTCTTTGATCATAACGACATTGAATCCAGCTGCCTGAAGGGCACGAAGTGCGGACTCGCGGCCAGCCCCAGGCCCCTTAACATACACCTCGACACTCTTCATTCCATGTTCCATCGCCTTTTTGGCCGCGTCCTCGGCAGTCAATTGGGCGGCAAATGGCGTGCTTTTTCGGGATCCCTTGAATCCGTGAATACCGGCGCTGGACCAGGCCACCACATTCCCCATGGCATCGGTAATGGTTACGATCGTGTTATTGAAGGTGGACTGAATGTGAACCACTCCGCTGGAGATGTTCTTTCTTTCCTTTTTCTTGGTCTTGGTTTTTCTAGGCATTTATCTTTTCCTGACAGGTGATTGAATTACTTTTTAGCCGCGCCTTTTTTCTTGATCGCAGACCGCTTGGGACCTTTCCGTGTCCTGGCATTGGTGCTGGTCCGCTGGCCGTGGACAGGTAAAGAGCGGCGGTGACGGAGTCCCCGATAACACCCCAGGTCCATAAGCCGCTTGATGTTCATGGAAACTTCGGTTCGCAGTTCACCTTCAACCTTGTGTTCGCTGTCGATGACCTTGCGAATGTTGTTTACCTCTGCCTCGGAAAGATCGTCTGTATTGGTATTCGGGTCAATATTCAGTTTACTGAGGATACGGTTCGAAGTGGTTCTACCGATACCGTAGATATAGGTCAGACCGATTTCTATCCGTTTTCGTCTAGGTAAGTCTACACCAGCGATTCTAGCCAAAGCTCAACCTCCTCTAACCTTGCCTCTGTTTGTGTCTTTTGTTCTCACAGATAACCCGTACGGTCCCTTTTCGCTTGATGATTTTGCATTTGCTGCAAATCTTCCTAACGGATGCTCTGACCTTCATGGTTGACTCCTTCATGCCGCTCAAGTTGCCCAAGCGGTGGATACTTCCGCGTTACGGAAATCGTTTCTTGGCTTTTAAGTGCCTTAGCTTTTATTTTGAACGATAGGTGATTCGGCCACGTGTCAGGTCATAAGGTGACAGTTCAACCGTAACCTTATCGCCAGGCAGGATTTTGATAAAATGCATACGCATCTTACCAGAAATGTGCGCCAATACCTGGTGTTTGTTTTCTAGTTCAACTTTAAACATTGCATTCGGCAGTGTCTCCAAGACAATGCCTTCTACCTTGATGGCCTCTTCTTTTGCCATTCTATTCTCCTGCCCCGCATCGTGTTATTCGTTAGGCTTCGTTTGCCGCCGCTCCGGTTTCCGGATTCAATTACCGTCGACCGCGTATTCCGCCCTTTTTCAAAAACCCTTCGTAGTGCCGCGTCAGCATATGCGATTCCATCTGTGCCACCGTATCAATGGCAACACCCACGACAATCAGCAGCGCCGTACCGCCAAAGTAGAAAGGCACGTTAAACCGACTGATCAGTATAGACGGCAGCACACAGACGGCCGATACGTAAATCGCTCCGCCCAAAGTTATCCGGGTCAGTACCCGATCGATGTAGTCGGCGGTCCGTTTTCCCGGGCGGATACCGGGGATGTACCCGCCATTCTTTTTCATGTTATCCGCGACATCGACGGGGTTGAAGGTAACCGCCGTATAAAAATAACAGAAGAAAAAGATGAAGCCAACGTAGAGCAGTTCATAAAACAGGTTTCCAGGCCGCATGGAATCGGCAATGGATTTCATCCAGGGAATCGTGATGAAGCTCGCGATAGTAGCCGGAAACATGATGATCGAGGATGCAAAAATCGGTGGAATTACACCGGATGTATTAATTTTAAGCGGCAGGTGGGTACTCTGGCCACCGTACATCCGCCGTCCGACGACCCGCTTGGCATACTGGACCGGTATTCGACGCTGTCCCTGCTCGACAAAAATAATGAATCCCACCACGACAATCATCAGGGCAAGCAGTACGACCAGCGCGAAAATGTTCATCTCTCCGGTTGAAATTAACCGGAAGGTATTCATGATGGCGGTCGGCATTCGGGCGACGATACCGGCGAAAATGATCAGTGAAATGCCATTGCCGATGCCCCGCTCGGTAATCTGCTCTCCCAGCCACATGATAAACGCCGTTCCCGCTGTCAGTGTCAGAACGGTCATTAATCGAAATCCCCAACCCGGCATGAGCACAATCGGTGCGCCCCCAGGAGAGGTCATGCTCTCCAGCCCGACGCTGATTCCTAACCCCTGAATGATACTTAGTATAACGGTGCCGTATCGCGTGTACTGGGTGATTTTTTTTCGTCCCTGTTCGCCTTCATTTTTCAGCCGCTCCAGGTGCGGAATGACGACGGTAAGCAGTTGCAGTATGATGGATGCACTGATGTAGGGCATGATCCCCAGCGCGAAAACGGAAAGCTGCTCCAGTGCACCGCCTGAGAACATATTGAAAATACCGAAGATGGTACCTTCCATTTTGGCGAAAAAGGAAGCCAGTGCAACGGTATCGATTCCCGGCGTCGGAACATGAACGCCGATTCTGTAGACGAAAAGCAGTGCCAACGTGTACAGAATGCGCTTTTTCAGTTCAGGAATTTTAAAAATGTTTCCGAATCCGCTACCCACCATTGTTAGACGACCTCTATCTTTCCGCCGGCGGCCTCAATTTTCTGTTTGGCACTCTCACTGAATCCGTTGATGCGAACGGTCAGTGGAATCTGTACATCGCCTTTGCCGAGAACCTTGATGCCATCCCGGTCTCCTTTTACCAGGCCGGTCTTAACCAAAGCGACTTCGTCAACCACTGCGTCGGATTCGAATCGGTTCAAATCCTGAACGTTGATGATGGCATAAACTTTTTTAAAATGGTTCTTGAACCCCCGTTTGGGCAGACGCCGGTGGATGGGCATCTGTCCCCCTTCGTATCCAGGCCTGACACCGCCTCCGGAACGGGCGTTCTGCCCCTTGCTACCCCTGCCGGCGGTCTTTCCAAAACCGGATCCTACCCCTCGACCAATTCGTTTTTTCGCCTTCTTTTGGCCCTTTGCGGGTGCCAGATCGTTGAGTCTCATGGGTTATTTCTCCTCGGCAACCACCAAGTGGGATACCTTTTGAACCATTCCTCTGATGGAAGGCGTATTTTGCAATTCAACTGATCGATTCATTTTTGTCAGCCCCATTCCGCGAAGCACCTTGCGGTGTTTTTCAGGCCTTCCGATCATGCTTTTAACCAACGTGATTTTTAGCATACTGCTCATGGTTCGCTTTCCTTATCCTTATCTCAAATCCTGGACGTTCAGTCCCCGTCTGGCGGCAACCGACTCGATACTTTCGAGTTGCTTGAGTCCGTCGACGGTGGCTTTGACCACGTTATGCGGATTGTTGGTTCCCATGCATTTGGTCAGTATGTTCTGTACGCCGACGGCTTCCAGGACGGCACGCACAGCCCCTCCGGCGATAACGCCGGTTCCCTCGGAGGCAGGTTTAAGCATGACCCGTCCGGCTCCGAATTTACCGATTACCCGAAAAGGAACGGTACCTTCGGTCAGGGGGACTTTGACCATGTTCTTTTTGGCTTTTTCAACGCCTTTACGGATCGCTTCAGGAACCTCCCCAGCCTTTCCAAGTCCGTAACCGACGCTTCCTTCACCATCACCGACGACGACGATGGCACTGAAACTGAATCGGCGACCGCCTTTGACCACTTTTGCCACGCGGCTGATGTGAACGACCTTGTCGATCAGCTGGTTGTCTTCTGTATCTTGCTTGAACAAGGGTTTGCCTCCTTCAAAAATGTAAGCTAAAAGTCAAGTCCGGCTTCCCGGGCACCCTCGGAAAAAGCCTTAATCCGTCCATGATAGAGAAAACCGTTACGATCGAAAACAACCTTTTTTACGCCCTTGTCCTTGGCGCGTTCTGCAAGCAACTTACCGGTGAAAACGGCTTTGGCGACTTTGCTGTCGAATTTCGGTTGCGCCTTGACTTCCTTTTCGTTGCTGCAGGCAGCCGCGATGGTCGTTCCGGTGGTATCATCGATAATCTGCCCGTAAATGTGCTTGCTGCTCCTGAATACGCTCAATCGTGGTCTTTCGGCAGAACTGATGATGCTTTTCCGGATGCGTTTTTTGCGCTTAAGCCAAATTTCTTTTTTCTGGTTTGTCGAGCCCATTTGTCTTTCCTTTGATGGCCGCTTGATCATACTTGGGCCGCATCAGGCAACGCTGCTGAATCAGCGCTGGTTATTTCGTACCGGTTTTGCCGGCCTTCCGCTGGATATACTCATCAGCGTACTTAATCCCCTTGCCCTTGTAAGGCTCCGGTTTTCTCAGCTTCCGAATTGATGCGGCCGTCTGACCCACCTTTTCCTTATCGATACCGGTCAGCCGAATCACGTTGTTCTTGTCAACCGTGGCACTGATCCCTTCCGGCAGCGCGAAATCAATGGGGTGGGAGTATCCCAGATTCAACAGAATCGAGTTTCCCTTCATTTCTGCGCGGTAACCGATGCCGTTGATCTCGAGAACCTTTTCGAATCCCTTGCTGACCCCCTCAACCATGTTGGCGACCAGGCTGCGGGTCAACCCCTGGATAGAACGTGACTTCCGGTCCTCGTTTTCGATCACCACTGATATCGAATCCCCACCCACAGATAGATCGACACCCGGATGAATGGTCCGGCTCAGGGTCCCCTTCTCCCCTTTTACAACCAACACGTGATCTTTGAAATCAACGCTGGTCTTCTGAGGAATTGTGATTACTTTTTTGCCTACTCGAGACATGTTGTGCACCTCATTGTTTCATCCAGTAGCCAGCAAGATCGATATCTCATACGGCTGCTGAACAAACGATTAGACATTTTACCAGACGGTGCAGAGAACTTCCCCGCCGATGTTTTTCTCCCTTGCCATTTTATCTGTCATCACACCCTGGGAAGTGGACATGACGGCAATACCAAGGCCGTTGTAAACCGGTTTGACGGATTTTGCATTCAAATAGTTTCGCCGGCTGGGTTTACTGATCCGCTCGATATTGATAATCGTATGTTTTTGGGCCCCGGTGTATTTCAAGTAAACTCTCAGGACGCCCTGCTTGCTATCATTGATAAATTTGTAGTTACGGATGTAGCCTGATTCTTTTAGAACTTTGGCGATCTCGGTTTTTATCTTGGAGCCTGGAATGTCGACACTGTTGTGTTTGGCCTTCCCGCCATTCCGGATGCGGGTTAGCATATCGGCAATAGGATCGCTCATTGCTGTTTCCACCTCTATTAGTTGTTAAGGGGTCTCTTCCTACGGGTGATTACCAACTGGACTTAACAACGCCGGGGAGACGGCCCTGGGAAGCCAGATTACGGAAGCAGATACGGCAGATGCCGAATTTTCTGATGAAGCCACGCGGTCTTCCACATATGGGGCACCGATTGTAAGTCCGCACACTGAACTTCGGTTTCCGTTTTGCCTTTTCTCTGAGTGATGTCTTCGCCAATGCTCTCTCCTTGTAACCACCAGGCTGTATTAATTTCTAAAGGGCATCCCCATCAATTTGAGGAGTTCTTTGCCTTCAGCGTTGTTTTTTGCAGTTGTCACGATGCTGATGTTAAGCCCCTTGATCTTGTCGATCTTGTCATAATCGATCTCGGGAAAAATCAGCTGCTCTTTGACGCCCAGCGAGTAATTGCCGGCTCCATCGAACGCCTTACCGGAAATTCCTCTGAAATCTCTGACGCGCGGCAGTGCCACGTTGATCAATTTGTTCAGAAAATCATACATCCGGTCTTTCCGCAGGGTAACCATGCAACCAATGGGCATTCCTTCGCGAAGCTTAAAGGCAGCAATGGATTTCTTCGCCCGGGTGACCACCGGCTGCTGACCGGAAATCAGCTTGAGTTCTTCAACGGCAGCGTCAATAATTTTGATATTGTGTATCGCTTCACCCAACCCCATGTTAAGGACGACCTTGACAATCTTGGGAACCTGCATGGGGTTGCTGTAGGTGAATTTCTCTTTTAGCTTCGGCACTACCGTTTCGTGGTAGTAATTCTTTAGCTCTGACATGTTCATCCTCCGAGAGCCCACCTCATCCGGTACTAGGCGTCTATGATTTCATTGCATTTTCTGCAGATGCGGACCTTTTTGCCATCGTCCAGGACTTTGTTTTTCACCCTGACCGGTTCAATGCATTTGTTACACATCAGCATGACATTGGACCAGTGGATTGGCGCTTCGCTCTCGAGTATCCCGCCCTGCCGGTTCTGGGCATTGGGTTTGGTGTGCCGCTTGACAACATTGATGTTTTCGATGAGCAGGCGATTCTTTTTATGGATGACTTTAAGGACCTTGCCGACCTTGCCTTTATCTTTGCCGGCAATGACCTTTACTTTGTCGTCCTTTTTAATCTGTATCGAGTCTTTGATCATTTGTCTTTCTCCACAAGGCGAGGCCATGGTTACAAGACCTCAGGGGCAAGTGATACGATTTTCATGAATCGTTTTGCACGGAGTTCACGGGCCACGGGTCCGAAAATACGAGTGCCTAGCGGTTCACGCTGATTGTTGATCAGCACGGCTGAGTTGTCGTCGAACCGGATATAAGAGCCGTCGGGTCGCCGGATTTCCTTTTTCGTGCGCACGACGACAGCTTTCAGCACGTCGCCTTTTTTCACTTTGGCGTTTGGAATGGCCTCTTTGACCGCAACGACGATAATGTCCCCAATCCCGGCGTAGCGTCTTTTGGAGCCCCCCAAAACCTTGATGCAGTATACCGCACGCGCACCAGAATTGTCCGCAACTGTAAGTTTTGTTTCGGCCTGAATCATGTTTATCGTCCTTTTTCGCTACACGGCTTTTTCGATGATTTCGGAAACTCGCCACCGCTTTTGCTTGCTGATGGGTCGCGACTCAGTGATCATCACTTTATCACCGATGTTACAGCTGTTGTCTGTGTCGTGGGCGGCGAACTTGTTGCGCCGGCGGATATATTTTTTGTAAAGTGGATGTTTGACGAGTCGCTCCACTTGTACGACTGCGGTTTTATCCATTTTGTCGCTGACCACGGTACCGATAAGTTGTCTTTTTATTCCACGAGTTTTCATAACCGCATCTTAATTTTCTTTTGAGGGTTTCAGTTTCTCGTTCAAAATCGTATTCAACCGAGCGATATCCTTTTTCGTCTGTGTGATCTTTTTCGGATTCTCGAGTTGACCGATTTCGTGCTGAAATCGCAAATTGAACAGAGTTTCTTTCATATCGGCGACTTTCTGCTGAATCTCGACGGAACCGAGGTCTCTGATTTCTGATGCCTTCATAGTTGCTCACTCCTCTCCACAAACCGTGTTTTGATGGGAAGCTTGTGAGCAGCGAGGCGAAGGGCTTCCTTGGCCATCTCCCGGCTGACGCCGGTCATTTCATAAAGCACTCGACCGGGCTTGATGACCGCCACCCAGCCTTCGGGCGCGCCTTTTCCCTTACCCATGCGGACTTCAGCGGGTTTTTTGGTGTAAGGTTTATCCGGAAACAATCGAATCCATATTTTCCCGCCTCTTTTTACGTGGCGCGTCATGGCGATACGTGCCGCCTCGATTTGTTTGGAGGAAATTCGGCCGCAGTCGATGGCCTGCAGCCCGAATTCGCCGAAATTCAGATTGCAGCCCCGATAGGCGGCGCCCTTCATTCTTCCCTTTTGACTCTTTCGATATTTGACCTTTTTGGGGCTCAGCATGTCGTATCTCCCACAAGCCTATCCACTAATTTCGGCTTGATCCTTTTTGAGAATTTCCCCATGGAAAACAAAAACCTTAATTCCGACGATTCCATAGGTGGTTCTGGCTTCGGTAATGCCGTAGTCAATATCCGCACGCAAAGTGTGCAGTGGCACACGTCCTTCGCGATACCATTCGGTACGGGCCATTTCGGCGCCCCCCAACCGACCGGAACAAATGATCTTAACGCCTTGGGCGCCGAACCGCATGGCCGAGGAAACGCCGCGCTTCATCGCCCGCCGGAATGCCACCCGGCGTTCGATCTGCATGGCGACATTTTCAGCAACGAGCTGGGCATCCACTTCGGGCTTCCGGATTTCCTGGATGTCGATGAGCACTTCCTGGCTGACGCGACCCTCAAGTTCTTTCTTGAGCTTTTCGATTTCCGACCCCTTTTTCCCGATAACGATTCCGGGACGGGCCGTGAAGATTCGAAGTCGAACCCTGCGGGTAGACCGTTCAATTTCGATTTTAGATACACCGGCATGATGCAGTTTACCTTTGATGAATTTTCGGATCTGGTAGTCTTCAAAGATGTAATCCGCATATTTCTTGCCGGCAAACCACCGGGATTCCCAGGTCTTTACGATCCCCAGCCTTAGTGAAATAGGGTTGACTTTCTGGCCCAAGCTAATTTCCTCCTTAATGGACTAAACCTTCGGATAGCACGACAGTGATATGTGAGGTTCTTTTGAGTATACGCGCGCCTCTGCCCCTGGCCCTTGCCTTAAATCGTTTCAGCGACGGCCCCTGATCAACAAGCAGATTGCTGACAATCAGTTCGTCGACATCGATGCTTGTGTTCTGGTCGGCATTGGCAACCGCCGATCGCATGATTTTTTCGACGATGCCGGCAGATTTCTGCGGCATGAATTTGAGTGCGTTGATCGCATCCTCGGCCGGTTTGCCTTTGATGGCGTCGGCGATCATCCTCACCTTCTGGGGAGAGATGCGCACATGTCGTTGAGTAGCTCTGACCTCCATTTAGGGCCTTCCTTTTTTATCTTTTAACTTTAGATTTTTTATCCGCTGCGTGCCCGTAATAGGTTCGCGTCGGTGAAAATTCGCCCAGCTTGTGACCCACCATGTTCTCACTAACAAAAACCGGGATAAATTTTCTTCCGTTGTGAACGGCCAAAGTGATACCTACCATTTCAGGCAGGATAGTGGACCGCCGCGACCAGGTTTTAATCACCTGGTTGCTCCTGGAATTCTGGGCTTCAGTCACCTTTTTAAACAGTTTCGGGTCGATGAAAGGACCTTTTTTTAACGAACGTGGCATTATTTCTCCTGCAATATTCCGTTAATTCGGTGCGGGGGTGAGGGAGGCCGCCCCGTTGAATCCGGTGCTATTTGGTACGCCGCTTGACGATATAACGATCGGTTCGTTTATTTTTGCGGGTACGGTATCCCTTGGTGGGCATTCCCCACGGAGAGCACGGGTGCCGTCCGCCGGAGGACCGTCCTTCACCGCCGCCCATGGGATGATCCACCGGATTCATGGCCACACCGCGTACCTCGGGCCGGCGTCCTTGCCATCGCCTGCGTCCGGCCTTTCCCAGGGAAACGTTTTCGTGGGTGACATTGCCAAGCTGTCCGATGGTTGCCTTGCAGTTCAGCAAAACCATGCGGACTTCGCCAGAAGGCAGCTTCACCAGCGCATAGCGGTCTTCCTTGGCCATCAGCTGGGCGAAGGTTCCGGCGCTACGAACAATCTGCCCGCCCTTGCCGAGTTTCAGTTCGATGTTGTGAATATGCGTTCCCAGCGGAATATTGGCCAGCGGGAGTGCGTTGCCGGCCTGAATGTCCGCTTCGGGACCGGACATCACCGTATCTCCAACCGACAGCTTCAGCGGGGCGATGATATACCGTTTTTCACCGTCCGCATAATGCAACAGGGCGATCCGTGCAGACCGGTTGGGATCGTATTCGATGGCGGCGACGGTGGCCGGAATTCCATCCTTATCCCTTTTAAAGTCAATCAAGCGGTAGTATCGTTTATGCCCGCCACCCCGATGCCGACTGGTCACACGGCCATTGGCGTTACGGCCGCCACTCTTTTTCAGAATTCGTACCAGACTTTTTTCAGGTGTCGTCTTGGTAATCTCTTCGAAGCCGGCGTAGTGTTGGAATCGACGTCCCGGGCTGGTCGGTTTTACTTTTCTAATTGCCATCTCTAAGCTCCTAGCGTCTATACACCTTCAAAAAAGTCGATCCGTTCACCTGGCATCAAAGTCACGATGGCTTTTTTCCAGTCTTTGCGTTTTCCGAGAATACGACCCCGTCGCGTGGTCTTTCCCCTGACGTGGGCGGTTTGGGTCTTGGCCACCTTGACGTTAAATATTTTTTCGATGGCTCTGGCAATTTCGACCCGGTTGGCCCGTTTATCGACCTCGAAGGAGACCTGGTTGCATTCCTCTTTCTGAATACTGGTTTTCTCGGTAATCACCGGTCTTTTTATGATGTCGTATTGATTCATCAGCCCAATCTCCCCTCTATCCCTTCAATCGCCGGTTGGAGGATGACCAGCTTGGGGTATTTAAGGATATCGTAGACGTTCAGTCCTTCGGTCTGAAGAATCTTGACGCCAGGAATGTTGCGGGATGAAAGTTCCAATCGCTCGTTCTTCTCGCCGGTAACGATCAGCGCCTTTGTGGCATCGATGGTCTTTACGATTCCGGCAAACACACGGGTTTTGATTTCATCCAGGTCAATGCGATCGACAACGATCAACTGCTGCTCCTGAACTTTACTGGACAAAGCCATTTTCAGGGCAAGTTTGCGCACTTTTTTAAGGACTTTTTTGGAATAGTCCCGGGGATCCGGACCGAAGACGACACCGCCCCCGCGCAGCACGGGAGATTTGATGTCGCCCTTGCGGGCACGCCCCGTTCCCTTCTGGCGGTAGAGTTTGTGGCGGCTGCCCCTGACATCGGAACGCCGTTTGACCGACGCCGATCCGGCCCTCCGACCAGCCAGTTGAGCGGTAACAACCTGGTGAAGCACGCTCTTTTTAACCGGCACATTGAAAATCGTTTCATTCAATTCCGTTTGAGTGACGACTTCTCCGGCAATATTTATTACATCAACAACAGCCATAATGTTCCTCGTCCACTGCCACCCGGTCCCCCATCGTTTTTTTGGTCAAGCGGGTCGGCGGTCAGCTCGGGATCCTTTTGATTAAGCGAAAAGGACCTTGTTAATCGTTACGATAGCTGATTTGGAACCCGGTACAGGTCCATTCAGCAGGATGAGATTCTCTTCCGGACGGATATCGACAATTTCCAGGTTTCTGACCGTTTTCGTCTCAACCCCGTATTGCCCGGGCATTCGTTTTCCCTTGATGACTTTCGCCGGCCAGGCACTACACCCGATAGATCCCGGAACCCGGTGGTTCTTGCAGCCATGGGTCTGGCGCCCGCCACCGAAACCATGTCTTTTCATTACACCCGAAAAACCACGGCCTTTGGTGGTACCGGTAACATTCACTTTTTCTCCGATAGAAAAAAGTTCGGTACCGATCATCTGCCCCAGCGTGTACTCATCCGGGTTCTCGACGCCAACTTCCTTCACCGTGCGATAACAACCGTCACCGCTTTTTTTGAAGTGGCCTTGCAGCGGTTTGGTCGTTTTGCTCGGTTTTTTATCACCGAAACCGATCTGAAGCGCCTGATATCCGTCAGTGGCAAGCTTCTTGATCTGCGTAATAACACAGGGACCGACTTGCAAGACGGTGACAGGGATGTATTTCCCATTGGACGCGAACAGCGATGTCATGCCCAGTTTTTTTCCAACCAGTCCTTTACACATCTCTCATATCCCGTATTAAAGTTTGATCTCCACATCGACGCCAGGAGACAGATCAAGCTTCATCAGCGCATCAACGGTCTGCTGGGTCGGCTCAAGAATATCAAGAAGCCTTTTATGAGTCCGCATTTCGAACTGTTCCCTGGATTTTTTATCCACGTGGGGGGAGCGCAGGACACAAAACTTATTTATTTTCGTAGGCAGTGGAATCGGTCCGACAACTTTGGCACCGGTTTTTTTTGCCGTGTCGAAGATGTCACTGGCCGACTGGTCCAGAAGCTTGTGATCGTAAGCTTTCAGCCTGATCCTGATTTTGGAGTTCATTATCATTGTTACCGACTCTCTTTTTATTCGATAATTTCGCTGACGACACCGGCGCCGACCGTACGACCGCCCTCACGGATGGCAAACCGAAGCTCTTTCTCCATGGCGATCGGCGTGATCAGCTCCGCCGTGATGGCCACGTTGTCACCGGGCATCACCATCTCAACGCCCTCGGGAAGATTCAAAATCCCCGTCACGTCCGTGGTCCGGAAATAAAACTGCGGACGATAACCGTTGAAAAACGGGGTGTGACGGCCTCCTTCTTCCTTGCTCAGAATGTACGCCTCGGCTTTGAACTTCGTGTGCGGCGTAATCGATCCCGGTGCCGCCACCACCTGGCCGCGTTCGACTTCGTCACGCTTGGTGCCGCGCAGCAATACCCCGATGTTGTCCCCCGCCTGACCTTCATCAAGCAGCTTGCGGAACATCTCCACTCCGGTACATACCGTCTTGGCGGTTTCGCGGATACCCACGATCTCTACGTTGTCACCCACATGGATGATGCCGCGCTCCACACGGCCCGTTACCACGGTACCCCGGCCGGAAATGCTGAACACGTCTTCGATCGGCATCAAAAACGGTTTGTCCACGTCGCGCTCCGGCTCCGGAATATAGCTGTCAATCGCATCCAGAAGCTCGAAAATGCACTTCGCTTCTTCCGCGTCCACACTGTCACTCTCCAGCGCCTTCAATGCGCTGCCACGGATGATCGGCGTGTCGTCACCGGGAAACTCGTACTTGTCCAGAAGCTCCCGCAACTCCAGCTCCACCAGCTCGATCAGCTCTTCATCATCCACCATGTCGCATTTGTTCAAAAAGACGATGATCCGGGGAACACCCACCTGGCGGGCCAGAAGAATGTGCTCACGGGTCTGGGGCATCGGGCCGTCGTCGGCGCCCACCACCAGAATCGCTCCGTCCATCTGGGCGGCGCCGGTAATCATGTTCTTGATGTAGTCCGCATGGCCCGGGCAGTCCACGTGCGCGTAATGGCGAGTGGCCGTCTCGTACTCCACGTGGGCCGTGGCAATCGTGATCCCCCGCTCCTTCTCCTCGGGCGCCTTGTCAATCTCGTCGAACGGAATGAAATCCGCCATCCCACGCATCCCGCTCAGCTTGGTGATCGCTGCCGTCAGGGTCGTCTTGCCATGGTCGATATGCCCGATCGTACCTACGTTGACATGCGGCTTTGTCCTCTCAAATTTTTCCTTCGCCATCTCCCGGTCCTCCTGTTAACGGGGAGTGTTACCCCAACAAGGCAATAGGCTTTGATCGTCAGGCAGCGGATCGGCCTGATCACCGCTCAAAACCTAGTGCAGATAAAAAATATATGGAAGTAAGTCCTTACCAGCGGTAATGGGCAAAAGCCTTGTTGGCATCTGCCATCTTATGCGTGTCCTCGCGCTTTTTAACCGAAGCGCCACGATTGTTGGCAGCATCCATCAGTTCCCCGGCCAGTTTGGCGTCGAACCCTTTTTCCCCGCGACTGCGCGCATAGCCGATGACCCAGCGGATTCCCAGGGCTGTTCTGCGGGAAGGCCGGATTTCGGTAGGTACCTGGTATGTCGATCCACCCACACGCCTGGATTTGACTTCGATCATCGGTTTCACATTGTCGAGCGCCTTTTCGAAAACCTTCAGTGGTTCTTCATTGGTTTTCTCGCTGATAATATCAAAGGCGCCGTAGAGCAATGTTTCGGCGGTGCTTTTCTTCCCATCGCGCATGATGGAGGCAATAAATTTCGAGACCAGCTTGCTGTTGTATTTAACATCCGGGATGATTACCCGTTCAGGGACTTCTCTTCTTCTCGGCATAGTTCACACCATTTTAATTAAGTAGCAAATATCAGCCGGACTATTTCGGCCGCTTGGCACCATACTTGGACCGCCCCTGCCGCCGGCCATCCACGCCAAGCGTATCCAGGGTTCCACGAACAATGTGATAACGGACACCGGGAAGGTCTTTGACGCGGCCGCCACGGACCAATACGACCGAGTGCTCCTGCAGATTGTGCCCAATCCCGGGGATATACGCCGTGACCTCCACACCAGTGGTCAAACGCACCCTGGCGACTTTCCGCAACGCCGAGTTTGGCTTTTTGGGTGTTGATGTATAGACACGGGTACAGACCCCTCTTTTTTGAGGTGCACCTTTAAGCGCCGGTGTGTTGGTCTTTTTTTCTACTCTTTTCCGGCCCTTACGTACTAGCTGGTTGATTGTTGGCATAATAACCCCTTCAACTGGTCTTTGGCATCATTTTTGTCGCGCACAGAAACTGGCTTAGTATCGTTTACGACTCCATTTGTCAATAATATTTTTAAAGTCAGCATCCGCTCCATCAATCGGTCCGGTTTGCGGTCACGGCAAGAGTTCGGTATTCAGAAACCCCGGTTCCGGCGGGAATGATCCGCCCCATAATGACATTCTCCTTGAGACCCCGCAGCCCATCCACCGAACCGGCAATACTGGCATCGGTCAACACTTTGGTGGTCTCCTGAAACGAAGCGGCTGAAATAAAGCTGTCGGTGCTGAGTGACGCCTTGGTGATCCCCAAAATCAACGGCTCGGCCGTCGCCGGCTTTCCACCTTTGGCGATAATCGCCTCATTAGCTTCCTCAAAGGTGATTTTGTCCACCTGTTCTTCAAGAATAAAGTCGGTGTCGCCGATGTCGGTGACTTTCACCCGTCGCATCATCTGACGCACAATCACCTCGATGTGTTTGTCGTTGATGCGCACTCCCTGCAGGCGGTAGACTTCCTGAACCTCGTCAACCAGGTATTTGGCCAGGGCGACTTCCCCTTTGATCTTCAGGATGTCCTGAGGGTTGGCCGCCCCGCCGATCAGGGGTTCTCCCGCCCTGATGTAATCGCCCTCGTAGACATTGATATGCTTGCCGCGGGGGATCAGGTACTCCTTCTTCTCACCCACATCCACCGGTGAGATCGTGACCCGCTGCTTGCCTTTCTTGGTGGCCTTGGAAATCGAAACGTAGCCGTCAATTTCACTCAATACCGCGACTTCCTTCGGTTTTCTGACTTCAAAGAGCTCGGCCACCCGGGGAAGACCACCGGTAATATCCTTGGTTTTGGTTGTCGCTCGGGGCAGCTTGGCAATAATGTCGCCAGCTTTTACCGGATCGCCCTCCTCCACCATAACGATGGCATCCACCGGTAGGATATAGCGTGCCATTCCCGAACCTTTGGGAAGCCTGGCGGTCTTGCCGTCCTCTCCTTTTATGGAGATGCGGGGGCGCTCTTCGGCGGTTTTCGACTCGATAACGGTACGACTGGATTTACCGGTAACCGGGTCGACCTTTTCCTGGATCGTCTTTCCCGGAATCAGGTCACCAAATTTCACGCTCCCGGGCACCTCGGTGATGATGGGTGTCGTGAAGGGATCCCAGACGGCCAACAGATCGCCGGGATTGACCATCTGGCCTTCCTGCACCACGATGTGGGCGCCATAGATAACCGGACATCGTTCACGCTCACGGCCGGTGTCGCCCACAATGGCGAATTCTCCACCCCGGCGGTTCATGACGATCAGTTCATTGTCCGCATTTTTAACCACGTTGAGATCCACGAACTTGATCTTCCCGACGGTCCGAGCACGAATATCGGCCTGCTCCACACGCCGGCTGGCCGTACCACCAATGTGAAAGGTGCGCATGGTCAGCTGGGTCCCGGGCTCACCGATCGACTGGGCGGCCAGGATCCCCACAGCCTGTCCCATCTCGACCGTCCGCCCGTGGGCCAGATCACGACCGTAACATTTGGCGCAAACGCCATGTTTGGTCTTGCAGGTCAGTACCGATCGGATCAACACGTTGGTGACGCCGGCATTTTCGATTTTCAGGGCATCACTTTCGTCAATCTCTTTGCCCCCCCGGATGATCACCTCATCGGTAAACGGATCCAAAATGTCATTCAGGGTGGTCCGCCCCAGAATACGCTCACTGAGGCGCTGGATCACTTCGCCGCCTTCGAGCAGGGGTTCGACCTCAACGCCCAGGGTGGTCCCGCAGTCATCCTCCACCACGGCACAATCCTGGGCCACATCCGCCAGACGCCGGGTCAGGTAACCGGAGTTGGCCGTCTTCAATGCGGTGTCGGCCAACCCTTTGCGGGCGCCATGGGTGGAAATGAAGTACTGCAGCACGGATAGCCCTTCACGGAAGTTGGCCTGAATCGGGGTTTCGATAATCTCGCCGGAGGGCTTGGCCATCAGCCCCCGCATACCGGCCAGCTGACGCATCTGGTCCTTGCTGCCGCGGGCGCCGGAGTCGGCCATCATGTAAATGGGATTAAAACTCTCGACCATGAGCGCCTGACCGGAGTCATCCAGTTTGGGGTTGCCCTGGGCATCGACCGCCGGCTCCACCTTCATGGCGTCCATCATTTCGTTGGCCACATCGTCAGTGGCCTTGGCCCAGATATCAACGACCTTGTTGTATTTCTCCCCCTGGGTGATCAGACCCTCGGTATACTGACGGCCGATTTCCACCACTTGTCTGTCCGCACGGCCGAGAATATCGCCCTTTTTATCCGGAATGATCATGGCATCGATGGAAATGGAAAGGCCGCCTTTGGTCGAATACTTGTATCCGATGTCTTTCAACCGGTCGGCCAGAATGACCGTCGCCTTGGGACCGAGATTCCGGTAGACATAATCGACCAGCCCGCGCAGGGCACCCTTGTCCATGACCTTGTTGATGGTTTCAAATGGAATTTCCGGTCGCCGCTCGATCAACTGGAAAAAATGATATCCGGTAGCGGTCGAGATGATCGGTGAAAAATCGTTTTCGGAAAGCCGGAACAGGGCGGCGACATCGCCTGACTCCGCCTCGAAAATACGGATCATATCCTCTCGCCTGAGCAGTCCGATCTCCCCGTTACTCTTCTTGTCAGGGCTTTCCGAGTAGGTCTCGACAAGCCCCTCGAAATCCTCTCCGGCCTTGGCGGCATCCATAGCGGTTTCCAGTGTCTTCTGATCGCTGGTCATGATGTGCCGCAGCCGCACCACCTCTTCTTTGGGCATGATTTCCCAAAGCAGAATCCGCCCCACGGACGTTTCCACGCGCT
This sequence comes from Desulfosarcina ovata subsp. ovata, assembly GCF_009689005.1. Classification (NCBI taxonomy): domain Bacteria; kingdom Pseudomonadati; phylum Thermodesulfobacteriota; class Desulfobacteria; order Desulfobacterales; family Desulfosarcinaceae; genus Desulfosarcina; species Desulfosarcina ovata. Next base: position 6,547,866 of record NZ_AP021879.1, on the reverse strand, counting down.
GCCCGGCGATACGCACAATAATATTGGCATGCAGGTCAACGGCACGGCCGTCGTAGGCGGCGCGGACTTCTTCTGGATTGGCAAAAACCTTGCCCTCACCCCGGCAGCCATCTTTTCTGCGGGTCATGTAGTATAAGCCCAGAACGATGTCCTGGCTGGGGACAATGATCGGGCTGCCATTGGCCGGCGACAGGATGTTGTTGCTGGCCAGCATCAGGACGCGGGCTTCGATCTGGGATTCAACGGACAACGGCACATGCACGGCCATCTGGTCTCCGTCGAAGTCGGCATTGAACGCCGTACAAACCAGCGGATGAAGCTGAATGGCCTTGCCCTCGATCAGCGTCGGTTCAAAGGCCTGAATGCCCAGTCGGTGCAAGGTCGGTGCACGGTTGAGCATCACCGGGTACTCCTTGACCACTTCATCCAGGGTGTCCCACACCTCCGGGACTTCGCGCTCGACCATCTTCTTGGCACTTTTCACGGTCGAAACCAGTCCCTTTTGCTCCAGCCGGTAGTAGACAAAGGGTTTGAACAGCTCCAGGGCCATCTTCTTGGGCAGCCCGCACTGATGCAACCGCAGGTTCGGCCCGACGGTGATGACCGTACGTCCAGAGTAATCCACGCGTTTGCCCAAAAGGTTCTGCCGGAACCGGCCCTGCTTGCCTTTGAGGGTATCACTCAGGGATTTGAGCGGCCGTTTGTTGGTGCCCGTGATCACACGGCCATGGCGGCCATTGTCAAAGAGCACGTCCACCGACTCCTGCAGCATCCGTTTTTCGTTGCGCACGATGATTTCCGGCGCCTTCAGATCCATGAGCCGCTTGAGCCGGTTGTTGCGGTTGATCACCCGCCGGTAAAGGTCATTGAGATCGGAAGTCGCAAAACGCCCGCCTTCCAATGGAACCAGGGGCCTCAGGTCAGGCGGCAGCACCGGGATGACATCCATGATCATCCAGACCGGCTCCAGCCCCGAACGCATGAACGCATCCACGATCTTGAGGCGCTTGGAGAGTTTCTGCCGTTTGGCCACACTGCTGGTGGCGCGGATATCCTTGCGCAGTTCCTGATAGAGTTCGTCCAGCTCGATACTTTCCAAAAGGACCTTGACGGCTTCCGCACCGATACCGGCCTCGAACTTGCCAAAGCCGTACGTATCGATGGCTTCCTGGTATTTCTCGTCGGACAACAGTTGGCCCCGGGTCAGGGCGGTGTCCTTGGGGTCAATGACGATATAGGAGTCAAAATAGAGCACCTTCTCCATATTTTTGAGCGTGATATCGAGAAGGTTGCCGATCTTGCTGGGCAGGCTCTTGAGGAACCAGATATGCGAAACCGGAGTGGCCAGTTCGATATGCCCCATGCGCTCACGGCGGACCTTGGACTGAATAACCTCGACGCCGCACTTCTCGCAGATCACTCCGCGATGCTTCATCCGCTTATATTTACCGCAGTTGCATTCGTAGTCCTTGGTCGGCCCGAAGATCTTTGCACAGAACAGTCCGTCGCGTTCCGGCTTGAAGGTTCGATAATTTATGGTCTCCGGTTTTTTGATCTCGCCATGGGACCATTGCCGGATCTGGTCGGAAGAAGCCAGCGAGACTTTGACGCCGGTATAGCGCCGGGGGTCTGTCGGCTTGGAGAAAAAATCGTATAGTGTTTCCATAACTGTTTCCTTTAAAGGCGTTAAGGATGATGGGTCAGGTGGCAGGTCACTCTTTCCACGCGGCCCCGCTTACTCCTCCAGGAGGGATACGTCCAGCCCCAGGCTCTGGAGTTCCTTGGTGAGCACCTTGAACGACTCGGGAATCCCCGGTTCCAGCACATTCTGGCCCTTGACGATCTTTTCGTACATGCGCGTCCGGCCGGCCATGTCATCGGACTTGACGGTCAGAAACTCCTGCAGGGCGTGTGCGGCCCCGTAAGCCTCCATGGCCCAGACTTCCATCTCTCCGAGCCGTTGACCGCCAAACTGGGCCTTGCCGCCAAGGGGCTGTTGGGTAACCAGTGAATAGGGCCCGATGGAGCGGGCATGGATCTTGTCATCGACCAGGTGATGAAGCTTGAGCATATACATCGTGCCGACGGTGATCTTCTCCTTAAACGCTTCGCCGGTATGGCCGTCGTAAAGCGTCGTCTGTCCGGTCGGGCTCAAATCGGCCTCAGACAACAGGGTTTTGATTTCCTCTTCCTTGGCCCCGTCGAATACCGGTGTTGCCATATGAACGCCATTTCTATAATGGCCGGCCAGGGCTACGACATCGGCGGCGTCCATGTTCTCCACATCACCGGCCGCCTCGCCGAAAATATTATTCAGTTTGCCGCGGATAGCATCGACCTGCTGCGCATCGAGCAGGGCATTGAGCTGGTCGCCCAACCCCTTGGCCGCAAGGCCCAGATGAATTTCGAGGATCTGGCCGACATTCATTCGAGAGGGTACGCCCAGCGGGTTGAGCACCATGTCCACGGTGCGCCCATCGGCAAAGTAGGGCATATCTTCGATGGGCAGGATTCGGGAAACCACGCCTTTGTTGCCGTGGCGACCGGCCATTTTGTCGCCAACGGAAAGTTTGCGTTTCATGGCCACATAGACCTTGACCATTTTGATCACGCCGGGGGGCAGTTCGTCGCCTTTCTCGAAATGCCCCAGCCGGTTTTCGAGCTCATTTTCGCAGCGATCGACCTGCTCACGGTAGATCTCGAGGACCTGATGGACCCGTTCGGTCAAATCCGGATCATCGAAAAACAGGCCTTCCAGATCGGCCACGGGGATTTCGGCCAGGCTCCCCGCCTCAATGGTGGCATTCTTGTTCAGATAGATCCGCTTGCCTTTCTTCAGTGGTGCCGCACACTGTTGTCCATCAAGCATTTTCTCCAACTGCGAGCGAACACTTTGACCGATGATTTTGATCTCGTCGTTTTTGTTTTTCTCCATGCCGGCTATTTCGGCCGCCTCGATCGCCAAGGTCCGCTCATCCTTTTCCACACCCCGACGAGAAAATATTTTGGCGTCAATAACGATGCCTTCGACACCCGGCGGCACCCGCAAAGAGGTATCCTTGACATCACCGGCCTTCTCTCCGAAAATCGCCCTGAGCAACTTTTCTTCCGGTGAAAGCTGGGTTTCCCCTTTGGGCGTGATCTTGCCCACCAGGATATCGCCCTGTTGGACTTCCGCACCCAGCCGAATGATTCCGCTGTCATCCAGGTTTTTCAGTGCTTCCTCACCGACGTTGGGGATGTCGCGGGTCACCTCTTCCTTGCCCAGTTTGGTATCCCTGGCAACCACCTCGAACTCTTCGATATGCACCGATGTATAGACGCCGTCCCGAACCAGGCGTTCGCTGACCAGGATGGAGTCTTCGAAGTTGTACCCTCCCCAAGGCATGAAGGCCACGGTAACGTTTTTGCCCAGGGCCAGTTCTCCCTGCTCGGTGGCAGGCCCGTCGGCAATGATTTCACCGGCCTTGACGAACTGGTGTTTCTTGACAATCGGACGCTGGTTGAAGCAGGTGTTCTGGTTGGAACGTACAAACTTAAGCAGGTTGTGGATGGACACCTGTTTGCCGGTGCGTTCGTCGGGCGTGGCATGTTTGAGAACGATCCGCGAAGCATCCACATCGACCACCTCGCCGTCCCGTTTGGCGACAATGGTAACACCGGAGTCTTTGGCCACCACGCCTTCAATGCCGGTGCCCACGAGCGGCGCCTCGGCCTTGATCAGGGGAACCGCCTGTCGCTGCATGTTCGACCCCATCAGTGCGCGGTTGGCGTCGTCATTTTCGAGGAAAGGAATCAGCGAGGCCGACACGCTGACCAGCTGATTGGGCGAAATATCCATCAACTCGATGCGTTCGCGGTCAACCATCATGAATTCACCGGCCACCCGCGAAGTGACCGTCGGATTGATGTAAACCGACGCATCATCAATGGGCGCATTCGCCTGGGCAATGGGGTGATCTTTTTCCTCAAAAGCACTGAGAAATCGCACGTCCTTGGATACGGTGGCGTTATCGACAACCCGGTAAGGGGTTTCGATAAACCCGAAATCGTTCACCTTCGCATAGGTGCTGAGGGACACGATAAGACCGATGTTGGGCCCTTCAGGGGTCTCGATGGGACAGATCCGGCCGTAGTGAGAAGGATGCACGTCGCGGACTTCGAAGCCGGCCCGTTCACGCGTCAGGCCGCCGGGGCCCAAGGCGCTGAGTCTTCGCTTATGCGTGGTTTCGGACAGTGGATTGGTTTTGTCCATGAACTGGCTGAGCTGACTGGTGCCGAAAAACTCCTTGACCACGGCAGAAACCGGCTTCGGATTGACCAGGTCATGGGGCATGAGGGCGTCGACCTCCTGCAGGCTCATCCGCTCCTTGATGGCGCGCTCCATCCGGACCAAACCGATACGGTACTGATTTTCGAGCAGCTCGCCCACGGCCCGGACCCGCCGGTTGCCCAGGTGGTCGATATCGTCGACCACACCCTGGGTATCCCTGAGTTCGATGAGCGTTTTGGCAGTTAGCAGGATATCCTCTTTGCGCAATGTTCTTACGTTGACCGGGGTTTCAATTCCCAGGCGCAGATTGATTTTAAGCCGCCCGACGCCGGACAAATCGTAGTAGGCGGATTTGAAAAACAGATGATCGAGAAAATCCTGGGCCACTTCCGGAGTGGCCGGGTTCCCAGGCCGTAGCAGGCGATAGATTTCAATCAGTGCCTCTTCCTTGGTGGCGACCTTGTCGAGCATCAGCGTCTTGCGGATGGAATCGCTGCTGGATGCCCCATCGATAAAAAGCAGTTCAAACTCCTGAATTCCGCCATCGGCGAGGCGCTTGAGCAGGGCTTCGTCGATCACGTCATTGGCGCTGGCGATCACTTCTCCGGATTCAGGGTCGCCAATAGCAAAAGCAACGGCCTTGTCGAGGACATCTTCCTGTTCAATGGGCACCCGCGTGAAATTGGAGGCCACCATCTGTCTGAGGGCGCGCTGGGTGAACATGCGGCCCTTCTTGACAAGCGCCTCTCCCGTGTTCGGGTCGAGGACATCCTTGCTGGCGCGGGTTCCTTTGAGCAGTTCGGGCGTGAATTCGCGATAGTAGGCCCCATCTTCAACGATAACTTTCTCTGTCTTGTAAAAATAGCTTAGCAAATCCTCTGTGGAGTAGCCAAAAGCTTTGAAGAGCACGGTAACCGGAAATTTCCGGCGGCGGTCAATGCGGATATAGACAATATCCTTGGGATCGATTTCAAGGTCAATCCACGAGCCACGAACCGGGATGATTCGCGAACTGTAGATAATTTTACCACTGGAGTGGCTTTTCCCCTTGTCATGGTCGAAAAAGACACCTGACGAGCGGTGCAGCTGGCTGACAACGACACGCTCGGTACCGTTGATGATAAACGTGCCCTTTGCCGTCATCAGCGGAATGGTACCAAAATAGATCTCCTGTTCTTTGATGTCCCGGATATTGGACACGCCCGTGTCCTTGTCGGTATCGTAAACCACAAGCCGCACCGTAATCCGGACGGGCAGCTCGTACGTCATGCCGCGGTGGACACACTCTTCTTCGCTGTGCTTGATCTCAGCAAATCGATAAGACACGAACTCGAGAGAGGCGCTTCCAGTAAAATCCTTAATCGGAAATACGGACTTGAAGACCGCCTGCAGACCGATATCCTCCCGCTTTTCTGGAGGAATGTCCATCTGCAGAAACCGCTGATAGGAGTCCCGCTGCATACCGATCAAATCAGGAATCTCCACGATTTTCTTAATTTTGCCGAAGCTTTTTCTGATTCTCTTGTTCGCCGTTGGTCTTTTCGACATGGCAACTCCGATAATATATTTAGGAATACGAAAATGGGATCAAAGGATGATCATCCTTTGCACCCCATTTTCATATTCAATGCTTTAAAATATAAATACTTAATATTTCTATATATTTTTGCGTTTTTGATACTAACGGGTTATTTGAGCTCAACCTGGGCGCCGGCCTCTTCGAGCTGAGCCTTGATCTTTTCTGCCTCATCCTTGGCCACGCCCTCTTTAACCGGTTTGGGGGCTTCGTCGACCAGGGCCTTGGCTTCCTTGAGGCCGAGACCGGTGATGGCGCGGACCTCTTTGATAACCGCAATCTTCTTGTCGCCGGCGGCGGTCAAGACAACGTCAAACTCGTTTTTCTCTTCTTCAGCCGCGGCACCACCACCTTCGCCGGTAGAGCCGGCAGCCATCATGGCCACCGGGGCGGCAGCGGAAACACCGAATTTCTCTTCCATCTCCTTGACCATCTCGGAGAGTTCGAGAACGGACATGTTAGCGATGAACTCGATTACATCTGCTTTGGTAATATCAGCCATTTGTATTTGTTCCTCCAAAATTGATATGGTTTTCAGTCATGCGATAATGTTTTGATAAATGGGGAGATCAGGCCTCGGCTTCCTTCTGGTCCTTGATGGCCTGGAGCACATTCAGCATACGCCGCGGCACATCGCTCAGGGCGGTGACCAGCGATGTCGGCACAGCATTCATCACCGAGAGCACCTTGGCCAGCATGACTTCCCGCGATGGTAGCGTTGATAGCGCCTTGATCGCATCTAAATCCAGCTCTTTCCCGTTGAGCACGCCGACCTTGATTTCGAATTTTTTGTTCTCTTTTACGAAATCGGCAAGTATTTTGGCCGGTGCGACAGGGTCAGTACTGCTCAGCGCGATGGCACTGGGGCCTTTGAAGTGATCTTTGATCAGCGCAACGTCGTTGCCTTCGGATGCACGGACCAGCAACGAATTTTTGACAACCTGATATTCGGCACCCGCCTCCCGCAGCTTTCTGCGCAGCGCATTCATCGACTCTACGTTGAGTCCCTTGTAATCCGTAAGAATGACAAGGGCCGCCTTTTCGAACCGGGCCTGGAGATCACTGGCGATCTGTTTTTTTGTGTTAATATCCAATGTTAGCTTACACCCCCTTCCTTAATCTGCAAAAACCGGAGGACACATAGTGGCGTTTTGGGTCAACGAAGTCCTTCTAAAACATCCGGATGGTAACAATGACGTATTGGGAAGGGCTTATCAAACACATAAACTCCGTCTCGGCAGGCCGGTGTAAACCGATTATACACGCGGCCTCGATTTTTGGACGAGGCCGGTGAACCTACGGTCTTTGACAGCGTAATGAAGCGGACCGTTATAGAGCCCGCAGTTATAATACTATCGCGTTTGATTCGAAGATAGCGATAACTTGCCTATTTGACAAGATCTTTTACTAATGTTGTGTCGATCTTGATTCCCGGTCCCATGGTCGTGGAGACGGCGATCCCTTTCAGGTAGGTGCCCTTGCTGGAAGAAGGTTTCAATTTCAAGATGGTTTCGAGAAATGCGGTAATATTCTCAACGATTTTCTGGGTGCCAAAGGAGACTTTGCCCATCGGTGCGTGAACGATACCCGCTTTCTCCACCCGGAACTCGATTTTGCCAGCTTTCAGTTCCTGCACGGTCTTGGCCACATCAAAGGTAACGGTGCCGGTTTTGGCGTTGGGCATCAAACCTCTTGGGCCCAACAGCCGGCCGATCTTTCCGACGGTTCCCATCATGTCTGGCGTGGCAATGGCCTTGTCGAAACCGAACCAGCCCTCCTTGATTTTATCCACGAGTTCTTCGTTACCAACGAATTCCGCACCGGCGTCTCTGGCTTCGGTCTCTTTTTCACCTTTGGCAAAAACGAGGACCTTGACTTCCTTGCCCAAACCATTGGGAAGCACGACAGTGCCACGGACCATCTGGTCGGCGTGACGAGGATCGACCCCGAGGCGCACGGCCACATCGACGGTTTCATCGAATTTTGCGTAGGAGGAAGAAATGGCGGTATCAATCGCTTCGTTGAAATCGTATCGCTTGGCAGAGTCGACCTTGATTGATGAATCTTTATATTTTTTACCACGCTTCGGCATTTTGTTGTTTACTCCTTGATATTGAATGGCTCAGCGCCCGCTTCTATCTCTGATCTGAACAAATCAGGCTTTGACCGAACGGCTATTGTACCTCAATTCCCATGCTTCTGGCGGTTCCCTGGATAATTTTACAGGCCGCAGCAAGATCATTGGCATTTAGATCAGCCATTTTCAGCTTGGCAATCTCTTCAACCTGAGCCATTGACACCTTGCCCACACGGTCGCGTTTCGGATCGCCGGCACCCTTGGCGATCTTGGCGGCTTTTTTCAGTAAAACAGCGGCGGGCGGAGTTTTGGTAATGAAGGTAAAGGAGCGGTCCTGGTAAACAGTAATAACCACGGGGATGATCATACCAGCGTCGTTGGCGGTCCGCGCATTAAACGCTTTACAAAAATCCATTATGTTAACACCGTGTTGTCCCAGAGCCGGACCGATGGGCGGAGACGGATTTGCCTTGCCTGCTTCGACTTGAAGCTTGATTTGAGCCATTACCTTTTTAGCCATTTTTCGATCGATTCCCTTGAAATTCTATTAATTTGATGATTGTAAAAACGAACTTCAGCCATTGACGCTAAAGCTTCATCACCTGGACAAAGTCGAGTTCCACCGGTGTCGAACGCCCAAATATACTGACCAGCACCTTGATCTTCCCTTTTTCGGGATTGACCTCTTCGACAGTGCCATTGAAATTGGTAAACGGGCCATCAATAACACGGATTTCGTCACCGGTTTCAAAGAAGTATTTGGGTTGCGGCTGGTTTTTGCCGGCCTCCATCCGGTTCAGGATGGCATCCGCCTCCTCATCCGATATGGGTGTCGGTTTCTCCCGACCGCCCAGAAAACCAGTAACTTTTGGGGTATTGTTCACGATGTGCCAGGTTTCATCGTCTAGATCCATTCGAACCAGCAGGTATCCCGGGTAAAACTTTCTCGAGGATGTGCGCCGCTTCCCCTTGACCAGTTCAACAATCTCCTCGGTAGGGACCAACACCTTGTCGAACTTGGAAGGATTGGGGGAGGTGGCGATCTTTTCGTCAAGTGACGCTTTCACCTTGTTCTCGAAACCGGAGTACACGTGAACGATATACCATTTTTTTGCCACTATGAAAGCTCCTGCGTTATTGCAATACGGCACGGATAAGGCCGGAAAGCCCAGCGTCGACAACACCGAGAAACAGCGATATAATGGTCACGATGACCAGCACCACCACCGTTGACCCCATGGTCTGCTTCTTTGACGGCCAAGTGACCTTTTTCAGCTCCACCTTGACTTCGCGGAGAAACTGGATCGATTTGTCGATGATGTTCTTTTCTTTGGCAACCGTGGGTTTGCTTGCCGGTGTATAGCTCTTTTTGGCTGCTGGTGGCGCACCCACCTGGACAGCAGGGGAATTCTGATCCCGGCCGACTTCATCCGCAGATTGCGTTTTTCTGATCTTTTTGGTCGAATCTTTTTTTCGAAGTAACCGTCCCATCTTACCCCGTTATCCTAAAAATAAGCGGATTGTTTTTATCACCGATTTTTTTAGCCCACTGCCGCATGAAATCTCAACGCAGTGGCAGGCCAGGAGGGATTCGAACCCCCAACACCCGGATTTGGAGTCCGATGCTCTACCAATTAGAGCTACTGGCCTGCATGGTTTCCGCTGCGCCATTTTCCGGTTGCCGCGTTATTTGGTCTCTTTGTGCGGCGTGTGCTTTTTGCAGAAGCGGCAATATTTGCTGAACTCCAGTTTGTCCGGCGTGGTCCGTTTATTTTTGGTTGTCGTGTAATTCCTGCGCTTACATTCCTGACAGGCCAGTGTTATGATCACTCTCACTTGGAGACACTCCTTGGAAGGCTATTCAATAATTTCGCTGACGACACCGGCGCCGACCGTACGACCGCCCTCACGGATGGCAAACCGAAGCTCTTTCTCCATGGCGATCGGCGTGATCAGCTCCGCCGTGATGGCCACGTTGTCACCGGGCATCACCATCTCAACACCCTCGGGAAGATTCAAAATCCCCGTCACGTCCGTGGTCCGGAAATAAAACTGCGGACGATAACCGTTGAAAAACGGGGTGTGACGGCCTCCTTCTTCCTTGCTCAGAATGTACGCCTCGGCTTTGAACTTCGTGTGCGGCGTAATCGATCCCGGTGCCGCCACCACCTGGCCGCGTTCGACTTCGTCACGCTTGGTGCCGCGCAGCAATACGCCGATGTTGTCCCCCGCCTGACCTTCATCAAGCAGCTTGCGGAACATCTCCACTCCGGTACATACCGTCTTGGCGGTTTCGCGGATACCAACGATCTCTACGTTGTCACCCACATGGATGATGCCGCGCTCCACACGGCCCGTTACCACGGTACCCCGGCCGGAAATGCTGAACACGTCTTCGATCGGCATCAAAAACGGTTTGTCCACGTCACGCTCCGGCTCCGGAATATAGCTGTCAATCGCATCCAGAAGCTCGAAAATGCACTTCGCTTCTTCCGCGTCCACACTGTCACTCTCCAGCGCCTTCAATGCGCTCCCCCGGATGATCGGCGTGTCGTCACCGGGAAACTCGTACTTGTCCAGAAGCTCCCGCAACTCCAGCTCCACCAGCTCGATCAGCTCTTCATCATCCACCATGTCGCATTTGTTCAAAAAGACGATGATCCGGGGAACACCCACCTGGCGGGCCAGAAGAATGTGCTCACGGGTCTGGGGCATCGGGCCGTCGTCGGCGCCCACCACCAGAATCGCTCCGTCCATCTGGGCGGCGCCGGTAATCATGTTCTTGATGTAGTCCGCATGGCCCGGGCAGTCCACGTGCGCGTAATGGCGAGTGGCCGTCTCGTACTCCACGTGGGCCGTGGCAATCGTGATCCCCCGCTCCTTCTCCTCGGGCGCCTTGTCAATCTCGTCGAACGGAATGAAATCCGCCATCCCACGCATCCCGCTCAGCTTGGTGATCGCTGCCGTCAGGGTCGTCTTGCCATGGTCGATATGCCCGATCGTACCTACGTTGACATGCGGCTTTGTCCTCTCAAATTTTTCCTTCGCCATCTTAAAACCTCCCATAACTGGACAATTTCTGGCTGTTTGTTTTTAACTCAATCGATTTAATAAATAAGGTGGAGCCCACGATCGGAATTGAACCGATGAACCTCTTCCTTACCAAGGAAGCGCTCTACCGACTGAGCTACGTGGGCTTTATAGGTACAACAAGATAAAGAACGATGAAATGGCAGGCCATGAAAAGATCGGCGTTTAAAAGCGATGGAGCGGGAGACGAGGCTCGAACTCGCGACATTCAGCTTGGAAGGCTGAAGCTCTACCAACTGAGCTACTCCCGCGTTCAAACACGGTCTACGCTAATATTAACGCGTCTCAATGCATCTCTTGCTACTGACCAGACAGCAGCGTCGCAAGCCATGTAGTTGAATATCGATCTTAAACTTTAGGATCTCCTACAAGCACTCACAAAAATGGTGGTGGGGGGAGGATTTGAACCTCCGAAGGCGTCGCCGACAGATTTACAGTCTGTTCCCTTTGACCACTCGGGAACCCCACCATGGATATCAGCTGTGACACTGGAGCCAGCGGAGGGATTCGAACCCCCGACCCACTGATTACAAATCAGTAGCTCTACCAACTGAGCTACGCTGGCGATACGGTTCTTAAAGAACAAATCAATCATACGCTTTCTAACAGACAAATGCAGTACGATGGATTGAAACGATGCCTTTTACACCCTCTCTTCCATATTTTCAAGGGGAAATTAAATTTTTCCTGTTTTTTTATTTTGACAGATGCCGATATTAAACTTGCTGCGGTTCTTCATCAGGAAATCTGCATACGAAAACGGCTGTTGTGAAATCACCCCTGCATTGCCGAATGTCGATCCCAAGTCGGCATATTGGCCTCGGCCACCTGGATTTCACCGACATCCGAACTTGACAAAATTGATTGCTAATGTTTAAGAGGCCTACAACCAAGCGGTTTTGCATCCATCAAATGTCCTTGTCCGCCACCCACGGCAACACCCGACAAAAGGATATCCCATTGTCTATTAAATATATTCACCGTTATGTATTCATGATCCTCTGGCTGCTGATCCTTGTCCAGGGGTGTGCCCACCCGACCGCGCGAAACGGCGATCCCGGTTCCCCGCCAGCCGTTCCGATGGTGGAACCGGGTGCCATCATCGACGACAACGGGAAAACCCCTCCCGCACCGCCGGCAATCATCGGTTCCGACGCCATGAACGCGGCCGGGGTTTCCGAGAACACGGGAGTGGCCACCAATCCAGTGGCTCATATGGGGGAAACCGACCTTAGTGACATTGCCGGTGGCGATGCAGCGCCGCCGATCCACACCGCCCAGCATAAGCTGGACGAGGCTCTCGACTTCTGCGATGCCGCCCAGGAATTCTGGCAGAACGGGGAATTGGAAAGCGCCCTGGAAGCGCTTGACAAGGCTTATTCGCTAATCCTCAACCTCGAGCCGGACAGCCCGGACAAGCTGATCCAGCAGAAAGAAGATCTCCGGTTTCTGATTTCCAAACGGATTCTTGAAATTTACGCATCGCGCAACATTGTTGTCAATGGAAACCACAATGCGATTCCCCGAGATCTCAACGCCAATGTCCAAAAAGAGATCAACTTTTTCACCAAAGGACCGGAAAAACGTTTTTTCATCGAGTCCTATCGTCGTTCCGGAAAATACCGTGACATGATCGTCAGCAAACTGGAGGCCGCCGGCCTGCCCACGGAACTGTCCTGGCTGCCGTTGATTGAAAGCGGTTTCAAGGTTCAGGCCCTTTCCCGGGCTCGGGCACTGGGACTCTGGCAGTTCATCCCTTCCACCGGTTACAAATTCGGTTTAAAGCGCAACCAGTACGTTGATGAACGCATCGACTTTGAAAAATCAACGGACGCAGCCATCGCCTATCTCAAGGAACTCCACGGGATTTTTGGCGACTGGGCGACCGTATTGGCCGCTTACAACTGTGGTGAAGGGCGGGTCCTGCACGTCATCCGGACACAAAACATCAACTACCTTGACGATTTCTGGGACCTCTACGGCCGTCTGCCCTACGAAACCGCCCGCTATGTTCCCCGTTTTCTGGCAACCCTGCACGTTATTGAGAATGCAGAAAAATACGGTCTTAACTGCATCGAACCCGACCCGGCCCTGGCCTTTGAAAAAGTGGACGTTCATCGCCGGGTCCACCTGAAGAACCTGGCGCCCGCACTGGGCCTGTCAGTGGAAACCCTCAAGGAATTGAACCCTGAACTTCGCTACAGCATTCTGCCTGACGCCAAGTATCCGTTGCGGGTGCCGGCAGGCCAGAAAGCGCTGGTGCTGGCAAGCATCGACAAGGTTCCGGTGTACACCCCTCCGACGCCGGCCTTCGCCTACCACCGCGTCCGAAAGGGCGAGACCCTCTCCTCCATCGCCAGACGATATGGGACCAGCGTCAAGCAGATCATGCGGGCCAATCGCCTGAGGCGCTCCGGCTATATCGTTGCCGGCCAGAGACTGAAGGTTCCCCGGCGGGGAACAACGGTCAGCGCGTCACGCGCGCCGGCAACGGCCAAGGTGTGGAACCGCAAGCATGTGGTCAAAAGCGGCGACTCCCTCTGGATCATTGCCAAGCGCTATGGCACGACGACCAAACGAATCCAGGAAATGAACAAGCTGAAAGGAACCATGCTGAGTATCCATCAGGTATTGAGGGTTCCCTCGGCAACGACGCGCACCTCACGATCAGCCAAACAATCCGAAACCTATTACGTGCAAAAAGGCGAAAGTCCTTATCTGATCGCCCGCAAATACAACATGTCCCTCAACCATTTCCTGAAGCTCAACAACCTGACCCCCCGCAGCACGATCTACCCGGGACAAAAGGTCATCGTTGACTAGCGAAACCGGATCCAATCGGTATCGGATTAAAGTCTTCCCTTCTTGATGATGGCCACCAGAAGCCAGACACCCAGGATGGCAGCCGTGAGAAATCCGATAATGCCGATCAGAGAGATCCCGTAAAACAGCGGAGGGGTCTTGGAAATGACGATCAGCGCCGAACCGATAATCAGTGCGGCAATGATGATCGAAAAGGAGATGCGGTTGCTGATCTGGTCGTGAGTGGCCAGCATACTTTCCATGCTTTTCAGCTCCAGCATGAAGGTAAACTTCTTTTGCCGAATGTTGCGGGTGATTTCCAGAAGATCCTTGGGGAACTCCTGAACGAAATCCAGATACTGCCCGAAGATACTCACCGCGTCGCTGCTCAACCGTTTGGGCGAAAACCGCGCCAATTTTACCTGTTTGATAAACGGCTCAGCATGGGCGATCATATCGAAATCGGGATCCAGGGCAAGCCCCACGCCCTCGACGGTGCTGATCGCTTTCATCATCAGAAAGATTTCGGGGGGAATGCGCAGCCGGTGGACGGAGGCCATCTCGAGCATATGCTGCAGGAGCTTGCCGACCTGGATGTCCTTGAGCGATTTGTAAAGATGTTCACCCAAAAAATCGGCCACGTCTTTGGCCAAAAGACGCATGTCCGGCTCCTCGTCCCACATGGTCACCTTTAACAGTACCCGGGCGGTTCGGGACTCGTCGCGACGCACCACGGCATCCACCAATTCCACGAAAAGTTCCCGGGTACTGCGGTCCACGGTGCCCATCATTCCGAAGTCGAGCAGGCAGATCACGTTTTCAGGCAAAACAAAAAGATTACCCGGATGGGGGTCGGCGTGAAAAAAGCCGTGTTCAAAAATCTGGGTGAGCAAAATGGAGGCACCGCGGTGGGTAATCAGCTTGCGATCGTATCCCTTGGCATCCAGCTGATCCAAAAGGGAAACCTTGATGCCATCCATGAATTCGGCGGTCAGCACCCGCTCGGTGGTGATTTCGCGGTAAACCTTGGGGATGTAAACCGTCTGATCGTGAAGAAAGGCACGCGCCACCCGCTCCATACTGGTGGCTTCCAGCGTGTAATCCATTTCCTTTTCAATGGATCGGGCAAACTCCTCGACGATCTTGACCGGCCGGTGATGAACCAGCTCCTCGATGTGCCGCTCGGCCAGGGTTGCCAGGTGAAGCATGATCTCCAGATCCACCTCGACGATCTTGCGGATCCCCGGCCGCTGAATCTTGACCGCGACCTCTTCCCCATCAACCAATCTCGCCCGGTGAACCTGGCCGATGGAAGCCGATGCAAGCGGCTCGGGATCGAAGTGGGCAAACAGATCATCAATGGATTGCCCGGTCTCCTTGTAGACAATACGTCGAACCTCGGCAATGGAAAATGAGGGTACTTTGTCCTGCAGCCGGGATAGTTCCCGGATAAAATCCACCGGTACCAGGTCAGGACGGCTGGAGAGGATCTGGCCCATCTTGATATAGGTGGGGCCCAGTTCCTCAAGGGCCATGCGCACACGCTCGGCCCGGGAGTGGCGCTCTACGCGTTCACCATGGTGGCGGGAGATCATCTGCAGACCGATCTCGATGTACTGATCGATCTTCAGCATCTCCACGATATCATCGAAGCCGTATTTGAAAAATACCGCCAGGATCTGCCGGTAACGGTTCAGGTTTCGATACGTGCGCCCGATGACGCCGATTTTGCGAATACTGATCATTCAGGCCGCGTCAGGCTTTTTCCTCGTCGTCCTGGTTGCTGATCAGTTTCTTCAGATCACGGATCTCTTTTTTCAGCCCCTTGAGTTCTTCCTGGGTCACCACGTCAGCCTTTTTAAGCAGGTTCTTGACGCTTTGCTCCACCCGTTCTTCCAGCTTTTTCTGAGCATCTTCGTAGCGGCTCTGCAGTTCGTCAATAAACTTGCGGCCTTCGGATTCGGTCATCTTGCCCTGTTCGGCCATCTCCTTGGCCAAATCCTCCACTTCGTCCCAGGCTTTGAGGGCCAGGCCGACACCGGCCAGCATACTCTTTTTCATCAGTTCAAACATCGGGGGGTCTCCTTTGTCGGTGGCAATGGATCGGTTTTTGCCCTGAATGGGCACTGCCTATCCATTTAGCACATGAGACGGGACCCATCAATGAGATGGTTTACACGATTTTCATTTTAATCGAATTCATCCTTCAATTGGCATTTGGATCTTGGCATTTGCCATTCTGCCGTCCGAAGGCGAGGGGCACCGATAACGTCATTCACCGGACACCAATTCAAATGCGGCTCCCCGGACGGGTATGGGACAATCCCCCTTGACTGTTTACCCCGGCTGTCTTAATCATGTCTGGATTGCCCGGCGGGCCATTCCCCGCCACAAGGACGCGCAAGTACCGAACGAATCGGTTTTATCGCATCCAAACCCCTTGCTTGCGGAAAGGAGTGCCAGAAGATGCCCGTATCCATCGCCATGGCTGGAAAAGGCGGAACCGGAAAGACCACCGTTTCCGGTATGCTGATCAAATATTTGGTGGGTCAGGGAAAGGGCCCGGTGCTGGCTGTCGATGCCGATGCCAATGCCAACCTGAATGAAGTCCTGGGCCTTGAAGTCACCGAAACGGTGGGCAATGCCCGCGAGGAAATGAAAAAGGGGATCGTTCCCAGCGGCATGACCAAGAATGTGTTCATGTCCATGAAGCTGGAGCAGGCCGTCATGGAAGAGGAGGGCTTCGATCTGGTGGTTATGGGCCAGCCCGAAGGGGCCGGCTGTTATTGTGCGGCCAACACCCTGTTGTCCGGATTCCTGGAACGGTTGTCCGGCAATTATCCCTACCTGGTCATGGACAACGAGGCCGGCATGGAGCATTTGAGCCGTCTGACCACCAAGAACGTGGATATTCTGCTCATCGTTACCGACACCTCCAGACGTGGGCTCCAGGCCGGTCTGCGAATCCATAAACTGGCCCAGGACTTGAAACTTGGCGTGGGTAAAAGCTACATCATCATCAATCAAGCCAAAAGCGAGCCAAACGACGAGGTGAAGACAATGATTACCGATGCCGGCCTGGAGTTGGCCGGAGTGATCCCCGCCGATGAAGAGGTCTACGAGTTTGACCTGAACGGCCGCCCGACCATCGATATCAATGCGGACAATCCGGCGCTGAAGGCAGCCTATTCGATTTTCGAGCGGATCATCCCGTAAGCGGACATCTTCCAAAAGCAGCGCCAGGCATCGTCACGCCCCGTAATGGCAGTCAAAACCAGTTGCAAACCTTTATTAACCCCCCGGACGCACCGGAAAGGACGCCTATGAAACGAACAGGCTATTTGCACGACAACAGGTATCTGCTCCACGATACGGGACCTTATCATCCGGAAACGGCCGACCGCCTTACCGCCATTTTCGACGGCATCCAAGCAGCGGGGCTGCTGGACCAGCTGATCCTTCTGCCGGCGGTTCGTGCCGATCTCAAATGGATCCAGACCGTCCATGCGCAAAGTTATATTCGCCGTTTCGAAGAGGTCTGCCTTTCCGGCAACCGCACCTTTGATTATCCGGACAATCAGATGTGCGTGGACACCTACGAAACTGCTTTCCTGGCCGTTGGCGGGGTGATCGATGTCGCCCGCCGGATCATGGAGGACGAACTGGACAATGCGTTCTGCGCCATCCGGCCGCCCGGACACCATGCGGAATCGAATCAGGCCATGGGATTCTGCTACTTCAACAACGTCGCCATCGCCACCCGCTACCTCCAGCAGACCCACGGTGTCGAACGGATCGGCATTATCGACTTCGACGTTCACCATGGCAACGGGACCCAACAAATTTTCGAGGAAGATCCCAGTGTATTCTATTATTCCATCCACCAGCATCCCTCTTTTGCCTTTCCGGGTACCGGCCGGGAATTCGAAGAAGGCGAGGGGCCGGGCCAGGGGTTCACGAAGAACTCACCCGTGCTTCCCGGCCAGGGGGATGGGACATATAAAAAATTGATCGAAAGCGACATGCTGCCGGTCATCGACCGTTTCAACCCGCAATTCATCATCGTATCCTGTGGTTTCGACGGCCATGAAGACGACGACATGTCCGACATCAGCCTCTCCACCGAGGGCTATTCATGGATCATGGAAACGATCATGAAAATGGGCGATCAATACGCCGCCGGCCGGGTCCTGTCGGTCCTGGAGGGCGGCTACTGCCTGGAGCGGCTGGGGGAACTGGCCGCCAACCATGTCAGGATTCTGCTTGACGCCTGATTCCGGAACGTAAGCTTTGACGTCCTTTCCCTAATCACCCACTGTCTGGAGGATAACATGTTTGTCAGCCAATCCATGGTATCAGAAGTCATCACCATCGATGCGGATGCATCCGTTTTCGAGGCCCAGGAGAAAATGGCCGCCAACCACATCCGCCACCTGCCTGTCGTGGACGCCGGCCGGCTCCTGATCGGCATCGTTACCGACCGGGACATCCGCAGTGCCATGCCCTATCGCATGATCAAAAACAAGGGCACGGCCGATGAGCGGGAAAAGCTGGCGCAACTGAAAGTGGCGGACATCATGACCAGCGATCCCAAAACCATCTCTCCCATGTATACCCTCCCGGATGCGCTGTTGCTGATCCAGAAGGCGAAGGTGGGTGCGTTTCCCGTTGTCGACGATGACGGCAGGCTCATGGGCATTCTATCGGTGCGCGATCTTTTGCGGGCATTCATCAATGTGCTGGGAATTCGTGAACCGGGCACCCTGCTATGTATCGAAGTGGAGGAAAAGGTCGGCCAGATGAAAAAAATCGTCGACGCCATCACCGAAGAGAACATCTCCCTGGGCAGTGTTCTGGTGGCCCGGACCTGGGAAGCGGGCAAACGGGCTGTTTTTCCCTATCTTCTGACCAACACGGTCACCCGAATCAAGAAGAAGTTGGTCGCCATGGGGTATCGCCTGATCGACCCCATGGAATGGTACCTCGACCAACTACCGAAAAGCAAATGAGACCTCTGCCGAGATGACTATGCTCATTAGCGCCAACCCTTATCAGGATCTTTATATCTACTACCTGTCGGGGCGCTTCCGCCCCGGCAGCGCCTTTGATCCGGACCATTATATCGGCTGCTGGGAAGAAGGTGGGTTCTCTTTTCTTTTCTTTACCCGGCCTAACCTTCCCCTGGTGGAAAAGGCCGTTGCCCATCTGCAGGATCTGGTCCTGCTGGATCACTACCACATGACCTACGACCAGTGGCAAGGCGGTGATGTCACGCCCCAACGCATCGGCAGGTTCACCATTTCACCGCCCTGGTACGCCACGGCGCTGGGTCGCAGTGACACCACGATTATCCTCGATCCCGGTGTGGTCTTCGGAACCGGCACGCACCCGACCACACGGGACTGCCT
Organism: Desulfosarcina ovata subsp. ovata; assembly: GCF_009689005.1. Classification (NCBI taxonomy): domain Bacteria; kingdom Pseudomonadati; phylum Thermodesulfobacteriota; class Desulfobacteria; order Desulfobacterales; family Desulfosarcinaceae; genus Desulfosarcina; species Desulfosarcina ovata. The sequence goes on along the minus strand of NZ_AP021879.1, from coordinate 6,528,640 downwards.
GGAAGCCCTGGAACTGGCATTTTCTGGCGGGATCCCGGAGTCGACGCTGGACCTGGGGACGGGCACCGGACTGTTGGCCCTGGCCGCTGCCCGTCTGGGCTGCCCGAGGGTGCTGGCCACGGACCTGACCCTGCTTGCCGCCCAGACCGCCCAACGCAATGTCAGGCTCAATCGCCTGTCCCGTCAAGTCCTCGTCGCACAAGGGGATGCCGAGAAATTTATAGACTTTACGAGCGATCTTGTGGTATCCAACATTCATTATGACATCATGAAAAAGCTGATCCGCAGCACCGGTTTTCTACAAAAAAGGCGTTTCATTCTATCCGGCCTGATGCGCAGCCAAGCGGCTCGAATCGAATCGACACTGGCCGGACTGCCGGTAAAAATTATCAAACGATGGAATCAAAACGGCATCTGGACCACCTTCTACGGTGAAGCCGGTTGACCGGCGGAGACAAGAGAGATTGAGCATGGTCATCACCTGCTGGGGCTCCAGAGGATCCATTCCCGTTTCCGGAAAGGAGTACATCAAGTATGGTGGTGACACCACCTGCATGACCATCCACACCGACAGTGACGACATCATCATCGTGGATGCGGGAACCGGTATCCGGCGTTTGGGCAACCATTTGATCGACCAGGGGCGTTACCATTACAATTTCCTGCTCACCCATGGCCACTGGGATCACCTGATGGGGTTTCCTTTTTTCAAGCCGCTGTTCCTCAGACGCACCGAAATCCACATGCACCGTGCCCCTTTTCATAAAAAATTCATGCAGAGCATGTTTTCCAAGGTCATGGCCCCCCCCAACTTTCCGGTACGCTATTCCGACCTTAAGGCCAGAATCGTCTGGCAAGAAGGCCATCCGGCGGAGTTCAAGATCGGGTCGGCAACAGTGGTACCGATTCCCATCAGCCACCCCAACTCCGGCAAAGGCTACAAATTTATTGAAAATGGCAAGACCTTCGTCTTCATTACCGACAACGAGCTGGGATTTGTTCATCCCGGAGGCCTGCCATTCGAGGAATATGTTGCGTTCTGTACCGGGGCGGACCTGTTGATCCACGATGGCGAGTACACGCCTGACGAGTATGCCCGCCTCGTTGAATGGGGCCATTCGTCCTATACCGACGTCCTCGACCTGGCCTTTCGAGCCGGTGTCAAACGTCTGGGGCTGTTTCACCTCAACCAGGAGCGCACCGACGACCAAGTGGACGATATCGTCGAGCGCTGCCGCGAGATTATCGCCCGCAAGGGCAAAACCTTGGAATGTTTTGCCGTGGGGCGGGACATGACCTTTACCCTTTAATCAATAGCCATGTCAGATTTGTTTGCAGACGCAGTCGAAACCCTGGCCAAAGCAAAAAAAACCGTTGCCCTCACCGGTGCCGGGATCTCCGTTGAAAGCGGCATTCCGCCCTTTCGGGGCAAAGGGGGGCTTTGGGAAAAGCTCGACCCCATGAAATACGCCCACATCGATGCCTTTCTGGAAGATCCTGAGACGGTCTGGAATGTTCTCATCAAAGAGATGAAAATGGTATTGGACAAGGCCCGCCCCAACACCGCCCACATCGGTCTGGCCGATCTGGAACGGATGGGCATTCTCCAGACGGTCATCACCCAGAACGTGGATGGTCTGCACCAGCGGGCCGGAAACAGCGATGTCATCGAATTCCACGGCAGTTTTGCCTGGCAGCGTTGCCAAACCTGTGACTGGACGATCGAGACATCCCGGGTGGATCTTTCCGAAATACCGCCGCGATGCCGCTGTGGGGGTATCCTGCGGCCCGACTGCATTTTTTTCGGTGAGATGATTCCCCATGACGCCCTGCTGCGTTCCCAGCAGATCTCGGCCGCCTGCGATGTCATGCTGGTCGTCGGCACATCGGCCACGGTCCAACCGGCCGCCAGCATGCCCTTCATTGCCCGGGACAATGGTGCCGTGGTGATCGAAATCAATCCCGAACCCACATCGCTCACCCGGCGGATCAGCAACCTGCCGCTGTTGGGGGCGGCCGGCACGATCCTGCCGCGGCTGGTCAAAGCCATGCGCCGACACCAAAATGCCTGAACCGCTTTCCCCCTGCCCGAAAACCGCTGACGATCCCTAAAGGAGTAGAAATGACAAGTGCCCCTGACCATCGCTGGGTCATACCGGTAACCCTGACGCCGCCCATACTGGCCGACAACACGGCCGACGCCGACCGGCTGGCCGCCGCCTTGAACAAGGCGTTGGGCACAACGACCATGCATATCGGCCTGACGCAGCTGAAAGCGCTGCCGGAACAGCTGCGCCAGTGGAATTACCAGGCCCGGGCGGTGCTCTTTAAAACCGAAAACGACCGTGGCAGCCTGGTTCACCTCACTGCACCCGATGCAACCGAGCCCCTTTGCGGTGCGGCGGTGGACCTGGGCACCACCCGGGTGGTCCTGCGCATCATCGATCTTGAAACCGGCGAACCGTTGGGCGAACGGGTTTTCGACAACCCCCAGGCGACCGTGGGGCCCGACGTCCTGGCCCGCATCCACCATGTTGACGCCCCCGATGGGCTGGACCGCCTCAACCGCCTGATCGTCGACGGCCTCAATACGGAACTGAATGCCCTCTGCCGGACGTGCGCCATCCGATGTGAGAACATCCATCTGATTGCCGTTGCCGGCAATACGGCCATGACCCATCTGCTGCTGGGGCTCAACCCGCGCTGGATGATCCGGGAGCCGTATATCCCCGTGGTCAACCAGCCACCGGTGATGGAAGCGGCCGAGCTTGGCATCACCGCGGGGCCGAACGCCCGGGTGCTGATTTTCCCCAATGTGGGCAGCTACTTTGGCGGCGACCTGATTGCCGGCATTCTCTTTTGCGACATGGACCGGCGTGAAGAGACGGCGATTCTGGTGGATGTGGGCACCAATGCGGAGGTGGTGTTGGGCAACCGCAACTGGATGATGGCCTGTGCCGGCGCCGCTGGGCCAGCCCTGGAGGGCGGTGTGACCCGGATGGGTACAACGGCCGGCCCCGGGGTCATCGACCGGATTGCCATCGAGGAGCGGACCATGCAGTTCGACGTGCATACCATCGGCGATCAACCGCCGCGAGGCATCTGTGGCTCCGGCGTCATCGACCTGGCTGCAGCCCTGTTCCGGTCGGGAATGATCGATATCCGCGGCAAATTGCTGCCCGAGCGTTGCGGTACGCGCTTCACAATAAAAAAGGATCTGGCCCATCTGATCGTCGTTCCGGCGGCCATGTCGGGCACCGGCGAGGATCTGTGCATCTCCCAGGCCGATCTGGACAGCCTCGTCCGGTCCAAGGCGGCCATGTACACCATTTTGGAAACCATTACCGGCAGCGTCGGCATGACCCAGGCAGAGCTGGAAACCTTCTTCGTTGCCGGTACCTTCGGCGCCTACATTGATCCGCAGTCGGCCATCACCATCGGGATGATCCCCGACCTTCCGCTGTCAAGCTATCAGAGCCTGGGCAACAGTTCATTGGGCGGTGCGGCACGGATACTGACCGATCCATCCGGCTTCGACCGGATCAAACGAATCCGTGACGGCATCACCTATATGGAGCTGAATGTAAATCAGGATTTCATGAACCGCTTCTCGGCGGCAAAATTCCTGCCCCACACCGACACGGCCCGCTTTCCGTCCGTACGTGTACCGGGCAATGGGGGCCGAAACTCGTAACCCGGGACCCCCCGCGTTCCGTCGCGTTGTTCATCTTCTCACCCAGAAGCCGATGACGACTGCCGCGAATAAAAATCGAACGGCTTAGCGTCTCTTTTTCCGGCTGAGCCACCATCCGTTCCCGTCAATTCTCACATGCCGTCCGCGTCCCGTGCCTGCTCTCCTGTCAGCGGTTCGCGGGCACCGGTTTCCCGCCTTTGATACAGGCTTTGTATTTAGTATTCAACGGCTTGCCAATGATCCAAATAAAGCCTTGAAAGCTTTTGTGCATTATGATAGTCGATGGTTTGTTTTTTTTAGCCCACTCTATTCACAACAATTACAACCTAACTTCAAAAAGGATCGAGTCCACATGACGTCGAAGAAACAGCTGCTGTTTGCTTACGGTCTGGCAATCCACCTGTTGCTTGTCGGAATAATCTGCTATGCGGCTTTTCCGGCCAAAGCGCCCGAGGAACCCATCCGGATCATGTACCAGACCAATGCGGGAAAAGTCCTTTTTGACCATTACACCCACACCGATGCCACCGGTTACGGGGCCAGCTGCTTCGATTGTCATCATCACCCCATGGATGACGACAGCGCGTTGATCGCCTGCGGGGAATGCCATCAGGTCCCCGCCGAAGATGGCGCGAAGCCGGATCGCTGCCTTGACTGCCATGATGAAAGCGACATTGAAGACACCGAAATGATATCCCGTGCGGATGCCTTTCATCAGGGTTGCATCGAATGCCATGAGCAGTTCGAAAAAGGACCGCAGTCGGGATCGGACAACTGCTCCAAATGCCATGTCCTATAGTCGGGCAAATCGCTTAAAAGAAAACCGTAATGGCACCGTCAACACTTACTGCGGACCTAACAAAAGGTTGAGCCCATGCGAAAACGATCATTTTTCGGTCTATCCACGCCTTGTTTCAAGTACGAACTGGCCACCGATGCATCTGCCAGCCCGGTGGCCATTCCCGCACCGGAGCAGGTTACCCTGTATATCAAAAAGCCGTTCAAGCAGGCCAGCAGCACACTGAAAGTGGGCACCCCGGTCCAAACCGGGCAGCGGCTGGTGTTAAACGAAAATGACGATGTTTATGCGATTTCGTCGGTCACCGGAACGGTTTGCGCAATGGCGCCGTTTCTGGCTGACTACGGCAATGCCTGGACGGCGGTGACCATTAAAACCGAGGGGAATGAGGTCATCGATCCCGAATTTAGCGCCGCTGCCGAAGCCCCATCCCTGGAAACATTGACTCGTTTTCTCGCCGCCGGGCCCGGCGAACCGGACTTCGCGCCGCTGATGGACGAACGCAATCCGGTCAGCACCATTATCATTTACGGCGGCAATGCCGATCTTCTCATTGACACCAGCCTCTATGTACTAAAAAACAACATCGAAGCTATCAATGCCGGCATCGAAGTTCTGAGAAAAGCGACCGGTATTGAAGAGATTGTTATCGCTGTTCCGGAGGAGAGCGTTCAGAACTACTCGGGCCATCTGGATGCCCGCATTCAACCCTTTTCCTCTCAGTATCCCTATGCGCAACCGCTGATGATTTTAAACAGCCTCACCGGACGCCTGCCGGACGAAACAGGTATGGCCTCCCTGGGCATCCATTTTCTGCGCGCCGAATCCGTTGCAGCCATTGGCAAGGCCTTCTCCACCGGGTGCCTGACGATCGAAAAAAACGTCACCGTCATCGACAAACAGGGCGTCAAGCACATGGCCCGGGCAAAAATCGGTACACCGGTGGCCGCACTCCTGAAGGCCTTTGGCGTGGAGGTCAATGATCAGGACAAAATCATCTTCGGCGGCCCCATGACCGGTAACGCCATCTATAGCGAAGATCTGCCCCTGGGACCGGATACCGATGCCGTAATGGTCCAGGACAAGAGCATTATCCCCCTTTACAGCGACTATCCGTGCATCAACTGCGGAGACTGCGTACGGGTCTGCCCAGCCAACGTGCCGGTCAACCTGCTCATCCGCTTTCTGGAAGCCGGGCAATATGCCGAAGGCGCGGATCTGTACGATCTGTATGCGTGTATCGAGTGCGGCCTGTGCAGCTACGTCTGCGTCTCCCGTATCCCGATTTTTCAGTATATCAAACTGGCAAAATATGAATTAGGCCGGACCCTATCTGCGGAGGAGATGAATGAACAGTAAGAAGACGCTAATTGTTTCCCACGCACCGTTCTGGCATGACGGCAGCGGGATTCCCGAGCGAAGCTATCACACCATCATCGCCGCCCTTCCCGCCGCAATCGCAGGAATCGCCTATTACGGTGCACCGGCTCTGGGCGTTATCTGTATGGCCATGTCGACGGCAATCTTGTGGGAGCTTCTGCTGAACCGGGCCATGCGGCGGCCAATTACGGTGGGTGACGGCAATGCTGCTCTGATCGGTCTGCTACTGGGCATGATGCTGCCCGCGTCAACGCCGTGGTGGGTGGTCCTCGTCGGGACATTTCTCGCCATTGTTATCGGCATGCAGATTTTTGGTGGAATCGGCGCCAACCCGTTCAATCCGGTTGTTTTGGCAATTGCTATCCTGATGATTTCATACAAGGGCCACCTCGATTTCGATGCCGGTCTGGTTAATTTTTCTCTTGATTTTCCGACCACTTCGGAACCGCTGGCCGCCCTCAAGGCCTTTGGACCCGCAGCTGTAGAGCATCTCCATCCACTCGACCTGCTCATGGGACGCCAAGTGGGCGGCTTGGGCAGTGCCAACGGGTTAGCACTGGTGATTGGTGGCATCTATCTGATGATCCGGGGAATCATTCGCTGGGAAGTCTGTGTAAGCTTTATCGTCGGGACTTACATTACCGCCATGTTGTTTAACATGGCTGATCCTTCGCGCTTCGCCGATCCTGTCTTTCATCTGTTGACGGGCTATACCTTGTTCGGCGCCTTCTTCCTGGCCACTGAAAGCACCACTTCTCCGGTCAATTTTGTCCCCATGCTGATCTACGGCACACTAGGCGGTGTAATGACGGTTCTGATCCGCAATATCGGCATCTATGTGGATGGCGTAATCTTCGCGATTCTTCTGATCAATCTGATAAATCCGCTGGTCGACAAGATCAGACCCAAGGCGATTGGAAAGGTAGCGTAACATGGGTGAAATGATCAAAATGGTGGTCGTTCTGACCGTACTAAGCGTCATTTCGGGTGGGGGCCTCTCTTGGTTGAAGGGTTTTACCGAACCCAAAATTGAGAATCAGGTAATGAACCTGGTAAAGGGCCCCGCCATCCGACAGATCCTCAAGGATGCCGAAAACGATCCTGTGGAAGACCGGTTTAAAATCAAGGATGGCGAGGAAGAGCGCAATGTATTCGTCGGCGTCTTCGGTGGAACGGCGGACACGGTCGTTATGGAAGCCAGCGCCAGCGGTTTTGCTGACAAGGTGGGTTTGGTGGTCGCCATCAACATGGCCGACGAAACCCTTCGCGGGATTGCCGTCACGACGCACAAAGAGACACCCGGACTCGGCGCCATGGCCAAAGACGACCCCAAATTTTCAGCGCAGTTTGCCGGCAAGCCGATTGGTACGCCTCTCAAGGTGACCAACGACGGTGGCAGTGTAAATGCGCTGAGCGGCGCCACCATTACCTCCCGGGCGGTCTGCGCTGGCGTCAACAATGCCATCACCTCTTACAACAAACTGAAACCACAGCTGGAAGAACAAATCAAAGGCATGGGCAAATAAAGGAGTCTAGCAAAAATGGCCAAATCGATTGCTTCTGAATTTACCAAAGGCCTCTGGAAGGAGATACCGCCGTTTCGCCTGGTCCTTGGTCTCTGCCCGGTACTGGGTGTTACCACTTCCATGAAAAACGGTATTGGTATGGGACTGGCCACCACTTTCGTCCTGCTCTGCTCCAATATCCTGGTTTCTCTTTTGCGGAAGGTCATTCCCGCCAAGGTGCGTATCGCCTGTTTCATCATCATCATCGCCACTTTCGTTATCGTGGTTGAGCAGATGATGGCGGCCTTCGCGTACACGCTGTTCATGGACCTGGGTGTGTTCATCCCCCTTATCGTGGTCAATTGTATCGTCCTGGGGCGAGCGGAGGCATTTGCGTCTAAAAACGGCGTCGTCCTTTCCGCTGCTGACGGCCTGGGCATCGGAATCGGCTTTACCTGTTCGCTGGCCGTCCTCGGTGCAGTTCGTGAACTTTTGGGCACCGGCGGACTTGCCGGTGATGTGTTCGGCTTTCTGCCCTATAGTATTCCGAATATTTTCGGAGCATCCTATGAGCCCTTCGTCTTTGCCGTTCAGGCGCCGGGAGCATTTGTCGCTTTGGGTCTGCTCCTGTGCCTGATGAACCTTATTCCGAGCAAATAGCGATAAAGGAAGTGTGCAATGGACTATATTGAACTCATCATCGCCTGCATCTTCGTCAATAATATTTTACTGGCCCAATTTTTGGGAAATTGCCCTTTCCTCGGCACATCAAAGAAAATGGAAACCGCCGTGGGCATGGCCATGGCCGTCATTTTCGTACTGGTCATGGCCGGTGTAATGACTTGGCTGATCTTCAATTATCTTCTGTTACCCTATAAACTGGTTTACCTGAGAACGATTGCCTTTATTCTGGTCATCGCGTCACTGGTTCAGTTCGTAGAAATGTTTCTCAAAAAGAGCATGCCGGCGCTTTATGCCGGTTTGGGTATTTTTCTGCCTCTGATTACCACGAACTGTGCGGTTTTCGGTGTCTGCGTGCTAAATATTGACAAAGAGTACAGCTTCATGCAGTCGCTGGTCGCCTCCTTCGGGTATGCCGCCGGATTTGGTCTGGCATTGATTCTTTTTGCCGGTGTTCGTGAACGGATTCTTCTGGCCAGGGTGCCGAAACCGTTGCAGGACACCTCTATCGCACTGGTTACCGCCGGAATCCTCTCACTGAGTTTTTACGCATTTCGCGGAATGGTGTAGTCAGCGCACAGGCCCCTGACGGGACACGCATCAGTATTATCAAAACCGAAACCGTTTGGGGGGACTTGAGTCGTTCCAAACGGTTTTTTAGTAGCAAATTGTTTTGCTGCCAGATTGGGTCTTCGCCAATGCAGATCCATCCCTTTGCTGACGGCCCTTAAATAAAGGAGGTTTTCGTGACCATCGCTATTCTTGTCATGCTTGGCATTGGTGCCACCTGCGGCATTATTCTCAGTGTTGCATCCAAAGTCTTCTACGTTTACGAAGATCCCCGTATTGGTCAGGTCGAATACTTCCTGGCCGGCGCCAACTGCGGTGGCTGCGGATTTGCCGGTTGCGGCGCTGCGGCAGTGGCCATTGTCGAGGGCCGGGCCAAACCCGGTATCTGCGTTGCCGCCGATTCCGAGGCAGCCGTCAATATCGCCGGCGTCATGGGCGTTGATCCGGGGACGGCAGAACCGGTCAAATCACTTAACCCGTGCAGCGGCGGTGACCGTGCGGAAGACAAGTTCATTTACAACGGAGCGATGACCTGCGCCGCCATGACCGCGCTTTACGGCGGGAAACGGGTCTGCTCCATCGGCTGTCTGGGAATGGGTGACTGCATCAAAACCTGCCTCTTCGATGCTATTCACATGGGGCCAAATGGGTTCCCGGTGATCGACGAAATGAAGTGTGTGGGTTGTGGTGCCTGCGCGGCCGCCTGCCCCAAAGACTTGCTGTCGGTCAAGACCATGTCCGAGCGTCTGCTGGTTTTCAATGAGGAAGACCACGCCCTGGCCCCCTGTCAGCAAACCTGCCCGGCGGAGATCGACATTCCCAGATACATCCGCCAGATCCGTGAGGGCGACTACGAAGCCGCGGTCAGCACCATCCGTGAACGCAACCCGCTGCTGCTCTCCTGCGGCCGCGTCTGCCCGCATCCCTGTGAAACCTACTGCCGCCGGGCTATTGAAGATGACGAGGCCGTCTCCATCAATCAACTCAAGCGATTTGTGGCCGACTATGAGATGAACAGCGGAACCCGTTTTCCGATTCCCTGTGCGCCGGATACCGGTAAACGCGTGGCCGTCATCGGCGGTGGCCCGGCAGGCGTCAGTTGTGCCTACTTTCTGCGGCGACTGGGGCACCATCCCACGATCTACGAAAACATGTCCAAACTGAGCGGCATCACGCGCTATGGGATACCGGAATATCGCCTGCCCGACAAAGTCCTCGACTGGGAGATCGAAGGCATTCTCAATCTGGGGATCGACGTGCACTACCACACCTGCCTGGGACGCGACTTCACTATCCAGAGCCTACGAGAAGAAGGCTATGACGCCATTTTCGTTGGTATCGGTGCGTGGAAAGATTATAAGCTGGGCATCAAGGGGGAAGATCTCAAGGGCGTATCGCAGGGCATCAATTTCCTCTCTTCCGTGGCCGACTCCCCTGACAAGCGCATTCCCATCGGCAAACGCGCGGCGGTCGTTGGCGGCGGCAACTCGGCCATCGACTGTGTGCGCACCCTGCTGCGCCTGGGCTGCGAAAAAGTCTATCTGGTCTACCGCCGGACACGCAAGGAAATGCCCGCCAACGAGGTGGAAATCGTTGCCGCTGAACATGAAGGCATTTCTTTCCAGTTCCTGGCCGCCCCGACCCGCGTTATCGACGATGGCCAGGGCAACGTCAAAGGGTTGGAATACCTTCAGATGGAACTGGGCGAACCAGACGCCAGCGGCCGGCGCCGACCTGTGCCGATCGAAGGGTCAGAGACCATACTCGATGTGGACATGGTAATCTCGGCCATCAGCCAGCAGCCTGATGTCAGCTTTATGGAAAAAGAACCAGAGAAAGAAGACATTACCATTACTCGCTGGAATACATTCGATAACGACCCGGAAACCCTGCAATGCAGCGTCCCCTATCTGTTTACCGGTGGAGACGTGGCGACCGGCCCCTCCCTTGTCGTGGATGCCATCGGTGGCGGGCGCCGGGCGGCGCGTTCCATCCATCAGTATATTACCGGTGAGGAGGTCAAAGGATCTCCCAAGTCCTTGCGCAAACAGCACATTCCCGAGTCGCTCTTTCAAACGGTTCCCGGCGTGGTGAAAAGCAAACGGACCCCCATGCCGGAATTGCCGGTAAAAGATCGCATCGATTCGATGATTGAAGTCGACCAGGTGATCACCGAGGCGGATGCCAAACACGAATCGAGCCGCTGTCTCAACTGCTGCCGGGTTTGCTACAATCCGGACACCATCGCCCCTTCCACCCCTGAGGGCGAACAAAGCGCCGCCTGAGCGAATTTCTTCACCCCGATTTCACCCAACGCCGCCGGAAATCCGGCGGCGTTTTTTATTTCCCTTGAAATCCTCTGCGATAAAAGTGGCTTTGAGCCACAGTTGCATTTAGCGTGAGTTCATGCGGAGCTTCCTGAGGACTTCATCCATATCAAATGGCAAGGGCGCTTCAACAATCAACCGACGATCGTCCAACGGATGGCGGATCTGAAGCTGTCGCGCATGCAGCATCTGGCGCTGAACGGGTTCCACCACCTGTGCAATCAACGGCGCGACCTGGGTCAGTTGGCGTTTAAGGCCTCGACGGGAATATAGCGGATCGCCAACCACCGGGTGCCCAATGGCCTTACAATGCACCCGAATCTGGTGGGTGCGCCCCGTCCGGATGTCCAGTTCCAGCAGACTCAAGCCAGCGAAATGTTCCCTCACCTGCCAGAGGGTCAGCGCCGGGCGCGGGACGCGGCTGTGCACGGACATCCGCTTGCGCGCCACCGGATGCCTGCCGATAGGCAGATCAATGCTGCCGTGTTCGTTTAGGGGATTGCCATACACCAGGGCCAGGTAGAGCTTATGCACCTGACGGGATTTGAACTGTGCGGCCAGATGGTGCATCGCACGGCTGGTTTTGGCCACCACCATGGCACCGGAGGTATCTTTGTCGAGGCGATGAACGATGCCGGGACGCAAACCACCGGATATGCCTTGCAGGTCTGGACAGTGATGCATCAGGGCATTGGCCAGGGTTCCGCCACTATGGCCGGGAGCCGGATGAACAACGATGCCGGGGGATTTGTTGACAACCAGCAGTTCGTCGTCTTCATAGAGAATTTCAAGGGGAATCGCTTCAGGCAAAAAAGCGGGCGTGTCGGCTGGTGGAATGGTTCCTGAAATCTGTTCTCCGGACTTGACCACGTATCCCGGTTTTCTGGTCTGCCCGTCTACGGTGATTCGTCCCTGCCGGATCAGCACGGCAGCAAAGGATCGCGAACAGTGCGCCACACAAGCGGCGACCAAGCGATCGAGGCGGTCTCCCGCCTGGCAGGGGACAACTGCAAAAGAGAAGCGCGATGGTGGGTTAGACATACGGATGAAACGGCTTAGTCGCCTGCCTCATCAGTGGTAAAAAGAGACTCAATTTCTTTAATAATGGCCTTCTCGTTTTTGTTTTTGGCAGTCGAAAGCTCTTTGACGAGAAGATTCTGAGCAGTATCGTAAAGTTTGCGTTCCCCAAAGGAGAGGTCTTTGGTCATTTTGAGCAGTGAGAGATCCCGGTAGACCTCGGCCACCTCGAAGAGTGAGCCGGTTTTGATCTTTTCCATGTACTCGCGATAACGCCGGTTCCATGTCTGGTTATCCATGGGCTGGTCCTGGCGCAGGCGCATCACATCGAAAATTTTGGGGATATCTTTTTTCTGGATAACGTCCCGGAGCCCCACGGAAGCCACATTCCAGGTCGGAATCATGATCACCATTGCATTTTCAATGATTTTCATGATGTAAAAATCGTGTTCCTCACCATTGACGACCTTGGTTTCGATGGCTTCAATACGACCGACGCCGTGGGCCGGATAGACAGCGAGATCCCCTACCTTGAATCGCTTATGTAATGCCGGGCTCTTGGCGCTGTCGCTATCGCTATCGCTATCGGATTTGTCTGCCATGTATGTACCAGTGAGCTGGGATTAAGCCGTGGTTTGTGGGGTTCTTATCCCGGTGAGTACCGGAAAGTCGGTCGTTTGGCCTATCCGCTGCTTCCCTCTGAAAGGAATCCCCCTCGCTTCAAGGGGAGTGCAAAAATAATAACCATATGTAATAGTAGAATATACCATTGCAGGGGGGAATAATCAATAAAAAAAGGATTGGCGCCGCTTGGCGCCAATCCTTGAATGACAACTGCAATTGCGGCGAGATAACCCCGCCCTGCCGGATTACAGCAGGAACGGAACCATCAGCAGGGCCACAACGTTGAGGATCTTGATCATCGGGTTGACAGCCGGGCCGGCGGTATCTTTGTAGGGGTCGCCGACGGTGTCACCGGTTACAGCGGCTTTGTGGGCTTCGGAGCCCTTGCCACCCAGGTGTCCGTCTTCAATGTATTTCTTGGCGTTGTCCCAAGCCGCACCACCGGTGGTCATGGACAGGGCCACGAACACGCCGGTAACAATGGAACCGATGAGCAGACCGCCGAGAGCGATTTTGCCCAGCAGGAAGCCGACCAGCAGCGGAGCCACAACCGGCAGCAGCGCGGGAACCAGCATCTCTTTGAGGGCAAACTTGGTGACGATGTCAACGCAGGCACCATAATCGGGTTTGGCGGTACCTTCCATGATGCCCGGAATTTCGCGGAACTGACGACGAACTTCCTCGACCACGGCGCCACCGGCGTTACCAACGGCCTTCATGGCGATGGAAGCGAACAGGTAGGGCAGCAGGCCACCGATGAACAGACCGATAATCACGTTAACGTCGGAAAGATCGAATTTGATGGCTTCTTTACCACCACCCTGGATCTGGAATTCCATCACATAGGCAGCGAACAGCACCAACGCGGCCAGACCGGCAGAACCGATGGCGTACCCTTTGGTGACGGCCTTGGTGGTGTTGCCGACGGCATCCAGCGGATCGGTGACGGCGCGCACACTCTCGTCCATCTCGGCCATTTCAGCGATACCACCGGCGTTATCGGTGATCGGACCGTAAGCGTCAATGGCGATGACCATACCGGTCATGGAAAGCATGGACATGGCGGCCATGGCGATACCGTAAAGACCGGCGAATTTGAAAGCCAGCAGAATGGCAATACAAATGGACAGGACCGGCAATGCGGTGGCCTGCATGGAGACGGCCAGGCCGGCAATGATGTTGGTGCCGTGACCAGTGGTGGAGGCCTCTGCAATGCTCTTCACCGGGCTGTAGATACCGGTGTAGAACTCAGTAATGATAACGATGACGACGGTCAGCACCAGGCCGATCAGCGTGCAGTAGTAAATCTGCATGGCGGTGATGTCACCCAGGCCGCCCATGTACTTGGTTGCCGCATAGTAGAAGGCGACGGCAGCCAAAATGGCGGAACCGAACATGCCTTTGTACAGGGCACCCATAATGTAACCACCACTGCCCAGACGGACAAAGAAAACAGCGATCATGGAAGCGATGATGGAGATCGCACCAAGGATCAGCGGAAACTCGGTGGCCATGGGGACTTTGGGGTAGAGCAGGTGGCCGATCAGCATGGCGGCTACGGCGGTAACGGCATAGGTCTCGAAAAGGTCTGCGGCCATACCGGCGCAGTCACCCACGTTATCACCCACGTTGTCAGCGATGGTAGCGGGGTTACGGGGGTCGTCTTCGGGGATACCCGCTTCAACCTTACCCACCAAGTCGGCACCGACGTCAGCACCCTTGGTGAAGATGCCGCCGCCCAGACGGGCAAAGATGGAAATCAGGCTGCCACCAAAGCCGAGGGCGACCAGGGCGATAACATCATGAGTAGCCGTGTAGTAACCGGCAACGGAGGTCAGAGCCAGGCCGGCGACGATCATACCGGTCACGCTGCCGCCTTTAAAGGCCATGGAAAGGCCGGCAGCCATGCCTTTTTTAGCCGCTTCGGCGGTCCGCACGTTAGCCAGAACGGATACGCGCATTCCGATATAACCGGCCATGAAAGAGGCGACCGCACCAATCATGAAACCAAAGGCGGTCTTGGCGCCCATGGTCGCAAAAATCACTGCAAAGATAATGATACCGGCAATGCCCATGCTCTTCAGCTGACGGTTCAAATAAGCGACGGCACCTTCTTGAATGGCACCAGCGATGGCCTGCATCTTCTCATCTCCAGCAGGAGCACCTTTGACGATGCCGGCAAGGATAATCGCGAAGAGAACACCAGCAACACCGACCAACGTACAAGCGAGCGGTAAGTTACTCATTACAACTTCCATTCTTTCCTCCATTCCGTGTTGGGTTAAATCAAGGTTTCCGATTAAACCGATTCATGGCCTCCTTTGCTCCTTGGCAAAGGATCACTTCCGCAGCCTCGACAGCCTGTGACAGAAATCGTTCGAGCGTTAATCGCTGGTCGGCGTCAAACTCACCGAGAACGTAGTCCACCACCCCAATGCCGGCGTCAGGCCGCCCGACGCCCATTCGCACCCTTACAAATGCAGCGGTCCCCAGGGCGTCTGCCAGGGACCTTAATCCATTGTGTCCTCCATCCCCCCCTTTCTCTTTGATTTTCAATCTTTCGTAAGCAAGGTCAATGTCATCGTGGATGACGACCACATCCTCGCATTGAAGCCCATACATGCGAATGATATCACCCACCGGGTCACCGGAACGGTTCATGTAAGCCTGCGGTTTGGCCACCATAACCATCCTTCCGGCAATGGCCCCCTCGGCCAGTTCCGCTTGAATCCGGCTGGTGCGAGCGATCAGCCCGTACTTGTCCTTCAGCCGGTCAATGACCATAAATCCAATATTGTGGCGGGTTGATGCATACGCCGGTCCCGGATTTCCGAGGCCGACGATCAGATGCTGTATTTTTTCTGGCATGATGGTGATGGTTCCCGTCTGGAGGAATCGGGATGGCCATCGGTCCCCAATCGCCGTGGGCGGATCGGTACTTGCACGGCAGGCTGATTTTCCGGTGCTGATCAGCCGTTAACGTCAACCTGCCGATGGTTTCCGAGCATGGCCGCTGCCGGCGTATAGGGTTGAAAAATTATTCTTCGGCCGATGCTTCAGCCGTCTCTTCACCCTCTTCTTCGCCCTCTTCTTCGCCTTCCTCTTCCTCCTGCTTGCTGGCGCCCAGGATGGTCAGAATCGTGAAGTTGACTTCAGCCGGCACTTCAATATCGCCCTCCAGTTGGAGCTCTTCGACGTGGAACGAATCGCCGACATCAAGGTCGGTCACGTCAATGGTGATCATTTCCGGAATCTGGTCGGGCAGGCAGAGGACTTCCAACTCCCGGCGGATAATCTGAAGCATTCCGCCCATTTCAACGCCCTTGCTTTTGCCCGTGGTGGCAACCGGAACCATGACCTTGATTTTCTGGCCCATGGACACTTCGTAGAGGTCAAGATGCAAAAGCGTATTGGAAACCGGATGGCGCTGCATATCCTTGACCATCACGTTGCGGCCTTGATCGGCCCCGCTGATTTCCAATTTCAGAAGCTTCTGAGCCACCGCACCACTTTTGAATATCGGTTCGAGCTCGAGGTTTTCGATGGTCAGTTTGATCGGATCGGTTTTGGGTCCATACAAAATGGCAGGAATTTTGCCATCTCTGCGAAGCACCCGTGAGGGTCCGTTGCCCACGGCTTCCCGCAGGGTTGCTTTAAGATTCATGATTTCCAACGATCTGTTCCTCCTTGAAAAAATATTACACAAACAGGGATGTTACCGAATCCCCGGTGTAGCTTCGAATAATCGCCTCCCCCACCAGGTTGGCGATGGAAAGCACTTTAATTTTATTACATTCTTGCTGTTTTTCACCCAGAGGGATGGTATCCGTGCAAACGACACTGGTAATCGGCGACGTATTGATCCGATCCAGCGCCGGACCGGAAAGCACCGCATGGGCACAGCAGGCATGCACCTCCCGGGCGCCCCTGTCCATGATGGCATTCACGGCCTCGGTGAGAGTTCCGGCGGTATCGATCATGTCGTCCTGGATAATCACCGTTTTGTCCGTTACATCGCCAATCACCGCCATGGCCTTGGCTTTGTTGGGTGACGAACGCCGTTTATCGATGATGGCCAGTCCGGCATTGAGCCGTTTGGCGAAAGCGCGCGCCCGTTCCACACCGCCGGCATCCGGTGAAACGACCACCAGATCGCCATTATCAAATTCGTTTTTTATGGATTCCAGCAGCACCGGTGCCGCATAGAGGTTGTCAACGGGGATGTTGAAAAAGCCCTGAATCTGTCCGGCATGCAGGTCCATGGTGATCACGCGGGTCACACCGGCGGTAGTCAACAGGTCAGCCACCAGCTTTGCGCTGATGGGAACCCGGGGCGCCACTTTCCGATCCTGGCGGGCATAACCGTAGTAGGGAATGACGGCGGTAATCCGGCGCGCCGAGGCCCGTTTGAGGGCATCGACCATCAGCAGCATTTCAACAAGATTATCGTTTACCGGTTCACAAGTCGACTGGACAATAAAAACGTCCTTCTGACGAACGTTTTCTTCGATCTCAATCTGGATTTCTCCGTCGCTGAAACGCTTGACGACGGCGCCGCAAAGCGGCATCTCCAGGTAGCGTCCAATCTTATCCGCCAAATCCGGATTGGAATTTCCAGTAAAAATACAGAAATTGTGTTTTTTCGTGGTCACTGTCTGAACGCTACTCCTGTTTGATAATATTGGCTGGGGCGGGAGGATTCGAACCTCCGAATGCAGGAACCAAAATCCTGTGTCTTGCCACTTGACGACGCCCCAGTAAAAAATGCCGGTGCCCCAATAACCATGGTTGGCAACAACCGGCCCTTAGATCAAAAGGTCTGCAATGTAAAGCGTCCAGTTTTGACGTTGCTGATTGCCACACAAGACCTTGTACGCTGATTCGGCTCGATCGCGATCGGCATACAACCCGAACACCGCTGAACCACTGCCGGACATCATGGCCCCCTTTGCGCCATGCGCTTGCAGCAAACGCTTTATCTCCGTTATGACCGGAAAAGCGCTTTCAGTCACCGGCTCCAAGTCATTGACCAAATGCTCGTCAAGCCTGAAAAATCGGCCGTTAAAGTGGAATTTACTAAGTTTTTTTTCGTCTTTTGTCAATCGTAAATTCAGATTTTTGTATACCCAGGCCGTGGAGATGGCCACCCCGGGATAGACCAGCAGGGCCGTCCAGGGGGCCAGGTAGGGAAAAGCAGCCAGCTGCTCACCGATTCCCGTTGCCAGCGCGGGGGCACCAAAAATAAAGAAGGGAACATCCGCACCGATGCGGGCACCCACCGCCTGGAGGGTGGTGTGGGTCAACGGCAATCCAAAATGGCGATTGAGTGCCACCAGGACGGCGGCGGCGTCACTGCTGCCGCCGCCCAACCCGGCGCCAACGGGAATGCGCTTTTCGATGTGGATCCGCATCCCTCCCCCAAGCGGCGGGCATCCGGCAAACGCCGTTTCGAAAAAAAGGGCGGCAGCCCGGGCCACCAGGTTGGAGGAATCCTCGGGAACCGCCGGATGCGCACAGGCAACCTGGATTCCGTCATCATCGCCAAAAGTGATGGTCACCGTGTCGTACAGGGCGACCGGGCACATGACCGAACTGAGCTCGTGGTAACCGTCGGAACGCTTGCCGGTAATCCGCAAAAACAGGTTGATCTTGGCTGGCGCGTGAACCGTAACGGTCACTGGGGTCGATGGCGGTCGCGTCGGCCTACCCCTTCTCTTTCACGTAGAGAATCCGCAAGTCATAGAGAATGTTCTTGATCATTGCCGCTTCATCACCATCCAGATTGCCGCGGGTCTTCTCTTCCAGCATCGAGATGACATCGATGGTCTGCTTGGCCATCGGCAGGTTCTTGGTCTTCTGGCCGGTCATGGGATCTTCCATCATGCCCAGTTGAACCAGTGCCGATGAATTGAGCGAAAAGATGAAAGTAGCAAAATTAATGGTCGGCAGCGGCGGGGATCCCGATGTCTGCGGTTTCCCTCCGGCGTCTTCCGTGTGCGCCTTTTTATCGTCTGTCATCGATAGATGCTCCTTATTGCCGTGCCGCCCCTGATACCGGGGTCGCCGGCCGGAAAATTTAAAACTCCAACGGGGTAACGGTTTTGACCAGGGCCAACTGGCGCATTTCGTCAACCACAGCTTCGGGTATCGGCGTATCCGTGGTCAGGAAAATAATATTGCGGTCACCCTCCTCTTCCTGTCCCACCTGCATCCGGCCAATGTTGATCTTGTGTTTCCCGAGGGTGGTACCGATTTCACCGATGGAGCCGGGTTTATCAATATTCTGAATCAGGGCCATATGGCCGTGGGGGATCATCTCCAGACGGAATTTGTCAATCTTGACGATCCGCGGATCCTTTTTCCCGAAAATCGTACCGGAAACCACGCTGGTCATTTCGGTGGTGATGGCCCGGACGGTAAACTGGTTGACATAGTAGTCCGACTCGGCGCTGCTGGTTTCGGTAACCTTGATGCCCCGTTGCTGGGCCATGACCTGAGCGTTGACGAAGTTGACGTCGTCCTTGACCACCGGGGTGAGGATCCCCTTCAGCACCGCCGTGGAAACCGGTGAAAGGTCAAGGTCCTTGAAATCGCCATGGAACTCGACCACAACCTCTTTGATCGGGCCCTGGACCAGTTGTGCCTGCAGGCATCCCATGCGCTCGGCCAGGGTCAGGTAGGGACCAATTTTTTCCAGGGCCTCTCCGGTCACCGACGGCATGTTCACTGCATTGGCCACGGTGCCGGCGGTAAGGAAGTCGATGATCTGCCGGGCGACGGCGACGGCCACGTTGGTCTGAGCCTCCCGGGTAGAGGCGCCCAAGTGGGGCGTACAGATCACCCGTTCATGGGCTACCAGCGGGCTCTCTACTGGCGGTTCGGTTTCGAAAACGTCCAGGGCCGCACCGGCCACCTTGCCGGAGACAAGGGCATCGTAAAGATCGTTTTCCGCCACGATACCGCCGCGGGCACAGTTGATGATCATCACCCCGTCCTTCATCTTTCCGAATGCATCCGCATTGATCATCCCAAGGGTGTTTTTCAGTTTGGGTACATGTACGGAAATGTAATCGGCCTGCTGGTAGAGCGTGTCCAGATCCACAGGCGTAAAACCGGCCTTCTGGATCTGTTCCGGAGTGACAAAGGGATCGTGGATAACCACGTTCATCTTCAGGCCGCGGGCCCGGTCGGCCACAATGGCGCCGATCTTTCCGAACCCGATCACCCCCAGCACCTTATTGAAAATCTCCCGACCCTGCAGTTTCTTCTTTTCCCAACGTCCGTCCCGCAGGGACGCCGTACCGGTGGGGATGTTGCGGGTCAGGGCCAGCATCATGGCAATGGCGTGCTCCGCCGTGGTGACCACATTGCCCGTGGGCGTATTCATCACCACCACCCCACGTTGGGTGGCTGCCGGAATATCCACATTGTCCAGACCAATACCAGCCCGTCCGACAACCTTCAGCCGGGTGGCCGCCTGAAGCAATTCTTCGGTCACTTTGGTGGCGCTACGAATCACCAACGCATCATAGTCGGCGATAATCGCCTTAAGCGCCTCCGGTGCCAGACCGGTTTTCACATCTACATCAATATTCGATGCATCCTGAAACATGCGGATGCCATCCTCCCCCAGATTGTCACTGACCAGCACCTTCATCGTGTGCGTCCTCGATTTGTAGGTTGATGATTCGCCTTATAGCTTGTGTCTCCCCGACCGATGGGACGGCGGCCCCTCACTTTCCGCCATCGGCGGGGAAAATGGTATCGGTGAAAAAATGACGGGAAAACCTTCGGGTCCGGAAAGACGTCCGAAGTTTAGCAGCGTATTTTAGAAAAAAGCGATTCAACATTCAACCCATATTTTGGGCGGATTGCCGCCGCCGGCATCTGGCGGGGGTGGATTCGGAAACGCAAGGATCGTCTATTCCGACGCCTGGAACCAGGGCGCCACGGCGTTTTGCTCGTTTTCCAGAATGGGCCGCCAGGTGATGGTATAATGAATGCCGGCATCGCCATAGCGGGGGGTGAAGACAGCCACAAAAAGCTGTTGGGGGACGTCGGGAAACGATTCAACCCAAAGCAGGTCGTCAACCTTGAGATCAAAGTCCTTGACGATCCGCTTTCCCAGGCTTTCGGCACAACTGGACTTGAAAATCCCACCGGCCTGTCGAACCGCCAGGACGGCGCAGGGCCGGATATGCGGGTGAGACGGATCGGACGACGAAAAATCGATAACCTTTACATTCCAGCTGCAGGCATAGGCGTGACTCGATCCGGGATCTTCCTTGCGTGCCAATGTATAGGTGCCGTCAAAACGAAGCATGTCCACCATCCTTAAAGTGAATCGTTTAATTTTTTTCAGTTTAAAGAATCCATCGTCCCCGGGCAAACTTTTTTTCACCGAATAGGGCGGTACCCGGCCATCGCCATGCTCAGCACCTTGACCCCTGCCGGCCATTTTGTTATTGCCCCTTTCGAAATCACCTCCGCTATCACTAACTAAGGACAAGCGCTATGCTGATTACCGAGATTCTTGCCCGCAACGCAAGAATGTATGGTCAGGAAACCGCCCTCATCGAACGGGAACCGGCGTTGGAGCGCCGCAGGGAAATCACCTGGAAAGCCTTTGACGAACAGGCCAGCACCATTGCTCAGGTATTGATCGCCCGAGGGGTCCGCAAAGGGGATCGCGTGATTCACCTGATGATGAACTGCCTTGAGTGGCTGCCCGCCTATTTCGGTATCTTGCGGACCGGTGCCTGGGCGGTGCCCCTCAATTTCCGGTTTGTGGCCGAAACGATCGCCAATTGCAGCCTCACTGCAGAGGCCAGGGTTTTTATCTTCGGTGAGGAGTTCATCGACCGGGTGGACCAGATCCGCGAACAAATCCAATCCTGCGTGCAGCACTTCATTTTCACCGGACCGGAAGAAAAGCGTCCCGACTGGGCCGAATCCCTGAAAACGCTGATGGCTACCCATCCGGCCGAGCCCCCCAGCGTTAAGATCGATATTTGCGACGATGCGGCGCTTTACTTCACCTCCGGCACCACCGGAACCCCAAAGGCCACCCGGCTGACCCATCGCAACCTTGAGCATGCCTGCTACGTGGAAAACCGTCACCACAACCAGGTCCACACGGACAATTTCCTGTGCATGCCGCCCCTGTACCACACTGGAGCCAAAATGCATTGGTTCGGCAACTTTATCGTGGGCGCCCGGGCGGTTATCTTAAAAGGCATCGATCCCCACTGGATCATCGAGGCGATCTCCGAGGAGCAGGTCACCATCGTCTGGCTGCTGGTGCCCTGGGCACTGGATCTTCTCTTCGCCATTGAAAGCGGCGAGTTGAAATTAACGAACTATCAGCTGGACCAGTGGCGGCTGATGCACATTGGCGCCCAGCCGGTTCCCTCGAGCCTGATCCGGGAGTGGCAAAAAATCTTTCCCAACCACCAGTACGATACCAATTACGGCCTGACCGAATGCACAGGGCCCGGCTGTATCCACCTGGGTCTGGAAAACATGCACAAAGTGGGTGCCATCGGCGTCCCCGGTTTCGACTGGGAGTATCAGATTGTCGACGACGACCACCAGCCGGTCATGCCGGGAAACCCGGGCGAGCTGATTCTGAAGGGGCCCGGTGTGATGAAAGAGTATTATCAAAACCCCGAAGCCACCGCCGCCACGATTGTCGACGGGTGGCTGCTTACCGGCGATGTGGCCCGGCAGGACGAGGATGGCTTCATCTGGCTGGTGGATCGGAAAAAGGACGTTATCATCACTGGCGGGGAGAACATCTATCCGGTGGAAATCGAAGCGTTTCTCATGGGGCATCCGCGCATTCAGGATGTTGCGGTCATCGGCTTGCCGAGCCTGCGACTGGGCGAGATCGCCACAGCCATCATCAAGGTTAAAAATGGCGCCGTATTGACCAAGGAGGAGGTGGACGATTTTTGCAGTGGCCTGGCGCGCTACAAGCGCCCCAGGAAAATCATTTTCGCGGATGTGCCCAGGAACCCCACCGGCAAAATTGAAAAGCCCAGACTGCGCGAGCAGTATGCCGGGAAAAAGGAGAGTTTCCAGGTCTGACCGCCGCAGAGGAACTTAAAACAACAGACAAAAAACCCGCGCCATTCACCTGACGCGGGTTTTTTAATGGCAATGCGAAAAGCACCGCCATCTTCAGGAAATTTCGATCTATTTTTTGTCTTTGACCTCTTCAAAGTCGGCGTCAACCACATCATCGTCGGCCGCCCCAGCACCCGCACCGGATTCCGCGCCGGCATCGGCACCGGGCGCCGCGCCGGCAGCGCCGGACTCGGAGGCCTGTTTGTACATGGCCTCGGCGACTTTGTGGGATGCCTGGGTGAGTTCCTCGCTCAGGCGCTGAATTTCCTGAAGATCTTCGCCCTCCATGGCTTTTTTCAGCGCTGCAGAGGCGGTTTCGATGTTGCTGCGGGTCTCGGCGTCCACTTTCTCCCCAAGATCCTTAAGGGATTTTTCGGTACTGTAAATCAGGGTATCGGCATGGTTGCGGGCCTCAACCAGTTCCTTTTTCTTTTTATCATCATCGGCATGCAACTCGGCATCCTTGACCAGTTTGTCAATCTCCTCTTTGGATAGGCCGCTGGACGCCGTAATCTGGATAGACTGCTCTTTCCCAGTGGCCGTATCCTTGGCAGAAACATTGACAATACCATTGGCATCGATATCGAAGGTGACCTCGATCTGGGGCACGCCCCGGGGGGCAGGCGGGATACCGACCAGTTCAAACCGGCCGAGAGTTTTGTTGTTGGCCGCCATTTCACGCTCACCCTGGAGCACATGGATGGAGACGGCCGGCTGATTGTCCGCCGCGGTGGAGAAAACTTGGCTTTTGCGGGTCGGGATGGTGGTGTTCTTGTCGATGAGTTTGGTCATCACCCCACCCAGGGTCTCGATGCCCAGGGAAAGCGGGGTCACGTCCAGAAGAAGCACGTCCTTGACATCCCCCTTGAGAACACCGCCTTGAATGGCGGCCCCCACGGCCACGACTTCGTCAGGATTGACCCCCCGGTGGGGATCCTTGCCGAAAATCCGCTTCACCCGCTCCTGAACGGCCGGCATACGGGTCATGCCCCCCACGAGGATAACCTCGTTGATGTCTCCCGTGGAAAGGCCGGCATCCTTCAGCGCGGTCCGGCAGGGTGCCTCCATATTATCCAACAGGTCGGCGACCAGCGCCTCCAGCTTGGCCCGGGTAATTTTAACATTGAGATGTTTGGGGCCACTGGCGTCCGCAGTGATGAACGGCAGGTTCACATCGGTTTCCATGGATGAGGAGAGTTCCATTTTGGCCTTCTCAGCCGCCTCTTTGAGCCGCTGCAGGGCCATTTTGTCGTTTCTCAGATCAATGCCCTGATCCTTCTTGAACTCGTCGGCCAGGTAGTCGATCAGCCGCAGGTCGAAATCCTCACCACCCAGATGGGTGTCGCCGTTGGTGGCCTTGACTTCGAAAACCCCTTCCCCTATCTCCAGGATCGAAATATCGAATGTCCCGCCACCCAGATCGAAGACGGCGATCTTTTCTTCAGCACGCTTGTCCAGTCCGTAAGCCAGGGACGCCGCGGTGGGCTCGTTGATAATCCGCAGCACGTTAAGCCCGGCGATCTTGCCGGCATCCTTGGTGGATTGACGCTGGCTGTCGTTGAAGTAGGCCGGAACGGTGATGACCGCATCGGTAACCGGCTCGCCCAGGTAGTCCTCGGCATATTTTTTGATATGCGCCAGGATAAACGAGGAAATCTCAGCGGGGCTGTGCAGTTTCCCTCGCAGATCGATGCGGACATCGCCATTTTCTGCCTGTTTGACGTGGTAAGGGAGGATTTTGACGTCCTTTTGGACTTCGGGAGAAGAGAACTTTCTGCCGATCAGCCGCTTGACGGCAAATACGGTGTTTTCCGGATTGGTGATGGCCTGACGCTTGGCAATCTGGCCGACCATGCGCTCACCGCTTTCGCTGACGGCCACGATGGATGGCGTGGTCCGCCCTCCCTCGGCGTTGGTGATGACTTTGGCATCGCCGCCGTCCATGATGGCCACACATGAGTTGGTGGTCCCGAGGTCAATTCCGATAATCTTGCCCATATGCTGTTCCTCCTTACCTTCGACAATATTCCTTGTAGTAATTCGTTATGCGTTCGTATCGACCGCGTTTTCGTTATCTTTTCCGTTCGTTGCCCCCGTTGAGACCACAACCATGGCCGGACGAAGCAGCCGGTCATGAATCAGATAGCCTTTCTGATACTCCTGAACCACCGTATTGGGCGGCTGGTCACTGCACGGTTCCTGACACATGGCCTGATGAAAGGCCGGATCAAAAGGCTGCCCCAAAGAATCGATGGGCGTTACGTGATTCTGTTCAAGGATTTTCTTGACTTCAGCCAGTGTCAGGACGACCCCGTCGACGACGCTTTGGCCGTTTTGTGGTTGACTGTCGTCGGTTGCCGATGCGACGGCCCGTTCAAGGTTGTCCACGACGGTCAGCAACTGGCTGATCAGTTTCTCCGTGGCAAACTTCCTTAAGTCATCCTGCTCCCGCGCCGCCCGTTTTTTGTAGTTTTCCAGCTCTGCCGCCATGCGCAGCATGCGGTCACGGTGATCGTTGGCATCCGCCTGGGCTGCCGCCAGTTGTGCTTCCAGATCAGCTTGCGAATCAGCGGCATCGGCCACCTCATTTTCCGTCGTCGATGCGGCCTCTGATTCCTGTTCGATTTCGTCGTCAATTACAATCTTCTTCTCTGGTGCCATCAGCGCCTGTTTCTCCTAGTTTGCCTGGATTTCATTTTGTTTGGCCGGTGGGCACCCGATCGCTGACAGCATTAATATCAAGCTGTTGAAGACGACCGGGACTGCAAAGTTGACAAAAAATAAGACCAGATGGTGGCTTGTCAAGGACGAG
The DNA here is from genome assembly GCF_009689005.1 of Desulfosarcina ovata subsp. ovata. Lineage (NCBI taxonomy): Bacteria > Pseudomonadati > Thermodesulfobacteriota > Desulfobacteria > Desulfobacterales > Desulfosarcinaceae > Desulfosarcina > Desulfosarcina ovata. Next base: position 6,503,103 of record NZ_AP021879.1, on the reverse strand, counting down.
CGCGACCTTGTCGAAGACATGATAATTATTTGTAAATCTGATAGGTTGTATTGGCGTAAGACAAATTTCAGAACAACCGGTCATTCGCCGGCCGGGATGGAAAGCGATGAGCGAATGCCGGAAAACGCACGTCGACAATGGCGCCTGGGCATCCGATGACAACAAAGGATCAAAAAAAGAAACCGCCGGTGGGGTGGCGGGTCAGCAATGGCAGGGCCAGAACTGAAAGGAGAAATGGTTGTGCACCCCCCGTTGAACTGATCCTGAAAATCGAAGTCATCGTCTGACCGGGATCGATCCACGACACAGACCGCATCTCTTATCGCTGCTTCCTTCCGGACCTGACGAGGTTCGAGACCGTCTGTTGCGCGGCGGCCGGTCAAAATGACCCAATATTTTCGGGATCAATCCTATGGGGGGAATTCAGCCCCGCATGAAGCGGATTTCGGGTACAGGGCACCGCTGGCTCCCCACCTAGCACAACCGGGGCACCTATAGTATACTTGTTACCGCTTTTTCAAGGGTTAAGTGAGCCATCTTTAGCACTCATATGGTCAGACAAACGGCAGGACGATGGCGACCGCAAGGCCGTTCAATATCAAATGCTCAATGACAAATGGTGGAATCCTGTCCAATTTAAATCGATTTCATCCTTCAATTGACATTTGGATTTTGGTATTTGGCATTCATCGCTCCGAAACCGTGGGGAACCCATAACGCCACTCTCCGGATTCCCATTCAAATGCGGCCACCCTGACCAGTGATGGCTGCGGTATTGACTTCCCCGCTGTCATGCAATAGAGGGAATTGAACTGAGAGCCAATCCCATCTTCAACATGGAGGAACCCATAATGCACCGTACTGTTAATACAATACTGTTGCTGTCTGTCCTTGTTCTCACCACGGGCTGTGCCGCCCTGGTTGTCGGCGCAGGAACGGGTGCCGGGGTCTATACCTGGGTCAAGGGAGAGTTGATCCGCTCCTACGCCAGTGATCTCAAGCGTACCGAAAATGCCGTTCTCCAGAGTCTGGAATACCTGAAGATCCCCGTTGAGGAAAAAACCCAGACGGCCAGTGAGACCACCATCAAGGCACGCCAGAACGATGGCTCCCCGGTAAAAGTAAGGATCACCACCGTACAATACGACATGACCGAGGTCGCCATCCGGTGCGGCTATGTCGGCTATTGGGATCGTAAAGACGCTGAACTGATTCATGCCACCATCCTCGGCAACCTCTGATTCGCATCCGCTGATGGCCACCGTCCGACAGACGCTGGCCAGGCATCAAATGATTAATGCCGGCGATCGGATTCTGGTCGGTGTCTCGGGCGGCCCCGACTCCATGGCGCTTTTGCATCTGCTCCACCATCTGGCGCCCTCACTGGATATCCATTTGGGTGTGGCCCATTTAAACCATTGTTTGCGTGGCCTGGCGGCGGACGCCGATGCCGCCCTGGTACGCCGGGCATCCAGCGCCTTGAACCATCCCTGCCATGAGGGACGCGCCCATGTATCCAGGGTCAAACAAGGGTTGCACCTCTCCCCCGAAGAGGCTGCCCGGCGGGTCCGTTACGCCTTTTTCAACAAGACCATGCGGGATGGGGGGTATAACAAACTGGCCCTCGGCCACCATCTGGATGACAACGCTGAGCAGATGCTGCTCGCCCTTTTGCGCGGCAGCGGACCACGGGGGCTTTCCGGAATTGCACCGGTAAGGGACCGGCGAATCATCCGTCCGCTCATCAACGTCCGCCGCAAAATGATTGAGGACTATATCGCCACATCAGAAATTGCCTGCGCCTCCGATGAATCCAACACCGATCTTCGTTTTCTGCGCAATCGAATCCGACACCGGCTACTGCCGCTTCTGGCCGATGAATACAACTCGCGCATTCACCACCATCTGAGTCGGCTGGCCAATATCATGCGTTGTGAGGAGGCGTGGACCGAAGCGCTGACCGATGCCCCATACGCCGCAGCCGTGGTGAAACGGGATAACAATCATCTCGTCCTTTGCGTGAAACGCCTTCATCGGGCGCATCCCGCCCTGGCCCGCCGCTTGGTGCGTCGAGCCTTGGAAGTGTTGTGCGGTACGTTGCGACGGATCACGTTCGCCCATGTCATCGCCGTCCTCCGCCTTCTGGCCGAATCTGCCGATGGAAAGGAAGTTCATCTGCCCGGCGGCGTTCGGGTCCGGCGAAACGGTGATCGATTGGATCTTCAACGCTGTAGTGTCCATCGGCGGTGGCGGACGGACGGCCCCGCAACCATACCTCAGGGGTTGCCGATGCGGATCGATGCCCCCTTCCCGGAAACCATCCAGATGACCTCACTGGGATTCGGGCTGCGCTTTTCAACCTGCCGTGCCGACGCATTGCCCGATTGGAAAACCGTGGGGCCCCACCAGGCCTTTTTCGATCTGAAACGGATTTCAGCCCCGCTGACCCTGCGCCCCGTGCGACCGGGTGACCGTTTTACCCCACTGGGCGCTTCAGGATCGCAAAAGCTTAAAAAATTCTTCATCGATCACCATGTTCCCCAAAACGATCGGGCCATCGCCCCCGTGCTCACCGACAGCAATCGGATTATCTGGCTGGTGGGCCGGCGCATGGACGATTTCGTCAAGGTAACCCATGCCACCACCTGCGTTCTGGTGGTTGAATTTTTCTTGATTGACACCCGATGATGGTTAATATGATCCTATCAAAAATCGATATACCCCCGAAGCCCATATACGATAAAGGAGGACCCTGCATTTGAACCCATTTTATAAAAACCTGGCGCTGTGGCTGGTCATCACCCTGATGATGGTCATGCTGTACAACCTGTTCAACCAACAGCAATTGTCGCAAAATGACATCAGCTACTCCGAATTTCTGGCCATGGTGGAAGCGGACCGGGTTTCGGAAGTCACGATTCAGGGCCAGGAAATCCGGGTCACCGATCTTAATCGCAGCCATTTCAAAATTTACGCGCCCCAGGATCCGGCGTTGATTCAGCGCCTCAAGGACAAAGGCGTCACCATCATTGCCAAACCACCGGCGGAGTCCCCCTGGTACATGTCCGTGCTGGTCTCCTGGTTCCCCATGATCGTTCTCATCGGAGTGTGGATTTTCTTCATGCGTCAGATGCAAAGTGGCGGCGGCAAAGCCATGTCTTTCGGAAAAAGCCGGGCGCGGCTGCTCTCGGACCAGCAAGAGAAAGTCACGTTCGAGGACGTGGCCGGCATCGATGAGGCCAAGGAGGAATTGGAGGAGATCGTCAGTTTTTTACGCGACCCGAAAAAATTCACCCGCTTGGGTGGGCGCATTCCCAAGGGCGTTCTGCTCATGGGCCCTCCGGGTACGGGGAAAACGCTTTTGGCGCGGGCCATCGCCGGAGAAGCCGGAGTTCCCTTCTTCAGCATCAGCGGTTCTGATTTTGTTGAGATGTTTGTCGGTGTGGGTGCCTCCCGGGTGCGCGACCTTTTCGTCCAGGGAAAGAAAAATGCACCGTGTATCATCTTCATTGATGAGATCGATGCGGTGGGGCGTCATCGCGGCGCGGGACTGGGCGGCGGGCATGATGAACGCGAACAGACCCTCAACCAGCTCCTGGTGGAGATGGACGGTTTCGAATCCAACGAGGGAGTAATTCTCATCTCGGCCACCAACCGGCCCGACGTACTCGATCCGGCCTTGCTTCGGCCCGGCCGTTTCGACCGCCAGGTGGTGGTCTCCCTGCCCGACATCAAGGGCCGCGAAAAAATTCTGCGCGTCCACATGAAACGGACACCCATCGCCACGGATGTCAATCCGGTGGTGCTGGCCAAGGGCACACCGGGATTTTCCGGCGCCGATCTTGAGAACCTGGTCAACGAAGCGGCCCTGCTTGCGGCCAAACGCAACAAGGAACGCCTGGACATGGTCGATTTCGAAGACTCGAAAGATAAGGTTTACATGGGTCTTGAGAGGAAATCGAAAGTCATCAAGGAAGAAGACCGGCTGACCACGGCCTATCACGAAGGCGGCCACGCTCTGGTGGCACGCCTCATTCCCGGCACGGATGCAGTGAACAAAATCACCATCATCCCCCGGGGCCGGGCCGCCGGCGTCACCTGGTTTCTGCCCGAAGAGCGCGATTTCCGGTACAAAGATCAACTCGAAGCCGAACTGGCCATCGCGTTCGGCGGACGGGTCGCCGAAGAAATCGTTTTCAACCGCATCAGCACCGGTGCGTCCAACGACATCAAGAACGCCACCGAACTGGCCCAGCAGATGATTCGCAGTTGGGGCATGAGCGAGGCCCTTGGTCCGCTTTCCTACGCCAAGGAGGAGGAGCAGGTCTTTCTGGGACGCGAGATCGCCCAGCATCGGGACTACTCGGAGGAGACCGCAAGAAAAATTGACGCCGAAATCAACGCCCTGGTCATCGGCGCCTATGAACGGGCCCGGTCCGTGTTGACCGAACATATCGATGTGCTGCACAAACTGGCCAAGGAACTGATTGAGAAAGAGACCGTTCTGGGCAGCGAGCTGGATGAAATTATCCGCACGGTGAGACCAGACATTGATCTTCCGGAAAGGGCCGAAAACAAAGAGGAACCTTTTGAGGCGGCCGAACCGGAAAATTTACAGGCGGCCGAGGAGACTGAATCGAAAATCGAATCGGATGGTCCGCCGGAAGCACCGGACTCGGCTTCGCAAGCGGGTCCCGGCGAAACCGACGACAGGCGCGATTGACCCCCATTGCCGGACAGAACCGGAAAACGTCACCAACGCTGAACAACCGGCCTTTCATTCCGGCCGGCAAAAACCAGGCAGACTTAAGGGGCATGGATACCGATCATCTGTTCACGCCTCCTCAACGCCTAATACCCTTCACCCTTGAAATGAGTATATTCGATGCCGATTTACACCCTTGCCTGCGGCTCGCAATCACTGGAACTGGGACAACGTACCCTGATCATGGGCATTGTCAACATCACCCCGGACTCGTTTTCCGACGGAGGTCATTTTTTCTCCACCGATCGGGCGGTCGCCCAGGCCCTGCAACTGGTCGCCGACGGCGCCGACATTCTCGATATCGGCGGTGAATCCACCCGCCCCTATTCCGAACCGGTGAGTTCAGAAGAAGAACTGGAACGGGTGATCCCGGTGATCGAGCGTTTGGCCACAAAGGTCAACGTGCCCATCTCCGTTGACACCACCAAAGCCGCGGTGGCGAAAGCGGCGGTGGCCGCCGGTGCCACCATCATCAACGATATCGCCGCCCTTCGCATGGATCCCGAAATGGCCGCCACAGCCGCCCAATGCCAGGTGCCGCTGATTCTGATGCACATGAAAGGCACGCCAAAAACCATGCAGGCAGCCCCGACCTACACCGACCTGATCGGCGAGGTGAAGCGGTTTCTCGAAGATGCCGTGGCAGTGGCGATCAACGCCGGTGTGGCGCGGGAAGCCATCATCCTGGACCCGGGTATCGGGTTCGGCAAAACCATTGCCCACAACCTACAGATTTTGCGGGAACTGGACCGATTTCATGACCTGGGTGCGCCGCTGCTGGTGGGATCTTCCCGCAAGATGTTCGTTCGCCAGTTGGTCAAGGATCCGGCTGAAAAAGACATCGACCCACTTTCCCCCGAAGTGGCCTGGGGAACCCAGGCGACGGTGGCGGCGGCGGCCATGAAAGGGGCGCACATCGTCCGGGTTCATGATGTGGCCCGCACGCGTGCCACGCTTTCCGTGATCGACGCCATTCAATCCGCGTAAGCGCCCATGCGCATCATCGCTTTCCTATAGCATTCAAGATAATGTTTTTGGACGGCGTTATCGGTCGTCGCGGTATGATTGATACAGCTTCCTCCCTCTGGCCTTGCCAAAAACATTATCTTAAAAACTATAAAAATAGGCTATCGTAACTTCGTTATTGTGGCGTTTGGGGGAAAACCAACGGCGTGGCGGGCAAAGATATTCGGTCTGTGCCGTCGTGGATGCGGATTTTACGGCAGCCCGGCCAGATAACCGGCAAATCCCTTCACACTGTTCGTCAGGAAACTGCGTTCTCGCTGCTGGACGGCGGGGGGCAGTTGATGAAACCCGCCCATCAGCGGATCCGCTTCTATCATCAAATCCACCCACGAGGTGAAATCATCGATCGATTCCAGGGGCTTCCCCTGAATTTCAGCAGCCAGGGTGCGGTTCCAGAAAAGCAGCTGCTCACGATGCCGGACCAGCAGCGCCAAACCATCCCGGCGCATTCCGAAATGGCCGTAGCAAAGCATATCCGGTTTGGTCGCGATGAGGCGATCGAGGCTGGCCAAGGAGATATCCAGAAAAAAACGGGGCGGTGTCGCCGGTCGCAGGTAAATTTCTCCCGAAGGAAGCGGCAGACACACGCCACCGGCTTCACCGGCAAAAAGATAGCCATTTGCCGCAATGGCGAAATGGTGCGGAGAATGACCGGGGGTGTCCAGCAAATGGAAAGGGGCCTTTTTCAGCTGTTCGGGACCGGCAATGGCCAACGGATCCAATGGCAGCATGGGGCCATAGGCACGTCCGGTTTCCCCCAACGTCTTCAGCGTCCCCTGCCATAAATGCTCGGGATCCACAATATGAGCCACGCCTTTGGGATGACAGACAATCGACGCATCCGGAAAGCGGCGGCTCAGATGCCCCACGGCACCGGCATGATCCACATGGATGTGGGTCAGGCAGATGTAATCGAGGTGGTCGACACCCAACGTGCCGATCGCCGCGATCAGATGGTCGGCCGTGGCCGCCGGCCCCACATCCACCAGGCAGGTCGCATCCGGTCCCTTCCACAACCAGGCAGCGATAAAATTATCAAAGCCATCGATGGGGGGCACCAATCCAATCAGAAACAAATCCGGAGCGATCCGCTCAATCGTAGACACGCTTCAATCCATTCCCATCTGTTGCTCAAGCTCACGGACGCGCTCGGCCAGACGGATTCGTTCCGCATCCGACAGCTGCGGGTCGGCCAATTGACGTTTCAGACCCAGCAAGATCATCTCCTGGCGGTATTCCGTGCAAGTATATTTACTTTTGGGTGACATGCTTTCCCTTAAAGGCAGTTTGAAAAGCCCGGATTAGGTTGCCGGAAATAAATAATTCCCCCAGATCGCGATGGATTTGGGGTCGTCAACAAGGCGCCGTCACCGGTGCATATCGGGAATATGTGCCGGTGGCGGCCACGCGGTAGACGGGCACAAAGACAAGCAGGATGGAGGAATTATTTATTTCCGGCAACCTTACTCAAGACAATCTTTGTACGTTTGATAAAACAGGCCGAAATCAGCCAGACCGCGTCTCAGGATTTTATCGAAATCGATGATGTTGTCCACATTGATAATCATGTTGACACTCTTCTGAAAGGCCACCATGTGGTCCATGGTACGAAAACGGTTGGTCACCATGACCACAAAAATATTCCGTCGCACCACCATGTTGAGCCGTTCCAGATAAATCAGCACACCGTTGGCATCCGGATTTTTGGTGTCAAAAAACTCGTTGACCGCAATGAGGTCATAGCTGTGATAACGCATGGACTTCAGCGCTTCACGGCTGTTTTTCACCTCCGTAATATGGTATTCGAGGACTTCCAGCACCGGCACCAGTGCTTTTTTGATCGCCGGATCCAATTCGCAAAGCAGGGCGGTCTTGCCCTCCTCTTCCACAAAATCAAAGGGTTTCTCCGTCGCATCATAGCCGTCGTCTTCATCTTCATCAAAAGAAAAGAAATCCTCTTCAATGTCCGGTTCGCTGGCGGGTGGCGGAGGGCTGCCCACCGGCGGGACACTGATCCGGTGGCTGCATTTGGGGCATTTCAGGAAAGCGGTCTTGTCCTTGGGAAGCTTTTCGTCGGCAATCCTGAATTTGCTCTGGCAGCTTTCACAAATGATTTCCATGGGTTTGCAACCGATCCTTTCCCTGTCGCATCCTTCGGTGGTATTAGTTAGTGTCCATCCAGAAATAGGCAAATTGGGTTGAGATCAAGGCGCCCGAAAAATTTTACCACAGGCATATGGTTGATATTCCGAGGATAAAATTTTTCGCGCAACGCCGATATCGGGCAAATTGGTCATTTCTGGATGGACACTAGTTAGGCCTTGTCATAACTGCGGTCAATCTCAAGCTTGTCAATGTCGGTGGTGGATTCGCCGCGCGCACTTTTGACCCGGTCGATTCCGCGTCCAGCCACACCCTTGTGGGAGGCATAGGTCATGGCGGTCTCCTGAGTGATCAGGCCTTGCTCGTAAAGGCCGACGATATGCTCGTCAAATGTGGTCATCCCGAATGGCCGGCCGGCCTGCATGATCTCGTAAAAGGTTTTGCCTTCGCTCTCGCCGTGCAGGATGGCATCCTTGACCCGCAGGTTGGTGCCAAGTATTTCGAATGCCGCCACCCGTCCACCGCCAATCTTGGGCAGCAGACGCTGCCCGACAATCCAGCGCATCGTGTCGGCCAGCCGGATCCGGATCTGTCGTTCCTCCTCATTGGGAAACATGCCCAGGATACGGTTGATCGTCTGGCCGGCATCCACGGTATGCAGGGTGGTCAGCACCAGGTGGCCGGTTTCGGCCGCATTGAGGCCAATCTCAACGGTCTCGCGATCGCGCATTTCCCCCACCAGGATCACCTTGGGGGCCTGGCGCAAGGCGGCCCGCAACCCATTGGGGAAATTATCGAAATCGGCACCCAACTCCCGCTGGTTGAAGGTGGCCTTTTTATGGGGGTGCTGGTATTCAATGGGATCCTCCAGGGTCACCACATGCACTGAACGGGCCTCATTGACCTCCTCCAGAACCGCAGCCAACGACGTCGACTTTCCCGAACCGGTGGAGCCGGTGACAAAAACAATCCCGTTGAGTTCCTTGGCGATCGTATAGAAGGTATCCGGAAGATTGAGTTCGCGAATCGTGGGGATCTTGGATTCGAGCTTCCGAAGAACGATCGAGTAATGCCCTGTCTGCGAAAAAATGTTGACCCGAAAACGGGCTTTGCCGGGCAGTGAGTAAGAGAGGTCACAGGAACCGGTCTCGATCAGCATTTCGGTCAAACGGCGATCCTGGTTGATCAGGTTAAGGGCAAAGGTTTCCGTCTGAAACGGGCTCAGTTCCCTGATTTCCGGTTTGATGTCCACCGGCACCAGTTCCCCGCTGCTCTCCACCTGCAACGGTTTGCCCACGGTAATGTTGAGGTCGGACACGTTGCTGTGGGAATCGAGCATGCGTGTCAGAATATGGTCGACTTCCTGCTTTTTCATGGCTCCCCTTTGATTGCGGCCACGGGTCACATCGTCATGGTCTGAATCGTTTCACACCGCTTTCGGCGTCCCCCCGTGAATTTCTCAGCGGTGCCCAATCGGTCCGGACCGAAGGCACAAGCGCGTCAGGCTTCGGTAAAATCGGTGGGCGGAGACTTGAGCAGCGGCCGGAAGCGGGATTTGTCATTGGCCTTGGTATAGGCATCATCGGCAGAAATGCGCCCTTTGTTGTAGAGATCCATGATGGCATCGTCAAGCAGTTGCATGCCGTACTTCTTGCCGGTCTGCATCATGGACGGCAGCTGGTGGGATTTGGCCTCGCGGATCAGGTTGCGCACCGCTGGCGTGGCAATGAGAATCTCCAGGGCCGGCACCCGTCCTTTTTTGTCAATCCGCTTGAACAGGGTCTGGGAGATAATCGCCCGGATACCATCTGCCAGGGTGGAACGAATCTGGGCCTGCTCCTGGGCGGGAAAAACCTCCACGATACGGTCCACGGTCTTGGGTGCACTGGTGGTGTGCAGCGTACCGAACACCAAGTGTCCGGTGGCACTGGCTTCGATGGCCAGTGAAATGGTCTCCAGATCACGCATTTCGCCCACCAGAATGATATCCGGGTCCTCGCGCAGGGCACCACGCAGGGCTGCGCTAAATGACTTGGTATGTAGGCCCACCTCGCGGTGGTTGACCAGACAGCCACGGCTTTTGTGAACAAATTCGATGGGGTCCTCGATGGTAATGATATGATCGCTGCGGGTGCGGTTGGCCACATCAAGGATTGCCGCCAGGGTGGTGGATTTACCGGACCCGGTGGGCCCGGTAACAATAACCAGCCCCCTGGGAAGCGACGCCAGCTTGGACATGACCGGCGGCAACCCCAGCTGCTCGGCGGTCAGAATCGCACTGGGAATTTCCCGGAAAACGGCTCCGAGGCCATTTTTTTGCATGAAATAATTGGCCCGGTAACGGGCCAGGCCGGGAATTTCATAACCGAAATCCACATCGCCGGTCTCTTCAAAGTGTTTGATCTTGTCTTCAGGCGTGATCTCGTAAAGCATCTTGCGCAAGTCGTCGTTATCCAGCACTTTGTACTTTACCCGCTCGATGTCACCGTGAATCCGCAGGGCCGGTGGCTGGCCCGATAGCAAATGGAGGTCAGATGCATTCTGCTCGTGCATGAGTTTGAAAAAGGCATCGATTTTGGCCATACAGTTCTCCTGATGGGGGACACAAATGTGGATTGCCGCTGGAATCCGGTACACGCCCTTGACGGCCGACGCCGCTGCTATTGATTGAGCAGCTTGATTTTGGTGTCTTCGGCGTCCATGGCATCCATTCCTTCCTTGCCGATCTCAAGCAGCTTGGTATGCGCATCAATGATGGACTGGATCTGAACCTCGATCTGGACGCGCTGACGTTTGAGTTCAGCGATATCCTCATGGAGCTGGGAGAGCCGGCCATGGGCGCGATTGAGGATTTTCTCCGCTTTGACCTCAGCATCGGCAATAATAATCTCCGCCGATTTGCGGGCGTTGTCCTTCATCTGTTCGAGTACCTTCTGGGAATTGAGCATGGCCCGTTTGAAGGTCTCCTCGCGCTCCTTGTACCCCTGTTTTTCCAACTTGAGCCGACGAATCTCCTCCTCCTGGCGTTTGGCGGTTTCCTGGAGTGACGCAAAAGCATCGGCCGTCTGTTCGAGGAACCGATCCACCTCACGTACGTCAAAGCCGCGGAAACGGACCTTGAATTGCTGCTGCTGAATGTCCAAAGGCGTAAGTTTCATGACAACGATCCTGTTATCGGCAGGTTAGGGTGATGGAATAACAAAAAAATGCAATTTTAATGATTACCGGATATGGTGAAGCTCGGAGAACACCGACGATCTCGGGTTATTTCGGCGAAAGCGCCGTGGCCGGAACTATTGAAAAATAATGGGACCCATCCCGTTTTTGGTCGCCCTCAGATCAGTGAGGCCGCCATACGCAACAGGCTGTTGACCACAAATGTCCGTAAAAAAATAATCACCAGAAAAACGACGACGGGCGAAAAATCGATCCCGCCATAGTTTATCGGCAGCTTGGCGCGGATTGGATAGAGCACCGGTTCGGTGGCATTGTGAATAAAGCGTACGATGGCATTATAAGGGTCCGGATTGACCCAGGACAAAATGGCACGAAAAATCACCAGCCACATGAAAAAAAGCAGCACCACATCCATGACTTTGGCCGCGGCCATAAAAAAGTAGCCCACAATATACATCAAATATCATCCTCATCGGTAAGGGAAATCGGTGCTGCATGGCAGACCGCATGCATTGACGAATTAACAGCATGCAAAAAATACGACCTTTTGTTCCGATACGTCAAGTTTTTTCATAGGGTTGGATCGGAGCAACCGCAATTGGACCGTTTTTCTGTTTTTCGCGGGCATAGTCCGCTCTTACAACCGTCAATGACCTATCCATGGATGGCTTCCTGCAACCGCCGGCAGCATCGTTCGCACGGGCGATCCGGCGTTGATTCAAATCTGTGTCAGCCACCGGCAATCATGGGAATGAGATCGATTCGGGCGCCATCGGGTACCTGGGTTCCGGCAAACCGGGGCCGGCCGATCAGCCGGCCGTCCATCTTTACCACGGCGTAAAGGTGACCATCGGGCAGGCCGGCCAGCAGATCGGCCACACACATCCCGGCATGCCAGGGCATCGGTCTGTCATCGACGGTAATCATCTCGGCACCATCCCAAAACTTTACCACAGGCATATGGTTGATATTCCGAGGATAAAATTTTTCGCGCAACAAAGATATCGGGCAAATTGGCCATTTCTGGATGGGCACTAGGTCACGCCGTTTTCCGCCAGTACCGCCAGGACATCCGGGAAATCGATTCCTAGGCGTTTGACCGTAGCCACCGTGGGGATTCCCCGATCGGTCCAGCCGCGGCGCTTGTAAACCGCATCCTTGAGGGTCTCGTAGCGGGCCTCACGCCGGCTGCGCAACGCGGCCACTTTCCAGGGAGTGTCCTTACCGGCGATATCCACCTGATGGGTTTCGGTCAGCTGGCGGTCATAGCGCTCCTGGCGGGACTCGTACTCTTCAACGGTAACCGGGCCGACGGCGCGATAGGGCAATGTATCGTGTTCACGGGTGCCATACCCCATTTTAAGGCTGAAGATGCGCTGATAATTGTAAACCGTCTCGCTCATGGTGATGAGATCTTCCGGAGTGGCGTTGTTGCCGGTCACCGCTGTATAGTAGTCGGCATACCAACCGACGTGCTTCATGACCTTGGCCGGTTCCGGGGTCGCTTTGTTGTCTTCGGGAACAATGTCGTTCCAGGGCAGCTTGCACAGGCCGCACAGACCGAACCAGGTTCGGACCATGGGGAACCAATGCAGGGCCTCGGCCTTCTGTTCGAAGGTAGGCATGAAATTATGCACCATATCCAGAAAAATCAGCCAGGCTTCGTCGTGTTGAGGGCCTTTGAGGGCCAATCCGTACCCCCCCTGCTGGGCCAGCGATTCCTTGGTCATATATTCGGAAAACTCCAACCCCTTGGATTCCATGCCGATGTCCTTCAGCATGGCCGGATCGGCACCGAAGCGCTCGGCAAAGATGGCCTTCATGCGGCGGACGCCCTGCCCCACAATGGTGCCGAACCCCGTGCCGGCGGCCATCTGGTGAACCAGTTCCAAAGCGTTCAACCGGTTGCCGAAGGAGAGATCCATGCCTCCGGTGTGGTCACGGTTGATCAGCCCCCGTTCGAAACACTCCATGGCAAAGGCAATCGCCGTGCCCACACTGATCGTATCCAGCCCATAGGTATCGCAGTAAAAATTCATCTCCAGAATCGTGAAGGGATCGAAAATGCCCAGGTTGGAACCGCAACCAGCGATGGTTTCGTACTCCGGTCCGTCCACAAAGACCTTGCATCCTTTGTAGGCACCGGTAAAGGGCACAAAATCCCGGACCCCATGGGCACAGGCCACGGTGCACCCCTTCCAGCAACCGTCGAATCCCGGGTCGAAGAGTTTTTCAAACGCTTCGCGGCCGATCAGCGCCGCAGCCGGATGGGAGCCGTACTGGAAGTTATTGGTCGGCAGCAAATCAAAGTCGTTCATGATCGGCACCAGATGCGTGGTACCGATACGGGCCATTTCATTCTGCTTGGGATCCAACTCGACAATCTCACGGGCGTACCTCTTGGCCACGGCCCTGACCGCTTCCAGGTCGGCCGGCCGGTTCGTTTTCAGCGAGACCTGCTCCCAGCGGGCGACCACGGCCTTAAGTCCCTTGTCGGCGAATACCGTTCCAATCCCCCCGCGACCGGCCTGTTTATACCGCACCCGGCCGCGGCCATTGTCATACCAGGAAAAATTGAGGCAGCCGATCCGGGTGTTCGCCGCCCCCGGTCCACTGGAGACCACCGAGACACCGGTCTTCTTGTCCGCTGCGAAATGCTGCGAAAGCATGTCGGAAAGGGCATAGGCGTCGGATGGCAACCCGGTCATGGAGAGGATCTCGATTTTACCGGCCACTCCGTCGATAAAAATGACCGTGTCGCCTGCGGACTTGCCGGTGATCCGCAGGGCATCGAACCCCGAAAACTTCAAGTAGGGACCGAAATAACCGCCCACATTGGAATCAATCACCGACCCGGTAAGCGGCGAAATGGCCGTCACGATGCTTTTGCCGGAACCGGGGAAGGAAGGGGTTCCGCCCATGGGACCGGAAGCGATGCAGATGGCATTTTGAGGGTCATTCCAACGGGTCTGGCCGCTGACCGCCTGCCAGAGCAGCCACAGATCGAATCCTTTGCCGCCGATAAATGTCTGTTTGATTTTGGTATCGATGGTACCGATGGCAATCGTCGGCACGGACAGATCGATGTCAAGAAAGTGATCCGTGTATCCCCGGTGGGTTTCAGGGCGTTGATAGTTCAATGCCTTTAATGAAATGGGTTTTGGTGCAACCATGATGCCCTCCTTATGGGTACGAGGTGGTCATTATTTTCATTAAAATGGAATTAAAGGCTATTTTCAAGGGCTTTTCCAGGCAAGGGAAGAATTGGGAACAAACACCCCGCTTACCACTTCTTACAGCTGGGAGCGATTTCCTGAAATAATCACGGCCCATGAAACAGAAATCGTAGCCATTACCCGACGTGTGGATTTCCCTTGACAGGCAGAAGGGCGAAAACGTACTTGATCGTTTTACGCAACACAATCCAAAGGAGAATGCATTCATGCTGAGCAACAAAAAAATCGGGATGATCGGTGCCGGAAATATGGGCAATGCCTTAATTGACGGACTGATCGGTTCCGGTGCGACCGGGCCGGAAAATATTATCTGCTCCGATGCGAACGAGAGCCAGCTGGAGGTGGTGCAACAAAAATTCCATGTCGCCACCACCACCGACAATATCAAGGTCGTCAACGCGTCTGACATCATCATCTATGCGGTCAAGCCGCAGATCATCGCCAGTGTGCTCCGGGAAACGGCCGACCATCTGGATATGAGCAAGTTGATCATATCAATTGCCGCCGGCGTTCCCATGGCGGCCATCGAAGCCGTTCTCAACAAGGATCTGCGCCTGATCCGGGTCATGCCCAACGTTGCCGTGGCGGTGCGGGAAGGGGCCACGGCCGTGGCAGCCGGTGGACACGCCAGCAAGGATGACGTCCGGCTGGCCATGGCCATTTTCGACTCGGTCGGCAAATCGATCTTCCTCAAGGAAAACTACCTGATGGATGCCATCACAGGACTCAGCGGCAGTGGACCGGCGTACATTTTCCTGATCGCGGATGCCCTGGCCGATGCCGGTGTCAAGGTTGGCCTTTCCAGGAAAGATGCCCTGTTTCTGGCATCCCAGACCATCCTCGGATCGGCCAAGCTGCTCTTGGAGACCGGCTCCCATCCCGGCCCGCTCAAAGATTCGGTCACCTCGCCGGGCGGAACGGCCATCGCCGGTTTGCACACATTGGAAAAAGGAGGACTGCGAACCACCCTGATCAATGCCGTGGAGGCGGCCACCAACCGATCCAAGGAACTTGGGGAAATCGTAATTAAAAATTTTGCCAACGGGGAAACCAAAACCTGAGCGCCTGCCTCAGACACCGACAGGGTAACCGCACTTGGATGTATTGTTGTTGATGGTGTGATCAGAAACCCACCGCTCCAATTCAATCAATGCCAAATGTAAAAATCCAAATGTCAATTGAAGGATCGGATCGATTATAAATGGATAGAATATCACCAGTTGTCATTTTTCATTGGACATTTGGCATTTTCAACCAGTCACTACCGGGGAAAAAAGCAACAAAAAGTTAAATGCGGTTACCCTGCCTGCCACTGGCCGACGTGCTTGCCCGATGGACATCACGTGGTTATGGTAGGGGGAATCAGGATGAAAACCAATGGGACAGCGTCATGACATTACCATTGACAACCGGACGGGTACCGGTCTCCAGGGCCGTCAAGATCATTCTGGGTATTGTCTTCCTGTTCTCCAGCGCAGGAAAAATTATTGATCCCGGCGCCTTTGCAGCCATCGTGGCCAACTACCAGTTGCTTCCCCCGCAACTGGTCACCGCAACGGCAGTCGTCTTTCCTTGGGTCGAGGCGCTGTGCGGGCTGGCGCTGGTCTGTGGATGGCTTGACGAGGGAGCGGCGCTGTTGATCGGTCTGATGATGGTGGCCTTTATCGGCATCACCATCTATAACGGGTATCGGGGACTTGACATTGCCTGCGGCTGTTTTTCCCTCTCCGCCCGGGAGCCGTCCAGCATCTTGTGGAACACGCTGCGCGATCTGGCGATTCTGGCCGCTGCCGTGTGGGTCCTGGCCGACTCGGCACACCGGCACCCCGGCGTCGCATCTCGCCCCTCACGCCGGGTGTAACCATTTCGGGCGTCTGCGGATCACCAGTAAAGGCGGTCCCGTGCGGGGCCCGGCAACCGATACCAGGGAGTTGATCAAACACGCATGTTCACCGAAACGATCTCTTATCCGGCCGCGCTGCTGGCAGGCCTGCTATCTTTTTTCTCCCCCTGCATCCTGCCGCTGATACCGGCCTATTTTACCTTTATCACCGGGCTTTCCCTGGAGGAACTGACCCAGGCAAAAAGCTCTGCGGTTCGGATTCGGGTGGTTCTGGCCACCTTGTGTTATGTCCTCGGATTCTCGCTGGTTTTCATTCTCATGGGAGCATCGGCCTCCTACATGGGCGGTCTTATTTTTCAATATCGGGACTGGATACGGGTCATCGGCGGAATTCTGATCATCGTACTGGGGATTCACATGACCGGGCTGCTGCGGTTCAAGGCCCTGGAATTCGAACACCGCTTCCAGGTTCAGAAAAAGCCGCTCCATTTTCTGGGCACGTTTATGGTAGGAATGGCTTTTGGTGCCGGATGGAGCCCGTGCATCGGACCACTTCTGGGATCGATATTGATCGTTGCCGGCAACCAGGCAACCGTTGCCAATGGCATCGGCCTGCTGGCGGTCTACGCCGGCGGTCTGGCACTCCCTTTTTTGATGCTTTCCATCTTTGTGGATTCTCTGTTAACCTTGATAAAAAAGGCCGCCTGGTCGATAAAGTATATCAACATCACAGCCGGCGGGCTGCTTTTTATCATTGGCCTGCTGCTGGTAACCAACAACCTGAGCCTGATGAGCGTATAGGAAACAACTTGTTATGAATAAAAAACAGATATTGACCGCCGTTGTCCTCATCCTGGTGACCGCCGTGTTGGGCGGCAGATTCCCCGTGGAGGCGGCCCAGGCGGGTGACGGCATCCAGTGGATGTCTTACGATGAAGGCCGCCGGAAAGGCGAAGATGAAAACAAGAAAGTGTTTATGGTCTTCAGCGCAGACTGGTGCCGCTACTGTCATCAGATGGAAAAGGAGACCTTCCAAAACCCGGCGGTCATCGCCTACGTCAACCGCAAGTTCGTACCGGTCAGCGTCAACTCGGACCGGCAGCAGGATATCGCGACCCGATACAGAGTGCAGGGCCTGCCCAGCACCTGGTTCATTTCTGAGAACGGTGAACGGATTGGCAGCCGGCCCGGCTACATTCCTGCCGACGAAATGCTGAAAATCCTCAAATACGTCGGTTCCGACAGCTACCTGACGATGAGTTTCCAGGCCTTTCTGGAAAAAAGTCCCTGATCCGTGTGGCTGCCGGTCGACGGCCAAACGGCGGTCAGTCTCCCCCGATCGACCACCGCCGCATCAGGCGGATGAGCGTGGAAATAGTAATGATCATGGAAAAGCTTCCCAGCAGGCAGGGAACCCAGATATGGGATTGAAAGCGCGGATCATCCAGAGCTGCGGCAACACCGACCATACTGAAAAGCAGGACCACGACGGAAAAAACCAGGGTCATCAGCATGACCAGTTCGGTATCGTACCAGGGGATAAACGCCTTGCGGAAGAGCAGTTCGTTTCTGAATTTGATTTTCACCGAAACCTCATAAGCCACCGATGATACGATCGAAAAAACCAGGCCCATTGCAACGCACAGCGCCAGGCCGGCGTTACCGGTGTGGGACGCTGTTTTTTCTTTTGTTGCTGCTGGTCAACACCGGTTGTGCCGTGAAACCCCGGACATTGGCCATCCGCGACAACCCCACCCGACTGATGAAAAACACCATCCTAAAAACGGCCACCGGTACGGTTGTATCACCAGAGCAACTGATCGCCGAACTGTCCGATACGCGGGTCATCTATGTGGGCGAAAGCCACACCAATCCGGCGCACCATGCCATTCAGCTCCAGATCATTAAGGCCCTGTCCGCACAGACACCGGATCTGGCTATCGGCATGGAGATGATCGACCACACCTACCAGCCGGTACTGGACCGGTGGCGTGCCGGCCGGTTGGACGAGACCACGTTTCTGGAGCAGACTCACTGGTATGCCAACTGGCGTTATGACTTCGGTCTGTATCGCGATATCCTTGAATATGCAAAAGAAAAAAAGCTGCGCCTCATTGCGCTGAACATTCCCTTTTGGATTCCGCCCAAAATCAGTGTCGGCGGTATCGAAAGCCTTTCCGAAGCGGATCGTCGGCAGCTGCCCCACCATATCGACCTGACCCATGCCGCACACCGCCGCTATGTCGAAGCGATTTTCAAAATGCACGCCATTTTGGGGCGCACGAACTTTGAATTCTTCTACGAAGCCCAATGCACCTGGGAGGATGGGATGGCCGCCGCCGTGGCCGCCAATCTCGGTTCGGGAAAGATGGTCGTTCTGGCGGGCAACGGTCACATCATCCACAAATTCGGTATCCCCGACCGCGCCTTCGACCGCAACGCCGTCCCTTTCAAAACCATCTACCTGGCACCGGTGGGCGAAGAGGCCGAGTTGGACTGGGCCGACTACCTGTGGGTGACGCCGCAGACGCCCATGCCGCGGATGCCGCATGGCATGGCCAAAATGAAAATGCCGCCTCCTGCCTCGGATTGATTCAGGCCAGGTCATTACCCGCATTTGGTATAGCCGCAGAAGTGGCAGGTCATGCATCCCTCTTCGAAACTGATCGTCTGACCGCATTCCGGGCAGACCTCACCCATCAGGCTGCTCGCCCCCCTGCGCTTTTCCGCATCTTTGAGGTAGCGCTCCTCCAGCACCCGCGCAATGGCATCGGGGATGGACAGCACCAGCCCGCCGTTTTGAAAAATCGGATGCTCGCCGCCGATCCCCTTGAGCTGTTCGACCACCGTGTCCACCGTCACCCCGGACCGGAACGCCAGGGAGACCAGGCGACCGATGGCCTCGGTTTTGGCAGTGGTCGAACGCCCCGACTTGCCGATGGTGGCAAACACCTCGAACGGTTTGCCATGGTACTCGGTGACGGTGACGTACAGCTGGCCCAGCCCGGTCTTGACCCGGGTGGTGAAGCCTTCCAGGGTGGCGGGCCGCTTGCGCACGGCGGTCATAAAGGCATCCTCCGCCTTTTTGGCCGACAAGAAGGAGAGCACCTGATTTTCCTTGCTGCCGTCACGGTAAATGGTCACCCCCTTGCATCCCAGCTTCCAGGCCAGGTCGTAGATTTTGCGGACATCGGTAACCGTGGCATCCCGGGATAGGTTAACGGTTTTCGAAACAGCGTTATCGGTATGTTTTTGAAACGCCGCCTGCATGCGCAGGTGCCATTCGGGGGAAATATCGTGGGCCGTGACAAACACCTGTTTCACGGCATCGGGGATATCGTCGATATGGGCGATGCTCCCCGTGCCGGCAACCGTTTCCATCAATGCCCGGGAATAAAAGCCCTGCTGTTTGGCCACGGCTTCAAAATGGGGGTTGACTTCCATCAGTTTGTCGTCGTCCATGACCGTGCGCACGAAACTGAGCGCAAAGAGCGGTTCGATCCCCGACGAACAGTTGCTGATGATGCTCAGCGTGCCGGTGGGCGCGATGGTGGTGGTGGTGGCGTTGCGATAGGCCGCATTGCGGTCACCACTGAAACGGCTCTGTTCATAATTGGGAAAAGGTCCGCGCGCCTGGGCCAGGGCCAGCGACGCCTGGTGGGATTCACGCTGGATGAATGCCATGAGTTCTTCGGCGACCTCCAGGGCCTTTTCGCTGTTGTAGGGGATCTGCAACTGAAACAGCAGGTCGGCAAAGCCCATGATTCCCAGGCCGATCTTGCGGTTCCCCTTGACCATCCGATCAATGGCCTCGAGGGGATAACGGGACATGTCGATGGTGTTGTCCAGAAACCGCACGGCGGTCGAGATGGTGGTTTTAAGGGCCGTGTAATCGACACGCGGTCCGGCGTCATCGGCAACCACGAATTTGGACAGATTGATGGATCCCAGGTTGCAGGCCTCCATGGGCAACAGCGGCTGCTCGCCACAGGGGTTGGTGCTTTCGATATCCCCCAGGGCGGGGGTCGGGTTGTCCCGGTTGATCCGGTCCAAAAAGACAATCCCGGGGTCCCCGTTTTTCCAGGCCTGTTCCACCAGGGCTTCATACACGTCCCGGGCCTTGAGCGCACCCACGGCCTGGTGGTCCCGGGGGTCCATCAGATCATATTCGACATCGTCCTTGACCGCGTTCATAAAGGTTTCGGTGATGCCCACCGAGATGTTGAAATTGTTCAGTTCGGTGTTGGTGGTTTTGCAGTGAATAAACTCCATGATGTCGGGATGGTCGACCCGCAAGATGGCCATGTTGGCGCCGCGGCGGGTTCCTCCCTGTTTCACCTGTTCGGTGGCCGTATTGAAAATTTTCATGAACGAAATCGGACCGGAGGCAATGCCGCCGGTGGTCCCCACCATAGAATTTTTGGGCCGCAGCCGGGAAAAGGAAAACCCCGTGCCGCCGCCGGATTTATGAATAATGGCTGCATTTTTCAAGGAATCGAAAATCCCTTCCATGCTGTCATCGATGGGCAGAACAAAACAGGCCGCCAGCTGTCCCAACCGCCTTCCCGCATTCATCAGGGTTGGCGAGTTGGGCAGAAACCGAAAATCCGTCATCAGAGCGTAAAATGTTTCGGTGAAATGCCTCACATCGGCGTCCTTGTCATAATTGAGCTCCGCCCGGGCGATGTGCCGGGCAACCCGGTGGAACATCTCGGCCGGCGTTTCCTGGATGGTGCCGTCCCGATCCTTTTTCAGGTAACGCCGCTCAAGAACGGTATGGGCGTTGTCGGCAAGATCCAGTCCATTGCGCACGAACATGTCACAGGTCAGCCGGATGGGATTTCCGGCATCCAGCCCATATTCGGCCAGCTTGGCCTTGACCATCTCATCCACCATGGGAGAAGTGATGTGCCGCAGGTCCATGCGATCAATGGTCGAGCGGATAAATGCGACGATTTCCTTGGCCTGGCGATGATCCACCGCTTTGGCGCCAACCAGATTCTGACAGAAAACCGGGTCATTCCAAACGTGGGTATTCAGGTTCACATGGCCATCGTCGACAATAAGGATTTTCTCTTTCTGTGCCATCGAGCAAAGACTCCAGTATAAGCCGTGTAGGTTGATTTGTAGTTATTTGGGTGCTGCTACGGGATCAGGATAGTCGGTTCCGGTTGCAGGTATTCTGAGTGTTTAAACAAATTCCCACACAACATCTTGTATGTCAACAAGCTTTTATCCCTACATATGCCAAATAACAAAAAGATTGAAACCAGACCGAGTTTATCGGCCGAATCCAATCGCCCCAACGGTTTTACATGCAAACACAACGGGTTGCCGATTGTCTGGCTCCCTCGGGCGAATCTACCATATATGGAAAAAGTGGCTTGACAGACAACAACATCTTGATGTATCTATGGGTTCAACATCCAACTTTGCCATAAAGTTGAAATTACACCATATCCTGAAAATACCCGTTGTGTTGCACCCCCTGGAAAAATGCCGGCAATGGCATTTTTTCGTCGCTTCGAATCGTCGCAACCTGACAGTCATACCCGAGGAGAGCCCTGTGATAGAAGAGATCAGAAAACGTGATGGTCGTATTGTCGAATTCGATTCCTCAAAGATTACCGCAGCCATTACCAAGGCCGGGCTGGCAACCGGAGAGTTTGGTGAACGGGAAGCCAGGAAAATGACCCTGCGGGTGTTGACCCTGGCCCATGAACTCCGCCTGGGCCCCACCCCGGAGGTGGAGGAGGTTCAGGATATTGTTGAGCGGGTGCTTCTGGATTCTCCCTACTACAAAACCGCCAAAGCTTACATTATCTACCGTGAGCAGCATGCCCAGATCCGCCGCATCGCCACCAAGGCAAACGTGGATCTGGTCGAGCACTACATTCGCAAGCTGGACTGGAAAATCAAAGAGAACAGCAACATGTGCTACTCGCTGCAGGGACTCAACAATTACATCTCATCGGACGTCACCTCGGAATACTGGCTCAACAAAATCTACCCCCCGGAAATCCGGCGCGCCCATGCCGACGGCGACCTGCACATTCACGATCTGAGCCTCCTGTCGGTTTATTGTGTGGGATGGGATCTCACCGATCTTTTGCGCAACGGATTCAAAGGGGTGGAAGGCAAGGTGGAAAGCGCGCCGCCCAAACACCTACGCTCGGCCCTGGGACAAATCGTCAATTTTTTCTACACCCTCCAGGGAGAAGCGGCCGGCGCTCAGGCCCTTTCCAATTTCGACACCCTGCTGGCGCCATTCATCCGTTACGACAAGCTGAGTTACAACAAGGTCAAACAGGCCCTGCAGGAATTCGTCTTCAACATCAACATCCCCACACGGGTGGGTTTCCAGACGCCCTTTACCAACATCACCATGGATCTTTACGTGCCCCACACCCTGAAAGACCACCCGGCGATCATCGGCGGCAAAGAAAAAAAGGCCACCTACAGCGACTTTCAGGCGGAGATGGACATTTTCAACCGGGCCTTTGCCGAAGTGATGATCGAGGGTGACGCCAAAGGCCGCGTCTTCACCTTTCCCATCCCCACATACAACATCACTCGGGATTTTGACTGGGACAACCCCAATCTGGAGACCGTCTGGCAGATGACCGGCAAATACGGAATCCCCTACTTCTCCAACTTTGTCAATTCGGACATGTCGCCCGAAGACGCCCGCTCCATGTGCTGTCGCCTGCGACTGGACAACCGCGAACTGCTTAAACGCGGCGGGGGTCTGTTTGGCGCCAACCCGCTCACCGGCTCCATCGGCGTGGTCACCATCAATCTGCCGCGCATCGGCCATGTGGCCAAGGATGAGGCGGAATTTTTCGATCTTCTCCAGGAGCGCGTGAACCTGGCCATTGAAAGCCTGGCCATCAAACGCAAGGTGCTGGAGCAGTTTACCGACAAGCACCTCTACCCGTATTCCAAATTCTACCTGCGCGACATCAAAAACCGTTCGGGTGTCTACTGGAAAAACCACTTCTCGACCATCGGCATCGTAGGTATGAACGAGGCCTGCCTCAATTTTCTCTCCGACGATATTACCACCGCCCAGGGTCAAGTGTTTTCCGTCAAGGTCATGGACACGCTGCGCAACATGCTCGCGGAAATTCAGGACCGCACCGGCGATATTTTCAACCTGGAGGCCACACCGGCCGAAGGAACCTCCTACCGCCTGGCCATGATCGACAAAAAGCGTTATCCGGATATCCGGTGCGCCAACGAAGAGGATGTCCGTAAGGGAGCCGTGCCCTACTACACCAACTCGACGCAACTGCCGGTCAATTACACTGACGATATCTTCGACACCCTGACGCTTCAGGACAACCTGCAGACCAAATATACCGGCGGCACGGTCCTGCATCTCTTCCTCGGTGAGCAGGTCAGTGATATCGAAACGGTAAAATCGATCATCCGCAAGGTTTCGGGCAGTTATCACCTGCCCTATTTCACCCTGACGCCCACCTTTTCGGTCTGCCCGTCCCACGGCTACCTCAATGGCGAGCAGAGCCGCTGCCCCCACTGTGACCGCGAAACGGAAGTTTACTCCCGGGTGGTTGGATACCTGCGGCCGGTCAAGCAGTGGAACGACGGCAAACAGGCCGAGTACCGTCGGAGGCAAACCTTCAAGATTTCCCAGGAAGCGGCACCGGGGGTGACGGCCGCCATTGCCGTCAAAGAAGCGGTCCCCTGCCCCCTGCCCATCGATGAGGGCGTCGGAACCGATCTGCCGCTTCCGCCAGAAAATGACCTGCAGCGCCGGGCCGGGTCGGTGTAACAAGACTGTTGATCAAGGGTGCCCGCCAATGGCAATGAAACGCCGCGCCGGGCGGGCACCGGGAAGTCGCTCAACTCATCCATCAAGACGTCATTTCCCTTAACCATCGCCGAAAACAGAAAAACGTCCATGATCTTGGCGGGCTTTCAGAAAAATTCGTTTATCGATTATCCCGGGAAAATCAGCTGCGTCCTGTTCGTCACCGGGTGCAATTTTATCTGCCCCTACTGCCACAATGCTGACCTTGCCCGGGGTGAATACCCGGAGCGGATCGAGCTGGAAACCGTGCTGGATTTTTTAGCATCCCGCCAGGGCATGCTCGAGGGCGTGGTGATTACCGGCGGTGAGCCCAGCCTCAACAAACGCATTGCCGATCTGTGCGGATTGATCAAGACCCTTGGATATCCGGTCAAACTGGACACCAACGGCAGCCGGCCCGATGTGCTGGGCCGGCTGCTCGACGAGCATCTGGTGGATTTTGTAGCCATGGACATCAAAGCTCCCCTTGACCGCTACCACCCGTTTTGTGTTCAGCCGCAGATCGCCGACCGGCTGATGGAGAGCATCCGCTTGATCATGGCCTCTGCCCCGGCCTATGAATTTCGCACCACCTGTGTCAAACCGTTTGTTGACGCGGCGGCCATGGCAACCATTGCCCAAACGATTCAAGGGGCCGACCGCTATGTGCTTCAGCCGTTCAACCGCCGGGCGGCATGCCTCGATCCGGCATTCAACGGGGAACCGGATCCGACCCTGCTTCCCGACGCCATGGGTGAGTTAAAGGTGGTCGCCGAACCGTTTGTCGGCCACTGCGCCATCCGCTGATCAACCGCCGCGAACCACCTGCCCCTGCCCTGCCGGTTACGTTTTTTGCACAACCCGGTTACCACCCTTACCCGTCATCTTTTCCCAATGCCCGGACACAGCATCGCTATTTCTTTGAAATAGAAGTTATCATCTTCAATATCAGTCAGATATCAGAGATTCTCCGTATTGCTGATCAACTGGCAGAACAATTGCTTTGCTTTTTGTTACCCGAACTCTTCGGGAAGGTGGTGGTATGCACCAACACAAAAAAAATCGATCCGGAAAACCACCCTTGCCCATGCAAAAAAAGCCACTCCATTTGACAGGTATTGCCCTCGGCCATATCGCCTTTATCCTGGCCGTATTTCTCAGCCCACTTTCCGCCATTGCCGCCAACGTCACCTTGGCGTGGGATGCCAATGACCCCGAACCCGAAGGCTATCGGGTTTTTGCACGCGAAGAAGGGCAGAGCTATGATTATCAGTCCCCCCTCTGGGAAGGTGACGAGACCACCTGCACCTTGACCGGACTCGTCGAAGGAACCACGTATTACTTTGTCGTTCGTGCCTATGACGGAACGCTCGAAAGTGCGGATTCCGAAGAAGTTTCCTACACGCCGGCCGCAACAGTTACCAATCAGGCCCCCAGCGCCTCCGCCGGTGATTCCCAGACGGTTTACGAAGGCGATGCGGTAACGCTGGACGGAACCGCTTCCAGTGACAGCGACGGTTCGATTGCCAGCTATTTGTGGGAACAGACCGGTGGAACCAGCATCACCATCAGCGGAACAGCGCAGGCTCAGGCCACGTTCACCGCCCCGGTCGTCGACACCGATGGGGAAAGCCTGACCTTCAGCCTGACGGTAACCGACGATGACGGCAGCACGTCTGTTGCGACCACCACGGTCAACGTCCTTAAATCCGACAGCACCGACAGGGATGGCGACAATGTCCCCGACGTTCTGGACGCGTTTCCCGAAGATCCGACGGAGTGGGCGGATAACGACAGTGACGGCATTGGCGACAATGCAGACAGTGACGATGATAATGATGGGATGCCCGACCAGTGGGAATCGGAATATGGCCTGGATCCGTACACGGATGATGCCGGGCTGGATGCGGACGGGGACGGCGTGAGCAATCTGGAGGAATACGAAGCCCAGACCGATCCTGTGGCCTCAATGGCCAACACGGTTCCGGATACACCGACCATCGAGTCCGTCTACGCGGATGAATTCGTCGGTCTTACCCCGGTACTGATCTCGGGCGCGTACTTTGATCCGGACAGCGATGATCACTATCAGTCCCAATGGCAGATCAGTACCGAAAACGATTTTTCCGAGTTGGTTCTGGATGAAACCAGCACCACCCAGTTAACCGCCTACCAGGTGGGAGACATGGTCCTGGATTACGATACCGTCTACTACTGGCGGGTACGGTTTATCGACACGCGCAGCGGCGAATCGGAATGGTCGGAGGTGTCGAGCTTCATCACTGCGGAAAGCTCGGACGACACGGATACCGACGGTGTTCCGGACGATCAGGAAGTCAGCGAAAGCGTTGATCTCAATGAGAACGGGATCGACGATGCTCTGGAAGACGACCTCAAACCGATCAATACAGTGGAGGGACAAACCGTTGTCGGGGTCAAGGCGGTTTCCGGCAACATTACTCTGTTCTCGGTCAAATCCATCTCTTCGGAGACCGTTCCGGACCAGAGCGTGGATATGATATTCGGACTGATCGGCTTTAAGCTCTATCTTGACGAAGTGGGCGCGGCAGCGACGGTGACCATCTACTTCTCAACCACTGTGGATGAGAGTTCACAGCTTTACAAATACGACAGCGATACCGGATGGGAAGTTTACGAGGATTCGGTTTTCGCGGAGGACCGCAAAAGTGTGACCTTGACGCTGGTCGATGGCGGTACCGGCGACGAAGATGGCGTCGCCAACGGCATCATCGTCGACCCCTCTGGAATCTCTTCTGTGGGTTCGGACACCGCTTCGGTTTCTTCCTCAAGCGAATCTTCTTCCTCCTCTGGTGGAGGCGGTGGCGGTGGGGGATGCTTCATCACCACCATCACCCAGGAAAACGGTCCATGGATCGACATGGCCTGGCAGTGGCTGAAAAGAAAATTCCGTGCATGGCACTAACCAATTCGACGCGATCGTCTCTTAACATAATTGAGCGTGAAAAAGATAAACCAGGAGAACCGAAGATGCTCACCAAGAAGAATCATCGCCAGCAATTGAAACCGGTCATCAACGAACGGCGGGCAGGGATTGACCGCCGGGTATTGACTTACGACTGGTATATTCCCGAACGCCGGACCACCACTGACCGCCGTCAGGGCCAGTGCGAGGATGACAGCCATGGAGAGTGGCGCGACAGGCGGCGTTATGCCTGATTAATGGGTGCGCTCTTTGCGCAGTGCTGGTGGTGGGGGCGGCTGGCCCTCACCATTCAGCCGATCTCCATTCCTGCCCGCCGGTATAGATCGTAAAAATGGTGGGTGGGTCCACATCCCCGGCCCAGCGGCAGGGCATGGGCGATGGCGCCGGTGATATAGGTTTTGGCCCGGGCCACCGCATCGAAAAACGGCACCCCGCGGGCCATATGGGCGGCAATGGCCGAGGAAAAGGTGCATCCGGTGCCGTGAGTATTGACCGTATCGATCCGTCGGCTATCGAGCAACTTGAAGGCCGTCCCGTCGAAAAGCACATCCGTCGCGTCCTGATCGCCCAGGTGCCCCCCCTTAACGACAACGTTCCCGCCCCCCAGGGATGCAATTTCCCGGGCCGCATCCTTCATCGCTGAAATATCGGAAATGGTTCTGCCGAGCAGGGCTTCGGCTTCAGGCAGGTTGGGGGTCACCACCCGGGCCAATGGAAACAGGTGCCGAACCAGAGCGGTCCGGGCGTCGGGCTGCAGCAGAGCGTAACCGCTTTTTGAAACCATTACCGGGTCCAGAATCACCGGTGGCAGGGTGCCGACCGATCGCAAGGCCCGGGCAATGGCCTCGATCAACGCTACGCTGGCCACCATCCCGATTTTCACCGCATGGATGGGCAAATCGTCGAATAGGCAGGTGATCTGGTCATGAACGATCTCCGGCCGCACCTCCTGAATGGCAAAAACTTTCTGTGTATTCTGCACCGTTACTGCCGTGACAGCACTCATACCGAACACCCCCAGGGCCTGGAAGGTCTTCAGATCCGCCTGAATTCCCGCCCCGCCCGACGAATCGGAACCGGCAATGGTCAGGGCCACACGCAATGACGTTCTCCTTTTCATATCCCCTTTTGCAATCCAAGGCGCAAAAGCAATTCAGGTTTCCGGCCACCGACCGATAATTGTTGTGAACCCCGGTTCGGGCAACACGGATCTTTCGGATTTTTTAACATTACCGGTTGGATAAAAAACCAGCCATCAGCTATCATCGAAAACGATCATGCGAAACGACATATGCAATGCACGTAAATTGATCAATAACGCCCGCGGCGGAGCCGCCGGGGTTCTCATCGCCCTGGTGCTGGTCCTCGCCATCGCCGCCGGTGGGGGATATTACGCCTATACCAAGTATTATAAAAAGGAGCCGCTGCGCACCAAACTCGGCGCCGTAAAAATGAAGCCGGAAATTATCCGTTTCGTCCATGACGCCGTATCACCGGCCCTGTACCACAATCTGATCACGCTGGACGATATCGTGGTGATGATGAACAAAGAAATGGATCGGCTGAAACGCATCGCCAAGCAGTTCCCCGACCAGCGCGGAATTATCGATCCGCAGACCCAGTCCCTTACCGAAGCCCATGCCCGCCTGGCAAAGTCACTGACCGAAACGGGCGCACAAATCGAGAAAATGTTTGTGTCCTGGCTGGTGGACCGGAAAAACAGCATCGCCAAAATCAATTCACAAAAAGGGACCCTCACCCGACAGCTGGCCAACGCCATCCGCGGCGAAAACGAACTGGTCAGCCGTATCCGCGCGAATCCGGACAGCGCGTCCTGAAGCGTCCCTCAAAAACATCTTCCTTATCTATAGGTCCGATAATCCACGCCGAACTTTTTTGCCTTGTAGGCGAACTTGCGCACCGTCGTTTTCAACACTTCGGCGGATAGGGTGATATTGCCACGGGTATTTTTCAGGGCATCGATGATCATCTCTTTCTCCAGGGCAGCCACGGCGTCTTCCAGGGAGAGGTCCGGCAACGTCCCGCTCTCCTTGCCCGTCTGCAGGGAAGGCGGCAGGTGATAACTGTGGATGGCGCCTTCCTCACAAAGCAGCACAGCCCGTTCGACACAATTTTCCAGCTCGCGCACATTGCCGGGCCAGTGATAGGCCATCAGCATGTCGATGGCCGGGGTGGAAAGCCGTTTGACCTCGCGCCCGTTCTCCTCGGCGTAGCGTTCCAGAAAAAAATCCGCCAGCAGCAGGATGTCGGTCTTGCGCTCCCTTAAGGGCGGCATATAAATGGGAAACACGTTCAAGCGGTAATACAGATCGCCGCGAAAAGAGTCCTCATCAACCGCCTGTTCCAGGTTCTTGTTGGTCGCCGCAATAATGCGCACGTCCACCTTTATGGTCTTGTGTCCACCGACCCGTTCGAACTCCCGCTCCTGCAGAACCCGAAGCAGGCGCACCTGCACGTCGGGTTCGATACTGCCGATCTCATCCAGGAAAATGGTGCCCTTATGGGCCAGTTCAAAACGCCCCGGCTTCTGTTTGACCGCTCCGGTAAAGGCCCCCTTTTCATGGCCGAACAGCTCGCTCTCGATCAGATTATTGGGGATCGCCGCACAGTTGACCTTAACAAACGGCCCCTTGGAGCGGGTGGAGCTGTAATGAATCGAGTTGGCCACCAGTTCCTTTCCGGTGCCGCTCTCTCCACGGATCAACACGGTGGCATTGCTGCGCGACACCTGGCTGATCATCTGGAACACCTCCCGCATCTTGTTGCTGTTACCGATGATGTTGTTGATGCGGTACTTGTTTTCCAACTCGTCACGCAGCCGTTTGTTCTCGTCCCGCAGGGCCTCCTTCTCCAGTTGGATGGTCTCCAGATTGATGGCATGGCGGGCCAGCATGGTGGCCACGACCGACAGCAGCTTGGTGCCGTCTTCCAGGGAATAGTCCGGATCAAAAGTACGGTCCACGCTCAAGGCACCCACCACGTGGGTGCCTTTTTGAACCGGTACGCAGATAAAGGAGATCTCTCCCATGCCCTTGATTTTACGTGACGCCGTCCGGTTGAGAAACAGCGGTTCCTGACTGATCTTGGGAATCGCAACCGCCTCGCCGGTTTCGATGACCCGGCCGATAATTCCCTCACCCAGTTTGTACTTGACCCGCTCCATGGCACTTTTGGAGAGACTGTGGGCCACCTCGATACTGATTTCGTTTCTCAGCGGATTGAGGATAGAGATGGTGCCACGCTCCATCTGCAAGGCTGTGGAGAGAATGTCCAGCACCTTGTACATCGATTTTTTCAGGTCCAGATGTTCGTTCAGAGCATTGGAAATCTCGTAAAGCAGGGTAACCTGTTCAATGGCTTTCATCGCATGTCCTTTTTCACGATCTTACGCAGCAACTCGCAAATTGTACAATCGCATGCTGCTTACAACATTTTTGTAAACTCTGGCAAGTCCGGAAAACCATCGGCCCCCATATATTTCTGTGGGCGTCATGCCGTTGACCAACCCAGTGGTGATTGAAATGCGCGCCAGGCATTTGATGAACAACGGTATTATATATTTTTTCAGTATATTAAAATATTCCCAGCCGGATCGGCGTCGAATCCCGGTCCCGATGGCGGATGCACCAGGATGGCGGTGGTCAACATACAGAAATGAAAAAACGATGCCCCCCAGGGGCGGAGTCCGTTGAAGCACGGTACCACTCTCCCAGGCTGCTGTCTTGAAAGCCGGCAATGAACACGATAGAGTATCGCCATGATCATGCACATCGATATGGATGCCTTTTTTGCCGCTGTGGAGCAGCTCGACCATCCCGAATTGGCGGGCAAGGTCCTGGTGGTCGGTGGCGCTTCGGGTCGCGGCGTGGTGGCGGCGGCCAGTTATGCCGCCCGCCGATATGGCATTCACAGCGCCATGCCCATGTTCATGGCCAAGCAGCGCTGCCCGCACCTGACCATCGTGCCGCCGCGCAAAGCCCGCTACGGCGAGGTTTCCCGAGCGGTCATGGCCATTTTGCACCGCTATTCACCGGTGGTGGAACAGGTTTCCATCGATGAAGCCTATCTGGATGCCGCTGGCTGCGGGCGCCTCTTCGGACCACCGAAGACCATGGCCCGATTGATCAAATCCGAAATCCGGAACCAGGTATCCCTGACTTGCTCCATCGGCGTAGCCCCGCTTAAATTCCTGGCCAAGGTTGCCTCCGACCTGAACAAGCCGGACGGTCTGACGGTCATCCCCCCCGAACGGGTAACCGGACTGATAGGTAGCCTGCCGGTGGAAAAGGTGCCCGGAGTGGGCCGCCAGGCCCTGGGACAGCTCAACCGTCTGGGGATCGTCCACCTTGGTGATGTGTGCCGGTATGCCCCTGCCCTGCTGGTTGAACGGCTGGGCAAATTCGGTCACCGGCTGGTGGATCTGGCCCATGGTCGGGACGACACCCATGTGATTGCCCATGCCCCCGCCAAATCCATTTCCAGTGAGCGGACCCTGCCGGCCGATACCCAACATCGCGACCGGTTGCGCCAGCACCTGCTGGCCCAAAGCCAGGACGTGGGACGCCAGTTGCGCCGCCAGGGATATCTGGCCCGCACCATCACCCTCAAATTGAAGCAGTCCGATTTCAAACAGATCACCCGCAGCACCACCCTTGAGCACCCCAGCCAGTCATCGGAAACGATTTTCCGTACCGGCGTGGGCCTGCTGGATCGCCAGCCCTTAGGCACCCCAATCCGATTGATCGGCATCGGCGCCTCGACGCTTATCGCCGACACCACGCCCCAACAAGTCAGTCTATTTGAAACGGCCGATCCCACGGCCAAAGGATGGGAAACCGTCGATCGGGTGGTGGATCGCATCGCCGACCGGTTCGGTCAGTCCGCCGTTCACCGGGGCAGCCTGCAGCCACCGGACGATATGGCAATGGACTGAAGAAACCAATCAAGAACAATCTGCATACCAACCAAATTGCTTGACGATGGCAGCATTTAGCGCCTTATGGCCGAATGAAAATCCTGCGCATCCTGGTATATTCTTTTCCGCCAATCGCCTAATCAAAAGACAGGCCAGCAGTTTTTTTGCGGCGCTTCATTTTCTTTACCGTCTGTTCTTTCAGCATCGCACCCAATTTTTGAATATTCCGGGACAATACTGCCAGCCCAACTTGTTCACTGTGAAACGATAGTAACAGAACCTTGTCGTAAAAATTACTTGCAGAAGATCGTATGGTCGTCTATCGAGATAGATGAATCGATCATGGGTCGAAGACGACGACATCGGCGCCGAGAGAGGGATGCATTGAGTATGGACGTACTGTTTCAGGGTGACCGCACGCTGGTGTCACGGATCTCGACGACAACCGGTAACGTGATCCGTAAGGAGATGCGTGGGCCGGGGAGGACGGCACGGCGCAGGCACGAAATGTCGATTTTACGCCGATTGACCGACGTCGAGCGAATTCCGCAGATAATGGTTGGGGCAGATGAGAAGGATGCCGTTCTCCTTGAGGACTCCGGCGGTGTCATATTACCGGAGTTGGTGGAGACCGGCCCGATGCGGGTGGACGACCTGCTCGCGTTCGCCGAGGATCTATCCGGGATCGTCGAGGCAATCCACCGTCATGGCGTGATTCACAAGGACATTAACCCGAACAACATCGTGGTAGCCGGCGACCCTGCAAGGCCGATTCTCATTGACTTCGATCTGGCGACCACCTTCGCACTGGAGCGTCCGGCGTTTACTCACGTGAAGGATATCGTCGGCACCCTGCCTTACCTGGCACCCGAACAGACCGGACGCACCGGGTGGGCAGTGGATCAGAGAGCCGACCTCTATTCGCTGGGCGCCACTTTGTACGAGCTGGCCACCGGAGAACCGCCCTTTGGTGACGGGGATCTGTTGCAACTGGTCCACGATCATCTGACCCGGGTTCCGACCCCGGCCTGGGAGCGCAACCCGCAGGTGCCGCCGGCGTTGTCGCGCATCATCGGCAAATTGTTGGAGAAGGAGCCGGACAACCGCTACCAGAGCGCCGTGGGGGTGCTATACGATCTGCGCCGGCTACGCCGGGCCCTGGTGCGGGAAGAGGACACAAACTTCATTCTCGGGGAGCGGGACTTCCCGTGGCGGCTGGCTGCGCCCTCCCACTTGGTCGGCCGCGCGCCGGAGATCGAAATCCTGCGCGCGGCCCTGGATGACGCGATCGCAGGACGTTGTCGGGGGCTGCTGATCGGTGGCGCACCCGGCGTCGGCAAGACGTCGCTCATCGACGAGTTACGGCCGCTGATCACCGCTGCCGGTGGCTGGTTCGTCAGCGGCAAGTCCGATCAGTACCGCCAGGATGCCGCCTCGGATGCGCTGTGCCAGGCCCTGCGAGGCGTGGGCCGACTGCTTCTGGCCGAGCCCGAGAATGAGCTGACAGCGCTTCGGCCGCGTCTGCTCGAGGCGCTGGACGCCAACGCCGGCCTGATCGCGGCGATGGTACCGGAGATGGCCACGGTACTCGGTGTGCCGGCGGAGGCCGACGACGACCCCGTGCGTGTCCAGGCCCGGCTGCAGCAGGCTGCTCTGAGCATGCTTCGAGCGCTGGCCCGGGCGGAACTACCGATCGTTGTGGTTCTGGACGATCTGCAATGGGCCGGGTCGATACTGATGGGCTTCATGGACGCCGTGATCGCCGACCACGGCCTGCACGGGATTCTGCTGGTGGGGGCCTACCGCGACAACGAGGTGGACGCGACGCACCCACTGTCCGCGGTACTCCAGCGGTGGCAAAGCCTGGAGGACGGTCCGAGGTATGTGCGCCTGACCAACCTGCCGGCAGCGGACCTCGGGACGCTCCTGGGCGACATGTTACGCATCACCGGGCCCGCAGCCGCGGCACTGGCGGACGCAATCCAACCCCACTCGGGGGGGAACCCGTTCGACACGGTGGAGTTCGTCAACGCTTTGCGCCGGGAAGGTGTGCTCACTCTTGAGGACGATGGCTGGACCTGGGACGCTGCCGCGATCCGTCAGCACATCGACCTTGGCGACGTGGTGACGCTGCTCACCCAGCGGATTCTGGCGCTGCCGGAGCCGTCCCAGGATATCCTGCGCCTCATGGCCTGCCTGGGCGGCGATGTCGAGTTGTCCCTGCTGCAGGCCGCCGCAGGAACCGGGCCGATCGAGACGGACGCATCGGCGGCCCGGGTCGAGGCCGCACTCACCCCGGCGCTCGAAGACGGTCTGCTGGTCATGGAGCAAGGGGGGACGGTGCGCTTTCGCCACGATCGGATTCAACAGGCCACCTACGGGGGGCTGACGCCTTCGGATCGGCGAGTCCGGCACCTTGCTGTGGCCCGCCAACTTGCCGATGTGCCCGGATTCAGGGTGGTCGCGGCCGAGCAGTACCTGGCGGCGCTGGCGCTCCTGACTGACCCGGCGGAGCGAATCCGCGCCGCGCTGTTGTTTCGCCAGGCCGCCGGTCACGCCCGGCGGCTGGCCAACTACGCGCTCACCGAGCGCTTCCTTGCCGCAGCCATCGACCTGGTCGAGGACACCGACGCGTCGCAGAGCGAGCGTGCCCGGCTGCGCGTCGAGCTGACGGTCGAACGGCATGCCGCGCTGCTCGGTCTCAGCCGGTTCGAGGAGTTGGACCGTCTCTGGGAAATCATCGAGGCGATCTGCGACGATCCGCTGCTACGGGCTGAGGCGGCCAGCGCGCAGATGATGAGTCTGATGAACCGCGCCCGGCCGGAGGAGGCCACGGAACTCGGTCTGAGCGTTCTTGCGGAGCTCGGGAACCCGGCCCCGGCCGCCGGCGACCTCCTGCCGGAGATTGAACAGGGACTGGACGCTCTGCGGGACTGGGTGTCCAGCGGGAGCGTCGACGAGGATGTGCGGCGGGGCCCGAACCCCGATCCGTGTACCAAGGCTGTGGCGAAGATCATCGACAAGCTGGTACCGCCCGCCTTCTTCGCTGGCGCCCCGGTAATGCCATGGATAGTGACCTCGGCCGCGCAGTTATGGGCGCACGGCGGACCCTTGCCCGGGCTGGTCACCCCCCTGTCCCACGCCAGCTTCGTGACCGTCGCCCTGCGCAGTGACTACCGGACCGGATTCGCCACCGTCAGCCGGGTGCTGGCGGTTGGCAAGGCGCTTGGCTTCGAACCGCAGACCTCGACGGCGCGCATGCTCTACGGTCTGAGTGCGGGGCACTGGTTCGAGCCGCTGGAGGACTGCCTGCGGACGCTCCGCCGCGGCTTCGAGGGCCTGGTACGGGGCGGCGAGATGATGTACTCCGGGCTCAGTTTTTACGGCTCGATCTGGGAGGCCCTGGAGTGGGGCCCCACGCTCGACGACGCTTTAGCGGAGATCGAAACTGGCGAAGCCTTCACGGAGCGCACCGGCAACAGCCT
Organism: Desulfosarcina ovata subsp. ovata; assembly: GCF_009689005.1. NCBI lineage: Bacteria > Pseudomonadati > Thermodesulfobacteriota > Desulfobacteria > Desulfobacterales > Desulfosarcinaceae > Desulfosarcina > Desulfosarcina ovata. The sequence continues at coordinate 6,467,754 of NZ_AP021879.1, read as the reverse complement.
TGTCAGGGCCTTCATCCATTCGGTACGGCAGGCAGTGCAGGCCTTGCAAGGCAGGACCAACGCACCGGGTGCGTTCAGTGACGGCTCGTTCGATGATGCCGCCTACCGGGCAACCCTGGATGCCAACCCGGCCGCGTTGGCGCAGTATCACCTCACGCATGCCATCGTCGCAGACGTGTTCTGTGACCGGACGGCGCTGGCCGAACATGCAGGCAGCGCGATCGCGCTTCTTCCGGTCTATGAGAGCAGCATCGCCTCCCTGTGGGGACGCCTGGTCCAAGGTCTGGCGCTTTCCGGGCAGGTCGCGGCGGCGGCCCCGCAAGCACGGAAGGACCTGCTGAATGAATTCGACCAATATCGGGCCTGGATGGCCGCCCGCACCGTCGAGGCACCAGCCAACTTCGCCCACCTTCTCGCCCTGCTCGACGCCGAACGCGCCGCCGCGATCGGGGACGTCGAAGCGGCGATCCGGGCCTACGACAGCGCCCGGCATGAAATCGAACACCGGCAGCGTCCTTGGCACCGAGCGATTATCGCCGAACGCAGCGGGCGGTTCTATTTGGCCCAGAATATCGAGCACGCGGGTCGGGCGGCACTGCGCGAAGCGCGACAGTTCTACCAGGCTTGGGGAGCGACCGGGAAGGTTGACCATCTGGAACTTGAGTTCCCGTTTCTGAAGGCACAGACGGCCAAATCGTGCGGCTCTACCCAACGAGGCACCTGGAGCACGATCGGTAGCAATTCCTCATCCAATCTATCCGCGGATTCGGTGGACGTCCTCGCCATCCTACGCGCTTCGCAGTCACTCAGCTCCGAAACGAGCCTCGCCCGGTTGCAAGTACGTGTCGCCGACCTGTTGTGCGGGCTCACCGGCGCCACCTCGGCCCGCATGCTGCTGCGCGACCCGAACCAAGGCGGCTGGTACCTGCCGCATCACAAGGGTCATGAACACCTCTCGATCACGCAGGAAACGGCCGCCGGACGGGTGCCGCTCTCGGTGGTCCGCTACGTGGAGCGCACCCACCAGCCCTTGCTGGTCGAAGACGCCACCCGTGACGACCGGTTCGCCCACGACCCCTACCTGACCGCCCTCGACAGCTGTGCCCTGCTGGTCGTTCCGCTCCAGACAAGGGATGAGATCAGCGCGTTGCTGCTGCTGGAAAACCGGCGCAGCCGGTCGGCGTTCGGCACCAACCGCCTCGACACCGTCCGGCTCATCGCGGGACAGCTGTCGGTCTCGCTCGACAACGCCATGCTCTACACCGAGCTCGAGCGTAAGGTGGCCGAGCGCACCCAGGCCCTGCAGGCGGCCAACGGTCAGCTCGAATTGCTCGCCGTCACTGATGCCCTCACTGGCCTGTCAAACCGGCGGCGCCTCACCGAAACACTCGACATGGAATGGCGGCGCGCGATCCGGCCTGGCACCCCGCTCGCCCTAGCCATGATCGATATCGACGAGTTCAAGCGCTACAATGATCACTACGGGCATCAAGCCGGAGACGACTGCCTGCGCGAGGTCGCGGGGGCTATGCAGGGAGCCGTCCGCGACACGGACCTGGTCGCCCGCTACGGCGGCGAGGAATTCACCATCGTGCTGCCAAAGACGGATCTTACTACTGCTCACAAGATCGCTGAACGTATCCGCACCACAATAGCGGCCCTCGCCGAACCGCACGTGAAGGCGAAGCACCGAATCGTGACCATCAGCATCGGCGTCGCTGCGACAGTCCCCGCCCCGACCACTATCGCCGAACAGCTCCTCAAGGCAGCCGACAACGCACTCTACGAGGCGAAACGAACAGGCCGTAACCGGGTGGTCGCAGCCGCCAACATCATTGATGGGAAGGAAACCCAACCTTGTACATAAGATAAAGCAAGAAGACAAATACTTCTGTTTTACGCCACCGGCAAAGCCTGCATACGGATATCGGTGCTCCCCTTGATTTCAAAGATCCCATCAATCAGCGAATCCAGACGATTGCGCATTGTGGGATAAGGTCTTCCGCCTAGTTTCAAAATTCATTGTGGTGGTGCTGAAATAAAAACACAAGACGACCTCAAGAAGTGAAGTACGCCTTACTTTCTGTCTCGATGAAGATGAACATTTAGAAATCGCAAGTCCCTTTCAGCCGATTATTCTAAATTTTCACTTCGCTTATTTGAATAATAGGTTGAGTATTGGTAAAATTGGGAATATCAGCCAAAAATTCCTCAGTATTCGGGCCAAAAGAATTTTGAAAATCCTCTACCGAGTCGAAATAAAGATGGCACATAGCGAGATAAACAGCTTGTGATCCTGGTTCCGCTCCACTAAGTCCTTGATCAACATCAGCCTTTTTCAATGCATCCCCTAGTTTCCCCTGAGCCATGGAAACATGTTTGTTGTTGATAAAAATGATCGCACCAAAATTAAAAAATTCATACAATTAAAAAATCATCTAAGGATATAAACATCAGGGTAATCCATCAGTTTAAGTGTTGCTGCAATGACACCTGCTACAGCTTGGTCATCATGTATGATTACTAAACTATTGCTCTTATTCAACTCTTCCATCATGGGTTTGGAAAACATATCAGCATAGTCTACATGATTGGCCCCCTTGATGTGGCCTTTGTCATAGTCCGCATTATCCCTGAAGTCGACAAAAGTACAGTTTTTCAGTTTTCTTGCGTCTTTTTCGCAGAGGCAGAGGGCTTTGAAATCATTTTTGTTCAGGGCAATCAGGTCATCGAGGAGCTTGGCATCACCTACAACCTGGTATCCTGCCTTTTTCCAGCCCTTGATACCATCTCTCATCCAATATACATTTTTATAGCCGTTTTTAACCGCCAACCTGGCGGCATGATAGGATTTCCATCACGTACCAGACGCACAATATGTCATGATTGGCGTATTTTTATCCGAGGGCAATTGCGCTATGTCAAAATCTACCTCACTTAATGGCATATCGACTCTTTTATGATCTTTTGGAACCAGGCAGGTTATATGAATGGTTCCTTCTGGGTGCCCTTTCATAAAATCGGTCGTATGGCTATGACAGGCAACAACCGTTACTCCCTCATCAAAAAGTTGTTTTGCCTTTTCCAATGTTACAGCCGTAAAGCCATCCCCCCCCTTATCAGGGGCTGGCACTTTGGCCGCAATCCCAAGCCCTGCAAATACAAGAACCAAATGCAGGGAAAAAATTAGAATAAACAGTTTTTTGTGCATAAACCATTTCCTCCTTTTTTCAGCGATTAATTAATTTATGGTGCGATCATCTTGCAGGTATCCCCTGAGACACCACAGACACTCGCAATTGAGATGCTCGTTTTCAAAACCGCACAAGAAAAGCCATGAAAGTACCATCTCCCAGGTTGGGAAAATGGATCTTGATGCCTTAAATTGATTCTCCCACGGTACTACCGGCGAAAGTAATCTTGCTGTTTGAATCCGATCCTTCGTGGAAACTTTTTTTCTATCGGGGTTAGATCAAGTTGTCTTGGCTCATCGCGGATTAGTGTGAAAATCACCTAATCCTGCGAGTACCCGTATCCTAAAGTTGTTGAAATTTCTGTAGCCGAATGCCATGCGTATAATAGCCCTGAGGGAATTATTGGTACCTTCAACGAACCCATTTGTAATTCTTTCGATGAAGTAATTTAAGATCTGCTCTCGCCAGTTCTTCAAGGTCTTACAGAACTTTGAAAGATATTTATCACCTGTACGTTCGGCCTTCAAACACCATACATCAAGAAATCGGGCTGCCTTTTCTCTGCATCTGACTTTCTCAAAAATCGTGCGGAACTCCTCCTTTAAAAGGTACAATGCGCGAAGATCAGGACACAATTCCAATATTTGATCCAAGTGATCAGCTTGCTTTGTCGACAATTCGGATCGGTTACGCACGATGAGCCAACGGCTACCCTTGAGTATCTTTTGTGTTTCAGGATCGCACTGCCTTTGAAATCTGGTTCGAAGTTGGGTCAGACGGTGGTTGAGTTGTTTCATCACATGGAACCGGTCGACCACCACCTTGGCATGGGGAAGCTTGTTGCAAGCGGCTTGATAATAGGGCGCCCACATATCGATGGAAACAAATCGGATCGCCTTTTTTTGTTGATCACTCAGCGATTCGATCCAATTTTCCAGTGTCTGTTTCTCCCTGTCAGGCAGCACTGCGAGAATGCACTTTCTGGAAATATCCGAAATCACGAGAACGAATTGCTTGTGGCGTTTTTTAAGCGAAATTTCATCGATTCCCAGCACCCGGGTCAGGCCGTCAACGCCAACACTCTTTTTCAATGCCGCGAGACGATTGAAGATCTCTTTAACCGTGGATTGGCTTAACCCCTCACGTTTAGCAACATCCTTACGTGTACTGGTAAGGCAAGATTGATAGACACGCATCTCAAAAGCAGAAGATTGCCTACGATGGGAATCAACGAATGGTAATTCCTCGGTGAAAACCTTACCACATTGATCACATTCGAAACGGCGGGACAGGAAATGCAAAAAGGTCTTTTTACCCCAAACATCCAAATGTCGTACGCAACGAGGCTCCTCCTGATGAACTTTTGTTGAAAGAGCCCCACAATGGGGACACAAAGCAACCTCTTCACGATGGGCACATCGAAGATGCAGCACGTCTTCATCCCCTTCGCGACGAAGGGCATACATAGTAACGAACAAGGTCGCTATGCCCAGCAATTCTGTCAATGTGTTATCTGCGACACTTGTGAATTCCTGCTGGCTAATTCGTTTCACGGACTTTGCGGCGTCCTTTACAAATGATGTTATGTACGGCAGTAGTTTCATGGGAAATCCTCCAAAGAGTTTTTCCCATTACATATAGTCACAAGCAGTTCCTGATGTCCAGTAAAATGTACCTGTATATCTCGGAATCACACTATTCCGCGATGATCCGTTGTCTTTTTGAACCAGGCACTTCATGATGCCCATTTGAGAATTGATTCTGTTACATGCTGTTACTTAACATGTCAAGGAATTTTTTGAGATTATGCTCAGATTGAATAGCTTGCAAATATCCCACAGAGCCTTAGTTCTATTGGGATATTCTGGTCTTCCCCCAGCCATCCGGCCCAATGTTATTGCGATGGCCTGTAATGACGGCTTTTCAATAAAACAGACTCAAAACCCACTTTTTTATCCTTCCAGCAGGCCGTTCAAGATACGCTCCAGCAGCCAGAGCGCTCCGCTCGCACCCAGTTGGCAGCGATCGGAAAAACCGGCGCTCTCCAAGGCCAGGCAGGAACCGGCAGCCCGGCGGCGGTGATGAAGCGGTCCAGGTCATCGCCGATCAAGGCCACCCCCGGTGAGTTGACCACGGGGGTCTTCGGGACATAACGGGGATGAAATTATGCATTTCTTTTGTTAAGGAAAAGAAATATCCAATTCACGCATTATCTTTTCTTCCCGCGTTACCGCGCGACTTATGGTGGATTGCCCCACTCCCATCCGCCGTCCTACCGTTGTTCCATCCATCCCTAACCGTTTCACCGCAAGGTAGGCCGCTACGCTGCGGGCCTTAACCCGCTGGGGATGCTTTCCTGGAAACAGGATGTTAGCAATGGAAATTCCGAAATGCTCGCTTACCTGCTCAATCATCCGCTCAAACGTATACAGCTCCCGGGTATTGGTGCTCAAGGACGGGGTCCCCCTGAACATGGCCTATGGCGGTTCGGTGTCGATCCTGAACACACTGTCTCTGGAAAACATCGAGAAGATCGAAATCGTGCGGGGCGCTTCCTCGGCGCTTTACGGATCCAGTGCCATGGGCGGCGTGATCAATATCATCACCAAGCGGCCCACCAAGAAACTGTCGGGTAGCGTCAGCTTCGAGGGTGGCAGCCTGGATACCTATATCGGCAACGCCTCCATCGGCGCGGGCACCGACCATTACGCGTTCAGGGCGTCGGCCGGCCATAAGCACACCGGCGGTTATGAGTACTACGAAAATGAGGACTGGAAGGACTATTATAAAAAACCGGAAAACGATCTGACCAATGTATCCCTCGGCGGCGATATCTGGCTGGGAGAATCCCTGCTGCGGCTGGATTACGAGTACCTTCTGGAAGACTCGCTGACCACCACAAGTACCCAATACGACAGTGATCAGACCAACAACGACTACATGGCCAATTGGAGCGTGCCCTTGGGCAGCCGCTTCGACCTTGGCATCAAAGCCTACTATTTCGACAGCGATAGCACCTCCGAGGCCCGCAAATACAGCAGCGCAACGGGCAGACATGCAACCTACTATTACGATTCGTCGATCCCCAAGGACGAATATGGCGCCCTGATCCAGGTCGATACGGAATGGGGGGGACACCGGCTGAGCCTGGGCAGCGATTTGAAATGGGCCGAATGCGAATCCGAATACGCCTATGCCGAGGGTGATCGCAATTTCAGCGGAAAACAAGATTTCTACTCCTTTTTCGTCAATGACGAATTTGCCATGGCCCAGGACCGCCTGACCCTGAACGTGGGCGTGCGCTATGACAGTTGGGAAAATCATTCCGGCGAATTCTACGACACCACCACGGATTCGATGATAACCATCGACTATCCTGATAAATCCGAAGATGCCTTTTCTCCGCGGGCCGGTGCCGCATATAAAGTCAACGATAAATTCAAGTTGCGCGCCTCCTTCGCCACCGGTTTCAAGGCACCGTCCCTGTATGACCTGTATAAATCCGGTCCCCACGGATCGACCCGCTTCGATCTGGCCAATCCGGATTTGGAGGCGGAAACCATGACCTGGTCCTACGATGTCGGATTCGATGCCAAGCCCAACGAACATCTTTCCATTAACATTACTTTCTACCAAAGCCGCTTCAAGGATTTCCTCGGGGAAAAGACGCTTTCGGCGGACGAGGTGCCGAGCTATTTCACGCCGGACGAAGGCATGGCGGTAATTCAATCCGTCAACCTGGGTCGGGTGGACATTTACGGTGTCGAGGCTGCTGTCGAGTATAAATTCGACAGTCAGTGGTCGGTATTCGTCAACCACACCTATAACGTTTCCACCATCGAATCCTATCCCATCTTTGTCACTTTTTTCCGGAAAATTGCTGAAGAACCGCGTTTTTTACTACATATGAAATTATTTTATTAATAATTACAATATGTTGAAATTTTGCCGGCCAAAGTAGTGCCATAAAATTCACCGAAGTATTGACAATCGGTGTTTTTTCTGTAATTCAAGATGGCATGTATATCCGACGAACAACAATTAAGAGCAAAAAAGATGGCGAAACATATTTCACTCATCGCCTTGTTGAATCAGTTAGAGTTGGAAATAAGGTGAAGCAGCGCACTATTATAAATCTCGGTAAAAATTTTCCTTTTCCACGAGAACAATGGCCAGATATTGCTTGTCGTGTTGAGGGAATTATTAATGGTCAATCAAGTTTGTTTAAATTGCCGGAAAAAATTGAGCAAGCCGCACAGCATTATGCTGCACAAATCATACAAACCCGGTCGAGTCAAAACAACAATACAGACAAAAACGATAGTATAGATGCCCCCGATTACCGTTTGATTGATATCGATAGTCTTGAACTTATAAGACCGCGTAGCGTTAGTATTGAACATGTATCACATGAAACATTTCTCAAATTACAATTGGATAAAATATTTGAAGGTCTTGGATATAATAATCATCAAATAGCAGCTGCAATCGGAAGTATAGTTGGTCGAATGGCGGTTCCCGGCAGTGAGTTATCAACGCATTACTGGCTGCAAAATCGAAGCGGTTTAGGCGAATTAATCGGCTATGACTATGAAAGTATGTCGCTAAAACGAATCTATGAAATATCTGACCGTATTTACAAAGACAAAGAAGCGATTGAAAGGCATTTATACAACCGAGAACGTTTTTTGTTTGGTTTTGAAGAAATAATTACACTTTATGATTTGACAAACACATTTTTTGAGGGAAGCTGTAAGTATAATGAACTTGGCAAGCATGGAAAATCAAAAGAAAAACGCTCAGACTGTCCCTTGGTAACTTTGGCTTTAGTTTTGGACAGTAGCGGCTTTCCAAGAAGAAGTAAAATATTTTCCGGAAACGTTAGTGAGCCATCAACACTGGAAGAAATGATTTCAAGCTTGAATAAACCATCAGAAAGTTCATTAGAAGACGATAAGCAGATGAGTGTTTTTGATAAAAAGAAACCAGTTGTCGTAATGGATGCCGGGATAGCAACAAACGATAATGTACAATGGTTGCAGGCGAATCATTACCGATACCTTGTTGTCAGCAGGAAAAGATATAGAGAATTTGATCATGATAAAGCTGTTGAAGTAAAAAGAGATAAGGATTACATTGTTAAAGCGTACAAAAAATATGTCAAGGAAACAGAAGAGACTGAAATTTATTGTCATTCAAGTGAGCGAGAAAAAAAGGATCAGAGCATTCAAAATCGATTTTCAGAAAGATTTGAAGCAGACTTAAAATCATTGAACGATGGTTTAAATCAAAAAGGTCGGCTAAAGATTTATGAGAAGGTTGTTGAAAAAGTAGGACGGCTGAAACAAAAATATACCAAAGCTGCTAAAAATTATGAGATTACCATCCATAAAGATAAAGGATCAAAGAAGGCGACAAAGATTACCTGGAAGATAAAAAAAAATTCTGACTCTTCAGATTCAAATCCAGGCGTTTATTGTTTGAGAACAAACTTGAACGATCTGGATGAAACTATTCTTTGGCGTACATATACGATGTTGACTGATCTTGAAGCTGTATTTCGAAGTTTAAAATCGGAGTTGGGTTTACGGCCGGTGTTTCATCAAATAACGAGGAGAGTAAAAGGACATCTCTTTATCACATTATTAGCTTATCACCACGTTCATACAATCAGGTTTAGACTTAAAGAAAATGGGATTCATACAAGTTGGTCCGATTTGAGAAAAGAATTCGAGCTGTGCGGACCATGCCCAGGATGGATATTGCACAAAGTGTCGTAGCTCACGAACTCAGAGACTCGCATCTCACGGACTCAGAGACTCAGAGCTCACTGACTCAGAGGCCCACGGACTCAGAGACTCAAAGCCCACTAACCCACTGACTCATTTTCAATTGTAGAAAAAAATATAGAACAAATAATCACGGCTCAGTCCTCCTCACCTCACTCACTCCGAACCTCCCATCACATACCTTGGCAATCGCATGTCCGCCCCCTTCAATTTTCATTCAGAGAGTTATCAAAAACAAAATCCGGTGCTCAGCATTTTTCACTGAAGCACCAGTTCATTTGTTCACCCGTAGAAAAAGGGTATTATACAGGGAGTTACAAACCGATTAGGAGGCGGGCTACAGAATTCGTCGATAAGGATGAAGGGGGCATTGGCCTGCCCCCTTCGGCAACCAAGATGGAGGCACCCATCCCGATCACCATAGCAATTACCAATGCTACTTACATTTGCCTTTATTCGCAAGGACTTCTTGACGATTATCTGGCCGAGACGATCTGTCCAAAATGTTCTGTCGATTGCGCCTGCCAGCAACCACCGCCATCACTTGAATTGACCAGATCCACCGTTTGTCGGACCTCCTACAAACTTGAAAAGGATCAAGAGGGTATCGATACGGTGGTCAAGGATATGGCCCAGATTGTTCTGGTTAGATGCCCCATATGTAAAAGCCGGTTCCGGTTGCTCCCGGCGGATATTCTTCCCTACAAACTTTACTCACTACCGGTTATCGAGCGTTCGGTAAGCCTATACAATCGAGGAGACATGGCATTGCGCCAAGTGGTTTGGAATCATTTTTACGGTGATCAAACCCCTGGGCACACGACACTTCACGCATGGACAGAAGGTTTGGGTGCTTGGTGGCTGGGCAGGCCGATGGGGGAAACGACCTTTTCCATACCGGCCACTCGGATCCAGGCGGAGTTGGAAATCCGTTACCCACAAATGTGTTCATTGCATGGTCAACCGGTTTGGATCAACCCGCATCGTTACCGCAGCCAGGGGCGCCGGGAACGTCTTGAAGCCTGCAAAAAATTTGAATTTGTCGGTTCGCTGATCGCGTCCGAAAATCCGCCAAACTTCGTTGAACTCGACTGTCTCATCGTCAGTTGGGGCAATTCGTTCGGCCTTGGCTTTAAAACCGGCATTCGCTGCACGGCGGCTGAACACATCGATTTTAAAAATATGCTAGCATGGGGCCAAATTCTTCCAGAGGAGCCCTTGTCATGTCCGATTCATGGGAGATCGCCGCCTGGCGGTTCGAAATGATCAGTCCACTTGTGGACGACAAACTGACCGAAGCGGAAAAACGGCGCATTCTTAGCGATCGTACGCGGAAGTCTGTTCAATGGCCGTGTTCGTCCCCAAAAAGGCCCATCGGCAGAAGCACACTGTTCCGGTGGATGAAAGATTACCGCGAAAAAGGCTTTTTGGGGCTGATGCCCAAGGTCAGAAAAGACAAGGGGCTGGCCCGCACCGACCGCAGTGAACAGGTGAACTACGCCCTGGGGCTTTTGTACGAAGAGCCCGGGCGCTCTTTGACCCAGCTGATGATTTACCTCGAATTGGAGTTCGGTGAGCTGTCCATGAGTCGCTCGACCCTGAGCCGTGATCTTCGCGCACACCCGGCATTTTTGGGCATTTTGCAACGCCGAAAGGCAGCAGGCAAAAAGCTGCGGGACCTGTACGAGACAGATCAGCCACACGAGATCTGGCAGATGGACGCCAAAGGCCCGTTTTCGGTAATGTTGACCGACGGCCAAACGATCCGGGTCCATGTGCTGTCGATCCTCGATGATTTTAGCCGATACATTCTGGCCGCCATCATCGCACAGGCTGAAAATATCCAAGCCGCCGTCAGGGTCTTTCGCCTGGCCGCATCCAAGTGGGGGATTGCCCTTCGCATGCAGTTTGACCGCGCCTCGGCTTATGACTCCGAAGTCTTCCGCACCGGCCTTGCCTTTTTGGGGGTTCATCGAAACTGGGTAAAATCCCGCAACCCAGAGGCACAAGGGAAAATCGAAGCTTATCACAGATCCCTGAAAAGATGGTTCGTCAAAGAGCTGCCAAACCAGGAAGTGGTCGATATCCATCATCTGGAGGCTCTGCTTCAGGCGACGATCGCTTTGGTCTACAACCGGCACCACCATCGTGAAATCAAGATGACCCCGGAACAAGCCCTGGCCCGACGCCTCTCAACACGGCGCGTCGGTGCCGAACAACTTGCCCAGGCATTTAAAATCGCCGTCCAGGCCAAAAGCCACCCGAAAACCGGCCAGGTGAATCTACCCAACGGCCTTTTCCGTGTGCCGACCCGCTTTGCAGGAAAAGAATGTGATTTTCGCTACGATCCGGTCAACACAGACCAAGCCTTGCTGATCATCGATGATGCGCACCAGATCCCGCTTGAACCCTTCACCAAAAAGCACCCCTTCGATTTTCAAAAGACAGAGGAAAAACGGGGCACCGGACAGCTGCAAAAACTTTTGGATGTCTGGCAGGGTCACTGCCGACCCAATGCCCAGCCCGGCTTCGGTTTGCCGGAAGTGTTTCGTGAGTTAAGCCGGCTGCTGCAGCGCCCCGTCCCCATCGACCAACGCGAAGCCGCGGCCATCGAAGCCTTTTATCGACAAAACGGCCCCTTGCCCGCACAGCCGTTTCACCAAGCGATCGACAAAACCGCCGACGCCCTTGGACCCAACCGTGCCCTGAAAACCTATCTGCAATACCTGGAAAGGCTTGTAAAGGCACAGGCAAATAAACCCGATCCCCAGGAGGACTCTCTATGAACCCATCGTCCTACTTTGTCTTTGACGACTTTGCACGGGCGCTTGAAAACCTTGAAAACGCCTTTCGAAACGAAAACGACCGTTATCTCATGTTAACCGGTGAGACCGGTGTCGGCAAAACCTGGCTGTGCCGGCAGCTGAACACCGTCCTGGACCGCTGCAGGCATCGCGTGCTGTATTTTTCTCACGCTCGTCATCTGAGTGCAACCGCCCTGGTCCGCGTGCTGGCCACCTGGATGAGGCTGCCCACCCGACGTTCTCACAGCGAAACGCTCCAGGGCCTGATATCCGCGCTTGGCGAACAACCCCACCAGTTACTGATATGGTTCGACGAAGCACACGAATTGGCCGATGAAACCCTGCTGGAGGCAAAGGCGCTGGCCGAAAGCAATCTTGACGACAGCTGCCCGGTACGCATCCTGCTGATCGGTATGCCTTTGCTGCGGGACAAAGTTCAGGCCATTGCCCCTTTGTGGCGACGTATCGTGGTTAGGGAAGAGTTGACCGGTTTGACATTCGATGAACTGCCTCCTTTTATCGAATATCACTTCGGCCCCGAAAATTTGCAGCGCATCTGTCAGCAGGGGATGCATATCCTGTTTGAACGCGCCAGAGGCATCCCGGGCCTGGTTGTCCCTATGCTCAAAAAAATCTTGGCCGAAAGCAAACCGGACGGCCCCATCGATCCCTTTACCCTCGACGACATCCTCCAACGCTGGGAACTGACATGAAAGGAGATATGCCATGAACCCGCAGCAAGCCGAAATCCTGCGTGACATCGTACAGCGCATGATGGCACGCTACATCACCGTCAAACCTCTGGGCATCGATCTGGGTGACAAAAGAAAACTGATCCCAGCGCTTGACTGCCGGATCCTTGATTACGGCGCCGCCAGAACGCTCTACCGGAACCGACGCCCTGTCTGCCGATCTCTGGATGCCGTCAAACCCATCAATGATCAGGAAAAACTCTGCCAGAAATGTATCGATAGAGAACCATGTACCGGCCAGGTGCGCTTGGATCTGTTGTTCGACAACACCCCTTACAGACTCCTGATCGCCTACACTTCCGCTAAAAACTTCCTGATCTACACCGGTAAACTCGTTGAAAAAAAACTTGAAATTCGATCCATCAATACCAAGATCGTCGTTGTTAACAGAGGCTCATGGGGTGAGTTGCGCTTCTGCCTTGCTAATATGTAGAGGAAAAATATACTGACTTCTTGTTGTAAGTCGGTTTTTTACGGTAGTTGCTTTTTGCATAGTTGGCGAAACGCCATCCACGCGGTAGGCTGTATCATCTGGTCATTTGAATCCGTCTTTATTATGGTCGATATGATATATGCTAACGTGACGATATCGAATGCTACCTGGATGGTCTCATGAAACGTGGGATGACAGTCTCAAAAAACGTGGCACACGACAGCACAAAGGGCTAACCAAAAATTAAGATATGAAAATAGGTTCGGAATTGACTGAACATCATTAAAGATAAATGCGATGTTTTGGTAGATCACTATCTCAAACCCCGAGACGGAGGCTACCAATGAGCAAATACAAAATCGAAGTCATGGTGAACCTGGTTGAATGTGATGAGGAAACGGACGATAAGCCCATTGAACTGGAAGATGGATGTTATCAATACACTGTAAACGCTGATGCCGGTGAAAATATAGACGACTGCGAAATAGCAATTTTAAATACGGCATACCCTGCAATAAGAGCCGCCATAGCACGACACATGGAAAAGGTGTCTAAAAAAAAGTCCTGACTTTCAGTGGGGCTAATCAAATTGAGGTAAATGAAAGCCCATATCTGGTGGATGGCGCCGTGGGGCGTTTTGCGTTTGAAACCCACTTCGCATTTGATGAAAATGGCGTTCGGTTTGACAGTAGTCAATCGATATTTGCCCCATTAGGAACGAATCAGTTTTATTTGACCACGGGCTTTAAGGAACGGGCCATGATTATGGGTAATACGGAAGGATCCTTCCGGAAAACATCAAAATGGCTCAACTTCATACGGCACCAAATAGAAGGCGGTACGCCACATCGCACATTGCATGATCAGACCCAGAAAGAAGGTCGGGAATTGATCGACCATTTAAAGCAAAAGGCCGATGATTTGAATCATGGCAACTTCAGCGCTGACGGATGTTGTATCAACCCAGATATTCCCAGGGGCGGAGAACCGATATCAATTCCCATGGATGAAGTTCACAAGGCCCTTTCTAAAGGATCTTTCGACTATAATCCGATTGAACTGTTGAATAATCCCGTCATTTACGAAGAACCCAGTCAAACGGTCAACATAAGCATAGACGACGTAACCCCCAAAAGGCAGAAGGGTACACGAGAAAGCCCAAAAATCACTGAGCATACGCGAAAATATGTACATGATACCGTATGCCACATTGAACATGGAGGCCCAAAATACGTATTGGCAGCTGATGGCACCAAATCATGCTTGTGGTTGCTAATCGCGTTTCTTTTGTCAAATTTTCTATTCGGCAAACGTCTTCAGATTTTTACCGACGGCCATAAGGCGCTAAATGCTGCCATCGTCAAGCAATTTGGTTGGTACAATAATATGCAGATTGTTCTTGATTGGTTTCATCTATGCAAGAAGTTCAAAGAAGAATTGAGCATGGGGATGAAAGGCAGAAAGTTGAGAAATGAAACGCTTCGCGCGGTTATGCCGTTGTTGTGGCACGGCCTTACAAACAAGGCCATATCATATCTTGAAAACATCCCGGCATCCGAAATCAAGGATGAGAATCATATTCAAAAGCTCATTGACTATTTGGGTCGGAATAAATCCTCGATTCCCAACTATGATATGCGCAAACGGTTAAATCTTCGGAACTCGAGTAATGTGGGTGAAAAGATGAACGACCTCGTCGTTTCAAATCGCCAAAAGAAGAATGGAATGAGTTGGGCGAAGAAAGGCTCTCTCAATCTGGCTATCATCACAACTTTGAAAATCAACGATGAGTATCACAATTGGTTCAGCAATAAGGAAGTAAAATTTAGCTTAGCTGCTTGACCATTTAAGATATCTTCGTCCGCACAGATCGAAAGAATTAGACGGCCAAAATCGAACAACAGCAGTAATGAGAAGTAAAAATGGCGAGACAATACATGTTAGAAAAAGCACAAAAGCAGAGTCTCGTCAACTAAAAATTTATGATGCACTGGGTGTGCCTCATAGTCCAGGAAAAGTGGTAAAATATGAGGTATAAAAAATAAGTAGTGCCATAAACGCCTTAGCGTATGACTCAACTATTAGAAATTACAGTAAATATTAAATTCAAGCGGAAAAGATGGGCTATGACGAAGATCCTTCCATCGAAGGCAACGAGCTGTCTTACACCCCTCGGCATATGACCAAAATCGGTGTGGTTTACGACAATCCGGAGCTTTTCACCCTGGGTGTTTACCTGAGCAATGTCGGTGAGCGCTACGGCGACCTGGAGAACTCGGACGACAAACGGCTTGAGGGATACCAGGTTGTGGATTTGAAGGTTTCGCGCAAGCTCTTCAAGGAGCTTGAAGTCTTCGGCTACATAAACAACCTCACCGACGAGAACTACAAGGAGTATTATACGACCACCAATCCGCCGCTTACCGCGATGGTTGGAGCGAAATATAGCTTTTAAGGAAGAGAGATGATTACTTACTTCTGGGCCGTCGGCATCGGCTTCACCATCCTCATTTTTGCCGGCAAGGCCGGACTGGTGGCGGGATCGGCCAATCTTAAAACTTCCCGGATCGTGGTCCTGGCTCTGGCATACGGGCTGTTGGCCTTCTCGATGGGGGTATTGCTGAAAATCGTTAATCCGTTAAATTACTTCGAGCTGTTTCAGAAGTTTATGACCCATGGGGTGATCCTGCATTTTTTTCTCTCCCTAGGGTTGATGGCATGGGGGCTTTATACAATGAAAACGGCCTTCGATGAGCGCCTGCGGCAACAATCGAAGGTCGGTTATCTGCTGATGCTGCCATGTCCCGTTTGTCTCACGGCCATGCTAATGAGCTGTTCCATCTTCGTGGCCCTGACCGGCAGCGACCCCTTGAAGGCCGGCGGAATGATGGCGATCCTTTTTCTGGCGGTGATCGTCGGGCTCGCCTTTCTCGCCA
The DNA here is from genome assembly GCF_009689005.1 of Desulfosarcina ovata subsp. ovata. Taxonomy (NCBI): domain Bacteria; kingdom Pseudomonadati; phylum Thermodesulfobacteriota; class Desulfobacteria; order Desulfobacterales; family Desulfosarcinaceae; genus Desulfosarcina; species Desulfosarcina ovata. The sequence continues at coordinate 6,451,846 of NZ_AP021879.1, read as the reverse complement.
GAGGCCAGATGCGCAAGGGCGCAAAGGGAAAACAAGGCCCGGTATTGCTCGGTTTCATCATGATGATGGCCGGTCTTTATTTTGTGGTCTCGATTATCGTGGTTCCGGTCTATTCCAAGGCCAAGGCCCTTTTGTCCATGACCGCCGCCGGCTCCGGCGCGGATCTTTCGCTCGGGCAGGCAGCGGTCATGCTGGCGATCGTCGCCCTGATTTTTAGTTTGGGTTTTTTAAGAGGCCTTCGAAGCCAATCATCAACAGCGAGGAATAACAAATGAATATTCTCGGTTTAATGCAATCGGCCCATTACCTAATCATGAACGCCCTGCTTTATCCGGTCATGGGATTGTTGCTTTTTCTCGTCGTCGCCGTGCTTTTCATTTCAGGAAACTTTGTCTCCGAATTTGTCTACCGCCGAAAACGCCATCCCGGCGGGGATCGGCATTGCGAGAAGCTTGCCGGTAGGGTTTCGAAAAATATCCTGCAGGCCCAGCATGAGGCGGCCGCCGAAAAGGTCAAGGACTATCTTGAGGAATCCATCGGCCAAAGCCGCTCGATGCGGGATTTCTTGAGCGATTTTGCTCGGCTGGTGGCGGATGGCCGCGACAACCTGGAGATCCGGGCCGAGAAAGTGCTTCAGCAGTATGAGATCAGGACATCCGAAGCCTTGGACAAGAGCCGGGTGATGATCCGGATCGGGCCCATGCTGGGCCTGATGGGCACCCTGATCCCCATGGGGCCGGCGCTGCTGGCCCTGACCAAGGGTGATTTGACCCAGATGGCCAATGGTTTGATCATCGCTTTCGGCACAACCGTGTCGGGCCTGACCATCGGCGTGCTGGCCTACGTGATCTCTGTCGCCAGGGAGCGGTGGTATGTCCAGGACATGCGGGATATGGAGTATATCGTCGATCTGACCCTTGGGAACGTTGACCGTCATACCCAATCCGCTGGCAACGGCCAGGAACCGGGGGCCACCGTGCTGCCCATGAGCAGGGGGTGAAAAGGATGCGTTCGCCAAGAGAAAAGAGAAGAAACCGGCGTCCGGCCAGTGCCATCCACCAGGAAGATCCCATGAGCGCGGCGGCCAATCTGTTCGACGTGGCCATGGTCTTTGCCGTGGGCCTGATGGTGGCCATGGTCAGCGCCTATCATCTGCACGAGCTGTTCACCGCCGATGAGCTGACCATGATCAAGAACCCCAACCAGCCGGGCAAGATGGAAATCATTACCAAGAAGGGCAAGGAGATCAAGGTTCAGAAGCTGACCAAGGAGATGGCCCAGGGCCAGGGCACGCGCCTGGGCACGGCCTACCGACTGAAAACCGGCAAGGTAGTGTACATCCCAGAGGAAGAGGAAAGATAGTTAGTGCCCATCCACGAATGGCCAATTTTCCCGATATCGGCGTTGCACTAAAAATTTTATCCTCGGAATATTCCTCTCGTTGCCATGCTCTGCGTGGGAACGTACAGGGCCAAATGTTCCCACGCAGAGCATGGCAACGAGGGTTACGTAGGCAAAGTTAGAACCAAGCACAAAAAGAGGAACCGACATGAAGATTGAAAAGCGCATCATCGAATTTTTTATATCTATCTGCATTATCACGCTGTTGCTGCTTCCGGTGAGCGCCGGTGCATCACCCCCAACGACAATTGCTTTCATCATCCCCGAAACATCCACCAAGGTCATGGCGGAAGGGATATCGGCGTTCGACAAAGCATATCCTGCATTGGCTGAAAAAGTAAACATCGTCGTCTACCCCGGCAAGGATCTGGAGGAGAAGACGGTCGAGCCCGATATGACCGTGCCGGATATTATTTTCCTCTATCATATCGGCTACAAGGTCATGCTCGACCTGGAAAATCCCTTGAAGCTGGCCAGGGCCAGGGGCGCCAAAGTGATCGGGATAGGCGGATACGATATCTTCCGGGCCAAGGGGTATTACAATGTCGACCTCTCCGCCCATCCAAACATGGAGGTGTACTGGCACCATGGCGGACCGGAAAATGTGAAGCGCCTGATCGCCTGCCTGCTGAACGAGCTTTCCGGCATGGCGGATATCGCCGTCGAGCCGCCCGTTGAAACACCCCTGGAGGGAATTTACCATCCGGATGCCCCCGGCTCAAAGATCTTCGACTCGCTTGAGGAGTACCATAAGTGGTATCGGGAAGCTGGACATCTCAAGGATGCCGCCTGGGCCGGGCTTTTGGCCTACAACACCCTGAAGGTCGGCGACAACAAGATCGAGGACGCCATCATCCGGCAACTCGAAAAGGAAGGGATCAATGTGATCTGCGCCATCGGCTACCCGGCGGCGAAGATGTTTCAACATTATTTCCTGAAAGACGGCGTGCCCCAGATCGATATCGTGGTCTCGCTGATGTTCTCCCATCCCAAGGAAAAATCGGTGGCGCTTTTGGAGAATGCCAATATCCCGGTGATCAGGGCGATTTCACTCTACAACGAGGTGACGGAATGGGAAAAAAAACCCCAAGGCATCACCCCAGTCCAGCTGGCTTCCCAGATCTTTCTCCCGGAGATGAGCGGGCTCATCGAACCGACGGTCGTGGGCGGCAAACGAATCTTTTTCGATGAGAGGACCGGCATGAAAATCACGGAGCGAGTCCCCGTGGCCGAGCGGATCGAGAAAGTGGTCAAACGGACAAAGGCCTGGCTAAGGTTGAAGCACCTTGCCAACGACCAAAAGAAAATTGCCGTGCTTTACTACAATCACCACACCGGCAAGCAGAACCTGGGGGCCAGCTACCTCGATCTTTTCGCCAGTCTGAAGGTTCTTTTGGATTCCCTTGGTAAAGCGGGATACAACCTGGGAGAAAATGTTTCCCTGACCCAAGAGACGCTCAAGGAGATGATCATGATGCAGGGGCGCAACATCAGCACCAAGGCGCCCGGAGAGCTGAAGAAAATGGTTGACACCGGCAAGCTTGTGATGATTCCGGTAGCGGATTATAAAAAGTGGTACAATGAGCTTCCCCAGGCTTTCCGGACCGGCGTCGAGGAGAAATGGGGCACGGTCGACCAGACCACGCTCATGACCTGGGGAGACAAGGCAAAGCAAGAGAAGTACATCATCATTCCGGGGCTGATTTTGGGCAACCTGTTCATAGGTCCCCAGCCCACGCGCGGCTGGCTCGAGGAGGCGGATCATCTCTACCATGACATCACCCTGCCTCCCCATCACCAGTATCTGGCCTTTTATCTCTGGCTGAAGCACGCATTCAACACCGACGCAGTAATTCATTTCGGAAAACACGGCACCCTGGAGTGGACGCCGGGCAAACAGGCGGGCCTGAGCGAAACCTGCGCGCCTGATGTACTCATGCAGGATATCCCGGATATCTACCCCTATCTCATGGATGACGTGGGCGAAGGCACCCAAGCCAAGCGGCGCGGGTACGGGGTGATCGTCGACCACATGATTCCGGGCATCAGGATGTCCGGTCTTTACAAGGAGTACGCCAAAATCAACGAGCTGATTCCCCTTTACGAACAGGCCAAGGACCAGACGCCGGCCGTGGCGGAGAAATACCAGGAGGAAATCCTGCAACTGACGGATACGCTTGGCATCGGCAAGGATATCGGCGTGGAACTGAACAAGGATCATTTCGATGAGCTGCTTGACGTCCTGCACGACTATCTCGCCGAAATCAGAAGCGCGAGCATGCCTTACGGCCTGCATACCCTGGGGGTTCCCCTGACCGGCGAAAGCCTTGTCAGCATGGTGATGGCCATGCTGGCTGTCGAAACCGACATTCCGGCCCTGGATGAAATCGTTGCCGGAATTCAGAAGCTCGACCTGAAGAAAATGAAGCAAAAACCGGGCAAATACATCAAGGAGATGGAAGCCATCGATACGGTCAGCGAGGTGTTGCTGTCAAAGGCGATTTTGGAGAAAACGCCCCTGGAGAAAATATTTAGCGAAAGCCTGGGGAAACACTATGCCGCGGCATCACCCAGGCAAAAGGTCTGGCTGAAGCAAATCATCCAACGGGGCATCGGGTATGCGACAAGCCTCGGCCAGTGCGACCAGGAGATTAAAAGTATCCTGAATGCTCTGAACGCGGGCTATGTCCTGCCCGGTCCGGGCAATGATCCGATCCGTGATCCCGAAGCCCTGCCCACGGGCAGGAATTTTTACGGCTTCAACCCGGAGAAGGTGCCCACCCAGGCAGCCTGGAAGGTCGGCAAAAAACTGGCTGACGATCTGATCCAAGGCTATCTGAAGAAGAACGGACGCTATCCGCACAAAACCGCCCTGGTGTTGTGGGCTACGGAGACCCTGCGGCATCACGGCGTGATGGAGTCGAAGGCCCTTTACCTGATGGGCGCCAGGCCGATCTGGGATGGCCGGGGCTATGTGAAGGGCGTGGAACTGATCCCGGAATCAGAGCTGAAACGGCCCCGCATCGATATCCTGGTCTCCGCCTCCGGCCTGTACCGGGATGTCTTTCCCATCCAGATCGGTCTGATCGACGATGCCGTGCAGATGATCATCAAGGCGGAAGATGAGAAATACGAGAACTTCGTTCGCCTGCATACCCTGGAAACCGAACAGGTCTTCAAGGAACAGGGCTATACGGAAAAGGAGGCTGCGGAATATGCCCGCTTCCGTATCTTCGGTGCTCCCAATCAGGGATACGGCACGGGACTGAACGAGGCCATACCGGCCAGCGGCACCTGGGAAAAGGATGACAAGCTGGCGGATCTTTATATCAACCGCATGAATTATGCCTACGGCCGCAACGTGTGGGGGAAGAAATCCCAGGATGCCTTCAAACAGGCGCTGAAGGGAACCGACATGGTGGTCCACAGCCGCTCCACCAATCTTTTCGGAGTGGTGGACAATGACGACGTGTATCAATACATGGGCGGGTTGGCCATGGCGGTGAGAAACGTTTCCGGCGAGACTCCGGATCTGTTTATCGCGGATGCCAAAAACCCCTCGGACCCCAAGATGGTCGATTTCGCAAAAGCTCTGGGCCTTGAGGTCCGCGCCCGGAATTTCAACCCCAAATGGATCGAAGGCATGCAAAAAAACGGCTATTCGGGTGCCCGCGAGATGGCCAAATTCGCCGAAAACCTCTGGGGCTGGCAGGTGGTCACGCCGGACGAAGTGTCCAAGGAGATGTGGGAGCAGACCTATCAGGTCTATGTGGCGGACAAGTACGGGATGAAGCTCAAGGAGTTCTTCGAAAAGAACAGCCCGCACGCCCTGCAGTCCATCACGGCCAGGATCATGGAAGTGGAGAGAAAGGAATATCAGAAATTCGATGAGCAAATGCTCCGCAAGGTCGCCGTGGACTATGTGGAATCGGTGGCCCGCCAGGGCATGGCCTGCTGCGAGCACACCTGCAACAACATCGCCATGAACCAGTTCGCCGCCAATATCCTCTCCGTGCCGGGTTTGGTCTCGCCGGCCACCATGCTGAAATTTCAGCAACAGGTCAAGCTGGCCACCGGCAAGGATGTACGAACTCCGGAATGGGTCAAAAAGGCGGAAACCAAGGAAACCAAAAGCGCCAAGGCGCCGGATGAAGCCGCTGGCGAAGCCGGCACACAAAAGGCAGAGGAGGTCAAGGGCTATGAGTTGAAGGAGAAGAAAGAGGAGAAGGCGACGGAGATTTCCTCATCCGGGGCGTCCCTGGCCGCGGTGCTGCTCGTGGTCGCCATCGTAGCCGTTATCGGGCGCGGCTTTTGGAAGGGGATGAAGAGACGGTAATAAAAAAACATGAGCCTTCAAAACCCAAAAAAAGGGGTACGCCGTGAAACCATTACCCGATTTAGATTTGCAATTGCATGCGTTGTTCGACATCATTAACGGCCGCACAAAAACCCAATTGCTGCTCACCGCCATTGAACTGAACATTTTTGATTTTCTCTCGACATCGCAATCCGCCGAATCAGTGGCCGCCGAGCTGGGCACCCATCCGATGGGCACGCGATTTTTGCTCGACGGCCTGGCAGCTTTGGATCTGGTGGACAAGGAAGATGGCCGTTACCGCAACCGCCCGGGCACCCAAATGGCCCTCCATCGCCAGAGCCCGGCCTATGTGGGCCGGATGTTTTCCATGATGGGATCCATGGCCTGGATGCTTTCGGGTCAGGACCTGATGTTCGACAGTGGAGAAGTTGCCGAGACGATGAAGCGTGTCGGTTTTTCCTCCGTGGAGAGTTCTGTCGTCGGGACACCCATGATGCTCATGGAGCTGGACATTGCAAGGAAATAATTATCTTTGAGAGTGTCCATCCAGAAATAGGCAAATTGGGTTGAGATCAAGGCGCCCGAAAAATTTTACCACAGGCATATGGTTGATATTCCGAGGATAAAAATTTTCGCGCAACGACGATATCGGGCAAATTGGTCATTTCTGGATGGGCACTTGATAGCATGATCTCGAGCACTGTCAACACGATCCAAGTTCTTGCACAAACCGAGGCAGTGAGATTACGGTTACACCGCTGCCGACTGAGAATTCATCATCACCGCCGTAAATTATGTATTTCCGGGTAGCGCCGACATCATCGCAGATTGCGCTGTAATGCCGGCCCAATTTGGGAGCTGTACCATATTTGATTTCCACGGCCCAGATTTCCGATGACGGCATCCTGATGACCAGGTCAATCTCCGCTCCTGCGGCGGTGCGGTAAAAATAGGTTTCGGCACGACGGGGCAATACCGAATGGATATTTTCCACCACAAAACCTTCCCAGCTTTTGCCAAGCACCGGATTGGAAAGCAGGGCATCATACTGGTCGATTCCAAGCAGCCGGTGTAAAATGCCGCTGTCCCGGATGTAGTAGCGTGGAGATTTTATCAGCCGCTTTTTGACATTGGCATGCCATGGCTCCAAACGTCTGACCAGTAACAAATCCGAGAGGATGTCGATATAGTTGCTCACGGTTTTGCCATCAATTTCAAGGTTTGCACCCAGCTTTGAATAGTTAACCGGTTCGCCCTGCAGATGGGCCAGCATAGTCCACAGGCGGCGCATCCTGATCGCTGGTACACGATAACCCAATTGTGGAAGATCCCGCTCAAGATAGGTGCGAATCAAATCCTCAAGCCAATCCATGGCAATATTGTCGTCAGCGGCCAGGTAGCTTTCGGGAAAGCCGCCTCTTACCCAGAGCTTGTGTATTGTTTGGCTTTGGTGGCCGGTCTCGATGACGTTCAGGCCGCCCATGTAGATGTAACTGATTCGACCGGCAAGGCTTTCGGACGTTTGCCGCATCAAATCCATGGAGGCTGAGCCAAGGAAAAGAAATTGCCCGGATTTACGTCCCTGCTCCCTATTTTTATCAATAAGGCCCCGCAACACCGGAAATAGGTCCGGTGCACGTTGTATTTCATCCAGTATGACTAGTTTATCACTGTGGCCGCGTAAAAAAATGGCGGGATCCCTGAGTTTGAGCAGATCTTCCGGTGCTTCCAGGTCGAGGTAGACGGAATCCAGCCCCTTTGCAATAGTTTTGGCAAGTGTGGTCTTACCCACCTGACGAGCGCCAAGCAATGCGACCGCCGGCACCTGCGCGATTTTTTTCTTTATTTCGTTGGTAATCCATCGGGGAATCATACCTTGCATTTTAGGATGCTTGCTACAAAATTACAAGGTATATAATGAGGGTGGATTATAAAATGGCCTTTGCGATGACTTTATTGCTCCTCTCGCATTCAACAGCGGAGAAGTCGCCGAAACGATGAAGCGTGTCGGTTTTTCCTCCGTGGACGTGGAGAGTTCTGTCGTCGGGATACCCATGATGCTCATGGAGCTGGACATCGCCAGAAAAAGGATTGACATCGTACCATATGAGATGTTTTAAATATTTTCAATTTGTTAATTTGCAGGCGTTCGCAAGAACCTAAGAGCCTGTTTGAGAAGTCTGGATCAGGCTCGATAACAAGGCGGAAAGTGGCTCAAAAGCGGAGCATATATATAATATGTGAGCATTTTGAGACACTTCCCAACGCCGTTAGCGGGCCTTAGACGGATTTATCAAACAGGCTCTAAGAGGGAATCCCGTTAAAGTCGGGAGCGGACCTGCCGCTGTAACACATATGCTTTGAATGGTTCAAAGCGGGCATCTCGGCAATTCGTGTCACTGTTCGACATTGTGAATGGGAAGACCGTCGGGATGGATGTGAAGCCAGAAGACCTGCCTGCTGATTGGTTTGGAATCGCTCCCGGGTAGGGAGTAGATGAAAACTCATCGTTGCACCGTCAGGGATTGAATACGGTATCCCCGTTTCCACTGTGGAAGCGGGGATTTTTATTTCGAGGACATGTCATTATGCACCAAATTACCATAAAGGCGATAAACGGCTATGAAATGAACCTGCCCGGCGATACCTGTGCCGATTTCACGAGGCACGGTGAAGCATGCTGGCAAATCCCGGAGATGATCGGCACGGGTATTTTCAAACAAATTGAATTCCGTTCTGGATTTTATCTGTTTATCGCTGACTACCAGGTGAAACAGCACTGTGAATGGGATATCGTCTTCAACCGATCTGGGTTTGGAATCGAATTTTGCGTATCCGGCCAAATGCAAGGCCGGTATACGGGGATGGACCTATCAGTGCTATTACGCGAAGGTCACAGTCCGCTTTGTTATTTCCCTTGCCTGTCCGTCACTGGGGAGGACATCAAGGATACACGCAGATTCTCTTTTTCGATCATCATTGAACCCAAAGTATTTAATACCCTGGTGGGTGGCGATTGCAAACATTTTCCCATGGCATTCAGATCAATTGTGGATGGGACCAGAGAATATAGCTATTACCAGCCCGGCGAAATCACGCCGGAAATCCTCTCCACCCTTGAATCCATTCTTCGCTGCCCGTTAACCGGACCTACCCGCCGGTTGTTTCTTGAGAGCAGGATACTGGACTTGATTGCCCGCCGGTTACAGCAACTTGATGAATGTTCAAATACTTACCCGGATGACGGTGGGATCACCTTGTCGGATGTAGAGAAAATACATCAGGCGGCATCGCTCCTGGCCAAAGATATGAAAAATCCGCCAACGTTATTTAACCTTGCCAGATCCGTGGGGATATCCCACGCCAAAATGAACCGGGGGTTTCATCAAGTGTTCGATACCACTGTTTTTGGGTATCTGAGAAAAATACGACTGCAACAGGCAAAGCAACTGCTGGAAAACCATCAGATGAATGTTACGGAAGCAGCGTTCGGGGTCGGATACAACAGCCTGTCCTCCTTTTCCAGAGCTTTTTTCAAACAATTCGGCAAAAATCCCCATAGGTTCATCCGAAATAGATTTGCAGGTAGATTGACCAATTCAAAACCATCCTCCTGACAAAAATAATACATCCCGGACATCCATACGAGAAATGTACGCGAAGCAGACTTCAATGCTTTCCGGTTTTATTCACCGAGCCCTCCCCTTTGTTCATTTCGAACAAAAAAAAGATCAAATGGGATTCGCACGGAAATCCATTTTAATGTAAGAGCACGACGATATCTCAATCGTTAACCATCGGCCTTGTAAGGCCATGAAAACAAGCCGGTTTGGTGCTTCGCTGCTAATAATATCCCAAGAGACTTAGAATTGAGTTGTGTCCGGTTTCTTTGTTTGGTCTGTGAATCTTGCCGTTATTATTTGTCGATGAACAGGAGAGCGTATGAAAAACCAGTGTGGTTGGGCCGTTACAGGTTTTCTGATGGTTTGCTGTATCGCCATGTCGGCTGGAGCCGAGGAGCAGAAGTATATGACGTTGGGAACCATGACGGTTACGGCTCAGAAGCAGGAGGAAAACGTTCAGGACGTGCCGATGTGCATAACGGTGTTCAGCGATCAAGATATTGATGATAAAAAAATCAAATCAATCAGCGAAATAGCCGATTTTGTCCCCAATTTTATGGTTTTCAATGAAGGTGGACCAGGCATCAATTCACCATCCATGCGCGGTATTCATGCACCCCATCTCTCCTATACGACGTCGGTGGGACTTTTCATCGACGGCATCCCTATCTTATCAACTTTTGGATATGAAGATGCACTGCTATATGTAGAGCGTGTGGAAGTACTCAGGGGACCGCAGGGCACCCTGTATGGGAAAAACACCCAAGCCGGCGTCGTCAATATTATCACATCGCAGCCCAACAACCAACTCACTGGAAAAATCAGCGCTGAATTGGGGCGCCTGCTTTCCGGTGAAACAGGAGATAAACTAAAAAAAGAAATTTCGTTCAATGTGAGTGGCCCGATACAAAAAGATAGCCTTTTTATAGGCCTGGCCGGGCAATTTTATCAAAGAGATGGATATATTGAAAACACCATTACCGGCGATACGGTAGATGACAGAGAACACTGGTTGGGAAAGGCTCATCTTCGATGGACGCCGACGGATCAACTGGATATTTCATTGATTGCTTCGATGCTTGAACACGACGATGGGGGAGCAAATATAACCCTGGGAGAATACGGAGCCGCGACATACGGGATTTCCGTTCCAGGGGATCGCAAAGTTACCTCCAACCTAGAAGGCAATTATAAACCACGTGAAAATTCGCAAGCACTGAAAATCAACTATGATTTTAGTGAGTTGTGGACATTAACATCGATTACCACAAGAAGGTCGTACAATGACGAAGCCGTGGACGATTTTGATTATACCGGCGAGACATTATCACATATCTATAAAGATGACCAATTAAGAACCACGGCACAGGAATTCAGACTGAACTATGCCTCAGAGCAGTTAACATGGCTGCTCGGCCTGTATTATGACAATGACTATAAACATAAAAAAAGGGAGACCATATCTAGTTATTCAAGCATGAACAGTTCTACTGATCGGGAGATCGATGGGGACACCTATGCAGCCTTTGTCCATGTTACTTATGGATTGGCCCCTCACATCAATTTGATTGCCGGCTTGCGATATGAACAGCAGGATCAGGAATTTGAAGATAATCTTAACGATAAACAATTAGATGATTCCTGGGATGCATTCACACCTAAGATAGGTGTGGAATACCATTTTACATCCGATGTTTTGACCTATGCAACCGTGTCAAAAGGATATCGTTCCGGTGGATTCAATGCGCTGGCCGATGAGGCTTCACCCTATTACAGCTATGATGAAGAGGAGTTGTGGTCCTATGAAATCGGAATGAAAAATACCTTGCTGAACAAAAGATTGATTCTGAACGGTGCTCTTTTTTATATGAATATCAGCGACATGCAAGTCACGGATGCTGTCACGCCTGCCACCTCGTACCTGACCAATGCCGCCAAGGCCACGGCTAAGGGAATAGAGGTGGAAGCCACGGTCAGGGTAACCCAGGGCCTGAGCCTCATGGGCAGTTTCGGGTATACCGATCTTGAATTCGAGGACTTCGAGGACGCAAAAGGCGATTACGAGGGCAATCGGAATCCCTATACGCCGGACTACACCTACAACATCGGCGCTCAATACCGGTATCCCGGTGGCTTGTATCTCAGGGCGGACTTGATCGGCTACGGCAAGATGTATTTTGACCGGGCAAATGAGTACTCACGGGATTCCTACCAACTGGTCAATGCCAAAATCGGTTACGAAACGGAACGCTTCGATGTCTACCTCTATGGAAAGAATATTTTTGACGAGGAATACAATTCCTATGGCTATTACAGCGGTTTTTACACGATCTACAGCGATCCGGGAGAGGTCGGCCTGCAAATGACCTGGCGTTTCTAAATGCCTGATGACGGTGGCGGAACTGAGATAAGATTAACGGCTACGCAAATGACGCGTAAGCCGCTGAGAATCTGGCTGTTGTTAGCCAGCCTTTACATGACCCAGTTTTTGGGGTTGAGTTTTTTCTGGATCGCATTGGTGGTCATCATGCGTCGGCAAGGCGCCCCCATGGAACGGTTAGGGGTGATTTACCTTTTAGGACTCTTTTGGGCCATCAAGTTTCTATGGGCGCCATTGGTCGATCGTTTTGCCTTTGGTCGATTGGGGCATTATCGGGGCTGGCTGCTGTTGACCCAGAGTGGCATGGTGCTGAACCTTATCATTATCGGCTGCTTCGACATTTCAACACAATTTGGCGCTGTTCTGACCGGATGTGTGGTCTTGGCCTTTCTTTCTTCAACCCAGGATATCGCCGCCGATGGCTTGACCTGTCGCCTGCTTTCTGCAAAAGAGCGAGGCTTGGGCAACGGGATCCAATACGCCGGCGGGATGCTCGGCAACGTGCTGGGAGGTGGCGTTGTTTTGATGGCCTACCCCCATATCGGATGGAAAGGGTGTATGGCTATCCTGGCGTTATGCACATCGGTCTCCCTATTCCAGGTCTTGTGCTTCCGCGAGAAAACATATTCGGTTGCCTGCCAAAACAGCCCCGTGCCGTTGCGCCGATTTTGGAGCTTCTGGCAAACTTCCGGGCACAAACAATGGTTCTTGTTGCTATTGATTTATCCGATCGGCAGCACCCTTGCCCATGCCATATTGGCGCCTATGATGGTCGACGTTGGGTGGTCCATGGAGCGCATCGGCATGGTCATGAACATCCTCGGTTCTATCCTTAGCGCCTTGTCTTCTCTTTTTACGGGCTGGCTGCTTCGCTGGAGGGCACGTTCTTCCGTTTTGATCGGTGCCGCCACGGTTCAGGTGATTGGTTTGTTGGCGATAACATTGTCGCTGATCGGCCTGCCGGACGATTGGCGTGTTCATTGTTCAGTTGGTGCCTGTTTCTTGATCCATGGTGTTTTATTGACCCTGATCAGCACAATGATGATGGATCGCGCTTCGTTGAAAAGCCCCGCCACGGACTTCACCTTGCAATTCAGCGCCTATTACTTTCTCAAGTTTGTCGCGGCTGCCGGCAGCACAATATTGGCCGGACAGCTGGGCTACCTTGCCGTCTTGATGGTGGCTTGCGCGTTTGCATGCCTTGCGCTTGTGCTTGCACTGTATTTCAAGCCGACGGCGGAAAAACGGATGGATCGTGTGGCATTGGGAAATGTTCATTGAATCTATGTTGATGGTCTTGTACCTCCAATGAATGTTGCAACATTGAGGGAAACAAGTTGCCGTATCGTCATGCCGGGCTTGATCCGGTTTCATGAAAAATATTAATTGGAAAATAAAAAAGGAGGCGCCGTGAAACAATTACCCGATTTAGATCTGGAATTGCATAATCTGTTCGACATCGTCAATGGCCGCACAAAAACCCAATTGCTGCTCACTGCCATTGAACTGAATATTTTTGATTTCCTCTCGACATCGCAATCCGCCGAATCAGTGGCCGCAGAGCTAGGCACCCATCCGATGTGCACTCGGTTTCTACTCGACGGCCTGGCGGCTTTGGACCTGGTGGACAAGAAAGATAATCGTTACCAGAACCTTCCGGACACCCAAATGGCCCTCCATAGCCAGAGCCCGGCCTATGTGGGCCGGATGTTTTCCATGATGGACGGGATGTCGGCCGGCATCATGGCGGATATCGGCCACGCGGTGCGTCACGGTCCCCCTGATACGCCTGCCGATTTCGGCAATGAAGCCGTCTGGGCGGCCCATGCCCGGTCCATGGCCAACTACCAGCGGGGCGGCCCGGCCCAAAAAATGGCCGCCACAGTATCGCAAATCGATGGGTTCGCATCTTTTGAGAAAATGCTGGATCTGGGAGGCGGGCCGGGGCTTTACTGCATTGCCATGGTGGCCGAACATCCCCGTATGCGTGGGGTGATTTTTGATCAACCGGCGGTAACCAAGGTCGCCGAGGAATTCATCGCCGAATACGAGATGGCGGATCGGGTGACGACCATGGCCGGCGATTATGTTAACGATCCCATCGGCGAAGGATACGATCTGATCTGGGCCAGCGCGACACTTAATTTCGTGCGCCCCGGCTTGACCGCAATGCTCGAAAAGATCCATCGCGCCCTGAAGCCGGGGGGCGTATTTGTCAGCCATGCGGATGGGCTTACCCACGAACGGACCCAGCCGGCGGCATATGTATTAGGCAGCATGGCCTGGATGCTTTCAGGGCAGGACCTGATGTTCGACAGTGGTGAAGTCGCCGAGGCCATGAAGCGTGCCGGCTTCGCCTCCGTGGAGAGCACAATCGTGGAGACACCCATGATGCCCATGGAGTTGGATATCGCCCGAAAATGAAACGGTTGACAAACCGGCAAAAAATCTGTGAATAGAATAGTTTAATTGTTTTAGTGGTTACTTACGGCGCGCGGCCGCTTAGCGGTGCGCGCGAAGTGAAGGTGGTTGCGAACCGCAAACAGCGGTAGCGCAAGCGCCTTTTTTTATGGTGGGATTCGCCTTAATGCCGAATTCGAAGCAGATCGGATTTCTCAAATGGCCGAGCGATACCATTTTTGTTACACGCCCCGGGACGGTATATGCTCTCCGACAGCGCTGGATATCAGGCGCGACACCCCGGAACATTTCGAATATCGATGGCAGGGATCCGGAGATTTCGGCGATCTCCGGTTTGCCAGAACCGAGATCCGTCCGGGTTTCGATATCTGGATGAGTGATTGCCTGTTTCACGAAGATATCCACTTTTCCATGGCCGATCACCCTGCGGCCTTTTCCTTTAGCTTCTGCCTGTCCGGCAAATCCATGGCCAGATACGGCAACAAGCAGGAGCCCATTGAAATATCGTCTGGAAAGCAGGGTATTTTTTATTGCCCGGATCCCAATGGAACCAGTTGCATGGGCATAGACGTACCCCAGCGCCAGGTGCGGATCATTATTTCGCCGGAGCGGCTCCGTTTCTATTTCGAATCCGATCTGAACGCGATCTGAATGCGATCCATCCGGTGATGAAGAACATCCTGGAGGAAAAGCAGGACGACCTGTTTTACCGGCTCCGTACGATTACCCCGGCCATGCGCGCGGCGTTGCAGCAACTGGTTGGCTGCCCATTCGGCGGCGTAACCCGCAAATTATTCTTCGAGAGCCGCGCCCTGGAGCTGATCGCCCATCAACTCCACCAGATGTCGGATGTCCGCAAAACACCGGCCACTCACGAGCATCGCCTGCACCCGACCGACCGAAAACGCACCGAGCGGGTCAGGGAGCTTTTGGTCAGCAACCTGGAAGACCCACCAGGGCTTAGCCAGCTTGCCCGGGAGGCCGGCATGTCCCATCCCAAATTGAACCGCTGTTTCCGTGAAATGTACGAAATGACGGTCTTTCAGTATCTGCGCAACGAAAGACTCAACCGGGCCAGACAAATGCTTGACCATGGCCTCAACGTTACCGAGACCGCCTATGCCGTGGGCTATGACAGCATCAGTCATTTTTCCCAGGCCTTTAAAAAACAGTTCGGTGCCTCTCCCGGCAGGTGCATGGGCACGTTATAAACAATTCGATAATGCTTTCTTACCTACTGCTCTTTTTGGATAGAAATTCGATAGTATATGATTCCAATCCCTGGGGATGGTTTTTCGCATACGTCATCAGCAAAGCGGCAAGCTTACCAAAATCGGATTCAGATATGGTATGAGGGACAATGATAAGCCCCTTGTGAGGTCTTAGCCGCTTCAAACGCCTGAACCGTCAAAGTGATAAAAGCATCCCTGTTGCGAGTCACCATTGCTCGTTCTTTCGCAGCCGCAAAGGCAAGCTGCTCTTCATCCGATGCCCCCAGCATACCATCTTCGTGGGCACTCACAGCATCGATTCCATTCTTTCTTAAAATCTCCGACACTCTGGGACTGATATCTTTATCCAGATACAGCTTCATTCTTTACCCGCCGGAACTGATCTGTGGGTCGCTTAGCCAGTGGTAAGTTTCCTTCAGTTTATCGTAATCCTCATCCAAACCTTTTAATGTAGCAATAAACTCCCAGACATCAATTCCTGTACCAGCTATTCTGGCTCGTCTTCCGGTCGGGCCATCGGCTGAAAAAAAATAAGCAGATCAAGAAACTGATCGGCCCGGCGTTGGAAGATGAAGGCGGCTGGGAGAAACACAACGAAGAAGATGAACTCAAAACCATTGACGTAACGCTTCCGAAAACGATGCTGCCGTTAAGGATCGCGATTCTACGCGATTTTGAAATTCGAAAACACATTCGCTGTTTTGGAAGTACCCATACCGAGTTGAACGCATCGGAAATGCTTCAAAAATACCGTTATCGCTGGCTTGTGGAAAACGGTCTGAAGGACTTGGTTTACAGCTATTTTTTGGATGAAATGACTGGCAGTGACCCTGAAAAAGTTCAGCACTATTTCCTGAAGGACGGCGTGCCCCAGATCGATATCGTGGTCTCGCTGATGTTCTCCCATCCCAAGGAAAAATCGGTGGCACTGCTGGAAAATGCTAATGTCCCTGTGATCAGGGCGATTTCACTCTACAACGAGGTGGCGGAATGGGAAAAAAACCCCCAAGGCATCACGCCTGTCCAGCTGGCTTCCCAGATCTTTCTCCCGGAGATGAGCGGGCTCGTGGAGCCGACGGTCGTGGGCGGCAAACGGATCTATTTCGACAAGAAGACCGGCATGAAAATCACGGAGCGGGTCCCCGTGGCCGAACGGATCGGGAAAGTGGTCAAACGGACAAAGGCCTGGCTAAGGTTGAAGCACCTTGCCAACGACCAAAAGAAAATTGCCGTGCTTTACTACAATCACCACACCGGCAAGCAGAACCTGGGGGCCAGCTACCTCGATCTTTTCGCCAGTCTGAAGGTTCTTTTGGATTCCCTTGGTAAAGCGGGATACAACCTGGGAGAAAATGTTTCCCTGACCCAAGAGACGCTCAAGGAGATGATCATGATGCAGGGGCGCAACATCAGCACCAAGGCGCCCGGAGAGCTGAAGAAAATGGTTGACACCGGCAAGCTTGTGATGATTCCGGTAGCGGATTATAAAAAGTGGTACAATGAGCTTCCCCAGGCTTTCCGGACCGGCGTCGAGGAGAAATGGGGCACGGTCGACCAGACCACGCTCATGACCTGGGGAGACAAGGCAAAGCAAGAGAAGTACATCATCATTCCGGGGCTGATTTTGGGCAACCTGTTCATAGGTCCCCAGCCCACGCGCGGCTGGCTCGAGGAGGCGGATCATCTCTACCATGACATCACCCTGCCTCCCCATCACCAGTATCTGGCCTTTTATCTCTGGCTGAAGCACGCATTCAACACCGACGCAGTAATTCATTTCGGAAAACACGGCACCCTGGAGTGGACGCCGGGCAAACAGGCGGGCCTGAGCGAAACCTGCGCGCCTGATGTACTCATGCAGGATATCCCGGATATCTACCCCTATCTCATGGATGACGTGGGCGAAGGCACCCAAGCCAAGCGGCGCGGGTACGGGGTGATCGTCGACCACATGATTCCGGGCATCAGGATGTCCGGTCTTTACAAGGAGTACGCCAAAATCAACGAGCTGATTCCCCTTTACGAACAGGCCAAGGACCAGACGCCGGCCGTGGCGGAGAAATACCAGGAGGAAATCCTGCAACTGACGGATACGCTTGGCATCGGCAAGGATATCGGCGTGGAACTGAACAAGGATCATTTCGATGAGCTGCTTGACGTCCTGCACGACTATCTCGCCGAAATCAGAAGCGCGAGCATGCCTTACGGCCTGCATACCCTGGGGGTTCCCCTGACCGGCGAAAGCCTTGTCAGCATGGTGATGGCCATGCTGGCTGTCGAAACCGACATTCCGGCCCTGGATGAAATCGTTGCCGGAATTCAGAAGCTCGACCTGAAGAAAATGAAGCAAAAACCGGGCAAATACATCAAGGAGATGGAAGCCATCGATACGGTCAGCGAGGTGTTGCTGTCAAAGGCGATTTTGGAGAAAACGCCCCTGGAGAAAATATTTAGCGAAAGCCTGGGGAAACACTATGCCGCGGCATCACCCAGGCAAAAGGTCTGGCTGAAGCAAATCATCCAACGGGGCATCGGGTATGCGACAAGCCTCGGCCAGTGCGACCAGGAGATTAAAAGTATCCTGAATGCTCTGAACGCGGGCTATGTCCTGCCCGGTCCGGGCAATGATCCGATCCGTGATCCCGAAGCCCTGCCCACGGGCAGGAATTTTTACGGCTTCAACCCGGAGAAGGTGCCCACCCAGGCAGCCTGGAAGGTCGGCAAAAAACTGGCTGACGATCTGATCCAAGGCTATCTGAAGAAGAACGGACGCTATCCGCACAAAACCGCCCTGGTGTTGTGGGCTACGGAGACCCTGCGGCATCACGGCGTGATGGAGTCGAAGGCCCTTTACCTGATGGGCGCCAGGCCGATCTGGGATGGCCGGGGCTATGTGAAGGGCGTGGAACTGATCCCGGAATCAGAGCTGAAACGGCCCCGCATCGATATCCTGGTCTCCGCCTCCGGCCTGTACCGGGATGTCTTTCCCATCCAGATCGGTCTGATCGACGATGCCGTGCAGATGATCATCAAGGCGGAAGATGAGAAATACGAGAACTTCGTTCGCCTGCATACCCTGGAAACCGAACAGGTCTTCAAGGAACAGGGCTATACGGAAAAGGAGGCTGCGGAATATGCCCGCTTCCGTATCTTCGGTGCTCCCAATCAGGGATACGGCACGGGACTGAACGAGGCCATACCGGCCAGCGGCACCTGGGAAAAGGATGACAAGCTGGCGGATCTTTATATCAACCGCATGAATTATGCCTACGGCCGCAACGTGTGGGGGAAGAAATCCCAGGATGCCTTCAAACAGGCGCTGAAGGGAACCGACATGGTGGTCCACAGCCGCTCCACCAATCTTTTCGGAGTGGTGGACAATGACGACGTGTATCAATACATGGGCGGGTTGGCCATGGCGGTGAGAAACGTTTCCGGCGAGACTCCGGATCTGTTTATCGCGGATGCCAAAAACCCCTCGGACCCCAAGATGGTCGATTTCGCAAAAGCTCTGGGCCTTGAGGTCCGCGCCCGGAATTTCAACCCCAAATGGATCGAAGGCATGCAAAAAAACGGCTATTCGGGTGCCCGCGAGATGGCCAAATTCGCCGAAAACCTCTGGGGCTGGCAGGTGGTCACGCCGGACGAAGTGTCCAAGGAGATGTGGGAGCAGACCTATCAGGTCTATGTGGCGGACAAGTACGGGATGAAGCTCAAGGAGTTCTTCGAAAAGAACAGCCCGCACGCCCTGCAGTCCATCACGGCCAGGATCATGGAAGTGGAGAGAAAGGAATATCAGAAATTCGATGAGCAAATGCTCCGCAAGGTCGCCGTGGACTATGTGGAATCGGTGGCCCGCCAGGGCATGGCCTGCTGCGAGCACACCTGCAACAACATCGCCATGAACCAGTTCGCCGCCAATATCCTCTCCGTGCCGGGTTTGGTCTCGCCGGCGACCATGCTTAAGTTCCAGCAACAGGTCAAGTTATCCACCGGCAAGGATGTAAAGACCCCGGAGTGGGTCAAGAAGGCGGAGACCAAGGAGACCAAATCCGCCATGGCGCCGGATGAAGCCACCGGCGAAACCGGCACTCAAAAGGCGGAGGAGGTCAAGGGCTACGAGTTGAAGGAGAAGAAAGAGGAAGAGGCGTCTGAAATCTCCTCGTCCGGGGCATCGCTGGCCGCCATCCTGCTCGTGGTCGCCATCGTGGCCATCATCGGGCGTGGTTTTTGGAAGGGGATGAAACGATAAAACATGAATCCATTTAGAAAAGGAGATGATCCTTGCAAATGTCCATCTCCGGCATGGACGCCTTTGCCGCCGTCGGCGTGGCCCTGAAACTCGCCGAGGCCATCGGGTATACCAGTGTGCCGACCGTCTGTATCGGGCTTGGCCCTGCCGCAATGGTTGTGATTTGGCATCATGATGGAATATTTGTTGTTCATATCCAACAAATGTTGTAATCATAGTAAAAGTATTGATTATAAATGCCAAATAACGGTGGCCATAATGAAAACTCCGGATTACATTCAACGCCCGCTCTACCTGGACCGTGTAATGCCCTATGCCCGGAAAGATATTATAAAGATCTTGGTCGGCCAGCGCCGGGTGGGAAAAAGCTACATGCTGTTTCAGTTGATGGACCGGATGTCGGAGCAGGATCCGGAGGGGCAGCAGATTTATATCAACAAGGAACTGCATGAATTCGCGGACATCAGACGCGCCGACGACCTGCTGGAATATGTTGCGCACCAGCGCAACCCGGACCGCCGCCTGTCCGTGTTTATCGACGAACTGCAAGACATCGACGGGTTCGAAACCGCCTTGCGAAGTCTCCAGGCCGAAGGGAACGTGGATATCTATGGAACCGGGAGCAATGCCAAACTGCTTTCCGGTGAACTGGCGACCTATCTGTCCGGACGATACATCGAAATAAAGATTTATAGCCTGACCTATGGAGAGTTTTTAACATTTCACGGGTTGGAAAAAGGCCAGGAAAGCCTGCAAAGCTACCTGAAGTTCGGCGGGCTTCCCTACCTGCGCCATTTGCCTCTGGATGACACGATCATTTTCGACTACCTGCGCAATGTTACCGATGCAATTCTGCTCAAGGACATCGTATCCCGTTATGACATCCGCAATGTTTCCTTTCTGCAACGGCTGGCACGATTTCTGGCTGATAATGTGGGCAGTCTGGTTACCGCCCGCAAAATCAGCGAATATCTTAAGTCTCAGAAACTGAAAATTTCTCACAACCTGGTGATCGACTATTTGTCGTATCTCTCCAATGCCCTGCTGGTATTGCCGGCAAGACGCTTTGACATCCCCGGGAAAAAGATTTTCGCGATCGGTGAGAAATACTATTTTGAAGATCTCGGAATCCGGCATGCCCTGGTGGGATTCCGGGCCATGGATATCGGCAAGATATTGGAGAATATAATTTTCATGCACCTGAAGACCGCGGGCCATGATGTCACTGTCGGTCAGATCGGCAAGCAGGAAGTGGACTTTGTCTGCGAGAAGAACGGCGAACGAAGCTATGTCCAGGCAGCCTACGTGATCCCTGATCCCAAGGTCCGGGACCGCGAATTCGGCAATCTTCTGGCGATCCCCGATAATTTCCCGAAAAAGGTGGTGTCCATGGATGCGGTCACCGGTGGGTCATATCAGGGAATCGAGCATGTCCATTTGTTGGATTTTCTGCTTTCCATATCGAAGTAAGGCTGGTGGAAGAAAATAGTCAGAAAAGATACGGATTCCTGGGCGCATCGACTGGAACAACGATAGCGTCTTCGACCATCGGGATCGCGTCGTCACCCATGCGGCGCAAGTGAAAGACCCCTTCCACCCGCACCCACTGGTCGGTAGCCAAATCTTTGGCCTGCTCGGAATCCACGGCCACGGCCAGGGGCAGTGCGTCGGCGGCGCAGCAATTGATCAGGAAGCGGTAGACGGCGGTGTCATGGCCGTCGAAGTATTTTTTCAACACCCCGTCATGCAGCATCATTCCCGTGAATACCACCCGCCGGCCGTCATGCGGCTCCGGATTTAACATCAGGTCGAGGATGGTCAATTCACCGTCCGCGTGGTACATGTCTGTTGCGCGTCGGGCAGGAGGCTTGGTCTTTGCCGGTTTGCCGGCCCGCGTGGCGGTCATGTTGGACGTGCCGACAAAGCGATTGGTGAACGCGCGGCTGCCCAAGGTGGCCGTGGGCAGGCTCAATAGGTAGAGGATGGGGACCAGGAGCACGAGAACACGCAGCGCACCGCCGATGTCCACGATCGCCGGCCGCTCCCCCGGCAGGGCGGCGATCATGAACCCCATGGCGATGAAATGGGCCAGCGCCAGCAGCAGGCCGAATCCGGGACGCAGGAACATGGTGTATCGTCCGGCAACGAGAAGATAAAGCAGGGCGGCGGACCAGACACCGAACAGCAGCGGCCCCAGCCAACGCAGGAGGAAATGATCCGCGGCGTTCATGGGCACGTCCCCTCGATCCATCCGAGGCCGATTGAAGCGACGAAGACGACCAGCAAGATGAAGGTTACCAGGATCGTGATGACCCGGCGGCGGAAGATTCCTCCATACATCAGCAGCAATTTGAGATCGAACATGGGACCGGTGAGCATGAAGGCCATTTGCGCCGACAAGGGCATGATGCCTTGCATGGAGGCGGCGATGAAGGCATCCGCTTCGGAGCAAAGATTGAGCAGGATGGCCAGGAGCATCATCAGCCCCTCGGCGAGAAACGGTGCGCCGGTGACGGTGAGGAAGGTGGACCGTTCGATATATGTCTGGGATAGGGCCGCGATAAAGGCGCCGATCACCAGGTAATGCCCCACGGCCAGAAAATCGTCAATTGCATGGCAAAAGGCCGATCCCACTTTGCCCAGCCAGTCATCCGCCGCCATCGCATGGGAGCATCCACACCCGCATCCTTGTACCATTGTTGTATCCATTATCCCCAGAATACCAGGCGGCGTGGAGGCAAAGATCCGCCCCATTACCAGTCCGATGATCACCGCGATGACGTATCCCAAGGCCAGGCGCAAGGCCACCACCCGCCAGTCAAAGGCATAGGCCAGGGCCGTCGAGACGGCCACCACGGGGTTGACGATGGGACCGGCCAGAAGGTAGGCGATGGCCGCCGAGAACGGCAGCCCCTTGCCCATCAACCGGCGCACCACCGGCACCACGGCGCATTCGCAGACGGGAAAGAGGATCCCGGCGGCCGCGGCGACGCAGACGGTCCGCCATCCGTTTTTGGGAAGCATGGCGGCCAGGCGTTCGTGGCTCACGAAGGCTTCGATGAGGCCGCCGACAAGGGCGCCGACCAACATGAAAGGAATTGCCTCCAGGACAATACTGACGAAAACGATGGCCAGGGAGTTCAGCGCGGGCGAGTCCGACCCGGCCGGCAGACAAAAGAGAGCCGTCACCAGAAACAGGACGGGAAGAATGTCGATGTTCCGTGCGTGGGTCGGCTTACTTCTCAGTCGATGGGCGTGAATGGTGATTGGTTTCAATTAAAGGATCCTGAGCGGTGATGGGCGCAAAGAAAAAATCCGTGTCAAACGGCCCGAAATGACCATGCTCCGCCACCTGGGTGAAAAACACCAGCCGCGTATAGCGCACGGTTCGCTCGGGGGTGACGCCCATGATTCGGTAGTAGGTGGCCTTGTCGATCATCTCATGGGTTTCGGTCAGGTCGATGACCGCTTCATCGGTTTCGCACCAGGCATGCAGAATCCATTGCCGGCCATTGAACAACCAGCCATTGACAACACTCACGTTATTGTTTTCGCTGGCGACCTCCAGCACGGCATGGAAACAATTGGGCGCATGGGCTTGTTTGGGGACCAGGGATACCATTGTTGCTCCTCAGGCTTGCCGGGCAATCAGGATCGCGCCCAAGGCATTGCCGACTTCGAAATGGGGTGGCAGAATGAGTTGTGTTTGCAGCCGCCTGGCCACATCAGGGAGGATTTCACGGGCTGCGGCGCCGATGCCAACGATGGGGACACCCAGTTTAAAGGAAAAGGAGAGCAGGGCCTCTTTTTGGTTCGTGCCGGTCAGATTGCTCATGGGCTTGCCGGTTTGCTGGTGATAGACGTAGCCGATAATGGTGTCGGCGATTTTTTGCTGCGTGAGGTCGATCACCCGGCGGCAAAACGTTTCGAGCGGCTGGTTGTCAAGTCCGGCCAGTACCGCCGCGCCGGAAATGCTACGTGCCTTATCGCCGATATGAAGCTTGCCAAGAGCATGCAGCGCGTCGGTGGGGGTGAACCCGATTTCTCTTGCCTGATGGTTAAATGTGAGCGCTTCGAGTCGGCGATCCAGACCCAGGTCTGACATGCCCAAACCATCCATCACGTCGGCGGGGGTGGCACCGCGGGGTTTCAGGTACGTCAGGATCGGATCGGTTGGTGCAGCTTCATTCTGCCTGCGATCGGTAGCGAGAATCCAGCGGTTGCGGTCGTCCGCACCGATCCAGTCTGCCGGGTCGGGAATGCCGTTTGCCATGCACAGCGGTTGAACCCGGCGGGGGCCGACGGTGATCCCTCCCGAACGGTTCACCGCAACCAGGCTGTCTCCGCCAATTCCCACCGTGTGCATATCCACCGCGTCAACATGGGTCCGCCAGCGATCGATAAGGCTGCCGTCGCATGAAATCAGCGGTCTTCCGTCTTTGATCAGGGTGATATCCGTGGTGGTGCCGCCGACGTCGACGACCAACGCCGTTTTGGCTACGCTGGATTTTGCGCCGAAATAGGCCGTTGCCGCCGGACCGCTGGCCACGGTGCTGGCGGCGCGCAAGGCTGCCTGGCGCAGATCGATGGCCGTGGCGTCGCCGTGAATCATCCGTATTTCAGCACTGATGTGTCGATGCTCCAACAATTGCTCGGCATGGTCGACGAATGCCTGGATAACCGGTCTCAGGCGGGCGTGGAGAACCGCCGTGGCAGCGCGCTCGCGGATGCCCGCCCGGGAACTGATGGCGTGGGAACAAAAAACCGGTTGGGGATCGGTCAGTTCCACCGCCTTGGCCGCTACTTGCTCATGGGCCGGGTTCTCGATGCTCATGGCACCGGCAATGGCATAACCGGTCACATGGCTCTTCATTCCGGCCACCGCGTCAACGATCCGTTCGATATCCAGAGGCTTTACTTCTCTTCCCATGTGGTCATGCCCCCCATCCACATAGCAAGTTGAAACCACCGGTGCCTCGAACGGTTTTACCTGGCCGATGACGATCAGGCCCACGTCTGCGCCGCGTCCCTCGACGATCGCATTGGTGGCCAGGGTCGTGGAAAAGGCGATCGTCCTGATTTGTTCGGTTTCCTGGCCGGAAACGATATCGTCCAGCACATCGATGATTCCCTGCCGCAGATCATGATGCACGGTCGGGCGCTTTGCGCTTCTGACCACTGCCCGGCGGGAAAGATCGAAGAGCACCGCATCGGTATAGGTGCCACCCGTATCGATACCGATGCCGTAGGCTGGCTTGAGCGTTGCCGTTTGCATTGTTTCCGGTCTTTCCTCTCCAGTGACGGTTGTAAGGGGGGGCATGCCCACGAAAAAAACGATCCGAATGCGAATATCCCACTTTTTCCACGGGTACATATTGCAAATTCCAATTTAATGCAATAAATTTGCATATCAACCATTTCATCTTTGGTTTGGGTTAAGACGCATCTGAATCGTCCCTGGATTCTTGTTTGGAATTGGATAAAAAAATAAATAAAATATAGTCATTTTCCATCATCTGAGAGACGGCTTTCAAGCCGTTTGTCCCTTGACCCAAATTTTAAAAATGGGAGATGCAAGGTATACGCAAAAAAGTTGCAGATACGGTCACCATCACACAGCAACACCAACGCTAACAGGAGAATCAAATGAACCGCCGAATTGTCGTTATCTTTTTCTATATGTTTATATTCTTGTTACTTTCAAGTTACGGGTATGCCGTGGAGAAAATTCCCGTTTTCGTCAGCATCATTCCCCAGAAATTTTTTGTGCAACAAATTGGCAAGGATCGGGTTGACGTTCAGGTCATGGTTCAGCCGGGCGCCAGTCCCGCCACCTATGAACCCAAACCCCGACAGATGGCCGAGCTTTCGAATGCCAGGATTTATTTTTCCATCGGCGTACCCTTTGAGAACGTCTGGCTGGCCAAGTTCGCCGCCGCGAGTCCCGACATGACAGTGGTGCATACGGATAAAGGCATCGAGAAGCTTTCCATGGTCGGCGATCATCACCATGAGGAGGATGAACACCACGAAGCGGTCGAAGCGGATCACAATGAGGGGCATGATCATCATGAAGATGAAGGCCATGCAGACCTGGACCACGGGGGAGGGCACCATCATTCTCAAGAGGGGCTCGATCCCCACATCTGGCTGTCCCCACCGTTGGTAAAGATTCAGGCGCGCACGATCATGGCTGCCCTACAGGCGATGGATCCGGCCCACGGAAGCGTTTACGAGGCAAATTATCGGCGTTTCGAAGCGACCATTGATAAACTGGACACGCAGTTGAAGCAGACCTTTGCCGGCCGGCAAGGGTTTCAGTTCATGGTTTTTCACCCGGCCTGGGGGTATTTTGCCCATGCCTACGGACTCCGCCAGGTGCCCGTCGAAATCGAAGGTAAAGCCCCCAAGCCCGAGCAATTGCAGCACCTGATCGAACATGCCCGAAAAAGCAGGATCAATGTTATTTTCGTACAGCCTCAGTTCTCCACCAAAAGCGCCGAGCAAATCGCCAGGGCAATCCACGGTCAGGTCGTACCTGCCGACCCGCTAGCCGAGGATTGGGCGGCCAACCTGCTCATGGTCGCCGAGAAATTCAAGATGGCATTGCGATGAGAGGTCGCAGGCAAGGTGAGCGGTTAGCCTCGATCAATCGCTTATCGTGCTCCCATGCTCTGCATGGGAGCACCCGCCCTTGATCGATCATTTCAGTAGTGGTTTGCACGGCTTATATTCCAGGACGCTATTTAACATAGCAAACCAGTTGGCTTTTTCTCAGCGCGTAGCGATCGGCAAATCTCAATTGTTTTTTGATGTAAGAGCCAACCTTTTCGGTAAAAATGCGGAAACGCGACTGGGTTTCGGCCTCTTTTTCGCCGATGCCCGCGTCCATCAGTGCTTTTTTAATGATCGCCTTGTTTTTGGCGAGCAAATTCTCAATATCCGTCTGAACCATGGCTTTTTGAACCGCCTCGTCCAGGAAGATCAGCTTGTCGGGAAACACATCCCGGTAAAGTCCCGACGGATTAATCAGCACATCGATACGCGGACGCCCCAGCCGGGATCCCGGAATGACCCGCCTACCCTTGACGCGACCCATGGCGTCCCAAACCGGTTCCACCCCTATCAAATAGAGGATGGCGACCTTCTTCTCGGAATTGGGCTTACGTTGCAGGACGACCCATTTCTTCAGGCGCGGGATGAAATGATCCACGGTCTCGTCGATGGTGTCGTGGACCATCAGGCGGCGTCCGGTGTCCGGATCGAGGATTTGGGTTTTTCCGATCAGGGGGGTGGGTTCGATGGTCCCGGAGAATTCCGGGGTGGCCACGGCCCAACTCACTTCAAAAAGGGTCCAAATCCCACCTCGCTTTAGCACCACGCATCGATGCTTTCGAGATAGGGGCGAATGACATTGACCACCGGAACGTTCAAGTCCACCAGCCCCTGCCGCAGCTCGTCGGTGATGGTGGAGGCGAACTTCAAGCCGAAGGTGATCAGAATCTCCACCGGCGGCTTGCCATCCATGGGCTTGAAAACCTTGGGCAAGGGGACGGCGGACATGTCCATGGGCGCGATGTCGCTCCTGCCGCTCAACCGCGCAGTGACGGACGCGCAGGTGGCGTCCAGTAAGGTCAAATCCTTGATGAGGCCGGTTCGGTATGCATCGCTGATCGCCAGGGCGGATTCCATGAAGGATGCATAAGTTGAAGTCACATCCTCGATTTCTTCCGCAACTCTTCAGGCGGTCACCACCATCGTGTCTAGTTCGGAAACCGTCTCTTCAGCACTGTCACTATTCTCACCAAAGGCAGGAGAAACGCACAACATCAACCCCGCGACAACCCATCGGACGACTTTTTGCAGATTCAAGAAACAACCTCCTATAGATAAATGTAAGCCGGTTGGTCCGGGGAAAACAAAAATCCCCGGACCGATCAACGATTCGATCCGGGGATGTCCCTTTTTTATCCTCAAGATCCTGGCGTGCGTACTTCCACCCCGGAAGTCTACGCCTTAATATCTCAGGCAGGTCTTCTGACTTCCCCTCCCCGACCGCGGCCTTCCATCCCATTGGAACAGTGGCGCATGAAAGCGTTCGGGTTCCGGCGTATTTCCTGCCGGCAAGGGGTTACAGCAGTGGGCCTGTCCCCGATTTTCACGGGGTTCCCTATTAAGCTCCGCAGAGCACCTGAAATTGTTTTCTCGTATTGAGCCTGTTTTCTTCTGTCAAGTCCAAAGGGCTTGGGGTTCAGGGTAAGCGCATAAAGATGCCCTGATCAGGGCATCACCCGGGAAAAATTTACTGTTTCCCTCCCAGGAGCGACAACACCCCGACGTTCGAGCAAGGATCCATCCTGCTGATAGAGATGAATCAGGGCTTTGATGTAGTTGACAAGGGCTTCCACTTCCGAAATCCTGTTGATCAACAAATCCCTCTGGGCCCGCGCCACCAAAAGACCGGTCGATTTTCCCACGCGCAGTTTTTCTGTTTCAACGCGAAGGCTTTCCTCGCTGAAAAGCCTTGTGGTAGCGGAGGCCTTGATCTGTTCCCTTGCCCGGTTGACTTCCACATAAGCGGTGCGAACATCCAGTTCCACAAGCTGCGATAGGTTATCCAAGGCTTTTTGCGCCTGTTCCCGGTTCAACATGGCGCGCCGATAGTCGGATTGCGGCGCCCGGTTGAAAAAAGGATATTGAAATCGCACGCCCACATATGCATCGTAATCGTCCTCGTCCATGTTCTGGACAGATCGGCCGAAGGAATCGGCATACCCACTCTTACCCAGGCTGACGAACAGATCCAATGCCGGCAAAAGACCGTTCCTGGTCTTGACCACCTCAAGGTCATCTCGCAGCAGTTGCAGCCGGGCTTCATTTAAAAGGGGACGTAACCGGTTGGCCATTTCCATATACGCCTGAACCGGGTCCAGTTTGACGTCGGGCAGGGTGGGTTGATAGATCAGATCGACCTCCCTTTCCCAGAGATTCGCGCCCGGTGGATTGAGCAGGCGCAGCAGCTGCAACCGTGTGGTCTTCCGCTTGCTCCGCGCGTCGATCAGGCCCTGTTCCTGGCTGGCCAGTTCCGCCTGACTGGCGGGCAGTTCGGATTCTGCCAATCGTCCCACCTCAATCAGGGTCAGGGTCTCGTGCAACTGGTCTCGAGCGACGTTGAGCGACTCCTCATAGATTTCCACCTGACGTTTTGCCAGCGCATAGTCCCAATAGGCTTCTTCCGTCTGTGCCACCAGCGACTGGGTGAACCCCCGCAGCTCATATTCCGACATGCGGGTATCCAGGCGGGCCTGCCGGAGTCGTGCCAGGTTTACCGTGGTTCCCGATCCCCTCAGAAGGGCCTGATTGACCGTCAATCCCAGCCGGGACCAGTATAAGGCGTCTCGATAGAGGGAGTAGTCATCCAGTTCGGCCTTGCCTTCAAGGGTTACGGTGGTGCCCGTGGGGAAGTATTGCTCAAGGGAAATAACGCCCAGTGCCTCAACCTCGGAGAAATCCCTGATCCCGGCACTCGTACTTGACTGGCTTTTTCCGTCGGTTCGCCCGCCGCTTATTTCAACGGTGGCTTCAGGATCGAAAACCGCCCGTTCCGTATCCTCAAAAGTATTTTGAACGGCAGGATTCAGCTGCTCGACCATCAGCGCCCAGTTGTTTTGGAGTGTCAGCAGGATGGCATCGGTGGTGGTGAGCGTCAAGGGAAGCGACACTGTGAGAGACGGCGACGGGGGTGGAGAGACAGGTAAGGGTGCGTCATCGGTTTGCATGGTCACGCAAGTGTCCGCAGGAAAAACCGGACCGTCGACGGTTCGGTCAATGCCGCTTTCCACAACGGCGCATGACGACATGGTGAGACACCCCCCCAGCACCCCGACGAACAGGAGCGGGCGAAATGAGAAAATCGATTTGGATAGAGGTTTCATAGGTGAATAGATTTTCTTTGGATCCTGTTTGAGAAATCTGGATCAGGCCCGCTAACAAGGCGGAAAGGGCCTCAAAAGCGGCGCATATAAGTAATATTCGAGCATTTTGAGACACTTTCCAACGCCGTTAGCGGGCCTTAGACGGGTTTATCAAACAGGATCTTACAGTTTCAAGGCCACGACCGGGCTTAGTCGTGACGCTTTGATGGCCGGATAAACCCCGCATGCAAACCCCAGGAAAATGGAAGCGCCCACGGCCAGAAAAGCCGCCGGCCAGGGGATCAGCGTGGGCCCCCAGCCGGCCGCATGGGTGATCCAGATGCCCACAAGGCCCAGTATGAACCCGCTCACGGCGCCTGCCAGCGCCAGGATGACGGCCTCGAAAACAAACTGCCACAATACGTCCCCGGCCTTTGCCCCCAACGCGCGCCGAAGACCGATTTCCGAACGTCGTTCCCTTACGGCCATGAGCATGACGGCCAGAATCCCCACGCCGCCCACCACCCAACTCAAGGCGGCCACGGTGACGATCAACAGGGTCAACGAACGGGCCGTCTCCTTATGCAGGCGGATGAGGTCCAGTTGGTTGTAAACGGAGAAGTCATCGGCCCGGTTACCCAAACGATGCCGCTGACGCAAAACGGTTTTGATCTCCTCTTCGGCCACGTGCAAGGGGACGCCATCGGCGGCTTGGGCAAATATGGTGTCCAGATAATCGACGTTCACCAGACGTCGCATGGCCGTGGCCAGGGGCACAAAGACCCTGTCGTCCATGTCGGTACCGTTGAAGTCGGCCCCTTTGGGAGCGGTGCGTCCGATGCTGCGAAACGGCTGCCGTCCGAGACGAACGGCTTCACCCACCCCTGTTGCGCCCCCAAAGGTGTTGCCGGCGGCCGTCGGGGCAAAGACCGCCACGCGCCGCCGGGATCGCTCTTCGGCTGCGCCGTAGAGACGACCCGCTTCCGGCACCAGGCGGCAAATGGAAAAACCGTCGGGCGCCAGGCCCACGAGGGTGGTTTTGACCGTGTTGCCTTTGTAGCGCAGGATGATGGATCGCCGGATGGAACCGGCCGCCTTGCTCACGGATGGGCACCGGGCCGCAATGGCGCTGACATCGCTCTGTTTGAGGGTCTTTGCCGCTTGGATGCGTCTGACGGTGCCTCCGCTTTTGCGTGTCTGATCGTTGGTTACCACGATCAGATTCGTGCCCATGGCTTCGATTCTCTCGATGACCTTTCTTTCGGCCCCCATACCGACGGCAATCATGATGATCACCGAGGCGACACCGATCACGATACCGGACAGACTCAACGCCGTTCTCAGCCGGTGTCCGGCCAAAACCTCAACGGACAATGCCGAATTGGCCAGCCAGTTCACCGAATGGCCTCCACCGGATCCAGATTGGCCGCCCGGCGGGCCGGCTGCAAGCTAAACACAAGGGCCACGCCCACGGAGAAGACGCCACCCAACACAAAGGACAAGACGGAAGGCGCAACCGGGATTTGGGTAAACCGGGCAATTATCCAGGCCGTCAGCATGCCAAGGCACCACCCCAAAACCAGGCCCAGGCCGTTTACGGCGACGGCTTCCATCAAAAACTGCACCAGTATGTCCCGGCGGGCGGCACCCAGGGCCTTGCGCAAGCCGATTTCCGCCTTCCGCTCCGCCACCGAAATGAGCATGATGTTCATCAGTACCAGGCCGCCCACCAGAAAAGAGAGGCCACACAGGGCAATCAGAAGCCGGGATACGGTTTCGGAAACCCCTTCGAATCGCTTGACCAGACTGTTGGTGGAAAAAACCGTGAAAACCGATTCGATGGCGGGATCGATGTTATGCCGTTGATAGAGCAACGCCTCGATGGATCGGGCCGTTGCGTCCAGATCGTAATCCGCGTTTACCTTGACCCGGATATTGCTGATGTGCTGCTGGTTGAAAAGCCGTCTCATCCCGGTACTGAAGGGAATGACGATCCGCCGGTCCCGGTCATGCCCGGTTCCGGTGATGCCCCGTGACGCCAGGACCCCCTTGACCTTGAACCAGACGTTGCCGATCAGGATTTCAGTCCCGATGGGATCGGCGTCACCGAAAAGTTCCACTTTGGGCGTGGTGCCCAAAACACAGACCCGGGACAATTTATCCACGTCCGTTTGCGTGATGGGCGCGCCGGACGCCACGGGCCAATCCCAAACGAAATGCCAGTTGGCCTCGACCGCGTCCACGTTGGTTGTGGTCTGGACCGCGCCCGCCTTGACCGGTTGGCTGTACCGCGACGTTGAGGCCGAAATCCCCTCCAACCCCTCGATCTGGTCGGCAATGGCCTTTGCGTCTGCCATTTTCAGTTTGGCTTCCGCTGATTTCCCGCCGACAGCCTGGCTCATTTTACCGTGGGCGGGAACGATCAGAATGGCCCGGGCGCCGAAGCGTTCCGCTTTCTGCGCCACCTCCCGCTTTGTACCGGCGCTGATAAAAAGGATGACGGTCAGGGCACCGATACCCACGATGGTCCCCAGCGCCATCAGAAATGTTCGGGTTTTGTTTGACATCAAGGCCGTCATTCCCTCCCTGAAGAGTCGCCCTATTCTCATGATCGTTCTCCTCTCGCATGAAGACCTCGCTGATCCGAAACGATCCTGCCATCTTCAATCACCACGACTCTTCCCGACTCCTTGGCTACCTCCGAATCATGGGTGACCATGATGACCGTCCGCCCATCGCGGTTGAGTTTCTTGAAAATGTCGAGGATTTCTCTGCCGCTCTGTTTGTCGAGGTTGCCGGTGGGTTCGTCCGCCAATAGGATAGAGGGCTCATTGATCAGGGCCCGGGCAATGGCCACCCGTTGCTGCTGCCCGCCCGAAAGTTCCCCCGGCTTGGCAGCCAGTTTGTTTTCCAGCCCCACCGAAGAAAGCGCGGCCGTGCCCTTTTCAAGGGCGTCGGATGGATATTCCGGTGCATAGATCAACGGCAACAAAACGTTCTTGATGACGCTTAAGCGGGGCAGAAGATGGAATTGCTGAAATACGAAGCCCAAAACTTCATTGCGCACTTTGGAAAGGGCTGTGTCATCCAGGGTCGATACGTCGCGTTCCGCCAAGAGGTAATGGCCCTCGGTGGGATGATCCAGACATCCCAAAATGTTCAGAAGCGTGGACTTGCCCGAACCGGAGGTCCCCATGATGGCCACATATTCCCCGGCGTCGATGGACAGATCGACCCCTGACAGGGCCCGCATTTCCTGCGGCGGGACACCGTATAATTTACTGATTCCTTCCAACCTGATCATCATCGCTCCTTCTATAGGGTTTAAGGAAATGTGGCTATATTACTTGATATCCGTTGGGGGTGAGAGAAGCACCACCTCCCCTTCCGAAAGCCCTGACAGGATTTCCACCCGTGTGTCATCCTGCCAGCCGGTAGTTACCGAGACGTCTTCTATCCGGTCGCCCTTGCGCCGCCAAACCACGTTTTGACCGGCACGGTGTTTAACGGCACCGACGGGGAGGACCAGAACATTTTCCTTGTTCGCCACCATGATGGTCACGGTGGCGGTCATCTGGGGACGAAGCAATCCGTCGTATGGCGTGTCGATGCTGATAATGCAATCATAGGTAACCACATCGTTTTGAATCACCGCTTGCGGATAAATGGCGGTCACCCGACCATGAAATTCCTTGCCCGGAAATGCGTCAACGCTGAAAAAACCTTTTTGGCCCACCTTGACCCGCCCGATGTCCACCTCGTCCACATAGGCATCCAGTTGAAGACGCTTCAAATCCACAATGGTGACAAAGGTGGGGGCACTGAGCCCCGCAGCGACGGTTTCGCCCTCACGGGTTGAAACAGAGCCCACCACACCGCTCAAAGGGGCGTGGATAGCAGCGTAGGATAACTTCACCAGGGCGTTTTTAAGCGATGCCTGCGTGCGGCGCAATTCTGCAGCCAACTGCTTCAACCCCTCATCAAAGTTGGTATTGGCCAGTTGGAGTTTCCTTTGGGCCACCTCGTATTGAGCACGGGCCGCCTTAAAGTCACTGGACGTCTCCTCCCAGTCTTCATTGGAGATGAGGGCTTTTTTAAGGAGTTGGTCATCGCGGCTCAATTTGCAGCGAACGAATTCAAGTTTCGCTTTGCGTTCCGCCAGTTCAGCTTCCTTCTGAGCAATTTCTTGCGGGCCTTCCCGCTTGAGCGCCTCCAGTCTGGCCTCAACGAGAGCGACCTCGGCCTCTTTTTCGGCCGTTGTCGCCTCCAAATCCTCTTTTTCGATCTCGGCAATGATCTGCCCTTTGCCCACGGTATCGCCTACGTTCACATAAAGCTTATCCAATCTCCCCGATATCCGGGCCCCCACATTGACCTCTGCCCCGACCTGGGGCATGACTTTGCCCGTGGCCAGAATCGTGTGAACCACATTTTCCAGGGAGACCCTTGCGGTGGCCGGCCCATTGCGTGTCTTCTTGGGCGCGGCCTTCCAGGGTTGCCAAATCCATAAAACCGTCATCAATACGATGACGCATGCCATCAAAACCCAGCGAAGCTTCTTTTTCATTTCCAACACCCGCGACGTTTATAGGTCATCATATCCCTTTTCTTTTCACTGCCGCCCGCGGCGGATTCCCCAGGCAAACAATCCCGGCACCAGCACGACAAACAAAAGCCGCCGCCCACTGGATGCCCGACGATGTCAAAACGCTGGTATCCGCCTGGCTGTTCATAATTCCCGGCAGGGAGATAATATTGAGCACCAACTGGTTGAACAAGAGATTGTTGCAGGTATGGTGGCAGCATGCAACGCCTTTTTCGATCACGTTGAGCGCATATTCCGCGGCCAGCCGGTTGACGGTTTGCTCAGGAGAATTCATGGCTTCTCTTATTCGGTTTCGTTGCCGGTAATGCCGGCCACCAGGGCGCCCAACGCCTTGGCCATCGCCTCGGGCAAGGGGACGGCGGATATGTCCATGAGCGCGATGTCGCTCCTGCCGCTCAACCGCGCGGTGACGGAGGCGCAGGTGGCGTCCAGTAAGGATGCATAAGTTGAAGTCACATCCTCGATTTCTTCCGCAACTCTTCCGGCGGCCACCACCATCGTGTCTATAGCATTCAAGATAATGTTTTTGGGCGGCGTTATCGGTCGTCGCAGTATTACAATACGACTTCCTCCCTCTGGCCTTGCCAAAAACATTATCTTAAACACTGATATGGTTCGGAAACCGTCTCTTCAGCACCATCGGTATTCTCTCCAAACGCAGGAGAAACACATAACATCAACCCCGCGACAACCCATCGGACGCCCCTTTGCAGCTTCATGAAACAACCTCCCATAGATAAATGTAAGCCGGTTCGTCCGAGGAAAACAAAAATCCCCGGACCGATCAACGATTCGATCCGGGGATGTCCCTTTTTTATCCTCAAGATCCTGGCGTGCGTACTTCCACCCCGGAAGTATACGCCTTAATATCTCAGGCAGGTCTTCTGACTTCCCCTCCCCGACCGCGGCCTTCCCATCCCATTGGAACAGTGGCGCATGAAAGCGTTCGGGTTCCGGCGTATTTCCTGCCGGCAAGGGGTTACAGCAGTGGGCCTGTCCCCGATTTTCACGGGGTTCCCTATTAAGCTTCGCAGAGCACCTGAAATTTACTTCTCATATTGCACTTGTTTTCATCCGTCAAGCATAAAGACAATAGCACCTTATTCCTCAATTTCTGTCGAAAAAACAGGAAATTGAGAAAAGGCACATGATTGCGGGTTTCCCGCGTTAGAACTTATAGGCTACGCCGATACCGACATATCGGCCGTCCTGGGGATAGAAACCCGAACCCGTGGTAAGACGTGAATGGGCCTTGCCAGTCGCATTCACCATCCGATTCCATTCCTTGTCAAAGAGATTGGTACCACTCAGATAGCATTGAAATCCTTTATAATCCCAGGTGATCTTGGCATCCAGAAAATCAGCGGCAGACATTTCAAGATTGTTGTTATAGTCTTCATACTGCTTGCCAAAGCCTCGAAGATCCAAGGCGATGGTCAAAGATCCATACTTGGTATCTTTAAAAGGATAAAAATCCAGGCCGGCGGTATATTCGTACTCAGGCACATAATTCACGGTTTTACCGGAAAGATCGCTCACCGATGTGCTGGAGGCATCCGGCGTTGCATAGGCCTTGGCCGTGCCTTCGTCCCATTCGGCATCGATTGTGGTAAAACTGAGCCTGTAACCAATCCATTGTCTTGGACGCCCATCGATCTCAACTTCAACACCTTTGTGGATACTGGTGCCGGCATTGCGACGGCCCTGAAAAGAGGTGCCTTCATAGTAAGATACGATTTTATCGTCTACAACGGTGTAGTACAGGATCAGGCTGTAGTTGAAAGCCTTGGACATCTGGTGCTTCCAGCCGGCCTCAATGGTATCGTAGGTTTCCGGGTCCAAGTCCTCTGGCCGGGTATACGCATTGTCGTAAGACATATTAGAACTGTAATATCCCATGGGCAGATAGTATTTGGAATGGTTCCAAGTGATAAAAAGGTTGGCATTGTCAAGAATGTTCACCGAGGGGGAGATACTCCAGTCAATATCGCTGTCATAGTCCACACTGATGGATTGGGGCACCCGGTTGGTCAGGTCGTAGGAAACGTAATTGTAACGCAGGCCTGACTGAAGCTTGAAAATATTCCAGCTCAATTCATGGTTAAAGTTGGCTCCGAACATCTTTTTCTCAGCGTCTATATCCGCAGCCGCCTCTGAATCATCATTGTTTCCTTCTGTATCATAGGGATAAACTCGGTCCTGCTCAAAATCGCTGTACCGGTAATCCAGACCAAAGGTCAACGTATTTGACACGCTTTGCCCGCTGAACACCTTTCCCACGCTGGCCTTGAAATCATAAAGGTTTTCAACCCGATCGTCTTCGTAGTTGTCGTCAAGTTTTGTTGAATCGTTCAGATATTTGTTGTAGCTAAGATCCTGATGATCCCGGCTGAAACCAACAGAGGAGTTGATCAGCAGATCGTTCTTGTCATAGTCAAGCGTCAAAATGGTGTTGAAAAGATCCTCATCAGATTCATTGGGCAGCATTTCATAGCCGCTGCCGTCCTCCTTGGTATTGGCGGAGACCACGGTGGGGTCCCTTTCCACCTGCCATTCGGCAAGCCCGATGGGGTATTTGTTGAACGACTCGTTATACCCGGTGATCCAGTCAATCCGGCCGCCGTCAAACTGCCATCCCACCCGGCCATCAATATTTTTGATGTCCCGGTCATCGTTTCGGTAACCGTCAGATTTTTCGGCAAAGGCTGACAGGTCATAATCAAATTGCTCCTGTTTTACCGAAATAGCGGCATCTCCCTTTCTGGTATTCCATGATCCGTATTCAGCCGAAACATGGCCGCTAAGCGATTTTCCAGATTGGGTTCCTTTTCTGGTGGTGATCAGGATCACCCCCCTGCCTGCATTGGGCCCGTATTTTGCCGTGGACGGAGATTTGATCACCTCTATCTTTTCAATGCTATCCAGAGGAATACTGTCTATCTTGCTGTAGCCGTATACCCCCACATTGATGGGACGCCCGTCCACATAGATCTGGGGCCCTCCTGACATTCCTGATCTGGTTCCGCGGATACTGAAATAGGTCTGGGAGCTTGATTTCTGGTTAACGACCCCGGGAATGGATGAAATCAATTCGGCGGTGTTGCCCAACCCTGAATTCTCGATATCCTTTCTGTTGATCACATGGATCGACGCATTGGTATCAAGCAGTTTTGTTTTCTGCCCGGAACCGGTTACGATGAGGGTTTCAAGAACCGTGGTTTCCTCCTCAGGCGCCCCAGAACCCGCCCATACATTTGACCAGAGTATACAGCTTGCCATCACCACACTTAAAAATAACTTGACGTTTGTTCCGGTTTTCATCTTTCTCCTCAAAAAAAGATTGCAAGCCTCCTGTCTCCTGTGAATCACAGGCAGCAGAGAACTTTGAGTTTGTGTGTGGACACTCCAAACGATGATTGTCAGAGGCAGGCATTAAAAAACCGGACCCCTTAAAAATACATGGCGATCCGGGATTTCCCTTTTTTATCCGGAAGGATCTGCACCCTTCCCTCTGTCCACGAGGAAGGATGCGTTATTTCCAGGCAGGTATTCTGACTCTCGGTTCATCCTACTTGCCGCTCCTTCCCGGATTCTCTCCAGTGGTATCCTTGCAGCGTTCGTCACCGATTACAGCGGCGGGCCCGTTCCGGAATTTCACCGGATTCCCGTATTATGCCGGTTTGGCACCTGAAAATAGCTTACTTAATTGAAGTTATTTTTACATAATAAAATTTTATGACAATGTCAATTTTGATTAGGTTGCCGGAAATCAAAGGCATAAAGGCCAACCGCCATGACCAAACCGGCCATGTTTTTACGAGTCCATCTTCGCAGGCAGCGGATCAAACCGGGATCATGAAAATGGATAACCTCTCCCAAACAGTCCAAATCGTTTTGTACGCGCCAATATAAATGCATCGTTCATTCCTCCCTTCGCCTCCTTAGAATTCAATGCCTTTTTGCGCTTTTATGCCAGCTTGCAACGGATGCTTGACCGGCTGCATCTCGGTCACCAGGTCGGCGATCTCGATGAGTTCCGGCGGTGCCGCCCGGCCGGTCACGACCACGTGCAACCCCTCAGGCCGGTTCGTCAATGTTTCCAGAACCGACGGCAAATCAATCATGCCATACATCAGCAGATAGGTAAACTCGTCAAGCACCACCATTTGATACTGGCCGCCGGTCATGGCCGCCTGGGCGAATTTCCAGGCATCACGGGCCGCAGCCCGGTCTTTTTCCAGATCGTCCGACTTCCAGGTGAACCCCTTGCCCATGACATGGAAATCGATGGTATCCGCGAATTTCTTCACGGCCTCCAACTCGCCGTATTTCCAACTCCCCTTGATGAACTGGATAAAACAGACCTTGAGTCCATGCCCGGCGGCCCGCATGGATAGTCCCAAGGCTGCCGTGGTTTTTCCCTTGCCATCGCCTGTATTGACGATGAGTAGTCCTTTTTTCATATTATTCCTTCTTTATTTTCGTTTAGCTTAATCACTTAACACTTATTAAGTATTTCCTGGGTCGGGCCTGATTTTAATTTCGCCCATTGTTAGCCATTAAATAAAATAGAAATATGTATTTATAAAAAAATCAAAATGTTGACTACGGACCATCAAAATTTGTAGGTCCTCTGGGCGAAGTTAGAATCAAGCCCAACACCCAACAATAGGTTCCACCTGCTCAGCGGCATATCGGACCAAAGCTGCCGATGTACTTGGTTCCATGCCGTTCAACTTATTGTAGATTGAGGTAACTGAAACGGCAATATCCTCTTTTGAAGCCTGGAAGGCTGCGTGAATTGATCGCTGGCTTCCCTGAACGACCTGGCTCATCAGGTAAAAAAGCGTCGAAAACAAAAGGTCCCTTGTGTATTGTTCTTTAGCGGTGTTCTCGAACCATTCGTCAAATTGCTTAGGATTCAGTACCTTCTTCATCAAACCACGAGCCATGACAGAAATCGGAGAATTCTTGATGAACGCCGTAAAAACAGGACTCAACATGATGTCACCTCCCCAAATAATACAGTTTTTCTTTTTTACTGTATATTTTGGAGATGGGTTTGTTCAGCATTTATTTAATAAGTTCATCCAGTTATGAATGGTCTTTTAGTGCTACCTTGAAAGGGCTGATCTGATGGAACCAATGGCTAAAAGTTGAACCTTAGGCCTGCTCCTATAGTACGGTCCGTTGCAGGATATCCCTTTGTATCCTGATATTCTTCATTAAATAGGTTTTTAACGTATATTTTAAAGATACACTTTTTAATGTTTCGCCATTGATTAAACAGGACCTGTTCTACTGCAAAATCCACCACATGGTAGGAATCCAATGCAATTTGATGGAATTCATATTCTCCCGCATCGACCTCTTCGGCAACTTCTATCACCTGATCATCCTGGTATTTATAATCGAAAATCAAAGTTGTGGCATCCAGCAACTTCCAGCTTAACCCAGCATTGACACGGTTTTTGGCTCGATCATCCAGCATGGTCTCTCCTGCAGGTTCACCCCCTTTATTTTCAAATTCCTGCCAAGCCCAGCCTATCCTAAAATCGATACGGTCGGTAAGGCTGCCGGCAAACTGAAGTTCAATGCCCTGGCGGATTACTTCCTCAAGATTGATCAAATATTCATACTTGTCATCCGTAAATTTACTGTTGCTGGCAATATAGTCCTTAATCTGAGCGTAAGAATAATTCAACTGCATCTGGATATCTCCTGCAAGGCGCCGGGAAAAAACAAGATCATAACCGATGCCGTGCTCAGGATCGAGCCAGCCGATATTGGGTATTCCAGACGCCTGTGTTTCCCACAGCGGGCCAGGGTCCCGCCAGATACGGCTGATACCAACTGAAACGGAAGTGTCACGGAGGCTCTCCGCCAGGTTATCGAGCTTATACGTAAGAAAGGATTTGGGAACCAATTGGTTATATTCCCTTTCAACCCACAATCCCTCCCCGTCAATATAATACTTGCCTGTCTTTGGAACATAATTACTTGAGCAATGGGTATTGTCCTCATAACGCAAACCTGCTGTGAGTGACAGCTGCGGAAGGATCTCCCATTTATCCTGAACAAAGGCAAACAGACTTTCATGTCTTTTTTTATAGGAATCCCAGGAACTCAATCTGAAAGATGTTGCGGCATTGTAAGAATCTTCTTTGTTGTAAAGCTGTTCGATTCCCGCGCCAATTGTGGCGGTGTGCCCGGAAATCGGCTGGAATTCATTGCTGACCTGGCTCCCTAAAAGTCTCCAATAGACCTGATGCCACGCATCTCTGAGACCTTCGGAATGATCTTTACTGTTGACCCAGACTATACTGGGGTTTTCGTAATCACCATCTTCAAAATACGCATCAGCCATCCATGTCCCCAACGAAGTCGGCAGATTGAAATCCAATCGAAAACGGGTTGATGTTGTTTCTTTTTTCGGCGATTGCCAGGAATAATAACTCGCGGTGTCCGTGGAGACTTCTGGATACCCCCCGTCATAATTGCTTTCCTGGTCATTGGGGTCGTTGATTACCGCGGTTTCGCGCTCAACATCTGCGTGTGATACGGTAAGGGCG
This sequence comes from Desulfosarcina ovata subsp. ovata, assembly GCF_009689005.1. Lineage (NCBI taxonomy): Bacteria > Pseudomonadati > Thermodesulfobacteriota > Desulfobacteria > Desulfobacterales > Desulfosarcinaceae > Desulfosarcina > Desulfosarcina ovata. The sequence continues at coordinate 6,411,127 of NZ_AP021879.1, read as the reverse complement.
ATATATCCGCTGTTTAGCAAAAGGTAGCCCAGCCGGCTGATAAAGTTATCAATATCAGTCTTATTGTTGCGCAGATATCCATCAGTATGATATTTTTGATATCCTACATCGTAGGTAAAATTATGAACACCGCCGCTGAAGCTCAGGTTGTGTTGCTGCGTATTATACCTCCCGTAAGTTGTCGATAGGGTTGCATCCGGTTTTAGGGTTTCATATTGCTTTGGCGCCCGGACTTTAAAATTCACCACACCGCCGACAGCCTGACCTGGATAAAACGCGGAATGAGGACCGGGCAAAACGTCAATGGAATCGATCAAAAACGGTGGAAGAAGAGCATAATCAGTCATTCCAACTCCGTATCCTCCCATATTGCGAATGGCTGAGCCGTTGAGAGCAGTTACAAAGCGTCGGCTGGAAAAGCCTCGCATGTACAATGTATCTTCCCCTGGAACCAGATCGCTTTGACCCTGGTAATCCATGATCACAAAATCCTTTAAATAATCTCCCACGTTTTGCGAAGTGGTCGGACTATAGTAATTCTCCAAATCAATGGTTACTTTTCGTGGTTCTATCTTAACAGACGATGAGTCTTTTTTACCTATAACAGTAATCTCTTCTATTTGCTCTATCGATTCTTCACCATCATTCGCGTCTGCCGGTTCTGTGGCTAATGCAGAATTTAAAACAAGGAATGCTAATACAGCCACACTAAAAAACATCTGCCGGGCAAAATAAACAATCTGTCTTCTCATTCACTGTCTCCTATAACATTAAGATATCGGCCTTGTTCATTTCTCAGTTTTTCTAGATCGGCACTACCTTTAGTCATGAAAAAACAAAAGCCTTGAATCGTTAAAAAACGACCCAAGGCTATCCCCTCTTTATATCCTCAGATTCAAACAGATGCCGACATTGCCGTGCACAGCATCTCTATAGTTGTTCAGGTAGGTCTTCTGACTCTTGGATCACTCTACTAGCTGCGCCTTCCCATCCATAACATCGACAGTGGCATATTGCAGTCTTCGTCCCCAATCACAGCGGCGGGCCCGTTCCGGATTTTAACCGGATTTCCTTTTATGCAAAGTACTGCACCTGATCATTGCTACTTACTAATTAATAAAATCTCAAAAGTCAATCACCTAAAAAGAGATGTTCATAGCAATCCATACCAACCGGGCCTTGGCGTATTCTTGCAATCCAGGTTGGCCGACGGAAAGATCGGCCACCAAAGGGCAACATCAAAGAGATTGGCCACCCCGTTCATGGGGTCCAGGTCGGCACTGCGCCGGAGACGGTCCAGCCGGGAAGCGGTGATAAATCTCATGGATTGATTCCTTTTGCCATGGCTTCGGTGATCAGGTTGATCTGCCGCAGATCATCCATGACCCATTGTTCCCGGGTGGTTGAAAAATAATGGGCGGTGATGCCCAAAGCCAAGCCCACCACCGTGGTTGTAAAAGCCAGGATCAGATTGGAGGAGAGCTGGGCCATGTTGCCCTGGGTCAGGCCCGCAAGCCCGGTGCCCATGGGGATCAGTGTTCCCATCAGGCCCAGACTTGGCCCCACCCGGACGATGAGCCGCATCCGGTCCACCTCCTTGAACATGACCAGCTGGGTTTCCTGGTTGAAGGATTCCAGCTTTTCCATCAAAAACAGATCACCGGTTTGGGAAAGTGCCGACACCTTGTCTGCATAGTCTATCACACAAAAAGGCAATTTCCCGGTCAGTTCTTTGGGCAAATGTTTTTCTTTGTGGATAAAGCTCATGGCCTGTTCCACATTGCCGGTCAGCCGCCGGCGTTTCACCCACTCAGCAAAAAAACCGCCCGTATAAATGAGCAGCCACAGGCAAAGTAAAATCAGTGCCAGCACCACCGGATAGAGCAGTGCCGTTGAAATGGTATATAAAACAGTTTGAAAGGCGGGAAACAGGTTCAAGAATGTTCTCCTTTAGCCTTTGCGGTCTGCTTCCAGCATGCGTGCGGCCAGGGATTCCCGGGCCCAGGGATTGTTTTTGTCAAAGAATTCCTTGAGCTGCATGCCGTATTTGTCCTGGATATAGACCTCATAGATCTGCTGCCACTCGGTGCCGTCCACGGCAAAGGGGGTCACCACCTTCCAGCCCCAGAGATGTTCGGTAAACCGGTTCATCTCCCGGGCACCGGCATAGTTCTCCTTTTTCATGCCCTCGATCCACTTGGGATTGAGATATCGGGACCGAAGCTCCTTGCCGATGGCGGTCTCAATGTCCTCCACAAAGGCATTGTCCGGATCTGCCTGATTGGAAAGCACCACGTCCGGATAGCTGCCCTTGACCCGTTTTACCGCCAAAGCCAGGCCGCCGAGTTCGGAAAAGACCCCGTCCGTATCCAGGCTTTTAAAAATATTGGAGGAGCGGCTGTGCATGGTGATGTCCACCCCTTCCAGATTCTTCTTGTATGCGGATTTCAAGGGTTTCCCCCAGATGCCTTGGCCATAGCCAAAGGAGACGAAATTAATAAAGACATCGGCGATTTCATCATCATTTTCCCAGGTGCCCGAGGCCGGCACCAGGTCTTCAATGGTGTTGCCGTAAGAGCCGGGCTCGTTGGAAAAAACCCGTAGTTTTTTTAGCCGTTCCGCATCTTCTTCGGAATAGCCCTTTTCTACCAGATAACTTCCAGCAGGTAATGCTCCACTTTTTCCACGGCCTCCTCATCAAAGGTGGCGAGTTTGAGATCTTTCAGCAGCCCCAGTTTTTCCACCATCTCCTGGATGCGCACCCGTTTTTAGCAGCCAGCTGCGGATTATTTTCCATGGTCTGGCTGTACTGGGAGATCAGATCGGAGAGTTCCGAATACTCGGCATACGACCCCGCCTTTTTCATGGGCGGGATCAGATAGTCAATGATCACAGCCCTCCCCCGGCGTTTGGCCTGGACCCCTTCGCCAATGTCATCCATGACGTAGGGGTAGAGGTTCTGAATACATTGAGGTAGGTGCCCCCGACATTTTGTTTGCCGGGGGTGTGGTTCCAGAACATGATCACTACTTTTTTATCTTTATTGGCCTTGGTCTTCAGGTTGAGCCAGGCCTGGACCCGGGTGATGAAAAAATCTAAATTTTCGTCAATGGCATCATAGGTGTAGAGGTTTTTTCCGGTCAGCGCATCCTTTTGGACCACCTTGCCTCCGATGGCAGAGGGCTCAATCAGCCCATACATCTCCGGATTGGCCATGGCATAACTCACCTCCATGGGACCTAAGCCCTGGGGATCATCCCGCCATTCGGGTACCGTCAGAAAGTGGACCCGTAACGGGTTAAGTACCGGGACATTGAGCCGGGAAAAGAGTTCTTTTGCAAATTGTGCATCATGGGGCGAGAATTTAAACGCCATGGAGGCCACCAGATCCACCCGGGGGCGCGTGGTTGCGGGATCAAAGAAATAGGTATTCACCGACTTGGAAGCGGGGTAGGAGTAGATCGGCAGCACATTCATTCCGTCGGATTCCAGTTTGGTGACAAGTTTTTCCACCACTGCCCCGGTCTCTCCGGGGTAGACGTAGGTGTTCATCTCGGGAATACCGATCCAGTATCCCTTAGGATGATATAGGCCGGAGGTCTTATACCACTTGAGGTACTCGTCAAAATCGGAAAAAACTTTTTCACTTTGGGGATGGAAGATCCCCTGGCCGGGTACGACCTGGGGCGGGGCGTATGCAATGGATACACCCAGTTCCCGGTGCATGAGAAAGTAGAGCAGGTTGCTTAAATTTTTTCGGGTCAACGGATGGTTGTATGCTTTGACCTTTGGATCGGAAATAATTTTATCCGGATCGTTGGGAACCGTGGAGAGCCCGAAGATTTTGGTGCTGGAAAAATCAGCCTCCTTGATGGCAAACTCCCGCAGGGTTCTGAACATATCATCCACAAGAAGTATTTTTGAATTTTTGATAACTGCCAGATCAATGGCGCCTGCGGCCAGATCCTCTTCCGTGTAATACCGGACCTCCACGGCGTTGGTTTCAGGATTCTGCCGGACCTGTTCCAGGGCACGGCTTATTTTCCAGGAATAGGTGGAACCTCCCAGAAAGGTAATGATTTCCTTGTTCTGACCGGCAGACGCGTCTGTCCATCCGATGAACACGGATGTTATGACCAACAGACAAACCAGGACAAACGCCCTAAAATAATATTTTTTCATTGAAGATTTTCCATAGGTGATTCAATCTACCGTAGGGGGCACGGCGCGCCGTGCCCCCTACCCCAGCATTCAAATCAAAGTGATGAAACGCGCGCACCTCTTCTCCCGCTCTCCCTCATCTCAATCAGTCCCGCGCCTTGTTAACCGTCCCCAACGCCAGCAAAAAAAACAAAAGGCCCGCAACCGCCAGCACGACATAAGACTGCCAATCGGGACTTTGTCCAAAGGCCGTACTGCGAATGGCATGCGAAGCGTGGGTCAGCGGCAAAACCGACAACACCGTCTGTGCCCATGCGGGGAGACGATCAAGAGGAAAAAAGGTCCCGCCCAGGAAGGCCATGGGCGTGATCACAAAACTGGTCAAGAGACTTTGGTCCGCGTGGGATTTGACCAGCATGGCCAGGGCCACGGCCAGGGAGGCGAAAACAAAACTGTTGAGCAGCACGGCAACCCAGAGCAGTGGCCCGTAATTCAGCCGGACACCAAAAAAAAGACTCAATATGAGGATAACACCGATGGCCAAGAGCGCCCGGGTCATGCCGGCCAGCACCTCTCCGGCCACATAGGCGACGTTACGAATCGGCGCGGCCTGGAACTCTTCGAAAATATACCAGTAAAAGCGGGCCACATTGATGTCCGTGGCGATGCCGAAGCTCTGGGTCATGCTGCTCATGGCAATCAGGCCGGGGATGAGGAATTCCAGGTAAGAGCGACCATCGACCCGCACCGCCCCTCCCATGGCATAGCCAAAGGCGATCAGATAAAGCAAAGGCGATACGGCCATACCGGCGATCTGGCGTTTGAAACGGCGTTTGAGAATCAGTACTTCGCGTAAATAAACGGCGATGAATCCTTGCATGGTAATGCCTTGTGTTATGGGTAACAATATAAATCGATAGAATACCTTTACTTAATAAAATTCCCGATCCTTAATGTGCGCCATGGCCGGCCTCGGCTTTATTCGCATGCCCACCGTGCCCGCCGCCACCATGGGAGTTATGTCCATGCCCGTGGCCACCATGGACCGCCTTTGTCTCGTCAGTGCTGGTTCCCACCTTCTTTCCGGTCAGGGACAAAAACGCATCCTCCAGGTTGACCCGCCGCAGGGTGAAGCCGCTGTTGCCGGCGGCCGCCGATGCCTGGGCCGCCTCCCGGCTGGGGAAGTAGGCGGATTGCATACCCTCCTCGGTTACCCAATCAATCGCCCAGTGGCCCACACTGTCCATCAATGCCGTGGGCGTATCCACGGCCACGATCCGGCCGTCATCCAGAAAGGCCACCCGGTCGGCCAGAAACTCGGCTTCCTCGATGTAGTGGGTGGTGAGGAAAATGGTCGTGCCCTGTTTTTGAATCTTCTTGATCAGCGACCAGATGCGCCGCCGGATGCTGGCGTCCAGCCCCACGGTGGGCTCGTCCAGGAATAAAATGCGCGGATCGTGCAGCAGCGCCCGGGCGATCATGACCCGGCGCTTCAACCCGCCGGATAGCTGTTTGATCAGGCTGTCGATCCGATCGTGAATTTCAATATACGTCAACAGTTCCTCAATCCGCTGTTTGCGCTGCACTCCGGACATGCCGAACAAACGGCCGTGGATGTCCAGGTTCTCCTTCACGGTCAGCTCGCTGTCCAGGTTGACATGTTGAGGCACCAGGCCGCACTGGCGTTTGGCCGCCATGGATTCCTCCCTGATGTCATGCCCGTTGAGTGCTGCCGTTCCCGCGGTCAGCCGGGTCAGGCCGGTAAGAATCCGGATCGTGGTGGTTTTGCCCGCCCCGTTGGGCCCCAGATAGGCGAACAGCTCACCTTCGGGCACATGCAGATCGATGCCGGATAGGGCTTGGTGATTGCCGTATGATTTTTTTAAGTCTTTTAGTTGTATCATTTCATCTCAATCTTATGAGTCGACTACGCCTCTCGAAATCGAAATCGGGATCGCTATCGAAATATAAGCAATGTAATGGATTTCGATACCGATTTCGATACCGACTAAAAAATGGAAATCTAATTCAAATCGACAGAGTTCCTCAACTTAGCACTTAAAACGTAACCACTTAACCCTTTTTTTTATCCCGCCCTTCGCGCTTTCAACTTCTCGACATTATCAGCGATCTCCATCAGCGGCTGACGGCGTACCCGATGGGGCAGGGCCAGTTCGGCGGCGGCCTGGATATCGCGCGCTGCCACCTCGCTACGGCCCTCAAAGGCGGCCAGGGTCTTGGCGGTCTTGAGAATGATGATATCTCCCCGGTGGCCGTCCACGCCCACGTCCAGGCAGTATCGGGCGATCTCGTAAAGCCGATCCCGGGCAACCGTGACCTGCGGGTAAAGGCGTTTGGCATCCAGAATACGTGCGGTCAGAGCTTCGGACTCGGCGGCCCATTGGGCGATGAAATCCTCCGGGTGGTCGTCGAAGGCGGCCCGCCGCTCCATGACCGCCACGCGGTCATCGGCAGTGGTGATGCCCTCGATGTTGACGCACAGCCCGAAACGATCGAGCAATTGCGGGCGGAGTTCGCCCTCCTCCGGGTTCATGGTACCCACCAGGGTAAAGCGTGCCGGGTGGGCAAAAGAAACCCCTTCGCGCTCGATGCTGTTGACCCCCATGGCGGCCGAGTCAAGGAGCACGTCGACCACATGATCGTCCAGCAGGTTGACCTCGTCCACGTAAAGGATGCCCCGATGGGCCGCGGCCAGAAGCCCCGGCTCGATCCGTTTTTCTCCCTTCTTGAGGGCGTGCTCCAGGTCCATGGTGCCCACCACGCGGTCCTCGGTGGCGCCCACGGGCAGTTCGACCACCTTTACCTTGCGCTTTTGGACGGCCGGCAGGCTGTCGCCGGCAATTCCCAGCAACTTTGCGATTTCAAGATAGGCGGCCTCTTCTTCACCGGGGGTCAGTTGAAAGGGATCGTCGGTGTACACCTCGATTTCGGGCAGGATATCGGCCAAGGCCCTTACCGCCGTGGACTTGGCGGTGCCTTTCTCGCCGCGGATCAACACGCCGGAAAGTCCCGGGTTGATGACATTGAGAACCAGGGCCAGTTTCATCTTCTCCTGACCGACGATGGCGGTGAAGGGATAGATCGATGCGTTTTTCACTGTTGTTGTCCTTTCACGATATTGACCAGGCTCTGGGCCTTGAGGTCGTCGATTTTGAAATAACGGGCCTGCAGGGCCGTGGCCAGGCGCAGGGCCAGGCCGAAGGTGACCAGCCCGGCTTCCTCGGTATCCACCACGATATGCTGAACCCGCTCGTCCCGCCCCATGGCCGTGGCCAGGCGCAGGGCCTCGTCCACCGGTTTTTCCTCGCCAAAGGCCACATTGCTCTTCCCGTCAGTAATCAGAATCACGATGGGACGGGAGGAAGGGTCCTTGAGCAGCACGTTGCGCACCTGCTCGAAGGTTTTGGCCAGGCCGGCCGACAGGGGAGTACGGCCGCCCACGGGCATTTCGGCGAGCAGTTTGCCGGCCAGGTCCACGGAGGTGGTGGGCGGCAGGTTGACAGTGGCCTCATTTCTCCGGAAGGAGATCATGCCCACCCGATCCCGTTTCTGGTAGGCATCCAGCAACAGCGACATGACGGCGCCCTTGGAAGCGGCCATGCGCCCCCGGGCACCCATGGAACCGCTGGCATCCACGGCGAACAGGAGAAAGTTGCCGATGCGCTTTTCGCGGATTTTCTCGCGGATATCCGCATCGGCCAGTTTCACGCAAAGGCCATTGCCGTTGCCGCGTGCTTTCTGATACGGCGCGGCGGCCCGCAAGGTGGCATCCAGGGCGATATCGCCATATTGCCGATTCAGGCAACTTTTGACGTAGCGCCCCTGTTTCTGGGACACCCGGGTACGCGACCGGCGCCCGGAACCCCGCCGGAACAGGCGGTCCTTGGGTGCCGACAGCGGTTTGACCTTGAAGGTGGCGCCGATCTCGAAGATACGATCCTCGCCAGGGGCCGGTTGCGGCGGGCTCTGATCGGGCGATGGATTTTCGCCCTCGCCTTGATCGGCCGGGTCGGGCGCAGCCGATTGGGGTGGCTCGCTTTGCTGCTGCTCCTGTTCCCGAGCCGGCTCCTCGTTCTCGGGCGCTGGATCCTCCTGGGACGGATCTTCGTCCTCGTGAGAATCCTCCGGCGGTGGTGGCGGCGGGGGCGGTGGAGGGGGCTGGGCATCCCGGCGACGGTGCACCAGCACCATGGGGGCCACCTGCCGAATGTGGTCCACGGTCACCTCGGGTGCCGATTCAAGGGCCGCCACGGCCAGGGCCGCCTGTTCCATCACCAGATCGGCGCGGTGGCCGGCAACAAAATTCTCGGTGCCCAATTCGCTGATAAAGCTACGCAGATGACGGCGCATGCGCACGCCGGACAGGTTCTTGCGGCCGGTTTCGATACGGCGGGCGATGGCCCGGTTTTGTTCGGCCATGCTGCTCATGAAAGCGGCCGGATCGCTGTCGAACGCCTCCCTTCGCAGCATGAGCGTCACGCGATCGTCGGGCGAATCGGCGCCGGTGGTCTCCACGCACAGGCCGAACCGGTCGAGCAATTGGGGACGCAGTTCGCCCTCCTCGGGATTCATGGTGCCCACCAAAATAAACCGCGCCGGGTGGCAAAACGAAATTCCCTCCCGTTCGATGATGTTCTCGCCCGAGGCCGCCGCGTCCAGGACAATATCGACGATGTGATCGTCCAGCAGGTTGACCTCGTCCACATAGAGGATCCCCCGATGGGCCGAGGCCAAAAGCCCCGGCTGCAAGGCCCGGCGGCCCTTTTGGATGGCCAGCGAGAAATCGATTCCGCCGACCACCCGGTCCTCTGTGGCGTTGAGCGGCAAATTGACCACCCGCACCCGTCTTTTGGCCGCCTTCACCCGGTCACCCAGTTGGCGGCAATGATCGCAGCAGGCTGCGGGATGGTCTGGACGGCATGCATAGGCACACCCCTCGACCACGTCTATCTCGGGCAAGATGGCCGCCAGGGCCCGCACCGCCGTGGACTTGGCCGTGCCTTTTTCTCCCCGGATCAACACACCGCCGATGGCCGGATTGACGGCGTTCAGGAGCAGGCTCTGCTTGAGATCGTCCTGACCGATGATGGCGGCGAAGGGGAAGACGAATGGACGGGGTGACGCGGAGACAGGGGGACAGGGGGATTGCGTTTTGAATACGCAGGAGTCTTTTCGCCGAGAACCGGTGTTTGTATTGTTTATTTTGGACAACATTAGTTGATGGTCCATTTCTCTGGCTGATTGAGCATATTGACAATTTTTCCCTGGATATTCTCAGATTCTCCAATTCACCCCCACCACCCAACAAAGCGGCGGTGCCAGCAAGCCGTCGGCATAGTAATAGGTTTTATCGAAAAGGTTTTCGATGTCGGTGAACAGGCTGAAACGCTGGAAGGCGTACTCGGCCCTGAGACCGGTAAGCGTGTATTCAGGCGCGGTTTTGGTATTGGATGTATTACGATAAACCTTGGAGACATATTTATTGGTGAGCACGATGGAAACCGGCTGGATGGGCTGCCAGTAAAAGTCCAAATTGACGGTGTGTCTGGCCTTGGATGTCAGCCAGTGATCGGTTTCCTCATCCACGGCTTCCATATAGGTGTAAGTGGTTTTTACCTTGATCGTGTCGTGGGGGGTCCAGGTGGCTGCAAAATCGCCACCGGTGTAAGTGACCAGACCGAAATTCTGGTATTGGCCGATGCCGTCGTCACCGGTGACATAGGTAATCCGGTCGGTCAGCCGGTTATGGAAAATGGAAACGCTGCCGGACAAGGTTCGGTAAAGCTGGCCAAATAGGGAGAGGCTGTAGTTGTCAGATGTCTCCATGGTCAAACTCGGGTTGGGACGGGTCGAACTGGTCTCGTTGTACCGTTGATAGAAAGAAGGCGTGTTGCTGGACCGGCTGTAGGCAACGGTGGCCCGCCATTTTTTCCACTTGTAGGACAACTTGATCTCCGGATTGAGCGCATCGTCAAAGGCGGAATTGATGTTGGCCCGGAGCCCCGCCGTCAGGGAAAGGCGTCCATCCATCCGGTGCAGCGTTTCTACGGCAAACAGAGAGTAGGTTTCCTCCTGCTGATCGTCGAAATTGCTGCCGCTGGCCCGGTCCATCTGGAAGGCACCGCCGGCGTTCAGTTCTCCCCAATCCCCGGTGCTGAATGTTGCCGACAGATCCTCACCCCACTTGGAAACCCGCAAGGTCTTGTCGATGCTCCGGCTGGGGTCGGTATTGTGATTGCGGCCCTCATTGTAATAGGTGGTGCTGGCCACCGGACGCCAGGTTGCCCGAAAGGAAAGGCTGGTGTTTTCGGTTTCTTTTCGTGAAAAGGGGGTGGGATAATCGGGCTGTCCGCTGGATCCTCGCTCGTCCTCGATATAGTCGGCAGAGAAAGAGAAGTTTTTGCCATCGTCTATCGTGTAGATCGCGCTGGCCCCGGCCTTCCAGCGCTCCTTGTCGTTGTTGACCTTGTATCCGTCGGTGGCCTCGAACCCGCCGGTCACCCCTGCCGTCCAGGATCCTGTGGTCATTTGCAGGTTGGCGTGTCCGTACCCGGTGCCGTGGTTGCCGGCATAGGTTTTTACGTTCCCGGTCAGGTCCCGGGTCCTTTTGGTGGTAATGAGAATCACTCCGCCGGAGGCATCCTGGCCGTAACGCGAGCTTCCCTTGCCGCGCAGGATTTCGATCCGTTCCACCTGGTCCGGCAGAATGAGGTCCCATTTGATGGCACCATAGCTGGAGGTGGGATCGTTGATGGGACGGCCGTCCACAAAAACCTTGACCTTGTAAACGCCGTGAATCCCCACCGATGAATCACCGGCGGTCACACCGGGCACATGGTTGAGCACATCGGCCATTTTATGGGCCTGCATGGCGCCGATCTCCTCGGCGGTAATCACGATGGTATCACCGTTTTCGGTGATCGGTGATCGGCGGTCGGTGATGGATGACTGGGCCTCATCATCAGATGGGGTTTGTTCATCGGCAAAAATATCTATCGGTTGTATCAACATAACAACAAGGCAGATCAACAAGGATCGAATCATTACGAGGTCAACTCTCTTCCGGCATACAATTAATTATCACCCAGCTATCGGTTACCAATTTTTTCTTCTCTTCGCGGTCATGGACCGCTCCTACAACCACCCTGCATCACCGTGTCTCCCCCTCACCGATCACCAACGACCTGATCACTGGTCACTGGTTCCTGGTCACTCCACTCCTCTATGTCCCCCTCCATCTCCAGATAGGCATTGCGAAGATCCTCGGTCATCTCGTCACCGGCATCCCACATGCCGCGGTGGATGGCCTCCAGCAGCTTGTCGAGGATATTCTGCAGGGCAAAAGGGTTGACGGCCTTCATCCATTCCTGCATTTCGTGGTCCAGGGCATAGGCGTTGGCGATTTTCTCGTACATCCAGCCATCGATGATCTCGGCGGTGGCATCCCAGCCCAGCACCACGTCCATCATATGGGAAATATCGCCGGCCCCCTTGTATCCGTGCCGTTTCATGCCCGCCAGCCATTTGGGGTTGACCAGCCGGGATCGCAAAACGTGCTTGGCCTCCTCGAAGGTGGTGCGCATTTTGACCCGCTTGGGATCGGAGGAATCGCCCATCATGGAAAAGGGCAGGCTGCCGCGCACGGTCTTGGCCGCCACGATCATGCCGCCGTAGTAATTGTAGTAATCGGTGCACGACATCATATCGTATTCGCGGGAATCCTCGTTCTTCACGGTCACGTCCATACGTGCCAGGTGCCGGCGGTAGACGTCGGGTTTCTGCTGGCCATAGCTGCCTTGCCCATAAGCGTGGGAGGAGTAGCGGATGTAGTTGTTGCCCAGGTCTTCCTGGGTCTCCCAGTTCTTGGATTCTACCAGCTCGGCCACACCGGCACCGTAAGTGCCCGGCGGGCAGCCGAAAACGCGGAAGGTGGCTTCGCGATAGGCGTCCTCTTCACTCATGCCCATCCGGCGGTACTCCTCAAGATCTTTATAGACGTTGCGACGCACAAAATTGGACTCCGGCGGCTCCTTGAGGGCCGCGACCATGCGCACGGCCTCGTCGATACGCGCCACCAGGTTGGGGAACGAATCCCTGAAAAGCCCGGAGATACGCGGTGTCACATCCAGCCGGGGGCGTTTCAGCTCGCTTGCCGGAATTACTTCCAGGCCGGTCACATTGCCGCTGCCCCTGGCCCATACCGGACGCACGCCCATCAGGTAGTAGACTTCGGCAATGTCGTCGCCACGGGTCCGCATGGTGCTCGTCCCGTAAATCAGGATGCCGATGTTGTCCGGATACCGGCCGGACGCCTGCATATAGCGCTCGATGAGTGCGTCGCCCAGACGCATGCCCACCTCCCAGGCGGCCGGGGTGGGTATCTTGTTGGGATCCACACTGTAAAAATTGCGCCCCGTGGGCAGAATGTCGGCCTGGCCGCGGGTGGGCGCCCCCGAGGGACCGGGCGGCACGAACCCGCCGGTAAACGCCGCGACGCTGTAGTCGATCTCTTCCGCGCAGCGCCGGACGTTGGGCACCAGGATGTCGGCGACATAAGTGAGAACGGCCTCGGCTTCCGCCGACGGCCGCTCCAGCAGCGCCTCGATCAGCGCCGGGATCGCTTCGGTCCGGTAGTCCATGGCGGCCAGGCCATGGGCCAGGGCCAGGGCCTTTTCGTGAGCCTGACGGACGATCTCGGCCCCGCTCAGGCCACCAAAACGCGCCGGGCGCTGGCCGCGGTGGTCGAGCACATCGTCATAATCGAATCCCATGGCGCGCACCATGGCTTCACGCAGGGAGGGTACGCTGCCGTTGGCCAACCGGGTGAGCTGAACCACAAACTCCTCCAGCCGGGCGTCTTCGGGCGGGGTGCCCATGGTGTGCAGCCCGTCATTGATCATGGTGTCGGAAAGCTCTTCGATGTAGGCGTGCAGCCGTTCCAGGAACCCGTCGAAATCGCCCAGGGCGGTCTCCCGGTCAATCTCCAGGTCCTTGTCCAGGCTGGCCGCCTCGACCGCCTCCCAGATCATGGGGCGCAGGATCTCCACCTTGGCCGGATCTTCGCTGACGGCCACGGCATAGTCGGCCACCAGACCCTGCACCGTGCCCAGGTCGTCGTACAGATCGGCATTGGTGGTTGCCGGGGTCAGGTGATCGATGATGCAGGCATAACTTCTCCGCTTGGCCTGGGTGCCCTCGCCGGGGTCGTTGATGATATACGGGTAAACATTGGGCAGTTCCATGATCGCCAGATCCGGGTAGCAGGTCTCGGACAGGCCCAGGGATTTTCCCGGCAGCCATTCCAGGCTGCCATGCTTGCCCACGTGCATGACGACATCGGCCTTGAACACATCCCGGATCCAGCGGTACTGGGCCAGGTAGTGATGGGGCGGCGAAAGGACCATATCGTGGTAAATCTTGTCGATGTTCTCCAGGTAGCCGCGGGGCGGCTGGATGGTCATGAAGACATTGCCGTTGAGGATACCGGCAAAATGCATCTGGTGGTCGTGGACGAACAGGTCTCCGGGAATCGATCCCCAGTCGGCGGTCATCTTCTCGCGGATAACGTCGGGCAGGGCGGCATGCCAGAGGGCGAACCACTCCGCCCCGGCATGGGCCTCGGCCCGGGCGGCAAGCTGGTCCGGTGCCAGCCAGCGCCGGTCGCAGGTCATGCGGCTGAGGATGTCATGGGCCAGCTCGTCGCCGTCCGCATAGGTGTTCTCAATCCGGTAACCCTCCTCGCGCATGTGGTCCAAAAGCTTTTTGACGCTGGCAAAACTATCCAGTCCGGCGGCGCAGCCGATGCGGTCGTTGCGCGGCGGATAGTGATGGAAGACGATGGCCACCTTGCGCTCGGCATTGGTTTTGGCCTTGAGCCGCCCCCAGTTAAGGGCCAGCCGCACCATCTTGTCCACCCGCTCTTCGATGGGCATGGACTTGGATAGTAATGCGCCGGTGACGGGATCGACGGTATCCTGCTCGCGGGTGGCCACGGGCACGGTAATCAGTGCCCCGTCGAACTCGGGTTGGGCCACTGCATAGGAGACATCCATGGCGTGCATGCCCTGGAGGCTCTCCTTCCACTGAGCATAGGGGTTGAGAGAAACCATGGCCTGGATGAAAGGTACGTTCAGACGCGGCAAAAGCGTCTTATACTCCGGTGCCGCCACGGTAAGGGAGAACAGCAACGGGTTGATCAGCACCTGGATGCGGGGCCGCTCGCCATCCATGAAATAATGCGCGACAATATGATCGGCCCCGTTGTTGCCGCGATCGGCATCCTTGTAACGCTGATGGAAAACCGGAATCACATTGGCACCCCGGGATTCCACTGCACGAATGATGGCGTCGATGTGGGCCAGGTTGTTGTTCAACCAGTAGGTCTGGTAGAACCACAATCCCACGGTGGGCCTGGCCGGATCGATCTTTTGCGCCAGATAATCGTCAAGATCGGGAATCCCGGGCATGTCCGGATGGTAGAGGCCTTCGTTGGGCAGGATCTCGGCCGGCCGGCAGGGCTCTTCCGCGGAGAACAGGTGATTGTACAAAAAAACCAGAAGTTGATGATAGTTAATGTGGCCGCCCTGTTTCAGGTAGCCATGAATGGTGTCCCACACCGGAGTGCCGAACCCCGGAGAGTGCTCCCGGGCCGCCACCACCGAGTCTTCGTCCCCGCCGGTGGGCTGGATGTGCAGGTAGGGCCGGTTCTCTTCATCCAGGCCGGCCAGCGCAGCCATCAGGCAATCGAAGGCCGGGAAGGAGGGCTTGCCCCCATGCAGGCTGACGATGATCGCGTCGGCCCCCACGGCCTGATCCACAAAGGCCTGCTGGCGGGCCTGGTCGAACAGCTGGGTCTGGGTACGGGCGTGAACGCGGATATCACCACCGGCATCCAGATATTGACGCACGCCCTCGCTCAAGGAGGGCATTTCCATGGCCGTGGCGGAATAGTAACACAGGGTGTAGGGTCGCATCATGCCTCCTTCTTATACCGCCGCCAATATCTCAGGTTGCGGGTTCCGCCCTCCGGCCATTCCGGGAAAACATTGATCGAGTGCCTCCAGCAGTTGGGCCACATCGTCGCAGCGAACCATCCGGTCGGCCGCCGGTGACGGCAACCGGCCATCAGCCCCGTTCTGGCGCAGGCTCAACACGGGTTTGCCTTTCTCCAGGGCGGTGTGCAGCAGGTTGACATTGCCCTGATTCATGGCGCCCACCTGAAAACCGCAGTCGATGACCACATCGCAACCGTCAAGCCGGGCATCGGCTTCGGCCAGGGCCGGCTCGCCGATGACCTGCATGGCCTCCTGGCTGATGCAGGCGGCCCCCAGGGAACGCGCAACATAGTAGTCCAGGTCATTGGTGTGCAGCACGCCGGTGGCAATGGAGAACCCCCGCTTGGAGAGCATGCGGTAAATCAGCGCCCCGCTGCCCATGCCGGCCAATACGAACACCCGGCCGCGCTGGCCGTTGCCGCGCAGTTCGATACTGCCCAGGTGATGATCGAAGTCCGCACCGTCGAAATCGTACAGTCCGGCCACCGCGTCGCTTTTCAGTACCGTTTCGGGAATTCCCCAATCGACCACGGCGCCCGATTTGATCAGGGCCACGCGGTCGGAAACCTTGGCGGCCACATCCACGTCGTGCAGGGAGGCAACCACGGTGATGCCATCGCTGTGGCACAGGTTGCGCAGAATGCCCATCACCTCCACCCGGTGTTTCAGGTCCAGGTGCAGCGTGGGCTCATCCAGCAGGAGCAGTCGCGGCTGTTGGGCCAGGGCCCTGGCCACCAGGGCCTTCTGACGCTCGCCGTCGCTCAGGTCGTTGAAGGCACGCGCGGCCAGGTCATCGGCATGCACGGCGGCAAGGGCGTGGCGCACCGCCTGGTGATCGGCGGCACCCAGGCGGCCGAGAAAATCGGTGTGCGGATAGCGGCCCAGGGCCACGAACTCGTATACCGAAAAAAGCGGCGGCGAAACCTTGTCGGTCAATACCACGGCCATGACCGCGGCCAGTTCCATGGCGCGCATCCCGGAAAGCGGCCGCCCCTCGATCTCGATCTGGCCGGCAAGCGGATCCAGATGCCGCGACAGGGTACGCAAAAGGGTGGTCTTGCCGGCACCGTTGGGTCCCAAAAGAGAGATGAACTGTCCGGCCGCAAAATCCAGATTCAACCCGCTGAGAACGGCCTTCTCCTTGTAGCCGACGGTCAGGTTGCGGCAGGATAGGATAGGATTTGCGGTTTTGTCACGCATGTATTCACCTCATATTACCAATGGTTGTTGCAACAAAGGATGCGAAAGAAGGGGAGACAGGGTGATGGGGAGAAGCGGAGATAAAAACCGTTTCCCATTCTCCCAGTCTCCGTTTCACCGTTTCTCCCCCTCTCCCTCTCTCCCTGTCTCAGATTCTCCCCGTCTCATTAGTCCCCTCACATTTTAACGCTCCGTTTGAGCAGCAAAGCGATCACCACCGGCGCGCCGAAAAAGGCCGTAATGGCCGACAGGGGCAGTTCCACCGGCGAGAGCACCATGCGGGCAATCAGGTCGCACAGGCTGGTGACCAGGGCACCGACCAGGCAGGCACCGGGGATCAGGATGCGGTTGTCCGATGTCTGGAAGATCAGACGCGCCATGTGGGGCACGGCCAGGCCGACAAAGGCCACCGGTCCGGCCACCGAAGTGATCATTCCGGCCAGGGCGCAGGCACACAGCAGAATCAGCACGCGGAAGCGCCGGATATTGACGCCCATGGAAGCGGCGTAAGTTTCACCGAGCAGAAAGGCGTTCAGCGGTTTGCTCAAAAAATAGACCAGGGCCAGGATCAGCCCGCCGCAAAGGAGCATGACACCGATCTCGCTCCACTTGAACCCCGAGAAGCTGCCCAACTGCCAGAGCACGAAGCCCTTGATCTTCTCTTTTTCGGCCAGCGCCGTGAGCACGCTGGTAACCGCATGGCACAGGTATCCCATCATCAGGCCAACGATCAGAAGGGTGATCCCGTTTTTGACCTTTGAGGCCACGGCCACCACGATCAGCATGACCCCATAGGCACCGACAAAGGCCGCGATGGTGGTCATGAATGGCGAGAGCACGGTCATGCCTACGGTCAGGGTGGTGAGCATGACCAGCGATACCATCACCGTGGCGCCATGGGAAATCCCGAGGATAAACGGTCCCACGATGGGATTGCGGAAGTAAACCTGCAGCAGCAGCCCCGAGGTGGCCAGAAAAGCGCCGCCCAAAATCGCGGCAATGGCACGGGGAATACGGATTTTCCAAACGATCGATCCCGTGGTGGCACTGAGTTGGGGGTGAAGGATCGCCTGCCAGACCTCGGCCGGAGAAAAAGAGACCGATCCGATGCCGATGTTGAAAATCAACAGGACCAGGGTCAGGAATCCCCAAACGGTGAACCCGACCACCGGTCGACGTAAAATCATCGGGCTCAGGGCGGAAAGGCTTTGCTCAGCGGTGGTCATGATGGTGCTCCACTTTCTTGCGGATCCGTATCGGGCAGTTCCATGAAATAGCGATAGCGGTAATCCGGATAAACCTCCGGGTGAAGGATCGCGGCGATCTCGGTGAGAATGTCATCCAGATGGTCACCGGACTGGACATAATGGGGCAGCGGCACATATACCTGGCCTTCCTTCAATGGCCGGATGTCGGCCAGAAGGGGGTTCATGCGCGCCAGGGCGGCCTTTGACGTCGCACCGCTGTTCCGGGTGCGGTAGGTGAAAAAGATGTCGGCGGTTTCGCCGCTGTACAGGAAGCGTTCCACGGAAATTTCGATGCAGGAGGTCCCGTAAACATCATTGAACAGATAATCGCTTTCGGCCAGTCCGATCAGTTCCCCGACCCAGGCATTCCCCGGTTCCACCAGCACCCGTTTCTCATAGATATCACCCCACATTACCTTGGGCGGCGAGCCGCAGCCTGCCGTGCGATCCCGAATCGCGATCAGGGCCTGATTGACACGATCGAAAAAGGCGTTGGCCTCTTTTTGGCGATTGAAAAACGGCGCCAGAAACTGAACGAAGCGCATGCGGGCGTTCAGGCACATGGCTGTCGGCGTGGAGGTAACGGCACAGGGGATGCCCAATTCATCCAGCATGGGGATGGCCGCAAGATCCCAGGTGAGTACCAATTCCGGCTGCAGCTGGTTGAGGCGTTCGAAGTCAATGCTGCTGGCGTCACCCAGAAAAACGATTTTACCGGCCGCCAGCCCATTTTTGACATCGTCGACATACCAGCGTTTGGCCGGGTAGGTGACCCCGACCAGCGTGTTCTCCAGAACGCCCAGGGCCCGCATGATGGCCACATCGAAAAATCCATAGGCCACCACCCGTTTTACCGGCGTGCGCACCAGGCGGTGGGGATCCACATCGTCGGGCGCCGGCGCACCTCGGGGGACCAGGACCAGTGTGCGGCCGGCTCCGTCGCGGACCTCGGTGCGCTGGTCAGAAATGCGATTGACGGTAAACTCCCCGATCTGGATGAAATCAGCCTGTTTTTCTTCTCCGGAATTCGAACACGCGCAAACCAGCCATAGAAAAATCGGGACCGCCATCATGGCGCGAACAAATGGTTTCATCTATTGTTTTCCTCAATTTGGGATAAACCGTTCCATCAGATACATGGCCAGGCCCAGACTGAACAGCAGGATACCGGCCAGATACAAACGGACACCGGGATCATTGCGAATCGTAATATCCACGCGCACGCAGCGGTTCATTCCGCCATCCTTTTTCTTGGGTGAAAAATCTTTGAGAAAAATACCGTACCCGTTGAATCGCAAGGGACGCGTTGCCGTCAGTACGGCGCGGCGTTGGCCGGAGGCATCGATGAGCTGCAATATGGCTCGTGGAGAAAGGACCCGCCCCTTGAACGCGGGCAGGCGATCGGCCTCGTAATAAACCGGTTCAAAGTCCGTCATGACGATCCGGGCGGAGCTGTTGCCGGGCAGGGAAATGGCGACGCCGGGAATCAGGGTCCGCACATCAAGCACCTGGGCAAACAGATAACTGCACAGGTACCCGGTCAGAATCACGATCAGGGCATAATGCATGATGTGGGGCGCCAGTTTGAAAACAAACCGGTACCAGCGAAAATGCCTCCGCCGGGCAACCAGCCACACCATGCGCTGGGTGGTACAAACCAGGGTGTTGATGGCCAGCAGGGTCAATAACCCCAGCAAAATGAAGAACCATGCCGTGTGGATAAAATGATGTCTGCCGTAGGTCTGAATCCAGGAGGCCAGCCCGATGTCGTTCAACGGCTGGAATATAAACGTTTTTCGATTCAGGCAGGCATATCCCACGGCCAGATCGGCGGTCAGCGCGAGACAGACCCCCACCGTCAGATGAATGCTGCCCAGTTTGTGCCACAATCGGGAGAGCGGATGCATCCTGTTCATAACGGCCATCGAAAAGGTCCCAGGTTCGGCAGACAATTCAGACCAATGACGACGACCACACCGGCGGCGGCATAAAGATTGCGGCTGCGTGCCGACCATGAACCGGTCAGGTGCAGGTGGAGCAGGCAGATGTAGAAAAACCAGGTGGCCATCGTGGTCGTGATGGTCGGGTCATCCCAGACCACAGGCGTCCCCCATCCCAGGTAGGACCAAATCTCACCGCTGAACATGGAAAACGTCCATAAGGCAAACCCCCAGACCGTCCAGCGCATGTAGTGAAGATGGGGAACGGCTGCTCCCTCTTGCCGCGCCCCTCCCCGTCCATTTTCCGATGCTTCCTTTTTCCATCTCAATTCCACCGTGGCCCAGGCGCCGGCAACGAGAAAACAGGCCTTGCCCACCTCGCCGAACCAGAAGAAAAGATGGGCCGGCAAGATTCGGGATTTGATGAATGGGATATAGAAGTCCTTGGGGAAAACAATCGCCGCCGCCATGAGTATCGCGACCAGCGCCAGGACCCGTTGCCGGACGCGAATCCCTTCTCCGGATGGGGGCCGGCTGCAGGCCGCCATTGCGCCGAGAACCAGCGGCAGTACCGCGGAGCCGAAATACATGGGCAGCATGGGCCAGGCCAGCCGATAGCGCAGCACCACTGCCGTGGCGTTGAGCAACAGGCCGGCATAAAGAAAGTACCGCCCCGCTCCGTTTCGCCGGGCCCAGATGACTGCCGCAAAAAAACTCAGGCAGTAGAAAACCGCAGCACCGAAAAGAAGAATTTTCGGACTGATCAGCAAGACAACCCCTCACGATCGATTAGCGCTTTGTTGCTCACACAACATATGCATTTTTCTTTGTGTTTCTAAGCATTAACACCAAATGAAACCCTTTTCACCGTCATGGCGCACTAATAGTGTCGGAAGACATCCGCCGCAAAAGCAACACTGCGGTGTCATCTCTGACAGGCAGGCAGCAGCCTTCCTTGCAATGGCGGCCAAAGAAGAATTTATTTATGTAAGATTAAACGTGATCGTCCGGTCACGATAGCTCAGTTGGCTGATTGTTGCGCCAGTTGGCGCAGTGCATTGGTGGCTGATCTCTTTTCAGCCTTATATTCGGCAGCGTGGGCAAACGCGTTTTTGCTGGCCGCCCAGTCGTGCATCTGCCAGGCGGCGTACCCGGCCATCAGCCATGCCCTTCCGGCATGGCGGCCTTTTGCTCTGGCGACCTGCCGGTAGACGACGACGGCCGCGTCATATCGTTTTAGCTCATAAAGCAGTTCTCCCCTAAGCAACTGCAGGGCAGGATCGTGTGACCGGGACGCCAAGGTGTCGATCCTGGCCAGGGCCGTTTCCGGACGGCCCATTTGCTGGAACGCCGTGGCCAGGCGTTCAAGCACCCGTGGATTCGGTTTCTCCTTGAGATACGCTTCGTATAAGGGCGCGGCCTTGACCGGTATGCCCAGTTGCAGATTGAGATCGGCAAGCAGTTTTTTCTCATCCAGGGACAGCGGCGTCAGGTAGCTGTATATGGTCAGGGCGGCCAGGGCCGCCGCCTCCTTTCTAGCAGACAGCTGGACATGGGCCAGCGCTTTCCACCACTTGGCCACGGTAGGCGCCTGGCGGGTCAGCCGCTGGGCAAGGGCGATGGCCGCCTTGGGCATATCGAGCTGCACGTATTGATAGAGCAGGATCTCCTGCCATTGGATCTTCTTTTCTCCCGTATAGACCCGGGCGAGGTCACGGATGAGCGGAAGGGCCTGGCGCGGCCGGTCCATGGCCAGCAGGGACTGAACCCAGTTTTCCTTCCATTCGGGTTTGAGCGCATCGGGGTGCGCGTCCGCCAGGCGCCTGAAAAGATCCACAGCGCGGGCGTTATTCCCGGCCAGCATATGCGCGACCGCGCTGTAGTACAGGGTCTGCGGTGATTTTTCGGTGGCCGTGGCATACCCTTTTTCAAAAGCGCGCCCGGCATCGGCGTACTGCTCCAGCTCATAACAGGCCTTGGCCATGTTCAACCAGGCCGCTGTATGGGTTTCATCGCGGGCCACCACCCGCTTGTAAGCGGCAACGGCAGATGCATGCTGCTCCAGCATCAGATAGCAATTGCCCAAGGCAAAACCGATTTCCGGATGATCACCGTCGGTACCACCGGACGATTCTGCGCGGGCTTTAAACGCTTTCAGGGCCTCAACGGCATGCGGGTAATCCTCGGCCTTGATCATCGGACTGATCCTGGCCAGCACCAGCCGCACCGCCGGCGGCATGGGCTGCCGGGAGGAGTTGTCAACGGCCGACACCCCCACCGGAAACGCCAGCATGATCAGCAGTAAAGCGAGCCGCCATCCACGATGAAGTTTTGGCATGCTCATGACTGCTCCAGTTCAAACCGGATGGTCGTTTCCACGCTGGTCCTGACCGGCATGCCGGACACCGTGCCGGGTTTGAAACGCCAGGCGCTGACACAGCGCTCCACACTGCGTTCAAAAAGCCCGGCCGGCTCGGCCGCCAGAATCGTGATGTTGCCGACCTGACCATGCTCATCGACAACAAAGCGAACCTTGACCCAGCCTTCGATGCCGCGCCGCCTGGCGCTCATGGGATAGACCGGCGGGATACGGGTCAGTGTCGTCAGGGGGGCGTCCAGCTGCCCGGCGGAGAAAGGGGCCGACAGTGCACCGGCATCCACCGGTGGTGCACTTTCCATTGGTGGCAGGACCAAACTGTTCGGCGCTCCGGGAAGACGCGGGTTGATTTCAAACGGCAACGTCAATTTGGCGCGCAGCGGCCTGCGGGGAGACGCGTCCGGCTGGTGAACCGGCTTGGTTTCCGGTGGTTTCGGGGGCTTGACGGTCTGTTTCTTAACCGGGCTGTCCGGCCGTTTGATCCGGACCACATTGATCAGGGGCACCAGTGCGTCCATGGCCGTCCTTGACGGCGTGGAGTCCACCAGGTGAGGCATCAGCAGAAAAAGCACCAGGTTCAGCCCGGCGGCGATGACACCGGAGAAGAGCCAGGTTGCCCATTGGCGGCGGGCAGCGCTTTGAAAATAATTGTTATTCCCGGGCTGCCGGGTCATTGTGTCCTGCACGCCAAACCTCTTCTGCGCCATTGTTGAGACAACCGCATCACTGGTCCTGGGGAACGCTGGCCGCCAGGGCAACATTTTTCGCACCGGCCATGCGGCAGCCGTCCATTACCTGGATGGCCATGCCGGTGCTGCTGGCTTTATCGGCCACCACCACCACGGCACCTTCCGGATTTTCGGCCAGCGCCCGTTCCACATTGGCCCGCACGGCCCGGGGATCGACCTCCCGGTGGTCCATGAAAACCCGGTTGTGCGAATCGACAGCGATCAAAATCGTGGCCTTGTTCTTGACCACTGCCGTGGAGGCCGTGGGGCGGCTGACATCGATCCCGGTTTCCTTGGTGAAGCTGGTGTTGACCAGAAAAAAGATCAGCAGGATAAACACCATATCGATGAGTGGCGCGATGTTCAGTTCCGTAACGGCTCGGTTCCTGCGGCGAGCCGCAGAGATGTTCATCATCGTTTCGCTCCTAGATCTGTCTTCTCAGGTAATAGCCGGTCCGCGCGACACGCTGCTGCAAGTTACGTGCGCGGCGATCCAGAAACCCCTTCATATACAGGCCGGGAATCGCCACCAACAGGCCGGTTTGGGTCGTGATCAGGGCTTCCGAAATACCGCCGGCCATCCCTTTGGCGTTGCCCGTGCCGAAAACGGAGAGGATATCGAAAGTGTCGATCATGCCGGTGACCGTGCCCAAAAGCCCCAAAAGCGGCGCAATGGCGGCCAGAACACCGATGACGGCCAGGTGGTCGTTCAGTGACCGGTTGATGGTCAAAACGGTTTCATCAAGAATAAACCGGTCCAACCGTCGGTCATTGCTGCGCCGCTGGATAAAACCGGCCACCACCATGGAAACGGCACCACAATAACGACGCGGGTCCGGCATGCGGTTTTCCCGCAGATGGACGCTGGCGATGTTAAGGGGCATGTTCTTGCGGTACAGGCGTCTGAAAAAGAGGGCCCGGTCCACGATCAGCAGCCACATGGCCAGGCTGACCAGGGCCAGCGGCAGCATGGTCACCCCGCCGGCGCGCATATATGCCTCCAGGCGAAAGTACTCGATGGACAATGCGTCGATCACCGCTTCCCTCTGCTTTTATGGATGATGTTGACCAGGGCGACGGCCTTTTCTTCCATTTCGCCGATTTTCTTGTCCACGGCCCGGCTGAGCAGTGTCTGGGAAAGCATCAGGGGAATGGCCACCGTAAGTCCCAGCATGGTGGTGACCAGGGCTTCCGAGATGCCTCCCGACATCAGGCGCGGGTCGCCGGTGCCGTGCAGGGTGATCACATGAAACGTATCGATCATGCCGGTCACCGTACCCAAAAGGCCCATCAGGGGGGCGATCGCTGCCAGCATCCCCAGGGTAGAGAGAAACCGCTCCATGGGTGGGATCTCCCTCAGGATGGCTTCCTGAAGCGCATTTTCCATCTCTTCCCGTTGCATGTCACAGCACGTCAACCCGGCTTTGACCACCCTGGCCACCGGTATATTGGCATGCCGGTCACACACCGTTTCACAGGCGGGCCAATCTTCCTTAAGGCAGTGCGATTCAATGGTGCGAACCAGCCCATCGGCATCCAGGTGTTTGCGCACCAGGAAGATAATCCGTTCGATGACGATCAGAATGCCCACGGCCAGGATGAGCAGAATCGGCCACACAATCGGACCGCCCTTGGGGACCTGTTCCCAAAGCTTGAGTTCATGGGTCAGTTGACGCAACGCTCCGCCGCGGGAAATATCCATGGGAACCACATCGCTCTCCCCATCCATATAGCGTTCGAGATGGTTTTGCATGCGCCCGGTGGGCAGGCGCGAAAGGGCGTACAACTTTCTGCCGGCCGCGGAATAGTTGCAAAAACCCGTTTCATCACCGATCCGGTAGGCTGCCGTAAACGGCCCCAGGAGCAGCACATCGGCGTCGACGTCCCGACCGGCCCGGTCGATGATGGTCCCTTTTTGCATCGCCACCTCACTGGTCGTTTCGATCTGATCGAGCAGTCCCCGGGCCAGGGCGCGGACGTCGTCCATGCCGGGAAACCGCGACTCCTGCGCAACCGCCTGGAGAAACGATGGGGGGGTGCCACCCATGGCGGATTGCAGATTCTGGGTGATCAACCCGTCGACGTCTTTGGCGTTGACGCGGATCACACCGACCAGTTCGTTGATCATGCTGTCCGTCCGGGTCAGCTTCTCGGAAAGCTGCCCTTCCCTGTCGACCAATTGACGATATTCCGCATCCATGGTGTCAACCGTTTTTTCCAAACTGCGGTTGGCCGATTCAAGTGCGGCAATGGCCGCTTCCAGCGACACCCGGTCCTTCATGATCCGTGCCCGGCTCTCGGCCGCCGCCGCTTCGGCAGCCGCCTTTTCCGCCGCCGCATCCCTAATCAGTGTTTGCCGGGCTTCCTGGGCCTGGATCTGAAGTTCCCGCATGTCACCGGCGGCAGCGGGGAGCGCCATGGCGATCACCATCAACAGCACCGGGAATCGGCTAAAAACGATTTTTTTCATTTAACCACCAGCCTTCCCAATGGCAGATTGATCAGTTCCACCGGCTTGCGTTTGGCCGCCATATCAATGGCGGCATGAATGTCCGGATTGTAAGTGGCGGGAAGGGCCTGCCACCCGCCGGTGGCGACATTGTAAAATCCACAATGCTGGCGATCCAGGCACTGATAAAAAAGACTGATCCGGCCCAGGCGAAAAATGTCGACCAATACGCGCTGACCGTCGACGGAAATGCTTTCCTGGTAGGTTTCGATGGTACACCCGTATTCCGCCTCCACCAGCAGCGCTTCCATGACTTTGCGGTACTTCTCGCTGACGGAGACTTCCGGGTCGTTCATCAAATGATCGAGGTTGCCGATGCGTTTCTCCCGCTCAGCCAGCAGGAATGGACTGCCGCCGGCAACGGTCTCCTTCAGCACTCCGACCATCTCACCCAGAAACGGCTGGATCTGGCTGGATATCTGTTCGATATCGGACAACTGTTTTTCCTTGGCCGCAATTCTCGCCCGGGTCGATTCGAGATCCCCGGCCAGGGTCGCCTTGCTTGCCTCAAGCTGCTTCTGCTCTGCCTGCAACTTTTCGAATCGAAGAGTCAGTTTCTCCTTGTCCTGGCGCCACTTCGCCTCGGCGTCCTGCGTGGCCTGACGGGTGTCGATGGATTGCCGCACCGGTCGTTCGATACGTGCTTCGGTATCGCTGCCGATAGCCGGCAAGACGGTCGAAAATAAAAGCGAACCGGTCAACATGACCAACAGGATCTTTTTTCTGAACATTAATCACGCTCCTGATCCGTAATTAATATAGCATTCAAGATAATGTTTTTGGGCGGCGTTATCGGTCGTCGCGGTATGACTTATACAGCTTCCTCCCTCTGGCCTTGCCAAAAACATTATCTTAAACACTATAGCGAATATAAAATCGATGGGGCACAACCGACCATGCTACGCCTCAAAATAAAAATCCCGGGCCGTATAAACCATACGATCCGGGATATCCCTTTTTTACCCACAGATTGAAATTCAATTGAGGGACCACGCTGCCGTCCACGCTAACGTTTCCTCATTTACCCAGGCAGGTCTTCTGACTTTCGGATCAATCTAATGGCTGCGCCTTCCCGACCTTTCGGCCAGTGGCATTGTTGCAGCGGTCGTCCCCGATCACAGCGGTGGGCCCATCCCTGATTCTCACAGGGTTCCCTATTAAGCTTCGTTATGAGCACCTGAACAATTTGCATAAATAGCGGAGTGGAAAAAAATGTCAACATAAATTTGGTAACAACAGACCCCGCATTCCTCGCCCGATCTTTTTTTACGGGCATCCGCATCCGGGTCGGTCAGAACGGCCAGAAGCCGTTGTCGTTCCAGATCCGCTCCTTAAGTTCCGCATCGATGGCGGCGAGAAATTCAAGATGCTCCTTTTCCCATTCGGCCAGCCACCGGTACAGCTTTTTCTCTTCCGGATCCTGGGCAGACTGTCCGCGGCCGGAATAAAGGGCAATGGACCGCTCTTCCATCAGCATGGCCGCCGAAATGGCCGCGGCTTCAAAATCCGCAGCAGCAATCCGTGCCTTGACCTCCGGGGTCAATACGTTCCGGCTGATGGTTCCGGTACTTGCGGTTTCCGGTGCCCTGAATTTGCCGGTCTCTCTGAACGCCTTGTACTGATCGGAAAGGATCTTGACGTGCTGGACCTCCTCGTCCGCCATGGTCTCAAAAAAGGCCTTCACGTCGGCATTGGTGGATTGGCCGGCCGCCATGCGATAAAACGCCTTGCCCCGCTTTTCCAGCAAGATGGCGTTTTTCAGAATATCCAGGGTATTGCTTTCCGTCATGGAATCCTCCTCGGTGGATGGGCTGGTGCAATCGACCCGGTATGCAGCACCGGATTTATGGGCACACCATGATTTTTAGGAACGCCAAAATCGTCTTGACACGCTTTTGTCTGCCCATGTACTATCCCGCCATGATAATAATGGTTCCGTAAAAAGTTGCCATTCAATCTCTTACCCATAGGTCGCGGCAGAAGTTGCACAAAACGCGGTCGCCCTGCCCGACCCTTTCAGCGAACATAAGTGATGCCATGCCGAAAAGCAAGCCACTGAGCGCCAACATGGAAGATTACCTGGAAACGATTTACCATATCGTTTCCGAGAAGAGAGCCGCTCGGGCCAAGGATATTGCCGTTCGCATGGCGGTCAACAGTGCATCGGTCACCGGTGCGCTCAGACTGCTGGCGGAAAAAGGCCACATCAACTACGCCCCCTACGATGTCATCACCCTGACGCCCGAAGGCGAGACCCTGGCCCGTGACATTGTCCGCCGCCATGAAATTCTGAAGGATTTTTTCACCAAGGTGCTGGACGTGGATGACGCCGAGGCGGAAGAGAGTGCCTGTAAGATGGAACATGCCATTTCGCCGACGATTATCGACCGGCTGGTACGGTTTGTGGAATTCATCCAGATCTGCCCCCGCGGGGGTGAGGAGTGGATGGGCGGTTTCCGTCAGTTCTGCGAAAAGGCCGACGCTTTTTCCGGATGCGAGAACGCCATTTCCAAATGCCTGGATGATCTGAAAAAGCGCCAGAAGCAGTTCCAGGCGGCCAAACGGGAAGTCATCACCCTGGAAAGCCTCGAGTCCGGGCAGGTCGCCCGCCTGATCCGCGTCAAGGGAAAAGGGTCCATCGTGGAAAAGCTGAAGGAGCTGGACATCACACCGGGCAGCATCATCGAGTTGGAAAATGTTTCAGGCATTGATGAACGGGTCAGTATCAAGGTCCGCGGTTATCATCTCTCTTTGCGCAAAGACGATTTTTCCAAAATTGAACTGGAAGTCATCCCGCCAGGCTGAGTCTTTCAGCAAGTTCCCTTGGGTAATTGAAAGCGCGGCCTTGACCGCACCAATGCGCCTACCATTCACTGTGCAGCTGACGCTCCACATCCGGCCAACGGGCCTTGAGATTGGCAATCGCATCCAGGGCGATGTTCAGATGCGTGTCCATGTGGTTTTTGTAAATCTCCTCGTGCAGTTTCTTGTCCTTGATCCCACGCCGCTGCAGCGGCATGTCCGACACCAGCATGATCGAGCCGATGGGGACCTCGTAGCGGTAGGCCACCGAAAACAGAGTGGCCAGTTCCATCTCGATGGCCAGAATCCGCTGGCAGCGCAGGTAATCCACGAAATCTTCATCAAACTCCCACAGGCGGCGGTCCGTGGTGTAAACGATACCGCAACGGGGCGTGAGCTTGTGCGCCTTGACCGCACCGATGCACAGCAAATTGACCGACATGGCCGGCTGGGCCGGAAACTCGATGGGCAAATAGTGGCGGCTGCAACCTTCACCACGGATGGCGGCCGTGGGGACCACGAAATCGCCCACCTCCAGAATGTCATCGATGCCACCGCACATGCCCAGCATGACCACCGATTTGAGATTGTCCAGGTAGGCCAGGCCGTTGACCACCAGCGCCGCCTGGGGCGATCCGATACCGAAATCGATCATCGTGCAGTCCAGTTCCGGGACATTGACGATCCGGAAGTTGTTTTCGTGCATTGCGCAGCCGGTGCGGTCGGAAAACGCTTTGATATACTGCCTGAAGTTGGTGATCAGGACGTGACTGCAGAAATTTTCCAGTTTGCAGTTGGTGTAGCGCTCCAGTGTCTGCCGGATGTACTCGTGTTCTTTAAGCCCCATCGTTGCTCCCATGGTTGTAAATTGTTGCAAAGCCGCCAACCGGAAATAGAACGCTTTTGCCGGGCGATTGTCAAGTCTGCGACGGGGTTGACGACTGCGAGCCCCTTCGGCTATGAAGGCGCTTGGACAATTACCATATCGGCCTGCACCACCATTTAATCAAGAGGTGTCGTGAACAACAGCCTGCCCCTCCTTGCGATCCTGTTCGTGACGGCTTATGCTGCCGGCTCGATCAATTTTTCCATCCTCGCCTTCCGGTTTAGCGGCCGGGAGGATCCGCGCCGCCACGGCAGCGGCAACGCCGGTGCCACCAATGTCTATCGACAGGCCGGCATCGGCTGGGCTGCCGCCGTTCTCCTGCTGGACATGGCCCGCGCCATGGGGATGGCCCTTCTCGCGGTAAGCCTGCTCCCCCCGGACCCGGTCCCCTGGGTCGGACTGGGCCTGGTGCTGGGCAACCGGTTTCCCTGCTTTCACCGTTTCAAGGGCGGCAAAGGCGTGGCCAACTACCTGGGTTTTTCCGTGATCGTGGCGCCGGTATGGGCCGGTATCGGCGCCCTGGCCTGGGGAGGCGCCTTTCTGGTATGGCGCACACCGTTTCTCTCATCCTTTTCCCTGGTGGCCTGCCTGGCTGTGGGAACCATCGCCGACCCGGCGATACACGGGCCGGGAATGGCGGGGACCATCGTCACCGTTGGATTGATCGTTGCCTGTCACCACCAAAATATTCGCCAACGCTGGGGCCATCAGCCATGAAGGCACCGGAAGCGGGCCTTCAGCAGTCGGACCGCTGCCTGCGCCTCAACGCCCCTTGCGGGCAGTCAGCACCACATTGGCCCCGAAAATCAGCAGCGCGCCCAGCCAGCCGACCACTCCCAGCGGCGGATCGGAGGCCAGCCAGGGTCCCAGCAGCGCTGCCAGCAGGATTCGGGTGGAGGAGATCACCCCGCCCTCCACGGCCGTGACATACCGAAACCCCAGCGTGATCAGGAACTGCCCCGCGATTCCGCTTACCCCGCAGATCATCAGGTAGTAAAATTCGGCGGCGGAGGGCCAGGTGATACTGCGGTGAAAAACGGCAAACATTATCACCGTTCCCAGACCGAACATATAAAACAGCACGGTGTTGGCGTCATGGTGCTGCCGGCTGAGATTGAGGTAAAATATGGCGCCGCCCGCACTGATGGCTGAGAAAATGCCCCAGAGACTGCTGAGCCCAAGCCCCATCCGTTCGGGTCGCAGAATCAGCCATACCCCGGAAAATGCCACCACAACCATGATCAGGGTCACCGGATCCCGCTGGTCGCGCAGCAGTACCCATGACAGGAAGGCAACGAAAATGGGGTAAGTCATGTTCAGGATGTTGGCCTCGGCCACGGAGGTATAACGCACGGCCTGGTAAAAGCAGAAAACGGCAATGCAGTTGCCGATGGTCCGGCCGACAAGCAGGTGATAGCGTTTCGGGCGGGGCCCCTCGCGTTTGAGGATCATCACCGCGCAGACCACGAAAAATCCGAGCAGAAAACGGAAAAACACGAAATAGGCGGAATCGATGGAGACCACCTCCCGGGACCAGCGGATGGCCACGGTTGAAAAGTAGAAGCAGAAGGCGGAGGCAAAAACGGCCACACATCCGAGCACACCCAGCATGGCACGCGAACGAAACCGAATGGTGGGGAGAGTGATATCGGGCATGAACGGATCGTCAATCTTCATGGGAATGACAGCGCCAGCACAGGGGGTCGGACGCCAGGTAGTCGCCGGTGATCTGGTAGGCGGCGCCGCGGCATCCATAGCATCCATCGGCTTTCTCACAATTGCGGCAGGGGCCTTTGATCGTCTGGCGGTAGTTGCGTAAATCATCGAGAACCGGGCTGGACTGAATGATCTGTTGTAATGTGTGACTGCGGATATTGCCAATTGGCAGGGTAACGCCAACACAAGGCGTCACGTTGCCACTGGCGGTTACCAGACAGGAAAATTGGTGGCGCAAACAGCGATTGCCCACCAGCGGCGGCTGAATTTCCCATGACCGGCCATAACGCTCCCGGTCGATTCCGCAAAGTGTTTCAAAGACCCCCTTGAGGGTCGTCGGATCCACGGAAAGCCACGGGTTCTGGTTGGCACTGCCTTGGGGGGTAATGATTTCGAAATAGGGCGCGATGCCCTGATCGCGCAACCAACACCACATCCGGGGCAGTTCGGAAAGATTGGGACGGCAGATGATGGTGCTGATCGCCAGGAAGGCCTCGCCGGAAGGATAACCCGCCGTTTTCAAGTGTTTCAGGGCAGAGGCGATCAAACCGGCGGCACCCTCGCGGCCGGCCAGGCGATCCTGCAGCGCCGGGTCGAAGGTGTTCATTTTCAAGACCACCCGAACCCGGCGCGCGTGGAGCCATTGGGCAAAATCGGCGCTGATGCCGCTGCCGTTGGTGAACATCTCCACCGCCATGCCGTGATCGAGAATAAAATCGATCATCTCCCGGATCCGGGGATAAATGCTGGGCTCACCGCCAAGGATGATGATGCGCCGGGCACCCAAATCCCTGGCCTGGACCAGGACGTCGCGAATCTCGTCAGGGGTCAGTTCCATGTCCAGCTCCCGCTGGGTCGGAACGTAGCAATACGGGCAGTGAAAATTGCAGCGCAGGCTGAATTCGATCTCCATGGTCAAAAGTCGCTTTTCCGAGGCAGCACGGGCAATAGCACCCCCATCAATCTCAAACTCATGCAATCGGTTGTTGATGCTGCACGCCATTCATCGGTCCTTTCCGGGTTGGTTGTGCTGCGCCTCGAAACAGATGGTCAAGCTATTCAAAATCAACCGCCGTGTCAAGCCGCCACCCCATGGCCGACAGGGCAATCGCATTTGGATGTATCCTGGTCGGTGGTGTGATCGCAAACCCATCGCCCTGATTCAATCAATACCAAATGCAAAAATCCAAATGTCAATTGAAGGATCCTATCGATTATAAATGAACAGAATACCACCATTTGGCATTTGGTATTGGTATTTAACCTTCAAAGGCGCTAGGTTCAGGAGGAAAGGGATGCGAAAACCAAATGCGGTCACTCTGATCATTTACTCACAATACCTTGACCCTGATCCTGTGGTGTATTAACAGCGAACTTTGCTCCAAAGGACCGTTTGATCGAACATAAAGAAGGAACAAGCATCTGAAATGTCACCAGCGAAAGCAAGACCAGCGGGAAAAGACACGATTTCAATCATGATCGCCGGGCTCCTGGCCGGCCCTTCGCGGCCCGGCCAGGCATTCACCATGCCCGGGGTGAACTATGACGGCCTTTATAAAATGGCGCGCCGGATCAAAGCCTGCTTCGACAAAGACACCGGCAGCGCGCCGGTCTGCCTCTGCACGGACGACCGCGCTGTAATGGCCGCAACGCTCCTGGCCACCCTGGCGGGCGGTCCGGACCTGTTCATCCCCCACGATCTTTCGCCAACCCCCCTGGACGAAATGCACGCTCAGGCCGGTTTTGACCGTGCCATCTGCCCCACCGGCGATCCCCTGCCGGAGGGGGTCAAACCCATTGATGTGACCACTCTATCCGACGAAACGGAAAGCCTGGCTGGCAGGAATGACCCGGACCCCGATCGTACCTGGGTCCATCTGTCCGGCAAAAACCCTTCCGGTGAAACTCGCCTGTGGTCCAAAACACCGCGCAACCTGCTTGCCGAAACGGCGTATCTGAGCGACAGGTATAAAATCGGCAGCAACGATCGTATCCTGGCGACGATCCCGGCCCTTGGTGGCTATGGCCTGCTCTTTTCCCTGCTGCTCCCGCTGACGGTTTCGGCCCGCGTGGTGGCCGGGCACCCGAATTCAACCGACACGCTGGGTCGTCAATTTGCCGATGCCCAGCCCACGATCCTGGTGAGTGTACCGGAGCATTACCGCGACCTCAAAGCGGCCTGGCCGGCAGAGGGAGCCCTGCGTTTGGGATTTTCCGCAGGCGAGCCGCTGGCCAAGTCCGACAACGCGGACTTCCTCAACGCCACCGGAGTAAATCTGGTGGAGATTTACGGCAGCACGGCAACCGGGGGCATCGCCGCACGCTGCCGGGCCGACGGCGAGTCGGCCTTTGTCCCTTACAACGGCATCCAGTGGCGCGTGGTCGGCGAGCAACTGGACATCCGCTCACCCTTTCTTTCCGCTGAACTGCCGACGCGCAGCAGCGGTTGGCTGACCCTCGACGGACAGGTCAAGCCCAATCGCGGCAATGGATTCATGGTGGCCGAACCCCGCAGGCCGGAAACGGACAGCCCCCTGAAAGAATCGGACCGGAAGGCACCCCAGCCGATCGTCACCTTCGAACCGTCCGGCCTACGGTTGCCCCTGCTGGCCAACCGCACGCTCCATGAGCTGGCCGCCGACAACGGGATTGACATCCGTGCCGATTGTGGTGGCAGCGGGGTTTGCGGAAAGTGCCGGGTTCTGGTCGATCCGGCCGAAAATTTCTCGTCCCTTACGCCGGCCGAGCTGAAAATGCTCACCCCGGAGCAACTGGCCGACGGCTCCCGCCTGGCCTGCCAGGCCCGGGCCACCGGGGAAGGAACCGTCACCATCCCCGACACCCTTGCCGAAAGCGCCGAAACCCGGGGCAAAACCGGCATCAGCGGCAGCTATCCGGTGGATCCGATGATCCGGCGCCTGACCGTGGCATCCCCGTCTCCGGGTGTGAAAAGCGACAACCTCCCGGAAAGCTTGCTGGACTGGATTTCCAACAAGGCCGGGGAGTCGCTGGCCACCACCATCGATGTCGCCGCCCTGCGCCAGCTGGGCCGATACCGGGGAAACCTGAAAGGGTTTACCCTGGTTCT
Source organism: Desulfosarcina ovata subsp. ovata (assembly GCF_009689005.1). Classification (NCBI taxonomy): domain Bacteria; kingdom Pseudomonadati; phylum Thermodesulfobacteriota; class Desulfobacteria; order Desulfobacterales; family Desulfosarcinaceae; genus Desulfosarcina; species Desulfosarcina ovata. The sequence goes on along the minus strand of NZ_AP021879.1, from coordinate 6,377,398 downwards.
GCACGAAGAGGCCGGCATGCGCCGCATTCTCGAAGGCGAGCAGACCACCAGCCTCGGCTTTGCCGTGGATCTGGGCACCACGTCGGTGGCCGGCTACCTGTGCAACCTGGTCACCGGCGAACTGCTGGCGGCCGATGCCTGTGTCAATCCCCAGCGGCGCTTTGGCGAGGACGTCATCAGCCGCATCTGCCGCATCAACGAAAAGGATATTTACCTGGATCAGTTTCAACGCCTGGCCGCCGAGGCAATCAATTTTCTCATGCAGCGCTGTGTGAAGCAGATCGGGGTCCGCATCGATGAAATCGATGAAATCGCGATCTGCGGCAACACCACCATGCAACAGGTGGTCGCCGGCTTGCACCCCCATGGTCTGGGCGCATTTCCCTACTTTCCCCTGATACTGACCCCACCGGTGTTCAGCGCCGGTGATCTGGGTCTGGGTAGCGACCCCGCCGTACCCGTTCTTCTCATGCCGGTGGTATCCGGCTTTGTGGGCGGGGATACCATGGCGGCCATTCTGGCCGATCGGCCCCATGAGCGGGACGAGGTCACCCTAATCGTGGATATCGGCACCAACGGCGAGTTGGCGCTGGGCAATCGGGACGGCCTGTGGGTCACCAGTTGCGCCACCGGTCCGGCCCTCGAAGGGGCCCAGATCTCCTGCGGCATACGCGCCGTAACCGGTGCCATCCACCGCGTGTGGGCCGAGGATACCGGCCGGCGGATCAACTATGAGGTTTTGGGAGAAGAAGGCAAAAACCGGCCCTTGGGCATCTGCGGATCGGGAATCATCGATGCCATCGCCAGCATGCGGCAAATCGGGGTCATTCTGCCCAGCGGCCGGCTGGATGAAACCAGCGATCAGGTGGAACGCGACGAGAAGGGCGTCGGGCGTACCTATACCCTCGTGCCCCGAGAGCAGAGTGCCACCGGCAGCGATATTTCGATGACCCTGAAAGACATCCGCCAGATCCAGCTGGCCAAGGGGGCGCTCTCCGTGGGAATCGAGTTTCTCATGCGCAAAGCGGGCATCGACCGCATCGACCGCACGGTACTTACCGGTGCGTTCGGCGCCCATTTCAACTGGGAAAACGCCCTTGCCATCGGCATGCTGCCACCGGCCGTGGCCCAAAGCCGGGTCGTGGCCAAAGACAACCTGGCCGGCGTCGGGGTGGTCATGGCCCTTTTGGACCGCAAACTGCGCGTCGAGGCACGCGACCTGTGCCGCCGCCTGCGCTATCTGGAGCTGGCCACCCAGTCTGACTTCGCTATGGCCTTTGCCCAGGCGACGATGTTTCCGGACAACGATACATAGTGCCCACCCAGATGTTAAACAGGGCGCTACGGCCTTGATTTGGCATTTGGAAACCGGGTCGTCGATACAGTCGTCGGGATTATTCCACCGCGGCCGTGCATTTGATCTCCACGCATGCCCCCTTGGGCAGGGCGCTGACCTCGATGGCGGCGCGAGCCGGCCGGTGTGCGGAAAAATACTCGCCATAGATGGCATTGAAATCGGCAAACCTACCCATATCGGTCAAAAACACCTCCACGACGGTGGTCTTCTCCAGGCTGCTGCCGGCAGCCAGCAGAATCTGCTTGAGGTTTTCCAGGGCCTGGCGGGCCTGGCTCTCCAGATCGTCCCCCACCAGTTCACCGGTGGCCGGGTCCATGCCCAGCTGCCCGCTGACAAAAACAAACGGCGGAGCCACAATGGCCTGAGAATAAGGGCCGATGGCGGCCGGGGCGCGATCGGTATGAACGGTTTCCAAGATCATTGTAAACTCCTCTCGTCCTCGAATCCCAATTTTCGTCAGTTCAGGCAGGGTCCTGCAATCCCCCACCATTCGATAAGGTTGCCGGAAATAAATAATTCCCCCAGATCGCGCCGGATCTGGGGTCGTCTACAAGGCGCCGCCACCCGTGCATATCAGGGAATATGTGCGAGTGGCGGCAACACGGTAGACGGGCGCAAAGACAAGCAGGATGGGGGAATTATTTATTTCCGGCAACCTAACTCCCGGGCCAAGGCAATCCCCGCGTCATAGGCATCTTTCAGCATGTCCGGATGCTCCAGAATATCCCCCTCGCTTTCGATATGGCGAAAAACCAATGACTGCCACAACTCCATATACAGCGCATCCATGAAATAGCGGACACTCAAAATGGCCCCATCAAACAACCGTTTTCCCCCGGTGGAACCGACGGAGACAAACAGCCCTTTTCTGGGATATGTCTTTTTGCCAAAAGGCTTTTTATCGATCCAGTATTTTTTAACCCAGAAGGCGTTGCAACGGTCCATAAAGGCCTTGGTGTGGGCACTGACCGCATAGAAAAAAATGGGTGACGCCAGCATCATGCCATCCATGCGGTCCAACAGCGGTTCGATCTGCCTGAAATCGTCCTTGATCACACACCGCCCGGTCTGCTTGCACCCGTATATTTCCAGGCAAGGAGAAATTTTCAGGTCGCGCAGTACGATTTCGGTCACATCGGCACCCGCGTCACGGGCGCCTTCAACAGCATGTTTGAGTAAATTGGCGGTGTTGCCTTTACGGCGTGGGCTGCCATAAACGGCGGCGATTTCTGCCATGGAGCGATCTCCGTTTCATCATTTATAATTGAGGAAGAGACAATCTATCACTTCGCGCTCCGATTCGCAAATCCAATGACGCACCGGGGTTGGCCTTGCCACGAACCGTGCCGGCAACCCCGATGGCAAAAAAAACCGGGGGGAACCTGGCGGTCCCCCCCGGCAATCAATGGATCATGATTGTTTTTTGTTTTTAGCGTGGAATCCGTGCACCAACGGTACCGTCTTGCTACCCTTTCAGCTTGGCCGCGATCTGGGCGACATGTTTGCCCTGGAATCTGGCTCCGGCCAGTTCGTTTTCACTGGGCAGGCGCTCTCCCTGGCCACCGGCGATGGTTGACGCGCCGTAGGGGGATCCCCCGGTAACCTCGTCGATGCGCATCTGGCCCTGGAAGGCATAGGGCAGGCCCACAATAACAAAGCCGTGGTGAAGCAGCGAAATGTGGGTGGACAACAGGGTCGCTTCCTGGCCGCCGTGCTGGGTTGCCGTGCTGGTGAAAACACTGCCTACCTTGCCGATCAGGGCGCCGCTGGCCCAGAGCTGTCCGGTGGCATCCAGAAATTGACGCATCTGGCCACACATGTTGCCGAAGCGGGTCGGCGTACCGAGGATCACGGCATCGGCTTCGGCCAGTTCTTCGACGGTACAGACCGGAACATGCGCAAAGGCCTTCTGCGCCTCGAGGGCGCCCATCTGCTCCAGGACCCCCTGGGGAAGGGTTTCGGGAACGCGGCGCAGAATCGCCTCGGCGCCGTCGACGTCCCTTACGCCTTCGGCAATGGCTTCTGCCATTTGATGAACATGACCATAGGTTGAGTAATATGCAATCAGTACTTTCATAATCGTCTTCTCCTTCAAATCATTCTATTTCTTGTCGGTGTATTCCATGAACGAACAGAAAAAATCGTTTCCGGTTCAGCCATTGCCCGTCCGGTTGTCATCCCATGGCCACCGTCTGGGCATGATGGCCCAATTTTTTCAACAGCCTGACCAGCTCACAGCGTTCCTGGTCACTCAAAACAGCGGCGATCGATTCAAGGTTGCGGGCATGCTTGGCATAAATGCCTTCGATCAGTCGGCGCCCGGTGGAGGTCAGGTGCAGTTGAAAAGAGCGTCCATCGCAAGGATCCTTGATCCGTTCGACCAGGTTCCTGGCCATCAGCCGGTTGGCCGCCGCGGTCATCGACCCGCTGGTCAACAGCACTTTCCTGCCGATGGTGTTGATGGGCAGCGGCCCCTTGTGCAGCAGGGCCTCGAGGATACCGAAGTCACTTGGGATCAATCCGGATTGAGCAATACTGGTGCGATCCGCTTTTTCGACGGCGCTGGCCGCCCTGGCCAGTACCAACCGTATGTGTGATCCTGTTTCCATGGTCGGAAAGGTAACCGCATATATCTTGATGTCAAGATATATCCAGCTTTTTTTTAACCCGCGGCCAACCTTCAGCAGGCCCTTGATACAGCGTCAACCGTTGCCGGATGGCCCGGATTTTGTTACCCATAAGTAGAGATCCGGAACGACCAAAAACTTTGCCCATCTGCCCTTTGAGGTGGCGTTCATGGGCATTCTGGTGTAAAGGCAGGTCGACAACCGCATTGATCCAATGCGAAAAGGCATTGTCTATAGACAATATGGTTGAACGTTAACCAAGACGGCAATAAAAAGGCCTGCCAAACCTTGAAAACGTGGGTTATAGTGAGCGGTCCGTAAAAAACCTAACTACAGAGCCAAAATCAAGGAGGCAGGCCATGAACAAGATAGTAAAGTATGTTGGTTTAGATGTCCACAAAGATTCGATTACCATTGCTATCGCCGATGAAGGACGTGACGGAAACGTTCGAGTGTATGGAAAAATCAGCAACGACCTGGGGCAGATTGATAACGTCATGCGAAAACTGATTTCACAAAACGCCGAATTGCATTGTGTTTACGAAGCAGGTCCGTGCGGATATCCGATCTATAGGCATTTAACAAGCAAGGGGATCGATTGCGTTGTCGTTGCTCCAGCGTTGATCCCCAAAAAAACAGGTGATCGGGTTAAGAATGATCGCCGTGATGCAACCCACCTGGCGACGCTCCACCGTTCCGGAGAACTGACGCCGGTGTATGTCCCCGATCAGGCCGATGAAGCGCTTCGTGACCTGGTACGTGCACGAAAAGACATCCAAATATCGCTCCGCAAAGTCAAACAACAGATCAATGCCTTTTTATTGCGACAAGGAATCAGTTATCCAGGTAAAAGCAAATGGGGTAAAGCTCATTTAAATTGGCTGGCGGAGCTGAAAATGCAGCATCCTGCCCAGCATATTGCCCTTACCGAATACCTGGACGCCATGGAAGACCATGAGGCCCGCGTTAAGCGCATCGAAAAAGCGATTGAGCAATGTTGCCAAACCAGTCGACTGCTTCCGGTTATCGAGGCTCTGCAAGCGCTCAGGGGGATTTCTTTGCTCAGCGCGGTGACCGTCGTCGCTGAACTGGGGGATCTGAGCCGTTTCGATACGCCGGCACAGCTGATGGCCTATTTGGGTCTGATCCCATCGGAGCATTCAAGCGGTGGCACCATCAAAAAAGGCCCCATTACCAAAACCGGCAATACCCATGCCCGCAGGACGTTGATCGAATCGGCTCAGGCCTATCGTATGCCGGCCCGGAAAAGTAAGGCGATCCGTAAACGCCAGGAAGGCTTGCCGGACGATGTTTTGGATATTGCCTGGAATGCACAGCTACGACTATGCCACCGCTACCGCAGGTTGATTGCAAAGGGCAAAAACCATAACGTGGTCATCACCGCGATTGCACGCGAGTTGGCCGGTTTCATCTGGGCCATTGCCCGGGCTGTTCCAATCGTGGCCGCTGAAAGATGATTTGTTATAGCGTGGAAACCCAGGCCTATCAAGGCCAAGCCCTAAAGGGTGCTCCCTAAGGTCGCAGCCTTGACAGCCCTGACTTTCCACGCTGGGTGGGAATTAGCGACGGCGAGAGAAGCGCGACTGTTGCTCCGGCTCAAGAAGCTGGATAAGTACTTCTCTATAATCGATGATGCAAATAGAAAAAGAACTTATTGATTTTAAAAATGCTCAAGAAAGGATCGGCTTTATCAAAGAACAAATATAGCCATCGAGCTTTTGGATAGGGGCGCGGTCGCGGTTTGGAGAACCCTCGAAAAAGCTATCGGAATAGGCCTTCAGGCCGAAACTCCCGTCTTTAGACCGAGGCAGCTCCACGACGAAGCCTAGTCAGGCGGTATCCAACCCGCGAATATCAGAGTGCTCTACCGTCGTTATTGCAGACCCCGCCTCTATCCAAACGCTCGATGAAAATTATTGGCCCAAGTTTTTTGGGTATGGATAGGTTTTTCTCTTGACAAGTGTTCAACCATATCAGCTTTTACGATAATGTTTTTGGCAAGGCCAGAGGGAGGAAGCTGTATAAACCATACCGCAACGGCCGATAACGCCGCCCAAAAACATTATCTTGAAGGCTATACTAACGCAACACGAACGTTGCAGAGCATAAAGGACCGATATGGCACCATCCGCCCAACCCCGGGTCGTTATCAGCGGCAGCGGCCTGTGGACCCCCGAAAATGTCGTCACCAATGAGGAACTGGTCGCCAGCTACAACGCCTGGGCCGCCCGATACAATCAGACCCACGCCGAGGCCATCACCGCTGGCGAAATGGACGCCAAGCCCGAGGGGTCAGAGGCCTTCATCGAAAAGGCCGCCGGAATCAAACAGCGCTATGTGTATGTTAAAGAAGGCATCCTGGACATCGACCGCATGCGCCCGATCATCCCGGAACGACCGGAAGAAGCTCTCTCCGATCAGGCTGAAATCGCCATTCAAGCGGCGCGGCAGGCCATGTCGGCGGCCGGCAAAACCGGCGCTGACATCGATGCGGTGATCGTCTCATGCGCCTATACCCAGCGGGCCTACCCGGCGATTGCCATCGAAGTGCAGGCGGTTCTTGGCATCGACGGTTTCGGATTCGACATGCTGGTGGCCTGCTCGGCGGCGACCTTCGGACTGCACCGCGCCTACGAGATGGTAGCGGCCGGCACGGCCCACTGTGTGCTGGCGATCAATCCGGAACTGATGACCCCTCAGGTCAACTACTGCGACCGGGACAGCCATTTTATTTTCGGCGACGTGGCCACGGCAGCCATCGTCGAACGCGCCGACACCTGCACGGGCCGGCACAGCTTCGATATCCTCGGCGTTCAGGCTCAGACCCGTTTTTCCAGCAACGTGCGCTCCAATTTCGGCCACCTCAGCCGGGCCAATGATGTGGCCCCCTTCGGGCCCGACAAGTTGTTTCACCAGAATGGTCGCCGAGTCTTCAAAGAGGTCTGCCCCCTGGCCATCCGGCACATGGCCGATCATATCGACCGGCATGGACTGAGCGTGCCCGACATCAAACGCTGGTGGCTGCACCAGGCCAACATCCGCATGAACCAAATGATCTGCACCAAGCTGATCGGACGTGAGGCCACCTTCGACGAAGCACCGATTGTGCTGGACCGTTATGCCAACACCGCCTCGGCCGGCTCTCTGATCGCCTTTCACCTGTACCACGCAGACCTTCAGCCCGGCGACCACGGGGTGATCTGTTCCTTTGGGGCAGGCTATTCCGTCGGCAGCCTGGTGGTGCGCAAGCGCTGACGGTGTTCGGTGTGTCCATTAGGGGTCAATGGCCTCAGCGCCGCCCACAAGCATCTGCCCCTTCCCATTTTCGTTCGCGTTACCAACCTCTCCAACCGGCGCAGCATCGTCGTGCGGGTCAACGACCGGGGCCCCTTCGTGGCCGGCCGCATCATCGACCTGAGTGCCGGCGCGGCCAAACGCCTGGGGTTTTACGACCAGGGGACCGCCCGGGTACGGGTGGAAACGGTGGAGCTGGAAGGCTGAATCCCACAGCCTTCTCCCTTTCTCCAATGCCCAAATACACTTGATTTCTATTGGAAATCGGCGCCGTCCAGGGCGCCATGGCCGCTTTGCCGGTCGAATTGGATTTCGCTCTGTTTGACCGCGTCGATGATCTCCCGGGCCAGGGCATTGGCATCCGCATTGAGCCGTTTGCAGAAAGGACGCCGCCCCATGGTGGCGACCCGGTCCTCGATTTCCTGGGCAGCCTCCACGCCGAAGGCGGCATGCCGGTCTTCATGGCAGTATGGCGACGGCCCGCACGGGCGAACCATCACCGTCCTTGATATTCAGCGGCAGGCAGCTGAAAAGGAAACGGTCGGCAGGGATCGCGGTCAGGTTGGTCAGGTTCTCCACAATCACCATGCCGGCCGCCAGCAAACGATGGTGCACCGGCAGTCCCGGTGCATCCAGCGGGTCGGCCGACAGGGTATCCAAGCCCACCCCCTTCAGCCCGGCATGGGCCAGCCAGTCGGCAGCCGCCAGGCTGACCACGGGAAAATCGGAAAAATAACGGGCACCCCCCCAGTAGCGGCTCCAACCGGTGTTCAGGATCAGGTAGTCGGATCCCAAAATGGCCTTTTCGTGGACCGCCAGATCGGCCGGTTGAATCGGGCCATCCTCCGTCCGTGACCGGTCCAGAATAAAGGCCAAACCGCAGAAGGTCTCCACAGGCAGCTGATCCAAGGTCTCTCCGGCTGCGAGGATATGCGCCGGGACATCCAGATGGGTACCGGTATGTACGCTGAAAGTAATGCGTTTTTCCCGGTATCCATCGGTGTCGATGCGGGCGCTGTCCGCGAACCGCGGCGGCTCAGTGCCGGGGAAAAGGGGCATTTGCGCTTCAAGAACATGGCTCAGGTCGACGATCCGCATGGTAGATAACCTCATCTATGGGGTTGAGGGCCTACCGGACAATGGATTACCCCGCCTTTTTCATCAGGCTCCGGCGATAGGCCACCAGGTCCGCAATGGTGAGAACGGGCATCTGATGTTTTCCCGAAAAGGCCACCACTTCGGGAAGGCGCGCCATGGTACCGTCCGGGTTGGTCAGCTCGCAGAGCACTCCGCAAGGCTTCAGGCCGGCCAGTGCCATCAGGTCCACACTGGCCTCGGTATGGCCGGGACGTTCCAGGACGCCGCCGCTACGGGCCTTCAGCGGGAAAATATGACCGGGGCTGTTCAAACTGTGGGAACCGGCATCAGCGGCCACCGCCGCCCGGATGGTGGAAAAATTATCGGGAAAAACGGATGGTCGCCGCCGTCGTCACCCCCCATACCCAACCATACACCAGCACCAAGACCGGCGTCCACATGCCCAGGTTCATGCCCAGCATGCCCTTGTGCATTTTAAAGGGATAGAGAAAAAAGAGCAGGACCGCCGTGGGGACCAGACTGATCAGGGTCCCCTTGAGCAGAACGCGGGATTTCAAAAACGGCAGCACGAAGAGCAGGCCCCAGAGACCGCCCCAGACAATCCGCGGGTAGAGCCATCGGGCACTCAGGGCAGGAGCCATGGCCACACCGGCCCATCGGGCAAGCCCCAGTTCGCCGGCCTGCCAGACCACCAGACTGTTCACCAGGGCGCCCAGACAGCCGGCCGCAAAGCAAATAAGGATCTTTTTCACGGATGATGGGTTCCTTTCCATCGGTGTTTGGGGAATACGGGTTAAAGGTTGCAAGGCGGAAGCCATGCCGCTATGATGAAAGAAAAAGGCCGCCTACGCTAAACGGTATCGGCGGAAAAAGGAATCGCCCAAAGGAGTTTATCATCATGGCCCGGTGGAACATGCCCGTCGAACCCGACGAACTGTTGTATGCCCTGAAGGTGGGCAATGCAGCGGCCCTGAACCAGATGCCCCTGGCACACACACCGGGGGAAGGGCTGGAGATCGTCGATGAAGAGACTGGACAAGTTCAGACCGTCCATTTTGCCGACAATGCGGTTAACCGTTTTGGCGTGGCTATTGCTCGGGAGTTCGACAACCTGGGGTCCAAGTTCTTTTCGCTGATGACTCGCATCGGGGCGCTGATGCGGCTGCTCGAGGACGAACGGGCCAGGCCCTATGTACAACTCGAGGGCGAATTCACCAAAATCCGCAACGCCATGATCGAAACGATGGCATCCTTTCCCATCACCCCCGAGGGGTTTCTTGATGCCGACCAATTTTTCAATCAGCTTGATACAATCGGTGAGAAGCGGTTCGATTAACCTTTTTTTGATCTTGTCGAGCTATTGGGTTTGCAGGAGTTTCGCTACCATATCCAGCAGCAACTGGATATCGAAGGGTTTGCTTAGTGACTGGTCCGCTCCCACCCGCTCGGCGATATCCAGATACGCATCCGGATCCATGCGACCGCCCCCGGAGATCGAGATGATTTTTGTATCGGGATAATTGCGCCGGATTTCGTCGATGGTCTCGATGCCCTCTTTTTCAGGCATAAAGATATCGGTAATGACCAAGTCGAAGGAACCGGCACGCATCAGGGCGAGCCCCTCCTCCCCATTGGCCGCTTCGGCAACGTCATAATCCGCATCTTCCAAGGTCAGACGCAGAGAAAGGCGAATCGTATCGTCATCATCGATAACAAGGATTCGAGCCATGGGTTATCCTTCGGCGGGCTCCCGGATAACCAGTGCACCGGTGGGACAGGCGTCGACACAGGCCCGGCATTCGCTGCAATGGGCGGCGGCAGTCGGATCAACGTCAAAATACCCCACCACGGTATCGAATCCCCGGCCGGCAAAACTCAGTCCGGAGACCGCACCAGCCTGATCGCAACGTCGCACGCAAATGCCGCACAGCACACACCGGTTGGGGTAATAGTCGAAAAACGGATGGCGGCTGTCGACCTCCGGTTCTTTGAAGACCGACTCAAACGGTTTGCAGGTCAGGCCGGTTCCCAAAAATTTGGCGATCGCCTGCAGGCCGCAGGCCTTGTTGGCCGGACAGTGCTTGCAGTCCACGCGGTGAACGGAGAGCAGCAGTTTAAAGGCGGTCTTCTGGAGTTCGCGAACCGCGTCAGTGTCGGTTCGCACGGTCATGCCGTTTTCCACGGTCTGACTGCAGGCGGTCACCGGCTGGGAAAAGCCCTCAATTTCCACCAGGCAGAGGCGGCAGGCGGCCGGTGCATCATCCGGCGTGTCTCCCTCCAGCCAGCAGAGGTGGGGAATGTAAATATCGGCAGACAGGCAGGCCGCCAACACGCTGCTTCCCTCAGGTGCCTGGATGGTCCGGCCATCCACGGTCAAGGTCACCATTTTATCGCTTCGGTCCTTTCATGCCGGATACATCGGCCGGCAATGCTTAATCTTCAGGTGCAACACAAAGGGAACATCAATCCTTTTTCTCCGGTGGCCGTTCGATGACCGGAGCCAGATGGGCCGGCGAAATCTTAACCACGGCATCGTAGTCCGGCGGGCAGGCGACCATGCACTCGCCGCATTTGACACACAAGGACTGGTCAATGCCTTTCTTGCGATTGCTGGTGGTAAACACCGCATCCACCGGGCAGCATCCCACGCAAGCATCACAACCACGGGCACATTTTTCCAGGTCAATGTAAAACGCGGTTAACGGGCGGCAGGCTCTTCCCGGGCAGCGCCCCTCCTTGATGTGAGCCTCGTACTCGTCACGGAAGTAGGCCAGGGAGGTGAGCACCGGGTTGGGTGCGGTCTTGCCCAGACCGCACAGGGAGCCCGCTTTGACGGCCCGGCTCAGGGACTCCAACTGTTCAATGTCCCCCTCGCGGCCTTCGCCGCGGGTGATCCGGCGCAGAATATCCAGCAGATGGCGGGTTCCGATGCGGCAAAAAGTGCACTTGCCGCACGACTCTTTCTGGGTGAAGTCGAGAAAAAACCGCGAAACATCCACCATGCAGGCATCCTCGTCCATCACCACCATACCGCCGGACCCCATCATGGCACCGGCCCGGGTCAGGGCATCGAAATCCACCGGAGTGTCCAGGAAATCAGCCGACAGGCAGCCCCCCGAGGGACCACCGATCTGTACCGCCTTGAACTTTTTCTTGTTGGGAATACCGCCGCAGATATCGAAGATCAGCTCCCGCAGGGTCACCCCCATGGGAATCTCCACCAGTCCGGGATGGGTCACGTTGCCCACCACGGAGAAAACCGCCGTCCCCGGGCTGTCAGCCGTGCCGATACCGCGGAACCAGTCGGCCCCTTTCTCAACGATGGGCGGCACCGTGGCCAGCGTCTTGACATTGTTGATCACCGTCGGCCGGCCGTCCAATCCCCGCTCCACCGGAAAAGGCGGACGGTGCCGGGGCATGCCGCGATATCCCTCCACCGAATGAATCAGGGCGGTCTCCTCACCACACACAAAGGCACCGGAACCCTGGAACAGGTCGATATCGAAATCCATACCGCTGCCCAGAATATTCTTGCCCAACACCCCGCACTCACGCGCCTGTTCGATCGCCTGGGTGAGAATGCGAACCGCCAAGGGATATTCGGCACGCACGTAGAAGAGCCCCCCCGTCGCCCCCACGGCGATGGCTGCAACGAGCATGCCCTCGATCACCTGGTGGGGATTGCTCTCCAAGAGGGTACGATCCATGTAGGCACCGGGATCGCCTTCGTCAGCGTTACAGACGATCAGTTTGTCCGTGCCGGTCGCGGCCCGGGCGAACCGCCATTTCCTGCCCGTTGGAAATCCGGCGCCACCGCGTCCCCGGAGCCCGGCCGCCTCGATCGTGTCAATCAGCGCCTCGGGTGGCTGGCACAGGGCCTCGACCAGCGCGTGGTATCCGCCGTCGGCGAGATACTCGTGGATCTGCTCGGGATCGATCCGTCCGCAGCGGTCCATGATCACCCGTTTTTCACGGTTGAAACGGGCAAACTCGGTCACCGATGGAATCATCTCGTTTTCCACGGTGGCCCCCATGATGTGCTCGAATCGCGGATCGCCCTCTTCCAGAAAAAGTTTCACCAGCATCTTGGCCTTGCCCGGCGTCACCTCGGGATAGAGAATCGGCGGGAACCCCGAATCGGGATGGTCGATCACCACCACCGGTTCGGCGTAACAGTGGCCCACACAGCCCACGGTATGGACATGGGCCTCGACACCCCGCTCGGCCAGGGCCGTTTCGAACGCCGCCTGGGTCTCCAGGGCGCCGGAGGCAATGCCGCAAGTGGCCATGCCGATATGAATCTTGGGAAGCGGGCTCTGATCAAAAGCCTCCTTGCGGGCGGTCGCTTCGTCGGCAAGGACCTGGTAGGCCGTACGGATAGGGCTGTCATCTGCAGTCATGATCGGGCGGCCTCCCTTTCCGCTTTTTCTTTTTCCAGGCGAACGCGAAGAACCAGTCCCTCCACCTTACTCGGAGCCATATGGCCGTGCAGGGTATCCCCCACCAGGGCCACCGGCGCCAGGGCGCAGCAGCCCACACAGGCCACCCGTTCGATACTGAACTCACGGTCCGCGGTGGTCTCACCCTCGGCGATTTCCAGTTTGCGCTCGAAATTCTCCAGGATGATCTCGCCGCCACGGACGTGGCAGGCCGTTCCCATGCAAACCTTGACCGGATTCCTGCCCGGTGGGGTAAAGCGGAACTGGTTGTAAAAGGAGGCAACCCCATAGGCCTCGGACCGGGTGATTTCCAGATGATCGGCCACCATGGCCAGGGCCTCGTCGGGCAGGTAGCCGATGGTTTTCTGGGCCACCTGAAGCAGCGGAATCAATTCTCCACGACCTTTTTGCGCCATGTCGATCTGCGTCCTCAGGTCGTCCAGGCGGGCCTTATCTTCAGCGGTAAGTGTATGATGCGTCATGGTCACTTTCAACAATGGCTTCAAAACCAGAATATTCTTCTGCGCCGGTTTGCGCAGACAGTGAACGCCGTGCCCTCAGGGGGGAACCCAGCCGGTGAATCCACCCCTCGGATGTGGCAATACCCTTCATTTTTGTAAATGGTATTATCTCAAAACTAGTTGGTAGTTATCACAACGATTAAATTTTGTCCATGGCTCCATAGGCGGCCTGAATGCGCTCACGCAACAAAAAGCTGAGCCGCTCGAGCATGAAAAAGCCGAACGGGGTATCTTCCAGCATGCATTTGCGCAACTGACTGCCTTTGATCCGGATCACCGTCGAATCTTTCTGACAGTTGGCCGATGACATGAGCACGTGCGGCTCGCCGAGAAGCGTCGACCAGCAACCCAGCGTACGCCCTTTCCCAAGGGCATCGATGACCACCGAACCTTTGTGACTGCCGATGTCCATGGCGCGTTCGAGAAAAACATAGCCGTCGGCGATAATAAATAGATCATCGCCAAAATCCCCCTGCCTGAAAATGTATTCGCCGGCCGCGTATTGGTCGATATCGCAGAATGCTGAAATCGTCTCCAGGTGCGCCGGAGAGATGTTTTTAAGAAATCCGCAAGATTGCAGGGTATCCCGAATATCTGGATTTTGCATAATTTCCTTTCGTGGTTCGGCATCAGCCGGTTGAAGGCACCTGCTGGCACGCCTGGACCAATCGGCATCCCAGGGCACAGGACAGATGCTTGAAAAAAAGGTAGCCGCTTTCCATGTCGCTGTCGAACAGCTTGAGCAACCGTTCCCGGTCAATACGCAGGACCACCACCGGCGTTTCACAAACGGCACTGCCGCCATAGGTGTCGCAATTGACGAGGCAGCCCCAGCCGAACGCTTCGCCGACCCGGTTACCGGTATAAACACATTTGCCGGATTCATCCATGGCGATCTTCACTTCGCCCTGGGCAAGGATGTAAAGAAATCGGGCGGCATCACCGTGGTGAAAAAGCACATCGCCGGGGTTGAACACCTGGCGCTCGGCAATGGCCATGACGCGGCTGACCACATGCTGATTCAATCCCCAAAACAGCTCTGTCTGCGGGATATACATGGCACACCTCTATGGGTTAGACAAAATATCAACGGGCAGTATGACAAAACAAAATCAAAAAATCTGGATGAGACTGATATATCTTTTTTAATATTTTTGAAAAGCGGATGTCAAATCAAGCTTGAAAATGAGAAATCGCAGCTTCGGTCGGTTGGTTGTCAGAAGCGCCGTTGATCACCCGCCGTCACAACCGTATCGACCTCCAAAGTCCTGCCGTCAGTGCGCATCAGAGCGGCGCCATGAGTGCAGGTACAGACGATCCGGCAACCTGACCGCCGGTAGCGGTCGATGACCTCCGGATGGGGAAAGCCGAAGCGGTTGCCAGCGCCGGCGCTGACCAGCACCCAATCCGGTCTGACCGCATCGATCAGCACCGGAGAACTGGATGTCCGCGAACCGTGATGGGGAGCGAAAAGGACCGTGCTGGCCAGGTGTTCGCCAACCTGCGTCACGAGGACTTGTTCGGCCGGCATGGTAATATCACCGGTGAGCAGAAAGCTGACCGTCCCGAACGTCGCCTTCAGTACCAGCGAATCGTCGTTGCGATCGGCCCGATCGATGGCCCGTGGCTCACCGGGAACTCCCGCCGGTGGATGCAGGACCGCCAGGTGGACCCCGCCGACGACGGTCCCGCATGCATCGGCGGTCATTTGCCGCACCTGGATCCCATTTTCCCGGCAGGCCGCCATCAGCGCCTGGTAGCCGAAGGTGGCGTGGGCATCCCCGTTGGTCCACAACTCCCGGGCGTTGAAATGCCGGGCCACATAAATCAGACCGTTCAAGTGATCCGCATCGGGATGCGAGAGAACCAGGATGTCCACGGTGGCGATCTTTTTGCGCCATAAAAATGGTGCCACCACCCGCTGGCCCATGTCGAAAAGGCGATTGTCGGAAAAACCGCCGCCGTCCACCAGAAAGACCTGGCCACCGGGCAGTTCCAGAAGCGTGGCACCGCCCTGCCCCACATCGATGGCCGTCACCCTGAGATCCGAATGCCAGAATCGGACGGTTGCCCAGTACAGGCCGTCGGCCGTGGCCATGAGCAGCGACGCGGCCAGGACCCAGGGCGCCGGTCGCAGATTTCGAAGGTTCAGCACAGCCCAACCGGTAAGATAATATAAAGTGATCTCCAGGAATGAAGGCGTAACGGTTTTAAAAGCGGCAAAGGGAAGGCCCGCAAAAACGTCGACCCCCGCCAGGGAAATCTCGATGGTCTCGAGCGCCAGGCGGAACCCCACTTGGGCCGCCGGTTCGAAAACCCAGGCAAGAAGCGCGGAGAAAAGTCCCAAGGGTACCGCCAAAAATCCGGCCAATGGAATCAGCACCAGGTTGGCCGCAATGCCCACCAGGGAGGTCTGATTAAAGTGGGCCAGCACCACCGGCGTGGTGCCGGCGATGGCCAGGGCCGACACCAGAATGAAGGCCGCCACCCGTTTCAGCGGCCGCCTCCGGCCGGCCGGTTCCGCCATCGGAGCGATTTTGCGGAGGCCATAGGCGATGGCCACGACAGCGGCAAAAGAGAGCTGGAACGAGATGGAAAAGAGCGCCGGGGGAAAAATCAGCAGGATGATCAGGGCGGCCACGGCCAGGGTATTTAAAATGTCATGACCGCGCCCGATGATCAGGGTTCCCAGAAACGCCCCCACCATGATCTCGGCCCGCTGGGTGGAGGCGGACATACCGGCAAGAACCCCGTAGGCCAGCACCGGCAAAAGGGTTGCCGCGGCAGCCCAACGTCGCCCCCACCCACGCCACAAAAGCGCGGGGAAGAGGGCAAACAACCACCGGAAGCCGGCGAAGGCCACGCTGGCGACAATACCCACATGCAGCCCGGAAATGGCCAGCAGGTGGCCCACGCCGGCGCGGTTGAACCGCTCCCGCAAGTCGTTGTCGATGCCCGACCGATCCCCATATACCAGCGCCTTGAGCACCGCCCGGGCCGCAGCGGCCGACCGTTCACCGGCCGTGTCGATCAGGCGGCCGAGGCGATCACGGATGGCGTCGAGCCGTCTTTGGACCGGAGAAACCGTCCGCCGCTCCTCCCGTTTGATCCGCTCGGCCCGCACCCAGGCGCTGGCATGAATGCCCTGGAAAGCCATATGGCGCCGATAATCGAAGGCGCCGGGATTTTGAAAATTACGAAAGGGGCGCAGCCGGGCCGGGAAACAAATCCGATCTCCGCGAGCCAGCTCCGATCGCCCCATCACGGTTAGGCGGATCCGGCCCCGGACGGACCGCGAAACATGATCACGGCTGAGGCAATCGACCGCCACTATGCTGCGGGCGCGCCCCAGACGCGCCACGGCAGGCTCGACCACGGTGGCCTGAACCCGCCAATAATCGTCGTCAAGATAGTGGACGATGTGATCCGGCGCATAATGCGGTGAGATCCAGGGCACCATGGAAAGGTACCCGGCCGCAGCGACGGCCAGCAGGGGGGCCCAGCACCCTGGTTTACGCTGCCGCAGGCGATGGAAAAGAAAAAAACCGGCCACCAGCAGCACCATGAGGGCCAATGGTAAGTATCCGGGCCGATGCGCACCCCATCCAATACCGGCCAACAACGCCAGGGTGACGGGGATGACCGGCCGGAGATAGGGTGTTTCAGGGTTGGTGAGTGTCAAATTCACCGGTTAACCATACTCCAGAAAGGGCTGTTACTCAAATTTGAATCTTATATTCAAAACCATTCTTGATCGTACGGAATATGATTTTATCAATAGTTCCTTTTTCAATGATTTCCCACAGCGATGTCACTTTTTGTTGGGAATAAGTCGTTGACAAAATGGTCGTCAAGGAGGAGCCACTTCTCGTCGATCCGCATGAGAGCGTCCGACTCGGCGTTGACGCCGTCGAAACCGATGATACGCCGGAGGCGAAGTCTGCCCTCCGGGAGGCGCTCATGCGATCGCACCTGCGTGCACGGCTCAGGACCAACGGTCGAATTGTGGAAGCTCGGTTCGGGCCGTCGGGGGAGCGGGTCCTGGGCACGGTCTGCGGTGCGGACGATGGGGATGAATGCATGCAGGCGCTGTGGGAGGCAACCACCGGTCGACTGATTTGCTCTCTCCCCACGGGGGAGCGTGGACGGTTTAGTACCGATGGCGACCGGATCGTCGGTGAAGGTGGGCACGTGTTCACAGCCGACGGTTGTGCGCCGGTCGCCGTCGACCCGACCACCGTTTCGCCGGCCGTGGCGCCGCCGCCACGATATGAGCTGGCGATCATAGAGGGTCGTCCAGTGATCCGCGATCTGGAAAGCGGAAAAACGCGTTCGCTCTCGCCCTACCTCGATCCTGTGGCGGGCGCCGCATTCGATCACGAGGGGCGCTTCGCCGTGACGTGGAGCGCTTCTGATGTGTATATGGAGTGGCACTGCCCGCTCTGGAGGGGAAGAAACAACCGGCCGAGGTTCCCAAATTGAGCGCCGACCGCAGTACGGTGATCGCCCTGGTATCCACAACGGAGATCGGCGCCTGGGACATGCGGACCGGCCGTCGGCGGGCGCTCATCACAGAGGAACGTTACAGCTCGCTCTTCGTAACGATAAGCCGTGATTCCATGGGAAGGATCTGGAGCGTGCCAGATGGCTTGCTCGTGCACGAGCTCTTCGGTCACGCCGATGGGGTTCTCGGGGCAGCGTTCAGCCCCGACGACGCGCTCGTCATCACGGTCGGGAGCGACCACACGAGGGTCTGGGACGTCCACACGGGACAGCAGATCGGTGACTTCGTTGGATCGGAAGCATATTCCCTGTTCATCTTGCACGACTGCTCTGCGCTCGTCACGGTTTCTGATTTCGGGCCCCCTTTTTCAACACTTTTCGAGGACGACCGCGCATACCAGTTTGCAAAAGCTCGTGGCATATTTCAAAGAGAATTTTTCCGTATCGACGTTCACCATCTGTCAGATAGGGTTATGTCTTCAGTTTGATTGACAAGTTCTGCCAGTGTCTTGATTGCTTTTTCAAAAAGGGACCTGTCCTTTTTACCGCAGCTCATTTCTCAAATGAAACGGCCAGGGTGTGAGAATGATGCCGAAATCAAACACCAATCAACGTCACTTCAATTGAACGCTTCCTGGCTCTATTATCGTGATTGATCGCAACGACTTGTTGCCACGTCCCCAATTTCAAACAGGCTTTCCTGATCGGCAGGGCGATTGACGGCCCCAACAATGCCGCTCGGACATGGGAATGGCCATTGCCGTCGTGCCAGGCCAATTCGTGGGCGTAGGCAAGGTTTTCCGGCGCGATCCTGTCAATCGCATCTTTCAGGTCCTGAACAACCCCCGGTTCGAACTCGATTGTGGTCAAGCTGCCCGTGCTCCCCACGATACAGGCATTGGCAATTCCATTTTCAATGCCGGAGCGGCCAATGATGCGGTTCAGATCGTCGGTTATGTCCTGGATATCAATTCCGGTATTGAGATCGACCTCAATCGTTGTGATATGAAATATGGTGGCGGCCATTCAAAGCTCCTTCACTGATCAATAGAATTTTAAATTTATCAACGATATGCCGACCAGAATGACGCGATTTCTTATTCTGAAGCCCACCATACCATTCCAGTGCTCCAATTCAATGGGATTTTGGTTCCCACGCAGCCGCTGGACCGGAATTACACAAAGTTACTCGCGTGTAACCCAAAATCCCTAAAGTCATTTTTGAAACAGTCGAAACCAGAATCAAGTGGTTTCCGGTACATTGGGGAGTGTTAGATGGAAATCACCTGCCCGGCTGAAAACGGCCCGGCAAGCGGATGAATCAATAACCATCCGCCCTGGCGAATGACATCAAGGCAGGAGGCCCATCAATGAGCGGCATAGAAGACGTATTGGCGAATTCACTTTCCTGGTCGACATCAACCGGCACCGTATTGGACGAACAGGATGCCACCGACATTTTTTCCATCCTGGCCAGCGAAGAAGACGGCCTGGCGGAAATGGCCGAAAATTTCCTGAACAGTGGCATCACGTATTACTCCAATGGCGATTATGAAGAGGCCGCCAAAGCGTTTGCAGCATCCATCTCCCTCGATCCGGATTCGGATTACAGTTCCGATGCCACCAAATATCTGGCCCAGACCTACATAGAACTGGATGAAACCGACAAAGCCATCGAAACCTATGAAGCGGCCGTCATGCGGGATCCCGACAATGCAGATTTCCGCACGGCGCTGGGCCAGCTCTATTATTCGGAAGAACGGTATGAGGATGCCGTGGTCCAGTACGGCAAGGCAGTGGAAATCGATGACTCCGCCGAAAACCGTTACGCCTATGGTGAGTCCCTGCTGAAAGTCGAAGACTACGAAGAGGCGGAATACCAGTTTAACAAGGTAAAGCGATCCGATCCCGACAGCTATGCCGGCGACTACGGTCTGGGGAAAATGTATGCATTGATGGAAGATTATGAAACCGCCATCGAGCACTTCCAAGCCGCCCTGGAGATTGATCCGACATTTTACGATGCCTATGCGGAAATGGGGTACGCTTACGCCGATGTGGGTGAATTTGAGGTGGCAAGGGAAATTCAGGAAGGCCTGGAAGAGCTGGATGAAGATCTGGCCGAAACGCTCGAGTTGTATATCGATCAGGTCGAAAATCCGGAAATTTCCTTTGCCTACGCGACCAGCACGTTTCCCTACCAGACATCCTCGGGATATCCCGTGTCGGCCATCGACAGTTACCTGGAAAACGCCGGAGCCGAGTTGAGCATGACCATGGTGTTCCAGTTCTCCAAGGGCATGGACATCGCATCGGTCACCAACGTTTACAACTGGAGCATCACCCGCGCGGATGGTGACAACGTCGCGACCACTTATAACTACGGAGACGAAATCCCCTCCACGGAGATCAGTCTCGATTACTACCCCGACTACGTCATTTACGATCCCGACACCTACACGGCCACCGTCGGCTTTACCGTGCGGCAAAATGAAACCGCGGACGGCACCATCGATCCTTCCCACATCGTTTTCTCCTTTGACGGCGAGGACGTCTACGGTGTGGAAATGAGCGAGTACGGTGACGAATACAGCGGCTTCAGCGGTTCGGCCTGAAGCAAATTCCAGTTTTCAGATTAAAAATCCACAATTCATTTCAGCCCGATGCTCCAATTCCACAACCCGGGTCGCTTTTTAAGCGTCACCGTGGGCGGCACCGGCTCGTCCAGGTGGACAAACATCTGCATGCCGGCCTGTTCAAGCAACCGGCGCTTTTCGGTGATGTCCAGTTTCCAGTTGGGAAAAATCCAGTAGTCCGGTCCGTGCTGCTCGGCCCAGGCCTGTTCTCCCCGCGGACTTTCAAAGGGCACACGCAGTTTCATCCCGTCGGCCAGGGTACGGGAAATACAAAGCGGCCAGTGGCCGGAAAGCACGATGCCCAGGGGAAGCGGCCGCTGGCGGCACAGGGTGAGGATACCCGTTTCCCCCAGTTCGGGGCTCACAAAGGCGCCGGCAAACCCCAGGGTGCGGAAGCTTTCCAGGCAGAGGGCATTAGCGGCATTGCAAAACGGCCCGGCCCACAGGGTCAGTCCCTGGGGACGGTTGAACAGGGCCATCTGCCAGGGCATGTTGAGAACAAACCGGCGCACGCCTTTTTCCAGACTCCGGCTCACCAGACCGGCGACGCGGTCCTGGTCGTCCGGCCAGAGCACCGGCGGCAGCCAGATCCACAGGTTTTCGCCAGCCGACCGGCCGATGTTGGCCACGGCGGTCTCGGAAAGCCAGATGCCCGTGGCATGGCGGCCTGTGCTGCGGGTCGGCGTGCGCCCCACGCGCATCTCCAGTGGCCGCTGTTTTTTCAGCATGGGCGTGGGAAGCGTGGTAGTGAACGTGGACGGCCCGATCTCCTCTGGCGGTGCCCCCCCCGCCTCCACCTCGGCGATCATCGCTTCCAGCGCTTTTTCGCGGCGATCGGTGAGAAACACCGGTGCCCCGGACCGGGGCGTCCGCGTTCCGCCCAGCTTCAAGGGATAGCGTCCTTTCTGGGGCACATGCCGGGTCACCCGGCAGATGCTGTGGACCGCCTCGTCCTCGTAGCCGATGCGCAGGACATCGCCAGGCAAAAGCGTGTGGCGGACGACGACCCATGGGTTTTTGGCCGGTCCCTGCACCTTGCCCATGAAAAGCCCCGAGGCGGTCTGTCGCCGGGTATCGATGGGGGTCTGGGGACGCTGGGGCAAAAACCGGTAGTGCGACCGCTCCCGACCCAGCGCCTGGTCCAGCAGCGCCAGTGCATCGCGTTTGATGTTCACGTCGTGCCCCTGGTCCCGAAGCATGCGATAGGCAGTCACCGTGTAATAGACGTAGTGGGGCCCTTTTTTGCGCCCCTCGATCTTCCAGGAAACCACTTTTTTCACCTGCCCCAGAATCTTGACCAGTACGTCCACGGAAAAATCCTGGCAGGAGAAGGTCCGGACGGCCTGCCCGCCCTGACGATAATAGCGCCGGCAGGGCTGGACACACCTTCCCCGGAGCCCGCTTTTGCCGCCCATGTAGCTGCTCCAGTAACAACGGCCGGAAACACCGTAGCAGAGTGCCCCATGGATAAAGGCCTCAATGCTCAAGGTTTTGGGGCAGGCGCCGGCCATGGCCTTGATCTCGTCAATGGAGAGTTCCCGGGGAACCACCACGCGGTCCACGTTCAAGTGGCGGGCGACGAATCCCAGGGCCCTGGGGAAGCTGACGTTGGCCAGGGTGGAGAGATGAATTTCGCCGTCGAATCCCGCCTGGCGGGCCAGCCCCACAACTCCCGGGTCCTGGACGATCAGGGCGTCGGGCCGGACCTGGCGGCCGAGAATATCGATGATCTGGCCGGCCGGCTGCACTTCATCCGGTTTGATCAGTGTATTGAGCGTCACATAAACTTTCGTTCCCCGATCATGGGCCAGTCGCACCAGTTGGGCAAGTTCCTCAAGAGAGAAATTCTTGGCCTCCATGCGCGCCGACATGGATTTGAGACCGCAATAGATGGCATCGGCGCCGGCGGCCAGGGCGGCCAGAAAAGCGGCCCGGTTGCCGGCCGGGGCCAGGATGATCGGTTGGTGGGCGTTGGTGGCATTCACAGTAATGGTTGTCCGTTCAGTCAATGGGTAAGGCGCAATATGGCGGGTGCCATGGGGTCGCGCAAAGCACGTTTACATATCCGCTCTGGTACTCAAGATAATGTTTTTGGGCTGCGTTATCGGTCGTCGCGGTATTCATTATACAGCTTCCTCCCTCTGATCTTGCCAGAAACATTATCTTAAACACCATATCCGGGGAAACGGTCAAGCGGGTCATTTTTCTGTTCGCTGGTTTTCCTTGCTCAACTGGCAACCTGTCTTATATTATCCGCATCGTTTGATTTGGCGCGCAAACGGTTTTTCAATCATTTGTGGACGCCCTCTCTCTTCAACGAACCATGGCCATGTGCACGGGCATGAAAGGATAGACATATGAAACTGGCAGTCAGCGGCAAAGGCGGGGTGGGCAAGACGACATTCTCGGCACTTTTGGCCCGGACCCTGAGCGACCGGGGGAAAAAAGTACTGGCCATCGATGCGGACCCGGACGCCAATCTGGCAGCGGCCTTGGGCATCGTCGACGCCGACAAGATCACCCCCATCGCCGAAATGAAGGAAATGATTTTCGAGCGCACCGGCGCCCAACCCGGGACCATCGGTGGTTTTTTCAAACTCAATCCCAAAGTGGACGACATCCCCGACACCCTCTCCACCCAGTTGGACAACATCAAATTGATGCGTCTGGGAAGCGTTAAAAAGGGCGGTGGCGGTTGTTTGTGCCCGGAGTCGACCCTGCTCAAGGCCCTGGTCACCCATGTGGTCCTAGGCCGTAACGAAGTGGTGATCATGGATATGGAAGCCGGCATTGAGCATCTGGGCCGGGCTACCGCCCAGGCCGTGGACAAACTGATCGTCGTCGTCGAACCCGGACGCCGCAGCATCGAGACGGCCGAGCATATCAAACGCCTGGCCGGGGAAATCTTTTTGAAAAACATTGCCGTGGTGGGCAACAAAATCCGCAGCCCCAAAGACGAGGAGTTTCTCCGTACCCATTTGAATGGGTTTGAATTTCTCGGTTTCCTGCCCTACGACAACGATCTCATCGAGGCCGACCTTTCCGGAGCCTCCCCCTACGAAACCGCATCGACGGCCAAGGATGTGGTCGCCGACATTATCGATAAATTATGAATTACTGATGAACAGACCTCCCAAAGGCGCCCCCCGGGGGCGCCGACGGTATCCCTCGCGGAAAAAGCATCAGGGCCGGCGATCGGCCCGGCAATCCCACTTCTCTCCCGATGCCGACCCGCAGCTCAAGTCGGTCTTTTCCGACATCGGCACCCCGAAAAACCGGCCCTTCCGCCCCGATCGGTTCCAGACCGAAGCCGTGGCGGCAATGACCGAATCGGACTGTCTGGTCACTGCCCCCACCGGCGCCGGAAAAACCTGGATTGCCGTCCAGACGATTCGCCGTGTCTTCGATGACGGCGGACGCGCATGGTATGCCTCACCGCTCAAGGCCCTGACCAATGCCAAATTGATCGAGTTTTCCGAGATTTTCGGTACCAACCAGGTGGGCATTCTGACTGGTGACCGCAAGGAGCGGCCCGACGCCCCCGTCATTGTCGGTACCACTGAGATTCTGCGCAATCAGCTTTACGATGCCATGCACCAGGGTGTTTCGTTGAATACGGACCTGGTCGTTCTGGACGAAGCCCATTTCCTGGGTGATGAGGAGCGCGGCGTAGTCTGGGAAGAGACCATGATCTACCTGCCCCCGCGCATTCCCCTGCTGATGCTCTCGGCCACGGTGGGCAATGCCGGTGCCATTGCCGACTGGCTGACCGCCATCCGCGGCCGGCCCTGCCGGGTGGTGGCCGAACGCCGCCGCCCCGTTCCGCTTTACCCCATGGTCCTCGATCCCGGCGGCACCCTGTTGCCCCTGAAAGCCAAGGGGGAACGCAGTGCCAGGCGGCTGCACAAAAAAGTCGAACGCCTCGTCAGTGGGAAAAAGGAACCGGAATTTTCGCGTCGTCGCGGATTACCACCCTTTGGCGATATTTTGCGGGTACTGAAAGCCTTTGATCTGCTACCGGCCATCTTTTTTCTCAAATCGCGCAGCGACTGTGATGCAGCCCTGAATCTGTGCCATGGGGCCGTTCCCCTGACCGACGAAAAAAAGGCCCGCATCTTCGATCGGATCAAAAGGTTGACCGACAATTCACCACATCTGGCGCACCACCGCCAGCGCATCCACCTGGAGCAGGCCGGAGTAGCCGCCCACCACAGCGGGCATCTGCCCGGCTGGAAACTGGTGGTCGAAAGCCTGATGACCGAAGGGCTCCTGACCGCCGTGTTCGCCACCTCCACGGTGGCCGCCGGTGTGAATTTCCCGGCCCGCACCGTGGTTTTTTTCAACTCCGATCGCTTCAACGGCGTCGAATTCATACCCCTGGACGCCACCCAGCTGCACCAGATGACCGGCCGTGCCGGCCGACGCGGCATGGATCGCATCGGTTTTGCCCTGGCCGTCCCCGGTCGCTACATGGACCTGCGCCTGGTGGCGCGACTGCTGGCCTCGCGGCCGGACAAGGTGGTCAGCCGCATCCGCATCAACTTCTCCATGGTGCTCAACCTGCTGCTCTCCCACACTCCCGGCCAGGTGGAGGAGCTGCTCAAGCGCTCCTTTGCCACTTGGCTGCTCATGGCCAATGCCGAGGAAAGCCGCCAGAAAAGCCGCATGGCCGGTGTCCACGAAGTCCTGTGGGAGAATTTCCAGCGCCACCTGGCCTTTCTCAAGGAGACTGGCTTTGTGGATACGGATGACCGCCTCACCAGCGACGGTGTCTGGGCCTCCCAGCTGCGCGTGGACCAGCCCCTCCTGGTGGCCGAGTGCCTGCGTCAGGGGCTTTTGCCCGACACGGATGCGGCCCAGATGGCCGGGGTTTTCGCCTGTTTCGTCAACGAAAGGGAGACCGACGACCGCCTCGAAGGCCGGCTGGTGCCCAACCGCCTGAAAAAAACGGTCACCCGCATCCAAAAAAAGCTGACCGGATTTTCCCGCCATATGAAATCCCGGGGATTCGATGTCCGCCAGCTCTACCTGCGCCCGGCGGCCATGACCCACGCCTGGGCGTCGGGATATCCCTGGGAGAACGTGGCCGGAGATTATGGCATGGCCGAAGGCAACCTGGCCATGCTGATGATGCGCACGGCCGACAATCTGCGCCACACCGCCAACCTGCTGAACGTTTTCCCTGACGCCGCGGTCACGGCCCGGGAAGCCATCGGTCTGATCATGAAGCCGCCGGTGGTGGAGGGAAGCGATGCGGATGAAGGCGATGACGCCTGAAAGCGTTATCTCCAGGAGAAGAAACAACATGACAGACAAAACAACAGATTTGGCAGGGCCGGGAATCGGTGATTATGGCAGACTCATTCACGAGCTGCCCGACAACTACCAGTCCCTTCTTCCCCCCATGGAGAGAATGAAGGCTGTCTTTGCGATAAAGAATTACATCGAGACCCATCTTTGCAGGGAGCTCAATCTGAATATGGTTCAGGTTCCGCTTATCGTGGATAAAAACAGCGGGGTGAACGACTACCTGGATCGCGACGGATCGCGAACGCCGGTGGAATTTCCCTGTGGATTGGGACTCGAGGCCCCCATCCAGGCCCAGGTCGTACAGGCCGCCACAAAGTGGAAGCGCATGGCGCTCAATCAGTTTGGCTGCAAGGTCGGAGAGGGCATCTGCACCGATATGCGGGCCGTGCGCAAGGACTACTTCCTTGACCATGACCATAGCGCGTACGTGGACCAGTGGGATTGGGAACGGGTCATCAACCGGGAAGAGCGTACCATCGACTTTCTCAAAACCATCGTTACGCGGATATGGAAGGTGATCCGGGGGGCAGGCACCATGGTTCAGGAGATGTATCCCCAGCTAAGGACTTCCAACTACCCGGACTTTCCGGAGAAGCTCACGTTTCTCCACGCCGAGGAGATACTTGACCGCTACCCGGACCTCCCCCGGAAGCAGCGTGAGACCCGGATTCTTATGGAGCACGCGCCGGCGGTCTTCATCATTGGCATCGGTTGGCCGTTGAAGGACGGCTACCCCCATGAGATGCGCGCCGCCGATTACGACGATTGGGCCAGCGAGACGATCGTCAAAGACGGAGAACCGTATCATGGGCTGAATGGTGACATCCTGGTCTGGAACCCCGTGACCAAACGACGTCACGAGTTGTCGTCGATGGGCATCCGGGTGACGAAGGAAACCTTGAAAATACAGCTTAACATGTCAGACCAGGAAGATTTTCTCAGTCTCCCGTACCACCAGGCGATTATCAATGATCGGATTCCACTCAGTATCGGTGGCGGTATCGGGCAGTCCAGGACCTTTATGTACCTATTGCGGACGGCGCATCTTGGGGAGGTGACCGTCTCGGTATGGCCCAAGCAGCTTAAGGATATCTGTATAAAGAAGAATATCCATTTACTCGAATAGAAGCCGGTGTTGTTTAAAAACAGACTCCGATGTTGCAACATTGGGGGTAGATGGACCCATCGGGTAGTCATGGGTTTTCCCCTCAGCCATTACCACAGTCAGCAACTGAATAATATTCATCGTTTAGATGGATTTATTTTTCTTCTTTACATCGGGCTGTTTCAAAAATAGAATCTTACCAATGACCTCTATCACAGCGGTGCCCTGGCGATTCCTTCTGTGCCGCATCGGCCCGACATCCGTTTAGGGACCGAGAAAACGAGACGCAACGTTCAATATTGATTTCTCCGGCGATTGCCCCCCCCCCAAACCGTTTGATAAAAAGACCGCAGGCCCCCGAGGCTGCCGAAAAGAAAATGCGATGCGTCTCCTCCATCATGTGTTGCGTCTGTTTGTCATTCCCCTTCTGATATCGGTCATGTTCCCGGCGTCCATCGTCTCCGGAGATGAGGGGATGCGGGAAATCGATAAGCCGCCGGTCCCCATTGACTTTACCGACGTTATCGCAAAACCGGACTCCCCGGCCAGCCGCGCGACGCTACGGATTGCCGTCGCCGCCATGATTTCGCCCAAATATACCTACCGCTACTACATCTCCCTGCTGACCCTGATTGGTGAACGCATGGACCGGACGGTGACGTTCGTACAAAAAAAGACCTATTCCCAGGTCAATGCCATGCTCAAACAAAAAGAGCTCGATGTGGCCTTTGTCTGCTCGGGCCCGTATGTACGCGGGAGAGAAGACTTTGGCATGCAGATCATCGCGGTTCCGATCTGTCACGGGAAAACCGTCTATTACGCCAACTTCATCGTATCCCGGAAAAGCGGTCTCGCCTCCCTTGCTGATCTGAGGGGCAAAACCTTCGCCTTTACCGACCCGCTTTCCAACACCGGATACCTGGTGCCGACCTACTACCTGGCCGTGCGCGGTGAGACGCCGGAGACCTTTTTTGGGAAAACATTTTTCACATACAGCCATGACAATTCGATCCAGGCAGTGGCCGATGGACTCGCCGATGGCGCGGCAGTGGATTCATTGATCTATGAATTCATGCAGGCCGCCCATCCGTCCGCCACGGCAGAGACCATCGTGATCGAGAAATCACCACCCTACGGCATCCCCCCCGTTGTGGTACATCCGGCGATGGATCCGGCGATTAAAAAGAAACTCAAGACCATTTTTCTCTCCATCCATCAGGACCAGGCCGGCAAAGCGATTCTGGCGAGCCTGAAAATCGATCGTTTTACCGAAGGCGATCCGGAGCAATATACAACGGTTCGAAAACTGCAAAGGTTCCTCGAATCCAACAGGCGCTAAATGATCACCGTATGAAATTTGCCACCAAAATATTTATCACCGTCTTTCTATCCACAGCGCTGATTATCAGTGGAATGGTCATTGCTGCGCATTTCTGGATCTCGAATCATCACATGCAGACGCACCTCCGCTTCGCCAGGATGCTGGCCCGACTGGCGGCACTGAAATCGGAGAATTACATCCTGAGAAACGATCGCGTCGAACTCTACCGTTTCTACCAATCCATTCTTCAGGTCAATCCCTCCGTCGACTACATTTTTGCCGAAAAGGCGGCCGAAATTCTGGTCCACACCTTCGAAACCGGGGTACCCAAAGGACTGCTGCGCCTGGGCGCCATCAACACGCCCGACACCGCCATCATCACGCCGGTCGCCAATAACCAGGGCGATCTCATCTACCACATCCGGGTGAAACTTGGCGCCCCGGCGGAAACGATATTGCACTTCGGACTTTCCGATAAAAAAATCCGTGCCGAACTGCATTCGTATCGCATGCTCATGCTGATTGTTGGCATCATTATGCTGGCAACAGTTCCCGTCGGCCTGGCGCTGTTTCTCTCCCGGTTCATATCAAAACCCCTTTACGCCCTGAAAAACGGGGTAAAGCGTATCGGTCGCGGAGAGCTGGATTATCGTCTCGCCCTGACCACCGGCGACGAAATCGAACAACTGGTCCATGAAATCAATACCATGGCAGCAAAACTGGAGAAAGCCCGCAACGGCCTGCAAGCCGAAATCGACGAGCGCAAACAGGCCGAGCGGGAACTGGCCAACCAGACCGAACTGCTCAACAACATTTTAAACAACGTTCCGCACCACATCTTCTGGAAAGACCGGGAATCGATCTTTATGGGCTGCAATGCGGCCTTTGCCCGGATGGCCGGTCTGACCACACCGGCAGAGGTGGTCGGCAAAAGCGACGATGACCTGCCATGGGAAAAAACCGAATCGGATGCCTACCGTCAAATCGACAGGCAGATCGTCGAGACGGGCACCGCCATGGTAGATATCGAAGAGGTCCTGACCCGGGCAGACGGACAAAAAAAAACAGTCATCACCAGCAAAGTCCCGCTTCACGAGCCCAAAGGCAATGTATCCGGCATTCTGGGCATTTTTTACGATATTACCGAACGCAAACGAATGGAAGAAACAATCAAGCAGACCCAGAAGATGGAAGCCATCGGAACCCTGGCGGGTGGAATCGCCCACGATTTCAACAACATTCTCGGCAGTATCATCGGCTACAGCGAACTGGCCATCGACGATATCGCTTGTGACGACCGCACATGCGGCTATCTGCAACAGGTTCTCAAATCGGCCATGCGGGCGAAAGATCTTGTGCGCCAGATCCTCACCTTCAGCCGCAAAAGCCGGGAAGAGAGAAAGCCGATTCCCCTTGCCGCAATTGTCAAAGAGGAGGCCAAACTGCTGCGCTCGACCCTGCCGAGCACCATTGAAATCCGGCAGCACATCGATGACAACGCCGGCATGGTCAATGCCGACCTCACCCAGATGCATCAGATCGTAATGAACCTGTGCACCAACGCCGCCCATGCCATGTCCGTGGGGGGCGGTGTGCTCGACATCACCCTGGCCCCGATCGACCTTACCCCGGAACAACTGGAAGGCTATCATGGGGTTTCCCCCGGACCATTCCTGGAGCTTAAAATAGCCGACACCGGAACGGGTATCCATCCTGCCGTTATCCACCGCATCTTCGAGCCTTTTTTCACCACCAAGGAGAAAGAGAAAGGGACCGGCATGGGCCTTGCCGTGGTGCATGGCATCGTCAAGGACCATGGCGGCGACATCACCGTACAGAGCCATCCCGGCCAGGGGACGAGCTTCACGGTCATTTTGCCCAGGGTGGTATCGGACACCGAAAAAAAGGTGTTTCAGTCCTATACGGCGCCGGGCGGTAATGAGCGGGTCCTTCTGATCGATGACGAAACAACGCTCCTGAATCTGGGGAAAAGCATGCTTGAATCGATGGGTTACCAGGTAACGGCGGTCAACGGCAGCCTGGAAGCACTCGAGATCTTTCAGCACGCAGCGGATGCATTCGATCTCGTGATTACCGACCAGACCATGCCCCACATGACCGGATACCATCTGGCCAGGCGGATGATGGCGATCCACCCTTCCACCCGCATCATCCTGTGTACCGGGTACAGTGACGCGATCACCCCCGAAAAAGTCTCTGCCGCCGGGATTCGGGCGCTGCTTTTCAAACCAATCAGCAAAAATGAGTTGGGCCGTACAGCTCGGGATGTTATCGACGGAAACGAAAAATGAGCTTTGACAAAACGGCCTTGCCCCGCTAAGATCCCCGGAAGGTCGGATAACGGTTTCGAATTCACACTTGAAAAGTTGACAATTGGAACGGTGGTCCCGGCATTCGCAAGATGACCGGCACGAAAATGGTTGGCGGAGGAGTGGAAAATGGAAGCACAGCACGCACGATCGGACTACGGGCTGGAGCGGGTTCCGGGGAAGGATATCCAATCCCGCATCACGGCACTTCAGGAATCGCTGGTTGCGGAATCGCTTGACGGCGCGTTTCTGCTTCAGAATGTCGATGTCTATTACTTCAGCGGCACCCTTCAGCGTGCGATTCTGTTCGTGCCTGCCAGCGGAGAGCCGGCGTTGATGGTCATCAAGAGTTTTCAGCGCGCCCGCAACGAGTCCCCCCTCGAAGGGGTTTACCCGTTGAGCGGACGCGAGGCAATATTGCCGCTGTTGGCCGATCTGGGTCATGGCGCCTTCAAACGGGTGGGCCTGGAGCTGGATGTCCTGCCGGCGGCCCAGTACATCTGGTTTCTCAAGAAATTCCCGCAAACCGCGTTTGTCGATGTCTCCCCCGCCATCCGCAGCCAAAGAATGATCAAGTCAGCCTATGAGATCGAACAGATCCGACGGGCCACCACCGTGGTTGATGGGGACTACCGGGAAATCCGCGGGCGGATCCGCGAAGGCATGCCTGAAATCGAGGTGGACGGCCTGCTGGCCGGCCTTGCCCGTCGGGGAGGCCACATGGGCGTCATGCGCATACGCGGGTGGAACCAGGAGATGCCAACCGCCCATGTACTGGTCGGAGAGACCGGGGCCGGGCTCTCCTGTTGTGAGACCCCGGTCAACGGGATCGGTATCACCCCGGCCATGCCCCAGGGGGCCAGCTTCGGGCGGGTGGTCAGGAACCAGCCGATCTATATCGATCATGGGGTAGCGATCAACGGCTATCACAGCGATCAGACCCGTACCCTGGTGATCGGAAAACTCGATGCGACCCTGGCAAGGGCGCATGCCTGCAGCGTCGAAATCCTGAAACAGCTGGAAGCGGAAATCCGGCCGGGGATCGCCTGTTCGGAGATTTATACGATGGCCAAAACCATTGCCGATGCACATGGGCTGGCCGCCCACTTCATGGGTCATGGCGAAGGGCAGGTCAATTTTTTGGGGCATGGCATCGGCCTCGAAATTGACGAACTTCCCGTCATGGCCCCCCGCTTCAACCTGCCGGTTCAGGAAGGCATGGTCTTCGCCCTGGAACCCAAGTTCATCTTTCCGGCCTTAGGCACCGTCGGCATTGAGGATGACTACCGGGTCACCGCCGATGGCCTGGAACGGTTGACACTGACCGAACAGGACCTCCTTTACATCCAACAGGAGTAAATCATGCAAGACGCCCTTTTGAAAAACATGGCCCACATGACCTATGGCATCTACGTGCTCACCACACGCGCCGGCGAGACGATCAACGGCATGATCGCCTCCTGGGTAAGCCAGGTCTCTTTCGACCCGCCGCTCTTCATGGTGGCCGTCCACCCCAACCGCTATTCCCACGAATTGCTCGTCAAGAGCGGCCATTTTGCCCTGCATATCATCGATAAGCGACAGCGCGATCTGCTGGCCCGCTTCAAGGGCCCGGTGGCCCGGGAAAAATTCGACGCCATCGCCTGGAGCGACGGAACGACCGGCTGCCCGATCCTGACCGACTGCATCGGCTGCCTGGAATGCCGGATCACCCAGCACCTGGCGCCGGGCAACCACACCCTCTTTGTGGGCGAGGTGGTCAACGCCATTTTCAATGCCGAACAGACACCGCTGTGCACATTGGATTACGACGGGTGTTACCTGGGCAAAAAATGACCGATCCAGGCCGTCAACTTTCATCAGCAGGGGTACGATCACCGATTGGACCCGCTGATGCAGCGGATTGACGGTTGTCACCATCGGCCGACAGGAATTTCAGGTGAGCCTGGACGAATTTAAGCTCGGCGTAGCTGGTCGCCTCTCCCATGATCTCCTTGACCGTCCGCAACGACGCGGCCCCGGCCTGGTCAAAAGCCGCTTGGATGACCCTACGCTTTTCGGCTGACGGAACCAGGCGCTCCACGGCCACGGTTCCCGTTTCCACGTGGTGGGCCATGTGCCCCTCTATGGTGGATACCGCCAACCCGCGGGTTTCGGCAATCTGGTCCAAGGTCGCCCCCTTTTCGAACAGTTCCAGGCTCACCTGGCGGGTACCCCCGTCCCGGGAAGATGGCGGCGCCTGTCTTTTTGCCTCCTGCGGCGGCGGGTCCGGCAGCGTCACCGTTTCGATGTTGTGCTGCCGGCGGTAATCGGCCACCATGGCAACCAGTTCCTCCCCATACCGTTTGGCCAGCTGGGGACCGATTCCCCGGATCTGTTTCATTGCGTCCAGGGTATCGGGCAGGTGCACGGCGATCTGAACCAGGGGTTTCTGATGCATCACCTGAAAGGCGGGCACCCCCGATTCACCGGCTTTGCGGCTGCGCCAGTTTTTTAAGCGCTGAAACAGATCGGCATGGGCGATGTCCGATTCCCGGTAAGTGACCGCCGCCTTCTCGGTTTTCTTCTTCTGCGGCGCACGCTCGGTTTCAGCCCCGGAAACCGCCCGGAAATAAACGGCCGGAGAGAATCCGTCGGCACAGCTGCCGACAGCGGCCAGCTTTTCCTGGATCGATTGCAGCGCCAAGCGACGGGCCTGATTGATCTTTTTCAAAAGTGCCTGGTTGTCCGTATCAATGGTCAGTTCAGGAATCAGCCGAGCCGGGCCGGCGGCCAGCTTTTCCTGGAAATAGGCCGACGCCTTGGCAATCCGTTCCAGAATCGCCGGGTCGGCCGAAGGAAGCCCGGCGCTTGAAAAAAGCCCCTGCAACTGGCGGCCGAACTTGTCGCCAACGCTGCTGATGTCCACTTCGGTCTGCCGCTGCAGCGCCCCCAAATCGTCGATGCCGCTAAAATGCACCACGCTGGCATTGCCGAACAGCAGGGACACCAGCCGGCGCAGGTGCCGGCGCAACCGCCCGAAATCGAAACATTCCAGCAACAGGCGCTGCTGGTACTGGATCCTGGCCGCCTCGAGCTGCTCCGGGGTGGGCGGCGTCTCTCTACCCTGCTGGCTGAACTGGCGCACCGCCGCATCGGTTTTGATGGCCCGCGTGGAAAGCGGGGTGGAAAGCACAATGCCGTCTAAGGTCCGGCAACGGCTCAGGGCCACGTAAACCTGCCCGTGGGCAAAGGCGGCCTGGGCGTCGATGATGGCCCGGTCAAAGGTGAGTCCCTGACTCTTGTGGATGGTCACGGCCCAGGCCAGGCGCAGGGGATACTGTTTGAACTCGCCGATCTTGTTCTCGGAGATCTCCTGGGTTTCCCGGTTGAGCTTATATTCGATGTTGTCCCAGGTGATCGGTTCAACCTCGATCAGCGCCGCATCCTCCGGGCAGCGGATGCGGATGTGTTTGGACGAGATGTCCGTAATCGTGCCGATCTTGCCGTTGAAATAGCGTTTTTCAGGGGAGAGGTCGTTGCGCACGAACATCACCTGGGCCCCCTTTTTCAGCTCCAGGGATCCGGCCGTCGGATAGGTGTGCTCGGGAAAATCCCCATCGATTTCCGCCTTGAAGGTATGGGTCTTGCCCGTGATGGCGGCCAGCCGGGCATCGTTGATGGCATCGGCGTTGCGGTTATGGGTACACAGGGTGATATAGCCCTCCCCGGCGTCGGGTTCGAAGCCGGGAATGTGCCGGGCATTGAGTTCATCCATTGCCGCCGGATCAACCCGGGCATTGCGGACCTGGTTGAGCAGGTTGATAAAATGGCCGTCGGCCTGGCGATAGATATGCTTGAGTTCGATCGTGATCAGTTCGCTCTGCTGAAGGGCCTGGCTGCCGAAAAAATAGGGCGTGGCATAATAGTCCGAAAGCAGCTGCCAATCCTCGTCCCGGACCACCGGCGGCAGCTGGTAGAGGTCGCCGATCATCAGCAGTTGCACGCCACCGAAAGGCTGCTCGCGGCGCCGGTAGCGCCGCAGGACGCTGTCGACCCCGTCGAGCAGGTCGGCACGCACCATGCTGATCTCATCAATGACCAGCAGATCCAGGTTTTTGATGATGTCGACCTTCTCCCGGCTGAAACGGTACTGGGAATGGGTCGCTTCACTGCCGGGCAAAAAAGGGCCGAAGGGAAGCTGAAAGAACGAATGCAGGGTCACCCCGCCGGCATTGATGGCTGCCACGCCTGTGGGAGCGGTCACCACCAGCCGTTTGGGGCTGTCGGTTTTCAGCGAATGCAAAAAAGTGGTCTTTCCCGTTCCGGCCTTGCCGGTCAGGAAAATATGGCACCCGGTATCGCGCACATAGGCGCCGGCAAGCTGCAATTCGGGGTTAACGGGGGTTTGCATGACCATGAAATCCTCCATCGGGCGATGACCTGTCGCCGTTACTGCCGGTGGAAATGGACGGGGAAAAATGAGTGCCGGTGCGGTCCCGGTCAGAACCAGCCCACCAGCAGGGTCAACAGACCGGAGAGCAGGAAAAGGCTTTCCACCAGAAACTCCAATCGCATGCCGGGCAGCATGCGGCCCTGCTCATGGGCCGTCACCAGAACCAGCATGATCCCCGGACAAAGGGTCAGGAGAAACCCGAGTGGAGCGACCAGTCCGACGGCGGCGGCCAACGCGACCAGGAGGATGGCGGCGGTGAGGATCCCTTTCAGGAGAACGACGGTTTTAACACCACCGAGCAAAATGGGCAGGGTTTCTTTACCCACCATACGATCCCCCTGGACATCCAGAAGGTCGAAAAATGCGGTGCGCGAAAAAACCAGTCCGGTGGCCCAGGCAAACACCAGCAGGATATCGGCGGAAAGGTATCGTTTTGCCGCGATGCCGGGCAAAAGTGCCACCACCACCCCCCAAGCCGCGGCGATAAGGATCGTTTTGGAACCCGGAATATCCTTGATGCGCCGGAATCGGAAATCCAGCCCGGCCGGGACCAGGTAAAGGTTGTAGGTGAGTCCCAAAAGACTCATTAATAAAAGAATCACAAAGGCCGTCGTACCCATCATTGCGGCACACAGGATTCCCGCGGCGCCGGCGGCAATGGCCAGGGCGGACAGCCGCAACCGGTGGGTTTCGTAGAACCGAGCCCGCTCGGGATCGTTGTATTGATCCTCGGCCGTACCGGTGAGGTGGTTCAACAGGTGCATGGAGAGCACGTAGAGCATGGCCGCAGCCACCGGGGCCGAGGCCGGTGTGATCCCCATAAGGCGTGAACAGGCAAAGGCCAGGCAACCGGCACCCAGGGCCACATACCCGTTGGTCAGCAGCAGGGGCTGAACGATCCGGAAACATTCACCGAAGGCGTCGCTGGACCGGGTGGCCGGCAGACGTTCCAGCTCACGGTAGACCCGCTTGATAATCCAGTTGGGAGTGGAGGCACCGGCGGTAATGCCCACGGTCCCAAGCCCATCCAGGCCGCAGCCGCCCAGCTCCGCTTCGGTCTCCACATGGAACGTCGGCTTACCGCTGTCGGCGGCGATCTCCGCCAGCCGTCGGGTGTTGCCACTCTGACGCCCACCCACGACAATCACGGCATCCACCCCTTCGGCCAGCCGTTTGACCTCTGCCTGACGTTTTTCGGTTGAATCGCAGATCGTATCAAAGGCTTTGTAATGGGGGTGGGTTTCGGCGGCCCAGGCTTTGATCGTTTCGTAAAAACGCATGTTCTGGGTGGTCTGGGCCACGATGATGGCCTGGTCGAAGGCCGGCAGCGCATCAAGATCCGCCTGGGTGCTGACCACGTGACCGGAGACCCCGGCGTATCCCATCAGCCCGACCACCTCCGGATGATCCCGGTCGCCGACAATAATGGTGTCAAAGCCCTTGCGGGCATGCACGCGAATGATGGTCTGCACCCGGATGACCCGCGGGCAGGTGGCGTCCACAACATTGAATCCGGCCGCCGAGAGCCGTTTTTTATCCGCCGGCGGCACACCATGGGCCCGGATCAGGACGGTGCCGCAGCCCCGCTCCGGGATTTCGTTCAATACGCGAATCCCTTTTTCGGCAAACAGGGCAAGCACCTGGGGATTGTGGATCAGCGGCCCGTAGGTGTAAATGGGCGCGGCATGCTTGCCCGGTGCGTCCAGGGCCAGTTCCACGGCCCGACGGACGCCCATGCAAAAACCGGCGGTTTTGGCAATCTCGATCTTCATGAACGCTTATGGGGCCAGTTCCCTGAGAAACACCTTGTGATCGACCAGGGAGAGGGAGTGGACCGCGGCCCGCAGAAATTTTTGTTCGCCGAAGATATTGACCAGTTTCAGCCCGTCCTTCTCGGGCGAGACTTCGTCCACCGCCTCCATGACCAGGGTTTCACCGCCATCGGTGATGAGATAGGCGTTGGCTTCGCACATGGTTGTTATCCTTTTTTTCCGGTTGTGATCTATTATTTTACGAATCCGTCGTTATTCGGTGCTGACAATCGGCTTCAGGTAATCAAGAATCAACCGCTCCACCAAATGCGGCAACGGCTCATCCGACACGCCGACAACAGCCACATTCTCCTGGGAGAGCGGCAAAATCAGTTTTCTGGCCGCAGAGCCGGAGACCGCCGCAGCCATCCTCGGTGTCACCTCCCCCATCATGGAATGGGCCAGCAGAATCCCCATGGTGCCGATCACCACATCCACCCGGGACACCGTCTGCACAATGGCATTTTCCCCAGAGGCCCCGCGATTGGCCCTGGCCTTGAGCATCTGGGCGGTGGCAATGGCATTGGTCCCCAGGGCGATAATTTCCACCGACTCGTTGAAATGCTCCTTGATTTTGCGGATGATCGTGCTGCCGATGCCGCCCCCCTGCCCGTCGATGACACATATTTTTTTCGGAAAAAACACTTCAGCCATACGGACTCCTCATGCTTGTAACCGGCCGGCAACCCGCATCCAGCGCCAGATGCTCCGGGAGCGGACTGAAAAAATGATGGGCCTTATCTTTACGTCCCTACAGCTTCTCCATCCGCTGCCTCGTCTTGCGTTTGCGCTTGGGCAGCCGCCGGCCGGGACCTTTCTTACGGGTGGTCGGGACCCATCCTGTAGACTCGATCGGCTCTCCATCCCCCTTGACCGACAGATACCGGGCCATGGCGATCTTATCCTCAAAGGCCGGCGAGGTCATCACCGTCGCTCCGGCCGCCTCGGCGGCGTCCATGACCTCACGGTCACTGCTGACCACCAGCGCCTTTTCCTTTTCACGCCGTGCCATACGCCGGATCACATCGTCGGCACTCTCACCGCCGCTGGAGTAACGAATGGCAATCCCCTTGGCGTGATCCCGGGAGCCGTACAGGGAGGGTTCGTCGGTTCCGTCGAAAACGATGGTGATTTTATGATGTTTGATTTTTTTATACGCCGCCAGAAGATCCACCAGGGCGTCACGGCCCAGTTGCAGATCCTGACGGTCCAGTCCGGCCAAATCACCGGATTGGCGGATCAGGTTGTAACCATCGATAATAATATGGATCGCCATGAATTTAAAGCATCAATGACCGCGTCAACGCGGGTAACGGTTTGGGAAGAATCCTCATCCGATCAGCCGTTGCGCAGCATCCCCAGCAACCGGTCCAGGTCATCGTCGCTGAAAAAATCGATTTCGACGCGCCCTTTCTTGCCCTTGCGCTGGATGCGCACCCGGGTGCCGAAGTGCCGGGACAAATCTTCGGAGACATCGTTGAAGTAGCGCTGATCGGGCGTCGGTTCGGGGGCCTGCGCCGGTTTTTCTTCGGCATTGAGGCGTTTGATCAGAGCCTCGGTTTCGCGCACGGAGAGTTTTTTGGCCATCACCTCACGCCAGGCCACCTGCTGTTTGGCCGGCGTATCGGCCCCCAGGAGGGCCCGGGCATGCCCCATGCTGAGCGCCCCTTCCAGAATGCTCGTCTGGATCGGGTCGGGAAGCTGACGCAAACGCAGAAAGTTGGCCACCGCACTGCGGCTTTTGCCCACCCGCTCGGCGGCTTCCTCCTGGGTCAGGCTGAATTCGGTAATCAGCCGGTGGTAAGCCTCGGCTTCTTCCATGGGGTTGAGGTTTTCCCGCTGGATGTTTTCGACAATCGAAATCTCCAGCATTTTGGCGTCAGAGATATCCCTGACCACCACCGGCACCCGGTCCAGGCCGGCCAGAACCGCGGCCCGCAGTCGCCGTTCGCCGGCCACCAGTTCATAGCCCACATCGTCCCGGCGCACCAGAAGAGGCTGGATAATGCCCTGGCTG
Source organism: Desulfosarcina ovata subsp. ovata (assembly GCF_009689005.1). Lineage (NCBI taxonomy): Bacteria > Pseudomonadati > Thermodesulfobacteriota > Desulfobacteria > Desulfobacterales > Desulfosarcinaceae > Desulfosarcina > Desulfosarcina ovata. The sequence goes on along the minus strand of NZ_AP021879.1, from coordinate 6,338,573 downwards.
CGGATCGATTCGGCCAGTTCGGCCAGTTCCGCATCGGCGAACTGGCGGCGCGGCTGGTAGCGATTGGGCCGCAGCATGTCGATTTCACATAAAAAATAATCTTTGGGTCTCGATGAGGATGCGCCGGAAACCGCGTCCACAACGCTCAGGTCGGGAATCAACGCATCAAGGCCCTTTCCCAGGGCCATTTTCCGTCTTTTTTTGGCACCGGGTCCGGCGCTGCTGTTTTTTGGATTATCTGGCATGCGATGTCCTGAATGAGGGTTGGCTGGTCCGGATCGGAATGAACACACCCGGATGTTCAGCATTACCGGATAACCTGTCAGGCATGTCCGGTATGATTCGCGGCCAGGATCTCCTTGGCCAGGGCAAAATAACTGGTGGCGCCGACCGACATGGCATCGTAAAGCAGGATGGGCTGGCCGAAGCTGGGTGCCTCGCCAAGACGGACATTGCGGGGAATCATTGTTTTATACACCAGAGTCTTGAAATGGCTTTCGGCATCTTCGGCCACCTGGTGGCTGAGATTGGTACGCCGGTCAAACATGGTCAGCAGGACACCGGCAATTTTCAGTTTCGGATTCAGGCCGCTTTTGATTCGCTGGTAGGTCTGAACCAGCTGGCTGAGGCCCTCCAGGGCATAGAATTCACACTGTAGCGGAATCAAAAGCGCGTCGGCCGCGGTCATGGCATTGACGGTAAGCAGACTCAAGGATGGCGGACAGTCGATAATGATGTAATCAAACGCCTTCACCACCGGCTTCAGCAGGTGCCGCAGGGCCTGTTCCCGGTCCGGCCGATCCATCATCTCCACATCAAAGCCGATCAGTTCGACCCGCGCAGGCATCACCTTGAGAAACTCAATCTGACTGTCGACAATAACGGCATCCGCGCTGGCATCGCCGATCATTCCATGATAAAGGGTTTTAATCAAATGGGATTTATCCAATCCCACCCCCGTCGTGGCGTTGGCCTGGGGGTCGCAGTCCACCAGCAGGGTCCGCTTTTCACAAACGGCCAGTGCGGCGGAGAGGTTGACAGCCGTGGTGGTTTTGCCCACGCCCCCCTTCTGATTGGCGATGCAGATGATTTGTGCCATGGCGCTCAGCTTTAACACAAAACATGCTGTTTGAAAAGTAGATTAGAATGTGTCATCCTAAGATCGAAAAAGCCTTCAAACAGCTCTCTCAAAACGTTCTGGAAGAAACCCAATATGCTGATATATAAAAAAATTATTACCGTTTTAACTCTCGGCGCATTTCTCTTCGGCACAAGCCTGATCATCGTACCCGAAGGGCGCTGCATCACCATCCAGGAGGAGCGTGAACTGGCCAAGGAGTTCATGGCCGTCCTCAAGACCACATACACCCTGATCGACGACCCGGTGATTGTGGATTATGTCAATGCGGTGGGCAACCGCATCATGGCCGCCATCCCGTCACAGCCGTTCAAGTACAAATTCTACGTGATCCAGGAGGATGTCTACAACGCCTTTGCCACGCCCGCCGGCCACATTTTTATCAACAGCGGCCTGTTTGCCGCATTGGCGTCCGAAGAGGAACTGGCCGGTATCCTCGGCCATGAAATTGCCCATGTGGTCTGCCGGCACATCTCCCAGCGCATCGAAAGCTCCAAAAAAATCGGAATGGCCAGCCTGGCCGGCATGGTTGCCGGTGTGCTCTTGGGTGCCGGCGGTGCCGGTGCCGCCGCCAGTGCCCTTACCGTGGGGTCGGTGGCCGCCGGCCAGACGGCGGCGCTGGCCTACAGCCGTGAAAACGAAACCCAGGCCGATCAACTGGGACTGGGCTATCTGACCGGGGCCGGCTACACTGGTGAGGGCCTGCTGACCTCCCTGCAGAAAATCCGCAGCAAGCAGTGGTACGGATCCAAACAGATTCCCACCTACCTGACCACGCACCCGGCGGCGGAAGCCCGCATGAGTTATATCGACAACTGGCTCCACCAGAACCGAACCGAATCTGCCCCGGCACGGGACGAGACGGGGGGATTTCCACTGGCGCATACGCGAATTGTCGCCCTCTACACCGACGCCAAAAGTGCCCTGGCCTATTATGCGTCGAGCGTGGCCGCATCGCCAGGCGACCCACTGGCGCATTACGGCTACGCCCTGGCCTTGACTCGTTCCGGCAAATGGAATGAAGCCATCGACCACATGCAGCGGGCCATCGAGGGCAACGCCATGGCCACGCACATGCTCCAGGATCTGGGCAAAATCTATTTTCAGGACGGGCAGTATAAAAAAGCCCTGAACACCCTGGCCGCCAGCCGCTCCGAAACATATCCCGAAGGCCAGCTCTACCTGGGCCGCAGTCAGCTTGAACTGGGGCAGCTGGCCGCAGCCCGGGAGACCTTCGACAATCTGGTGCGCTACCATGAAGACTACACCCAGGCGTATTACTATCTGGGGGAGAGCAGCGGCCGCCTGGGAGACATGTTCGCGGCCCACTACAATCTGGGCCGGTTCTATGGGCTGAAGGGGGATCGGGAAAATGCCAATTTCCATCTGAATCGGGCCATGAAACTGGCCGCCAGCGACGCCCAGCGGGAACAGGTTGAACGGCAGATCGAAGATCTGGACCCCAAGAAAGACAAAAAATCAAAGGCCGGATGATGGAGCAACCGAATTTTGGTTTTGGATACCGGCCAAGGCAACGAAAAACCGCTCGCTGAGGAGGGGTTTTTGGGCAACGGTGTTAATTGATCTTAATTGATCAGAATCAGCCGCGATCAAAACGCGAAAACTGCATCGAAAAGGTTCCCCGGCCCTGGGTGGCGGAACGCAGGCTGGTGGAGTAACCGAACATCTGTTTCAGGGGAACCGTGGCCTTGATGATCTGAACGCCCAGTTTGGGCTCGATGGCCTCAATCTTGCCGTTGCGGGCGTTGAGGTCGCCGATCACATCGCCCATGAAATCCTCGGGGACAATGACCTCAACGGCCATGATGGGATCCAGCAAAAACGCGTTGCCCTGATTCAGTGCCTCGCGTACGGCCATGGAAGCGGCCACGGTGAAGGCGAGTTCCGTGTTGCCGGATTCCCGTGTCGTGGCCGCGTCAAGGGTCGCTTTTACATCAACCACCGGATAGCCCATGAGGATACCGCTCTCAAGGGATTCCATGACCCCTTTCTCCACCGCCTTGACCAGGGCCGGCGCCAGTGCGTCGTCGGCCAATCGTGAAGCGAACCGGTTTCCCTCACCCCGGGGCAGCGGCTCGAGGGTCAGGGTCACCTCACCATAGTGGCGATTGCCGGCCATCTCCTTGTCGAACACGGCACTGCCCGTTGCACGGGTTTCGATGGTTTCACGGTAAACCACCTGGGGCTTGCCCACGTTGACCTGGGTGTTGAACTCCCGCTGCATGCGACTGGTGATGATCTCCAGGTGCAATTCACCCATACCGGAAAGGATCATCTGGCCGGTATCCGGATCTTCGCGCACCCGCAGGGTCGGATCTTCGGCCATGAACTTGTCCAGCACCTGTACCAGCTTCTCCTGGTCGCTGTGGGTTTTGGGTTCCACAGCCACAGAAATCACCGGTTCATAGAAATCCATCTGCTCCAGCAGGATGGGATGGTCCGGCTGACACAGGGTTTCGCCGGTGGATGAATCCTTGAGCCCCACCACACCGACGATGGCCCCCGGGCCGACACTGTCCACCCGTTCGCGTTTGTTGGCGTGCATTTTAAGGATTCGGGAAAGCTTCTCTTTTTTATTGCGACCGGGGTTGTAGACGTCGCTACCGGCATTGAGCCTGCCGCTGTAGACCCGGACAAAGGAGAGTTTGCGGCCTTCAATCATGGAGACTTTGAAGATCAGGGCCGCCAGGGGCGCTTTTTCTTCGGGGGGGCAAAGGATCGTCTCACCGCTTTCCGGATGAACCCCCTTGATCGCCGGCACATCCAGCGGGCTGGGCAGGTACTGGACAATGGCATCCAGAAGCGGCTGAATGCCCTTGTTTTTCAATGCGCTGCCGCAAAGTACGGGAACGAGCTTCAAGGCGATGGTGGCCTTGCGAATGGCGTCCACGATAGTGGCGTTGTCGATGGGCTCTTCGGCCAGATAGGCCTCCATAATGCCATCGTCCACCTCGGCCAGGGTCTCGAACAGTTGCTCGCGGTACATGTCGGCATCGTCTTTTAATTCGGCATCGATCTCGCCAACGCTGAAACTGGCCCCCAGGGTGTCGTCATCCCACCGGATTTGCTGCATTTCGATCAGATCGATGACACCGGAAAATTGGTCTTCGGTCCCTACCGGAATCTGGAGGATCAAAGGCGCGGCCTTGAGTCGGTCCCGCATCATCTGAACCGTCCCGAAAAAATCGGCACCGATCCGGTCCAGCTTGTTGATGAAGGCCATCTTGGGAACTTTGTAACGATCAGCCTGCCTCCAAACGGTCTCCGACTGCGGCTCCACGCCACCCACGGCACAAAAGACGCCCACGGCACCATCTAAGACGCGCAGGGATCGCTCAACCTCAATGGTAAAATCCACGTGTCCGGGCGTGTCAATGACCTGGATGTCCCGTCCTTTCCACTGGCAGGTGGTGACTGCGGACGTAATCGTGATGCCGCGTTCCTGTTCGTCGACCATCCAGTCCATCACCGCTTCGCCGTCGTGGACCTCGCCGATCTTATGGGAACGCCCGGTATAGTATAGCACTCGCTCGGTGACGGTGGTCTTTCCGGCGTCGATATGGGCAATAATGCCGATATTGCGAATATTATTGAGTTTGTCTGTTTTTTTCATCGTGTCAGCAGCATATCTGCAGTTAAAGGGAACCCAAGTGATAAATGACCGCTCAATGTCTTTGCCGGCGCTCCATCGATCAAAATTCTCACCCGCGCGATGTCTGGGATGTTGAGCACCAGCGTGTTGACCACAGAAAATAGTGTCAATTGTCCTCAACGGCAACTGCCGGGATGATTTTCTTGAATCGCGGCACTGAAATCAACCACCGCAGTCCCATCGTCCGATACGAAAAAGACGCGGAAAACTGAATCGGCGGATTCCGATCAAAACCGGAAATCCGCCGAATTTCGTTGCTTACCAGACTGGTTTTAGAGTTCGCCGATCGCCTCGGTCAGCTCGGGCAAGAATTCGAGGATGTCGGCCTCGATGCCCACGTCGGCCACCTGGAAGATCGGGGCCTTGACGTTTTTGTTGATCGCCACGATGAACGGCGAGCCCTTGATCCCGCCCATGTGCTGGAAGCTGCCGGAGATGCCGCAGGCCATGTACACCTTGGGCTTGACCGTCTGACCACTGGTGCCCACCTGGCGGGATTTCTCCAGCCATTTGGCGTCCACGATCGGACGCGAGCAGGAGACCACCGCGCCCATGGCGTCGGCCAGTTCCTGGGCGATCTCGATGTTCTCTTCGTCCTCGATACCGCGGCCCACGGAGACCAGCACGTCGGATTTGGTGATGTCCACGTCACCGACTTCGGCTTCCACGACTTCCAGGAAGGTGCGGCCCGTGGAAAGATCGCCGGCGTCACCGGACTTGTCCTCAACGGTCCCGCCGGCAGACTTGCTCTCGTCCGGCGCAAAGCAGCCCGGACGCACGTTGATCACCGCACCGGCAGAAATGTCGCAGGTCACATGGGTGCTCACCATGCCCGAGTATTCCTGGCGGATCACCTTCAAGGTGCTGCCGTCGACGCCTTCGATGTCGGCCACGTCGGAAACAAAGGCCGAATCCAGTTTGATCGAAAGGCCCGGGGAAAGGTCCATGCCAAAGGTGTCGTGGGCCACCAGCAGGATCGCATCCGCGGGCAGTACGTTCACCAGCAGTTTGCACACCACTTCGGCGTTGGGATAGGCCAGTGCGTCGCTTGCGTATTTGAGTACTTTGGGATAGGTCGCGGCCACAGCATCGGCCACCTGGTCCAGCTCACTGCCCGATCCGGTCACGATGGCGGTTACCGCCGCGCCAGCGTCGATCTTCTTGGCGGCCTCAATCAGTTCCAGGGCCGAATCGTCGGCCACGCCGTTTCTGTGGGTGATGTATGCGTAGATGTCAGCCATTATTTCAGTCCTCCTTTGGCCTTCAGGTGTTCAATCAGTTTGGCAATGATCTCTTCGGTGCTGCCCTCGAGCATCTCGGCCCCCTCGCCCAGCTCAGGCACGAAGTAATCCACCCGTTTCACCTTGGCGGCGCCTTCGCCCACCACGCCCGCGTCCACGCCCAGGTCGCCGGCACCCAGTTCGGGAATCTCCACCGAGGCCACCTTGCGGATCCCGCGGATACCCACGTAGCGTGGCTCGTTGATGCCGGTCTGGATCGACAGCACGCAGGGCATGGATATTTCGTTCATCTCCTGGTTGCCGCCTTCGATCTCCCGGCCCACCTTCAGCTTGTCACCAGCCACCTCGATCTTGTTCACCAGCGAGGCGTAGGGAACGTCCAGCATCGCCGCCAGCATGCCGCCCACCTGCCCGGCACCGTCGTCCGCCTGGGCGCCGGTCAGGATCAGGTCGTACTTGCCCTTTTCCACCGCCGCCTTGAGCAGGGTCGCGATGCCCTTGCCGTCCGAGCCCTCGAAGGCATCGTCGGTCAAGAGAATCCCGTTGTCCGCGCCCATGGCCATTTCCCGGCGCAGCACCTCTTCGGACTCGTCGTCGCCCACCGTGACCACCGTCACGCTGCCGCCCACGTTATCGCGGATCTGAATCGCCTCTTCCACGGCGTAGTTGTCCCATTCGTTGACCGAGTACACCAGGTCGTCACGTTCGATATCGCTGCCCGAGCCGTTGACCTCGATCTCGTTCTCCGCGGTATCGGGTACCCGTTTGACGCATACCAAAATCTCCATGCTAATCCTCCTGTCTTGAAAGAACTCAATGATGAATGCTGAATTTTGAATTTTGAATGAATGGATTCTCTCATTTTAAAAGAGACCGCCTGCCTTCATTCAAAATTCATCATTCAAAATTAATAATTTCCTACTGTATATGCTGGGCGATCAGCTCCGACAGATCGATGGCCTCCATCTGCCCTTCCAGGCCGGCCACCTTGATGGCATCCTCCATATTCACCAGGCAGAAGGGGCACGCCGTCACGATCACGTTGGCACCGGCCTTGGCCGCCATCTCCACCCGCAAAACGCCCATGCGCTGTTCCTCTTCGGGTTCGTAGAACAGCATCAGCCCGCCGCCGCCGCAACAGAACGAACGGTCACGGCTGCGCTCCATCTCCACCCGCTTCAAACCGGCAATGGCGTCCAGCGCCTCCCGCGGATCCTCGTAGACGTCGTTGTGGCGGCCCAGGTAGCAGGGATCGTGATAGGTGTAAACCTTGCCGTCCCCATTGGCGCCGGTTAGCTTCAGGGCGCCCGATCGCACGCTGCGGGTGATGAACTGGCTGATGTGCTCCACCGGCGGCAGCCCGCTGTAGTCGTTCTTCAGCACGTTGTAGGCGTGCGGGTCGGCCGTGACGATCTGCTTGACACCGCTGCCTGTGATCGCATCGGTGTTCATCTCCTTCATGGTCTGAAAGAGCATCTCTTCGCCAAAGCGCCGGATCTCGTTGCCCGCGTCCTTCTCCGCCTTGCCCAGGATACCGAAGTCCGCACCCGCGCGCGAAAGGATCGTCGCCGTAGCCCGCCCCAGATCCTGCATGCGGTCGTCATAGCTGGTGATGCTGTCCACAAAATACAACGTCTCGGCCGAATCCTTGGTCAGGTCCTTCACCGTCACACCCTCGGGAAGATCCTTGGTCCATTCGGCGCGTTTCTTCTCCATCTTGCCCCACGGGTTGCCACGCTTCTCAAGGGCCTTAAGCGGCTTCTGCAGGCTCTGGGGAACCATCCCCTCGTCCACCATGCCGCGGCGCAGATCCACGATCTTGTCGATATACTCGATGCCGATGGGACACTCCTGCTCACACGCCCCGCAGGTCGTGCATGACCAGATCTCGTCCTCCTCGTAGACCGTGCCGATCAAGGGTTCACTCTTCTTGAACGGCGATCCGTACGGGTAGATGGGGTAGTTCTTGAAAAGCGTGTCGCGCCCCTTGATGGAAATGAAACGCGGCGACAGGGGCCGCCCCACGGCGTTGGCCGGGCAGTTGTCCGAGCAGCGCCCGCAGTCGGCACACGAATAAAAATCCAGAAGATGCTTCCAGGTAAAATCTTCGATCTTTTTCACCCCGAAGGATTCCAGGTCGTCCAGTTCCTCCGCCTTGATGCCGTGACGCACCGGTTTGATGTTCCCCCGGTCGATACGCATGAAAAAGACGTTGAATATCGAGGTGATCACGTGAAAGTGCTTGCCCAGAGGCAAAAAACAGAGGAAAAAGAAGAAGGTCAAGTCGTGAATATAGTAGGCGATGATGTGGATCGCCTGCAGGGTCCCTTCCGAGGAGAACATCAGAAAATTCTTGAACAACCAGACCAAGCTCAGGGGCGCCAGGAACTCGGCGTGCAGCCCCGACTGGGCGTTGGCCGCCACGCTGCTGGCCTCGAACAGGCTCTCGGAAATCATCAGGGTCGAGATCAGGCCCAGTACAAACAGCGCCTCGGCCGTGTGATCATGGCCGTACTTGGCCGGCACTTTGTACCTCTCCGGCTTGACCACGGCCCGGCGCCAGGCGGCGATGCAGCAGGCCACCAGTACGGCCGTGGCCGCGTAATCCTTGAGAACATTGTAAATGTCGCCGATGACGCCGCCAAACCCGGGCAGCACAAAATCCTCGGACAGGCCGATGATCACCAGTGACGTCGACCGGACGCTCAGCACCAGAAACCCGGCGAAGATGATGATGTGAACTACGCCGGCAACGCGGTAACGCGGCTGGCGGTACTGGCCCAGCCAGATCTTGAACACATTGAAAATACGCTGCGGGATGCGGTCAAAACGCTTGTCCGGGGCTGCTTTGACCAACGGGGCCGCCCGCAGGGCCATGATGTAGGTGAATACGGCAATCCCCACGACAGGTATCAGTAATGAAAAAAGGACCGTGGGGATAAAAAGAAAGACATACTCGGCTGGAGCGATCAACGCGGTTTCCATGTTTTACTCTTGCTCTCCCTTCGGTTTCATAATAAAATGAATAAAAATGAATGAGTACTCATTCAGTCCTTACTAAGCCCGTTGTTTCCTGTCAAGAATAGCATGACAGGCGTTTCATCTCATGTAATGCGGTGGCAACACCCCGGCGGTGGAAAAAACGGCCGTTTTTGCACCGCGGATATTCAGGCAAGAAGATTTTCACTTATTACGAACGCCAACGAAAAACAAGGAAAAAGGAGAGTGCCGTGACAACAGACAATCCTTACCGCACCAAACCTTGGTTGAGCCACTACGAAGCCGGCGTTCCCGAACACGTGAAATACGAATCCATCTGCCTGCCCGACTGCCTGAAGCGTTCTGCCAGCCGATTCCCCGACAAAATGGCACTGACCTTTCAGGGTTACCGGATCACGTTCAAGCAATTGAACGCCATGGTCGATCGATTTGCCACCGGTCTGGCCGATTTCGGGATCCGCAAGGGGGACAGTGTAGCGATTCTGTTGCCCAACGTGATCCCCTGCGTGGTGGCTTACTACGCCATTTTGCGCATCGGCGCCATTGCCGTGATGAACAACCCGCTTTACACGGACCGAGAACTGGAACATCAGTTTACCGATTCCGAATCCAAAATGCTGATCACCCTGGACCTGTTGACCAATCGGATGATCGATCTGCGGCCCGTGACGCAAATCCAAAAAATCATCTACACCAGCATCGGTGACTATCTGCCGTTTCCGAAAAACCTGCTTTTCCCGCTGGTCGGCAAAAAAAAGAAACTCGCCGCCGATGTCAAACCGGCCAAGGACGTGTATCGCTGGAAAAAGGTGCTGGCCCGCTATCCTGCCACGCCACCGGCGGTGACGCTCGCTTTTGATGACGTGGCCATGTACCAGTATACCGGCGGAACAACCGGTGTTTCCAAGGGGGTCATGCTGACCCACGGCAACCTGAGCAAACAGATCCAGCATATCATGGCCTGGTTTCCCACCTTCGACAGCAACGAAATCATGCTTGGCGCCCTGCCTTTTTTTCATGTCTTCGGCCTGTCGACAAGCATGAATCTGGCCATTTACACCGGCTGGGGAAACATCCTGGTCCCCAAGCCCCAACCCCCGCAATTGCTCGAGGCGATCAGCAAGTTCAAACCAACGTTCGCCCCACTGGTTCCCACCATGTACATCGGTATGCTCGAGCATCCCGATATCGGGGAAACCGACCTGACCTCCATTAAGGGCTGCTTCTCCGGAAGCGCCCCCTTGCCCGTTGAAGTGATCAACAAATTCGAGGAAAAAACCGGGTCGATCATCGTCGAAGGCTACGGATTGACCGAATCCTGTCCGGTAACCCACGTCAATCCGTTCAAGGGCCGGCGCAAGGTCGGCAGCATCGGGCTGCCCATCCCCGACACCGAGTGCCGCATCGTCAGCTTGAAAGACGGCCTTAGCGACGTGCCTGTGGGGGAAAGTGGTGAACTTTTCATCAGGGGCCCGCAGATCATGAAAGGCTACTGGAAGCGCCCCGACGCCACTGCTGAAACGATCACCGACGGCTGGCTGCACACCGGAGATATCGCCAAGATGGATGACGACGGCTATTTCTATATTGTCGACCGCAAGAAGGACATGATTCTTTCCAGCGGATACAACGTCTATCCGCGGGACATCGAAGAGGTCTTTTTTGAACATCCCAAGGTGATGGAAGCCTCGGTAATCGGGCTGCCACATGCCAAACGCGGTGAATTGATCAAGGTATTTGTGGTCCTCAAGGAGGGGAAGACGGCCACGGCCGAAGAACTGATGACTTACTGCCAGGGGAAACTGGCCAAATACAAATGGCCGGCGGAGATCGAGTTTCGCAAAGAACTTCCCAAAACCAATGTGGGCAAAGTGCTGAAAAAGGATCTTCGGGCCATGGAACTGGAAAAACGCCAATAAAAGCAAAAGCGGGGAACCGGTTTGAATCGGCTCCCCGTTTTTATGGCCTCTCGCCCCGGCGTTTAACAGGGCTTATTTGCCGCCAAAGGCATCTTCGGAGATCTCAACGGCAGCGGTACAGGTGGTCATGATGGCGTCCATCTTGCCCATGGTCACGGGAAGAACGGCCTGGGTAAAATAATGGGCGCTTTTGATCTGCCCTTCATAGAAATGCTGATCCTTTTTCTTGGCCCCCTTCTCCAGCTGGGTGGCGGCGATCACCGCCCGCCAGAGCAGCATCCAGGCCATGACCACATCACCGGCGGCTTCCATGAACGGGTGGGCGAAGGCAAAGGCATTCATCACTTTGGGGGACATGGCGGTGGCCCCCAGATGCATGGCCACTTCGGCCAGCCGGTTAAGGGCCTTTTCCAGGCGTGCGGCAAAATCGGCAAGTTCGTCGATGGCTTTGGCCTGGGCGAGCGTCTTTTGGATCTCTCCCATCAGGTCCATGATCGGCTTGCCCTTGTTCATCCCCAGCTTTCGGCCCAGCAGATCCATGGCCTGGATTCCGTTGGTGCCTTCGTAGATCATGGTGATGCGGCAATCCCGCAGGAGCTGCTCCTGGGGGTACTCCCGGATGAATCCGTACCCGCCGTAAACCTGAACCCCCGTGCTGCAGACGTCGAAGGCCCTGTCGGTCACATACCCTTTGCAGATGGGGATCAAAATATCGATCATTCCCTGGAGCCGTGCCTTTTCGGCCTCATCGTCGCTGACCGCGATCCGGTCGGTGAGAAAACCGGCGTAATAAAGCAGGCTGCGCATGCCTTCCACATAGGCTTTCATGGAAATCAGCATCCGACGCACATCCGGATGCTGGATGATCGGCACCGACGGCGCATCGGGATCCATCATCTGCAGCAGGTTCTTGCCCTGAACGCGCTCCCGGGCGTAGTTGACTGCGTTCATGTAGGACGCACTGGCGCAGCAGAACCCCTGCATCCCCACCAGCAGGCGCGCTTCGTTCATCATCAGAAACATGGCGCGCATGCCCTTGTTCTCCTCCCCCAACAGCTCCCCCACACAATTGCCTTTGCCGCCCAGGGTCAGTGAACAGGTGGCGTTGCCGTTGATGCCCATCTTATGTTCGATCCCGGTGCAGACCACATCGTTGAATTCCCCCAGGCTGCCGTCGTCGGCCACCCGATACTTAGGGACCAGAAACAGCGAAATTCCCCGGGTGCCCGCCGGCGCGCCTTCGATTCGGGCCAGTACCGGATGGACGATGTTTTCGACCATGTCGTGTTCACCGGCGGAAATAAAAATCTTGCTGCCGGTAATGGAATAAGTGCCGTCGGGATTCTTTTTGGCGCTGGTGGAGAGGTTGCCCACGTCGGAGCCGGCTTCGGGTTCGGTGAGCAGCATGGTGCCGGTCCATTTGCCGGTAAACATGTTTTTGAGGAACCGTTTCTTCTGCCGTTCGGTACCAAACGCCTCCACCAGCAGGGCCGCCCCGTGGGTCAGGCCCGGATACATCATAAACGCGCAGTTGGCACCATTGAAATAGTCACCGGCAGCCAGGGCCACCGTCCTGGGCATCCCCTGCCCGCCGTAGGCCGGATCTTCGGGCATGGCCAGCCATTCTCCTTCGACAAAGAGATCGTAGGCGCGTTTGAAACTCTCCGGCACGGATACCTGGCCATTATCAAACCGACACCCCTGTTCGTCTCCCTCCCTGAAGGTTGGCAGGATCTCCTTGATCGCCAGATTGCGGGCCTCGCTGACGATCATGTCGATGGTTTTTTTTCCGAATTCGGCATACTTGGGATGTTTGCTCAACCCATCGACGATCAGTTGTTCATGCAGCACGAAATCGACGTCTCTTCGATCAGCAATTACTTGTGCCATGGTATGATTCTCCTTATTATGGCAGAATTATGGCGGACGGCGTGCCGGAACGTCCCGGGCATACGGCGCTATCCGGTTGGATGGTCGCCTGTTGATCCGGTATTGCGGCAACCCCCGATACCGCTGATGAAAAGATCCACCAGCGGATCGGCCATGGTTACCAGATCATATTGCCCGCCGGCATGGATCCACGAATTGATCACTTCGTCCACCGCACCGTTGATAAACCGTTTGACCAACCCCATGTAGAGATCTTTGCGGATGGCCCCCTCTTCCTGTCCCAGTTCCACCACCTCCGAAATGATATCCCGGTACATTTTGGACATCTCTTTGAGGTTTTCGTCATTGCGGCGGTAATACTGATGGGTCTCGGCCTGGTAGACGATGGCCATGTTGCGATCCTTCTGGAATTCCTGGAGGTGGACCCGGATCAGGCAGCGAAGCTTCTCTTCCGCAGTTTTCGATCGGTTGACCACGTCGCGGAACCGTTCAAAAATCTGGCGCGTCTTATATTGGTAAAATTGAACCAGAATATCGTCTTTGTTCTTGAAATAAAGATAAATCGTTCCATCTGCAACGCCGGCCGCCTTGGCGATCTGGGCGATGGTCGACTGAAAGAAGCCCTGCTCGGCAAAAACCTTGATGGCGGCGTCCAGGATGCGCTGGTATTTGTCGGTATTTTTCTTTTTTGCGATAATAAACCTCTCGATCAAATATGAATGAACATTCATTCATATCTAACAGAGGCCAAAAGCGCCTGTCAAGGGTTAACCGCCACGTGCTGAAAAAAGCGGGATCCGCGCGCTATTTAACCAGCTCGAATAATAGCGCATTGATCTGTTTTGAGTCCCAAACCGGGCCACCGCCTGCAAGGAAATGCCACGCAGCCCGCCAAAAAAATGAAGGGATATTCATTTAACGGTTTGCAAATCCCTCCAAACAGCTGATTGGGGCCCAGATTTTATAATGAATCCTTTATATATTGACAGAATTGCTTCGCTCTGCTTAATTTCGTTTTTTGGCTCACCCTTACATTTCACGCTCGCCCCTTTTTACATCATGCGTGCGGTGTATCACCCAGCATGGCAACGACCCCGTGCCATGACAAACAGGAGGAATGTCAAATGATTGTTGCGGAACGAAAGCCCATTGAAGAGATCAGGGCCATGGTGAAAGACTTTAAAAAAGTCCTCACCGTGGGATGCGGCACCTGCGTGGCGGTATGCCTGGCAGGCGGAGAGAAGGAGGTCGGGGTGCTCAACTCCGAACTGAAAATTGCCCGTCGCATGGAGGGCGATCCCATCGAAACCGGCGCGATGACGGTGGAGCGGCAATGCGACATGGAATTTCTGGAGGAACTGGACGGTGTGGTGGATGAATACGATGCGCTCATCTCCATGGCCTGTGGCGCCGGCATTCAGTTCCTGGCCGAACGGTTTCCTGAAATCCCCGTATTTCCGGCGGTGAATACCTCCTTTATCGGCGTCAACCGGGAAGTGGGATGGTACGAGGAAAAATGCCGGGCCTGCGGTACTTGTGTACTGGGAATGACCGCCGGCATCTGCCCGGTAACCATGTGCGCCAAGGGCCTTTTCAACGGTCCCTGTGGGGGGACCAACAAGGGCAGCTGTGAAATCAACAGCGACCAGCCTTGTGCCTGGTACAAAATCCACGAACGCCTGGCCAAACAGAACCGCCTGGCCAATATCCTGGAAATCTGCCCGGCCAACGACTGGCGCAACCAGACGCCGCGGACCATCGTCCAACCGGGTTATCAAGAGCGCCTGACCGCATTGGGGATCAAGTAGCTGAAGCGGCGCGGCAACGAAACACCAACATGGAACATGTCAATCGCAAATAGAGGGATTACTACATGAAATCAGGAAGCAATCTGGAAAAAATATTGCGCGCCGGTCATTTTGCCTTCACCGGAGAACTGGGTCCGCCCCGCGGATCCAACGTAGAGGCGGTGCGCGAAAAGGCAAAACCGTTGGTCGGCAATGTGGATGCCGTCAATATCACCGACAACCAGACCGCCATGGTGCGGATGTCCAGTTGGGCGGCCTCGCTGATCGCCATTGAAGAGGGACTGGAACCCAACTACCAGATGGTCTGCCGCGACCGCAACCGGCTGGCCATGCAGGCCGACATTCTCGGTGCCTCGGCACTGGGCATCCGCAACATGCTCTGCCTGTCCGGCGACCACCAGCAGTTCGGCGACCACCCTCAGTCCAAGGGTGTTTTCGATATCGATTCCACCCAGCTCATCGGCACGGTGAAAAAAATGCGTGACGAGGCCAAATTCCTGGGCGGTGCCGATATCGACGGCCCCCCGAAACTGTTTATCGGCGGCGCCGCCAACCCCTTTGCCGAACCCCACGAGTGGCGGGTGCACCGCCTGGCCAAAAAAGTGGCCGCCGGCGTGGATTTCGTCCAGACCCAGTGTATCTTCAATATGGAACGGATGCGCACCTGGGTAAAGGAAGCCGTCGACATGGGTCTTACCGAGAAGGTATACATCCTCGCCGGCGTGACCCCCATGAAGAGCATCGGTATGGCGCGCTACATGCAGCTCAAGGTACCTGGCATGGACGTTCCCAACGAAATCATCAAACGCCTCCAGGGCGTCGACAAGAAGAAGGTGGCTGACGAAGGCATCAAAATCGCCTGCGAACAGATCGAAGAGTTCAAAGAGATGAAGGGCGTCGCCGGCGTTCACCTCATGGCCATCGAATGGGAACACAAGGTGCCGGAGATTGCCGAACGCGCCAATGTCCTGCCCAGACCCGTGGTCTGATCACTACCGACCATCCATTGTCAACCAACGATCACCAAAGGAGTTTTCACGTGAGTACTGAATCGAAAAAAGTCATGGTCATTGGGGGCGGGATCGCCGGTCTAACGGCAGCCTGGGAGCTTGCCGGCCTTGGCGCAGAGGTTGCGCTGGTTGAAAAGGCCGACTTCCTTGGCGGACACGCCATCCAGTACGCCTGTAAAGCCACGGACGAATGCCGCCAGTGCGGGGCCTGCGCCGTGGAAAAAATGCTCAAGAACGTGGTCAACGAACCGGCCATTTCCGTCCACCTGGCCACAGAGGTGACCGGCATCAATAAAAACGGCAATTTCAAGGTCAGCTTGAAAAAAGGCGATGTCAGCAAAGACACCGCGGCCTGTGCGGACGGCTACACGGCCAACCCGGCGGGTTGCACGGCAGTCAAGGGCTACTCGCTGAACAACGCCAAATTTTATCAGGCCGACGGCAGCCTCAATCCGGAAACCACCGGCAATGCGGACGCCCTCGAGGTGGACGCCGTGGTCGTGGCCACCGGTTTCAACGCCTTTGATCCACGCATCAAATCCACCTATCGCTACGATGAACTGGATAACGTCATCAGCGGCCTGGATCTGGAAAAAGGCAAACGCGCCAATGGTGTTGTGCTGCGCCCCTCGGACGGTCAGCCGCCCAAGAAAGTCGCCTTCATCCAGTGTGTGGGCAGCCGCGACGAGCGTTTGGGCAACCTGTGGTGCAGCCAGGTCTGCTGCCCTTATGCCCTGCGAACGGCCCAGTCCATGAAACACAAGGACCCGGAACTGGAGATCACCATTTTCTACATGGACATCCAGAACACGGGCAACGATTTCCCTGTTTTCTACCAGCAGTGCAAAGATGAAATGACGTTTGTGCGCAACATCCCCGTGGACATGTATAAAACCGACGACGACCGCATCCGTACCCGCTTCATGGCTGCCGAAGGCAGCAGTGAAGCCATCCAGGAGGTGTTCGATCTGGTGGTGCTCTCCGTGGGCATTATGCCGTCCGCCGACAACGCGGCCCTGGCCGAGACGGTCGGCGCGCCGCTGAACGGTGACGGTTTCTTTGCCTGCGCCGAGAAATTGAACCGGGTAACCACCGGCCAGGAAGGCGTTTTTGTGGCCGGTACCGCATCGGGACCGAAAACCATTGCCGAATCCATCGTCCATGCAGGTCAGTCTGCCGGCGAAGTGATGAAATATCTGGGGAGGGCCTCATGACAGAACAAACGCAAATGGAAACCATCAACCTGTCCACCGACGTCCTGGTGGTGGGTGCCGGCATGACCGGCGCGAAAGCCGCCACCGAAATTGCCGCCAGCGGATACAAGGTGGTGCTCATTGACGGGGGCGCTGCCGCCGGTATGGGTGTGGCCGATGTTGACGGTGAAGAGCAGGCGGCTCTGGACGCGCTCATGGAAACCGTCAACGGGTCGGAGATGATCGAAATGCTGCCCGGCACGCGCATGGATGGCGCCGCCGGCGTTCCCGGTGACTTCCGGGTGTGGCTGTCGGGCAATGACGACATTGTCGAAAAATCGGTAGGCGCCATTGTCGTGGCCTCGGAGCTGGTCTCCTCCCCGATGAACGACGCCTATGGTCTGACCCTTTCCGAAACGGTGCTCAGCCAGAGCCAGCTGGAAGCCGCCCTGAAAACGGATCCCGCCGCCTTTTCCGGCAAGTCGGTGGCCTTTCTCATGGGACTGGCCCAGGACGGCAATCCCCTGGTGCTGGAACGGGTGCTGAAAAGCGTTTTGGCCATGGAAAACATGGCCGACACCAGCGCTTACGTTCTGGCCGGCGATCTGAAGGTTGCCGAAGACGGCCTGGAACGACTCTACCTGGAGTGCCGCGACAAGGGCGCCATGTATATCAAACTGACCGGCATGCCGCAGGTGGCCCAGGAAGGCGCCGCCCTCTCGATCACCTATGAGGATCCGGTGCTGCAGCGCAATGTGGAACTGGCTCCGGACATTGTTGTCGTCGAAGAGGCCATCGGTGCCGATGAGGTCAACGCCGCCCTGGCCGACATGCTGAAAATCGATGTGGGCCCCATGGGATTCCTGCAGACCGACAATGTTCACCGCTACCCGGTTTCGACCAATCGCGAAGGCATCTTTGTGGTCGGCGGCAGCCGCCGGGTGAAAAAACGCTACGGCGCCCTGATGGACGCGGAAAACGCCGCCCTGCGGGTGCGTGGCCTTCTGGGCGACGGGACCATCAGCGTACCGGTCGACAAGGCGGTCATCGATACGGGCAAATGCACCTTCTGCCTCACCTGCTACCGCTGCTGCCCCCATGGTGCCATTTACTGGGAAGCGGAAAATAAACCCGTTATCTCCAAAGTGGCCTGCCAGGGCTGCGGGATCTGCGCCTCGGAGTGCCCCATGGACGCCATCCAGATCGGTGAATTCAACGATGCGGCCATGATCGAGACGGTGAGCCGGTCGGCAGCCGAAAAATCCGGCGATGCCCCCACGATCGTGGCCTTCTGCTGCCAGAACAGTGGTCTCGAGGCCGCTAAGATGGCAGAATCCTTCGGCATGCCGCTGCCCGAGGGCCTGAAAACCGTTACCGTACCCTGTGCCGGCAAGGTGGATGTGGATTATGTCATGCGTGCCCTGGCCGAAGGCGCCGACGGCGTGGTGATCATGGCCTGCCATAACGGCAACTGCAAGTCGGAAAAGGGCAGCCTGTACGCCGGCTGGCGTGCTGCCAATGCACAGAACATGCTTGAAGCCATCGGGGTCGAAAAAGAACGCATCTGTTTCGCCACCACGGCATCGAATATGGGGGCTGACTTCTCATCCATCGTGATGGCCATGGAAGCCCAGTTGAAAGCCAAATAAATCCCCGCTAAGGATCGGGGATGAAATTAATTGAACGTAATTGCGCCGGGCTTGTGTTCGTCTTCAAGGCGCATCAAGGGTTGCATACCGGGAGTATGTGGCCATTGATGCAACGCGGAAGACGGGCGCAAGAACAAGCAATTTCGTTTAATTAATAAAATTTCCGATCCTAAGAAATCCCGATAACGCGCGTTCCTGCAGATTCAGACTGCAGGAACGCGCGTTTTTTTCAGGCGAACCGATCCCCCTCCCCAACACACTCACCGCTCACTCGACGGTGGCAACCGGCAACCGACCACCCTGCCGTTGAAATATTTTTTCCTTGTATTTTGCCGTTTAATTATCAATAAATACAAACTTGACTATTTTTGTCGAATATGGAATCGTCGATGGTAAACCAACAACGGAGGAAATAACAGAAATGGCTGATGAAGCGATCAAGCTCGGCGGCAAGAAACGATCCGTTTTCATCGACAAGGTAAAGGAGATCCTCCCCGAGGGGGGAAACCTGAACTTGTGCCTGACCTGCGGCGCCTGCTCATCAGGCTGTCCGGCAACGGGTCTGGAGGGAATGGATCCCCGGAAATTTTTACGCATGGCGGCTCTGGGCATGGACGAAGCAGTCCTGAGCACCAAATGGATCTGGATGTGCAGCATGTGCCAGCGCTGCATTTATGTCTGCCCCATGAAAATCGACATCCCGCAACTGGTTTTCAATGCACGGGCCCAGTGGCCCCGTGACCAGCGGCCCAAGGGGATCCTCGGGTCCTGCGACGTGGCCCTGCGCAATGACACCTGCAGCGCCATGGGTGCTACGGAAGAAGATTTCCAGTTCGTCGTCGAGGATGTTCTCGAAGAGTACCAGGAAGCCCAACCCGAGTTCGCTGAGATGCAGGCGCCGGTCAACAAACAGGGTGCCGAATTCTTCCTCAATCAGAATTCGCGCGAACCGGTTACCGAGCCGGACGAGATGGTGCCCCTGTGGAAGATCCTGCACCTCGTCGGTGCCGACTGGACCTATGGCACCAAAGGGTGGGCGGCAGAGAACTACTGCATGTTCCTGGGTGACGACGAAAGCTGGAAGCACATCGTCGAAGTGAAAAAAAAGGCGGTAGAGGACCTGGGCTGCAAGGTCTGGCTCAATACGGAGTGAGGGCACGAACTCTTTGCAGTCCGGGCCGGACTGAAAAAATTCAACCTCGAACCCAACTTCGAAGTCAAAAGCATCATTCAATACTACGCCCAGTGGATCCGCGAGGGCAAACTGAAGGTCAGTTCCGACTGGAACAAGGATCTTAAGATCAAGTTCACCGTCCAGGATCCCTGCCAGCTGGTGCGCAAGAGCTTCGGCGACCCCGTGGCCGAAGATCTGCGTTTCGTGGTCAAATCCGTGGTCGGTGAAGAGAATTTCGTCGACATGTATCCCAACCGGTCCAACAACTTCTGCTGCGGTGGAGGCGGCGGTTTCCTGCAGTCCGGCTATCCGGACGAACGACGGGCCTACGGCAAGCTCAAGGCCGATCAGATCCTGGCGACCAAGGCGGCTTACGCCATCACCCCCTGCCACAACTGCCATGCCCAGGTTCATGACCTGAGCGATCAGTTGGGGCACCCTTGGCAGACCGTCCACCTGTGGACCCTGATCTGCCTCTCCCTGGGCATCCTCGGTCCCAACGAACGCGAATACCTGGGAGACGATCTCAAAGAGGTGAATGTGTTCCACCCCGAATCGTCCAATTTCTGATTCATCCCGGGCAAGCGACAAACAAAACCGGCTCTCCATTTGGGGAGCCGGTTTTTTTATCCGATCCCGATAAAAAAACGGACGGGATATCCTTTCCCCGTCCGTTTCGTTAAATCTAAGATCTTCTCTTATGCGGCCTTGGAGACCTTCACCGCACACACCTTGAACTCCGGGATTCCGCAGACGGGATCCAAGGCCGCGTTGGTCAGTTTGTTGGCCGCAGCTTCTGCAAAGTGGAAGGGAATGAAAACAGTGCCTTCCACGGCCTTGGGTGAAACATGCACCCGGACCTTGATCTGCCCGCGCCGTGAAGTAATGGTCGCCCGATCACCATCCGCAATCCCCATGCCCACCGCATCACTTTGGGTGATCTCCACAAAGGATTCCGGTGCCCGTTCGTTGAGCCCATCAGTCTTCATGGTCATGGTGCCGGTATGGTAATGGTAGATCACCCGGCCGGTGGTCAGATAGAGTGGATAGTCGTCATCGGCCACCTCTGCCGGAGCCTTCCATTCGAGATCGTGAAACAGGCCCTTACCCCGGGTGAATTGGGCACCATGCAGAATCGGCGTCCCCGGATGTTCAGGAGTCGGACAGGGCCAATGGATGCCCACCTGTTCGATGCGGGGATAGCTGATCCCCGCGTAGGAGGGGGTCAGACTGGCCAGTTCGTTGAAAATGGTCTCGCTGTCCTTATAGGACATGGCGTACCCCATGCGGGTGGCAATCTCGCAGGTGATCTTCCAGTCGTCCTTGGCCAAACCCGGCGGGTTGACTGCCTGGCGAACCCGCTGCACCCGCCGCTCGGTATTGGAAAAGGTGCCGTCTTTTTCGGCAAAACATTTGGAGGGCAGCACCACATCGGCCATCTTCGCGGTTTCGGTGAGAAAGATATCCTGCACCACCAGGAAATCGAGATGCTCGAAACAGTGTTCGGCGTGGTTCAGGTCGGGATCGGAGACCAGCGGATTCTCTCCGATGATATACAGGGCCTTGATTTCGCCGGTGCCGGCCATCGGCACCATGTCCGTGACCTTGAGCCCGGGCGTGGTGGGCAAGCCGGTCACGTTCCAGGCCCGCTCTATCTTCCCGATGGCGTCGAGATTGTCCACCGTCTGATAGCCGGTGAGCACATTGGGCAGCCCGCCCAAGTCGCAGGCGCCCTGAACATTGTTCTGCCCGCGCAACGGGTTGACCCCGCCGCCGCGAATGCCCATGTTGCCGCACAGCATGGCCAGGTTGGCCAGGGATTTGACATTGTCCGTTCCCGTGGTGTGCTGGGTGATGCCCATGCAGTAAAGGATGCTGCCGGCCGGCGCCCCTGCATAAAGCCTTGCTGCGGTGATCAACTGCTCGGCCGGGATACCGGCAATCGTTTCGACATATTCCGGCGTGTATTTCTCAACAACGGCCTTCATGGCCTCGAAATTCTCGGTACGCTGCTCGACAAAGGCCTTGTCGTGAAGATCTTCTTTGATGATCACGTGCATCATGCCGTTGATCCAGGCGACATCCGTACCCAGGTTGGGCCGAATCCACTGCTCGGCAAACTCGGTCATCTTGATCCGCCGCGGATCCACCACAATAAGCTTGGCCCCCCGACGGGTCACGGCCCGTTTCACAAATGTAGAGATCACCGGATGGTTCTCGGTAGTATTGGAACCGACAATGAGGATCACATCGGCTTCTTCGATATCGCCGATGGTGTTGGTCATTGCGCCACTTCCAAACGCTGCGGCCAGCCCGGCCACTGTGGAGCTATGTCAGAGCCGGGCGCAATGGTCGATGTTATTCGTTTTCAGCACCGCCCGGGTAAACTTGTGGGCAATGTAGTTCTCCTCGTTGGTCACGCGCGCCGAGGTGAGCACCCCGAGGCTGTCGCTGCCGTGGGTGTCGCGAATGGTTCCCAGCCGCTCGGCCACCAGATCCAGGGCTTCATCCCAGCTGGCCTTGCGGAACTCTCCATTCTCCTTGATCAGCGGGTCGGTCAGCCGCTCCGGGCTGCCAATGAAATTGTAGCCGAAGCGTCCCTTGACGCACAGGCTGCCGTGGTTGGGGGCCTCGTCCACGCCGGTCACCTTGACCACCCGGTTGTCCTTGACGTGCAGGTAGAGCTGGCAGCCCACCCCACAGTAACTGCAAGTGGTACGAACCTTTTCGACCTCCCAGGGACGTACCTGGTAGCGCACGTCCTTTTCCACCAGTGCGCCCACCGGACACGCCTGCACGCATTCGCCGCAGAACACACAGTCGGAGTCTTTCAAGGGCCGGTCGCCGGCGGCGATGATTTTGGTGGCCGCTCCGCGGTAGCCGAAGCTGATCGCATTGTTCACCTGCACCTCGTTGCAGGCCTGAACACAGCGGCCGCAGAGAATGCAGCGCGAAAAGTCGCGCACGATGAAGGGGTTGACCGTTTCCATGGGATATTTCTCTGGCGTGCCTTCAAACCCCTCGCCGGTCACCTGGTAGCGGTAAGCCAAATCCTGAAGCCGGCAGTCGCCCCACACCGGACAGAGGGCATCGCTTCCGTCGGCGCGCTCCACCCCCAGCTGAAACTGGGTGAAATCCCCGTCATCCCGGCCACGAACGGCGCAGTTGTGATTGCCCGAAGATAGCATCAGGCGCAGGATTTCTCTGCGCGCGGCCACCACCTCCGGGGACTCGGTGCGCACCACCATGTTGGCGGACGCCGGTGTGGAACAGGCCGGCAACAGGGTGCTGGCACCCTCCACCTCCACCACACAGATCCGGCATGCCCCGGTCGGCGTGGTTCCTTTGAGATGGCACAAGGTGGGGATATCGATGTTCCCGCGTCGGGCCACATCAAGAATGGTCTCCCCTGTTTCAAAGGGAAGTTCGTTGCCGTTGATCACCATCAGGTTCTTTGGTTCCATAAGCAGGGCTCCTTTGGGAAGGGTCCGGTACAAGCACGCGGATGTCGCTGTTAACCTCTCATTTAAGCCTCTTTTTCCTATAGAGAAAAAGCGCTTTTGTCAATCCACGAATGCCCGCTGACAGGGAAAGTCTGGACAGGCAATCATTTTATGTGTATCAATATGGCGACATGTCGTCGATTGGATACATAATCTATTTTAGCCACGCCAGCAGAAAAAAGGGGACGGTCAATGGCAAAACCGCGACCCGGTGACCTTCAATATCTCCAGGAGCAACTGGAACTGTTTGGGCTGATATTCGACAGCATTCACAACGGGGCCATTGTAACCGATACCAAAGGCATCGTCACCCATTTGAACAAACCGTATGCGGATTTTCTGGGCGTTTCCGTTGCCGACTGTATCGGCAAGCACTGCACCGATCTGGTGGAAAGCAGCCGCATGCATATTGTTGCCCGCACCGGACGGCCTGAAATCAATCACATGCAGATGATCCGTGGACAAAACATTGTGGTCTACCGGTTTCCCATAAAAAAAGAGGGACGCGTGATTGCCGCATTCGGTCTGGTCATGTTTCAGGATGTCGGCGAGATGGTCAAGCTGGCCAAGCGGATGTACGATCTCGAATCCCAGCTCAAACGCTACAAGAAGGGATTGGTCACCCTTCGATCCACCCATTACACCCTGGATAGTATTATCGGCAACAGTCGCACCATCGCCGAACTGAAACAGGATGCCCTGATGGCGGCAACAAACGACTATCCGGTGCTGATCGTCGGGGAGAGTGGAACGGGAAAGGAACTTTTTGCCCAAGGCATCCACCATGCCAGTCTCCGGGCGATTCACCCTTTCGTCCGGATCAATTGTGCCGCCATTCCCAAGGACCTTTTGGAGGCCGAGCTGTTCGGTTATGATCGCGGTGCTTTCACCGGTGCCCGATCGGCAGGCAAACCGGGAAAGTTCGAACTGGCCCACCATGGGTCGATTTTTTTGGACGAAATCGGCGACCTGCCCCTTGACATGCAGCCCAAATTGTTGCGCGTGCTCGAGGAAAAGGTCTTTGAACGGGTCGGTGGAAACACCGTGATGCAATCCGATTTCAGGATTATTGCCGCCACCAACCAGAACCTGGAGCGACGGATCAGGGAAGGCGGCTTCCGCCGGGATCTTTATTACCGGCTGAATGTCATCTCATTGAGCATCCCACCGCTGAGGGCACGGACGGAGGATATCGTGCCCATCGCCCGGCACCTGCTGCGGCGTTCATCGCAGCAGACCGGTAACTCTGAAATCGGAATCAGCCCGGCGGCGGTTGATGCCCTGCTCAGCCATTCGTGGCCGGGCAATGTCCGCGAGCTTTCCAATGTTCTCGACCGTGCCCTGGCCACCATGGGTGGGGAAACCGTCGAACCGGGAGATCTGCCCGTTGGGCTCAGGCCAAAAGCGGCCATGCCCGCCGATGCGGGCACGGCCCCGATCCACCAGATTCAAGCCGATGCGGAGAAAGCGGCCATTGTCGCCGCCCTGAAAAAATCCGGGAACAACAAAGTCAAGGCCGCGGCCCTGCTGGGCATTCACCGCACCCTGCTCTATAAAAAAATGAAAAAGCATGCCATCGCCCTGGACGGCAGGGAGTAAGTGTATCCCATTTGATACAGTAGCGGCTGTTTATCGGTTCATCCGCAGGCCAACGCACTGCGGGCTTCTTCCCGGCTTTCATAGATGTGCGGGGCGACCCCCCGCCGCTCCATTTCATCGCCGAGCTTCATCCTCAGAAAGGTGCTGGTGGTGTAGCGGGTGACACTCTCATAAAATCCCGCCGCGTATTTGACCATTTCCACATATTCATCCACCAGGTGCGGAGAGACATTGAAATTGTCGTAGTTAGCGATGGTGTGGACCTTTTTGTCCAGCAGCGCCAGTGAATCGTCCACAAGCGCCCTCATCTGCTGAATCTCTTCACTGGTTTTGATATAGTAGTTCTCGAGGTTGATGAAAAAGATGTTATCAGCCTCTTGGTAGATGAAGCGTTCCTCAAGGGGAATGGTCAACAGGTCTTCCTTGATGCCCATGCGGCCGAAACGGAAGATCCGCACGTCCATGAGCTTGGGCGGTCGTCGCATGACGGGTTTGAAATCCATGAGCGCCAGGACCTGGGTTTCCAGGTCTATCCCCGGGGCGATTTCGATGAGTTCCAGGCCTTCCTCGCACAGGGAGAAAACGCAACGCTCGGTGATGTACAGCACCCGCTGCCGGCTTTGGGCCGCATACAGCCCGCTGAAGGTTTTCTGTTCCACCTGCGCGACGAACTTTTTCTGGCGGCCTTCCTGAAGAATTCTGAGTCGATCGTCTTCCACGGAAAGCTCGAGGCCGCCGGCGGTAAACATCCCCATGAAACAGACCGTCTTGGCATTCTGGCTGATGTCGATGAATCCGCCCGGACCGGTAAAACGGGGCCCGAATCGGCTCACGTTCACGTTGCCTTCCGCATCCGTCTCGGCCATGCCCAGAAAGGCGATGTCGAGCCCGCCGCCGTCGTAGAAGTCAAACTGATAGTTCTCCGTGATCAAGGCGTCGACGTTGATGCCGGCCCCGAAATCCAATCCCCCCATGGGAAGCCCGCCGATGATCCCCGATTCTGCCGTCAGGGTGCAATACTCCAGGATACGCTCTTCGTTTGCCACCCGGGACACCCCTTCGGGCATGCCGATGCCGAGATTGACAATGCTGTTCGGTTTCAGTTCGAATGCCGCGCGTCTGGCGACAACCTTGCGGCCGTTCAATTCCAGGGGGGGCACCGCCTGCATAGGCACCCGGTGTTCGCAGCTGAATGCCGTGCTGTATGGCTCGCCAAAGGTCTGCCAATGATTTTCGGGCTTGGCCACGACGACACAGTCAACCAGAATGCCGGGAATGATCACCTCGCGGGCATTGAGTGTTTTCAGGTCGGCCAGCCGTTCGACCTGAACGATCACCACACCGCCGGAGTTCCTGGCGGCCTGGGCCATGCTCAGGGCATCGAGAACCATGCTCTCTTTCTCCATGGTGATATTGCCGTCCGGATCCGCCGTCGTGCCACGCAGGAAGGCCACATGGATGGGGAATGATTTGTAAAGCAGATAATCTTTCCCGTCTACCTGCATTAGCGTGATGAGGTCTTCTCCTTCGGATTTGGTCAGGTCATTGAGCTTGCCTCCGTCGATGCGCGGATCGAGAAACGTGCCGAGTCCCACATGGGTCAGATTTCCCGGTTTGCCGGCGGCGATGTCGCGATAAAGCTGGGTCACGGCGCCCATGGGAACGTTGTAGGCGAGGATCTTGTTATCGTTGACCAGTTTTCCCAAGCCCGGTGTCAGTCCCGTATGCCCGCAGATGATTCTACCCACCAGGCCTTCAATGGCCAGATGGTTCAGGCCTTTCGTTTTTCCGTCCCCCTGACCCGCCGGATAGGTTAGGGTCAGGTTGCGGGGCCTGCCGGTTTTCAGGAATCGCTCCTTGAGCGCAATGGCCAGTTCCTCCGCAAAGCCGGCCCCGACGAACCCGGCCGTCACGATCGTGTCGTCGTCACGGATCAGTTCGATGGCCTCCTGGGCGCTGACGATTTTGCCTTTCTTCATCTTCATGGCCGCAATGGGGTCGACCATGGGGTGTTTGATATCGATGAGATGCTGTTTGCCGATTAAGGGATGGGGTTCTTTGACGACGCGATCCCCCGCGCCCGTTTTGCTTTGGCCAGCTGCAAATGAAGTGATTTTTTTTCCATGAAGACGCTCCTTACCAGTTTGAATTCACACTTGGGGTGGATGGTTGAAATGCAGGGGTGCGATGACAATCACCACCATACACGCTTCCGTACAGAATTTCTTGAGTCCCAGAAAGATAGCAAATACCATACCGTAAAGTGCAAGCAGCGGCGGGCAACGACGGGTTCAATCCCCGACACGGTTTTCGGCCAAGGTGGTGGGCCGGCGGACCTGCGGAGCGCATGGGCAAGGGATACGGTCAGGGTGACGGGTATTTCGGTGAAGCAGGATTCACACCAGGGCAATCGCATTTAACCTTGGTATGTGATGTGCTTTACAGGGCGATCGAGTACGGATCGTTACCCCAATGTTGCAACATTGGGGTTTACCGGCCACGCGCAACAACAGACGGCAAGCGCTGACGAAAGCCGTCAGTGAATGGTCGGCCGGTCGTCATCATCATTTTTCTTCCCCTTGATGACGGTGAACTTGGCACGGTGCTGTTTCTGTTTGTATTCGAAATATTTCCAGCGCCACCAGTTCATGTTCAGCCATTGGGAGGGGGACCGGAAGGTGAGCCAGGCCAGGCCGATGCCGCCCAGGTGATAGGCACCATGGGGATTGGTGCGGGCCAGGAAGGTCAGGGCGGTGACAACGACAGTGCCGTAACTGATGTATTTGGCTTTGACGGGCAGCACGAACATCAGCAGAATGGTAGTTTCGGGCTGCAGCAGGCCGAAAACGACAATCAGGCCCAGCAGGCTGGGCATCATTCCGGCGTAAGGGATGCCCACGCCGAACAAAACGCTGAAGGCCAGTCCGCCAATGGCCGCACCCACGGCAGCCATCAGGTAAAGCCGCAAAAATCCGGCGGTGCCCAGCGACAATTCAATGGTGCCGGCAAAAAAATAGAAGACCAGGCAGTCGATCAGAAAACCGATGGGTGCACTCGGATCATGGACCAGAGGATGGGTGACCAGCTGCCAGAATTGAAAATACCCGCTTCCGGGCGGGCTCAGGGCCAGCCACTGATAGAGGGGAATCCCCATCCAGTGTTCGGCAAGCAGTTCCAGAACGTACACCGCCGCGTAGGCGATAAGCATGGCTTTGCCGGTCGGTGTCAGGGAGATACCGAATCCAATGGGTTGACGCTGTCCTTGTGCAAACATGATGATGGGGTCTTTCCGGTGTTGGTTGTTTTTCAGGCCGGCCGGCAAATCATTTTCACGCATCACTTCCGGTGACGGCATCCCATCCATGGGCGAAATAGTCAAGGGGTGGACGGCCTGGCTGTCGCTTTGGGCGGTCGCCGGAAAATCGTCAGGTAGATGCCGCCGCCCACGAGGCTGCCCACCAGATCCGCCAGCAGATCCAATGCATCGGCCTGCCGGGTGGCCACAAACGCCTGGTGCAGTTCATCGCCGGCGCCGAACAGGGTTGCAAAGGCAACGCTCACCACCAGGATCTGGATCGGGGCGCGCCAGGCCGGCCAGGTCAGCCGGCAGGCCCGGAAAACGAGTCCGGCCAGCAGGGCATACACGGCTGCGTGCAGCGCCTTGTCTTTCAGCGGAAACGAGGGACCGATATCCGGGGATGCGAAACAGGACTGAAGAAAAATCGCCGCACACAGGGCCGCCACCGGCAACCAGGCAAAAAAATCGATTGATCGGGCAGTTCTCATGGCAATCAACGTGACCAATTTATCGTAACATATTGATCTGTAATCGTTTACAGGGTGCCTCAGATGCGCGGCGCCGGGCACGCCGACGACCTTGTCGTACTTCAAGTGCCCGGGAACAAAGCAGATGAGGTGCCCTGTGAACGCTTACCAGAAAACTATTCGTCAAACAGGTCCAGCGCCAGGCACCGCTCGGCCACATGGGCGGTCACCTTTTGCATGAACTGATCCATGGGAATGCCGTAGCGCACGGTGCCGTCAAGGGTACGAACCGATACGGTACCCGCCTCCTTCTCCTTGCCGCCGCAGGTGAGAATCAGCGGGGTCTTGGCAAGCTGGGCCTCGCGGACCTTGCGGTTGAGACTTTCCGTACGGTCGTCCACCTCCACCCGCAGGCCGGCGTCGCGCATGGTTGTGGCCATCGATTCGGCAAAGGGAATCAGGTCGTCGTTGATGGGCAGGATCGCCGCCTGAACCGGTGCCAGCCACAGGGGAAACTTGCCTTCGAAATGTTCGATCAGGATGCCCAGGAACCGTTCGATCGAGCCGAACACGGTCCGGTGCAGCATGATCGGCCGGTGCTTCTCGTTGTCCCGGCCCACGTAGGTCAGGTCGAAGCGTTCGGGCAGGCTCATGTCCAGTTGGATCGTCCCGCACTGCCAGGTGCGGCCCAGGGCGTCCTTGATGTGCAGGTCAATTTTGGGGCCGTAAAACGCGCCGTCGCCTTCGTTGATGCGATACTCCTTGCCGTAAGCGTCCAGGGCCGAACGCAGGCCGTTGGTGGCCGTGTCCCACTGCTCGTCGGAACCGATTGATTTTTCCGGCCGGGTGGACAGCTCAAGGTGGAAATCCAGGCCGAACTTGCTGTAGACCTGCTCCTCCAGACGCAGCAAATCGAGAATTTCCGCCTGGATCTGCTCCGGCATCATGAACAGATGCGCATCGTCCTGATGAAAGGCGCGCACCCGGAACAGGCCGTTGAGCACACCGGACAGTTCGTGGCGGTGGACCAGGCCGATCTCGGCCGCACGAATGGGCAACTCGCGATAGGAGTGCGGCCGGGTGCTGTAGAGCAGCATGCCGCCGGGGCAGTTCATGGGCTTGATGGCATAGGCCTGCTCGTCCACCTCGGTGGTGTACATGTTCTCGCGGTAATTTTCCCAGTGACCGCTCTTCTCCCACAGGGTGCGCTGGAGAATGATCGGGGTCTTGGTCTCCACATAGCCGGCCGCGCGGTGGGCGTCGCGCCAGAAATCGAGCAGGGCGTTCCACACCGCCATCCCCTTGGGATGGAAAAAGGCCATGCCCGGGGCATCGTCATGGAAACTGAACAGATCCATGGCCGCCCCGATCTTGCGGTGGTTGCGCTTCTTGGCCTCTTCGAGAAAGTGGAGATACTCCTTGAGCTGTTTTTTGTCGAAAAAAGCGGTGCCGTAAATACGCTGCAGTTGGGCCTTGGACTGATCCGCGCGCCAGTACGCGCCGGATACACGCATCAGTTTGACCGCGCGCACAAAACCGGTGTGGGGCACATGGGGCCCCCGGCAAAGATCGGTAAAATCGCCCTGTTTGTAAAAGGAGATCGTGCCGTCGGCCAGAGCGTCGATCATTTCGGTCTTGTACGGCTCGTCCTTGTAAAAGGTGAGGGCCTCGGCCTTGCTGACCTCGTGGCGCCGGATGGGAATCTTTTGCTTGATGATGCGTTTCATCTCGGCTTCGATCTTGGGAAACGCCTCTTCGGAGAGGGGCGGCATGTCGATATCGTAGTAGAAGCCATCCTCCACCACCGGCCCGATAGTCAGTTTGGCATCAGGATAGAGGGCCAACACCGCCTGGGCCATCACGTGGGCGGCGCTGTGGCGCATAATTTCCAGGGCTTCGGGATCGCGGGTGGTGATCAGGCGGATTGAGGCATCGGCTTGGATCGGCCGATCCAGGTCGACCAAGTTGCCATCCACTTCCATGGCAACGCAATCCCGGGCCAGGCCTTCGGAGATACTTTTGGCCACCGTCAGGCCCGTGGGATAATCCTCAAAGGGTTTTCGACTTCCATCGGGAAGTGTGATATGTATCATTTCCTTTAAACAACCTTCCGTGAATTGATTGTGCACTGTCGTCAGACGGGTTGTCCAACAATTCATTGATAAAAAGATAACTTATGGAAAGTAGGGAAAAAGCCCTGCCGGGTCAAGCAAAAAATATGAACAACCTCGCCGTACCGCCATACCGGCTCATCCGAACCAATGACGATCTCAAGCAGTTTGCCGGCAAGATCGACCGGGAACCATTTCTGGCCGTCGATCTGGAGGCGGACTCCATGTTTCACTACCAGGAAAAAGTGTGTCTGGTGCAAATGGCCGGCAACGGGGAGAATGTGGTCATCGATCCCCTCGAAGTCAACGACCTTGCCCCCCTGGCACCGCTTTTTAAAAATAAGCGGATCTGCAAGGTATTCCACGGGTCCGACTATGACATACGCTCCTTGTACCGGGATTTCTCCATTGAAATCAACAATCTGTTCGACACCCAACTGGCCAGTATGTATCTGGGCGAGAAGGAGACCAGCCTGGGGGCGGTGGTCAACAACCGGTTTGGCATCCAGTTGGACAAGCGTTACCAGAAAAAGGACTGGTCCCAGCGGCCCCTGCCCGACGGGATGATCGAGTATGCGGCATCGGACGTTTTCTATCTGATCCCGTTGGCCAAGGCGCTCATGACCGAGTTGGAGGCCAAGGGAAGATTGGCGTGGGTCGTGGAGGAGTGTGAATACCTGTCCGGCGTCAGGCCGGTGGAAAACGGCGATGACCCGTTGTTTCTGCGTTTTCGCGGCGCCGGTCGCTTGCAGCGGCGCAACCTGGCGATTCTGGAAGGCTTGCTGCAGTACCGCAAGGACCTGGCCATGAAAAAAGACCGTCCGCTGTTCAAGGTCTTTTCTAACACCTCGCTGCTCAAAATCGCCAATGAAATGACCGACACCCCCCAGGCCATGGAGGCCGGCCGCTGCCTGAGCCCCAAACAGATCCGGATCCACGGCAACAGCCTGGCGGAAATTGTCAAACAGGCCAAGGCCATCCCTTCCGACAAGCTGCCCGTCTACCCGCGCAAACGGCGGCCCTCGGTATCACCAAAGGTTCCCGACCGGGTCAAGGCGATCAAGGCGTGGCGCGATAAAATCGCCGAGGATCTGGAACTGGACCCTGCCCTGCTCTTCAACAAGGCCCTGCTCACTGCCATTGCCGTCAAGCGGCCCACCACGAAAAAGGAACTGGCCGGGATCGAGGGCATCCGCAACTGGCAGGTGAAGGATTTTGGAAAAGACCTGCTGACGGTTCTGTCAACGGTTCCCTGAAGCCCTATAAATTAAAGGAAAACATGGTTAAAAAAGCTAAAAACAAGAAAAAAAGAAACAGCTTAAGTCAGGCACTATTCAACAAAACGCCCCTAAAAAAATAATTGTGAACGAAGAGTTTCTTAAACAAGCTATCGCGAAAAGTAATATTGATGACCAATTTGAAAGAATTTATAAAATTTTGGGTTTAGATGATGAGGTTGAAGATGAAGAGGGGTTATCTGTTGAAGTTCGAAGAATTGATGATAAGAAAAAATTCACTTTAACCCTTGCGGATTTGAAAACAGTCGAAGAAAATACCAAAAGTGCACAACTTCTTGATGATTATGCTGTTTGGCATACAAATTTTAGATAAAATTAGGCAGTTGATCGGGATAGGGAGTAGCCTCACGACGCCCCCCTCCCACACCACCCGGTATACGGATCCCGTATCAAGGCGGTTCAGCTTACGCTTTTAGCTTCACAAGGGACAAGTAGGCTGATCAGGAAGGTTGTTGGACAAAATAGAAAGGGTTCTCGTTTTTTCAAATGCGTCTTGTCCAATATATCATCCCCGATCCTTAGCTGCCCGATCCAATTCTTCTCGAATTACTTGGCGAATAACCGTTTCGTCAAGAAGCTTTCCGTTCTTCGTAAGATATTCCCTGAGGGCTTCATTAATCATTGTCTGATATCCATAGCCAGCCTTTTCCGCTCGTGTACGGAAAACATCAATGATATCAGTGTCAAGATACATTGTAGAGCACCGATCGCCACATTGGTAAAGGCGATCGGTGCTGGGATCTATCAGAAAAACCTTTTTGCTTGACGCGGGGTATTATTTTTTTAATTCTAATGAGATAAAATTCACAACGTTCAACAAAACACTTTCAGCGTATCGACCTGTCAATTACCACTCGGGAGGAAAAGCATGGCCTTCGACGACAAAATTATGGAAAAGAGTATTGACCCTGCAGTTCATCAGATGCTTGACCGGGCCGAACAACTCGGCCTTGAAACGGTATGGGACCGTTACGAAAAAATGCTTCCCGAATGTGGTTTCGGTGAATTGGGGGTATGTTGCCGCAACTGCAACATGGGCCCCTGCCGGATCAGTCCTTTTGAAGACGATGGCCCCCAGCGGGGGATCTGCGGGGCCACGGCCGATATCATCGTGGCCCGCAACCTCATCCGCATGATTGCGGGCGGTGCGGCGGCGCATTCCGACCACGGACGTGATCTGGCCCATACCCTGCTTCTCACCGCCGAGGGAAAAAGCGGGGGATACGAAATCAAAGACGAAGCCAAGCTGGCCGCACTGGCCGCAGAATATGGCATCGCCACGGACCAGCGCAGCAAGGAGGCTATCGCCGAGGACCTGGCCAAAGCGGTTTACGCCGAATTCGGCAAGCAAGAAGGACCGTTGCAGTTCACCCGGCGGGCACCGCAAAAGCGGGTGGCCCAGTGGCAGAAAATGGGTATCGATCCGCGTGGTATCGACCGTGAGATCGTCGAGATCATGCACCGGACACACATCGGTGTCGACAACGATCCGGTCAACCTCATCCTTCAGGGCCTCAAGGCCTCCATTGCCGACGGCTGGGGAGGGTCGATGGTGGCCACCGAAATCTCGGATGTTCTCTTCGGCACGCCTATGCCGGTGAAATCCGAGGCGAACCTGGGGGTGCTCAAGGAGGACCATGTCAACATTATCGCCCACGGCCATGAGCCGGTACTTTCAGAGATGATCCTGGCCGCAGCCGGCGACCCGAGCCTGGTGGCCAACGCCAAGGCCGCCGGTGCCAAAGGGATCAACGTCGTGGGCATGTGCTGCACCGGCAACGAAATCGTCATGCGCCACGGCATTCCCCTGGCCGGCAATTTCATGCAGCAGGAACTGGCCATCATTACCGGCGCCGTGGACGCCATGATCGTGGACGTGCAGTGCATCATGCCGGCGTTGGGCGACCTGTGCGAATGTTTTCATACCCGCTTTATCTCCACCTCTCCCAAAGCCAAGTTCCCCGGGGCCGTGCACATGCAGTTCAGTGAGGAAAGTGCCCTGGCGATCGCCAAGGAGATCGTTGGATCGGCAGTCGAAAACTATGCCCACCGGGTTCCGGAAAAAGTATTCATTCCCGCCGATAAGACAGCCTGCATGGTCGGTTTCAGCACCGAAGCCATCCTCAAGGCATTGGGGGGATCGCTCGATCCGCTGCTCGACGCCATAAAGTCCGGGGCGGTGCGGGGCATTGCCGGGGTGGTGGGGTGTAACAATCCCAAGATCAAACACGACGAGGGGCACGTGGGACTGGTGCGCCATTTGATCGAAAACAACGTTTTGGTGGTGACGACCGGATGCAACGCCATTGCCTGCGCCAAGGTGGGCCTGATGCTGCCCGAGGCGGCCGATGACGCCGGAGACGGGCTGAAGGGTGTTTGCAAGGCACTGGGGATTCCGCCGGTATTGCATATGGGCTCATGCGTCGACATCAGCCGCATCCTTTCGGTATGTGCCGCCGTGGCCAATGCATTGGGGGTCGACATCTGTGACCTGCCGGTGGCGGGTGCCGCGCCCGAGTGGATGAGCGAGAAGGCGGTCAGCATCGGCGCTTACGTGGTTTCTTCGGGGATATTCACCGTGTTGGGTACCGTGCCACCGGTCCTCGGCAGCCCGGTGGTGACCGAGGTGTTGACCCAGGCGGCCAACGACGTCGTGGGCGCGGCCTTCGCCGTGGAAACCGATCCGGTAAAAGCCGCCGGCCTGATGATCGACAACATCGACAAGAAGCGCCAGGCACTGGGTATTTAGTGTCCATCCGGACAGACATAAAGGAGGAGGCTATGTCACAGCCCAAAGAAATATTCGTCAGAACGGATCGTTGCGTGGGATGCCGTTCGTGTATCAATGCCTGTGCCGTGGAGCACTCGGAGAGCAAGACCCTGTTTGGCGCCGTTATGCAGACCCCGCGTCCCAAAAGCCGCGTTTACGTCGAATGGGTGGCGCCCGACCGCAAAGTGCCGCTGGTCTGCCGGCAATGCGAGGAGGCGCCCTGCATGCATGCCTGCATCAGCGGCGCCATCCACAGGGATGACGATGGGGTGGTGCGAACCGACAGCGATAAATGTATCGGCTGCTGGACCTGCGTCATGGTATGCCCCTATGGGGTGATCGGACGCCATCTCGAGGAACACAAGGCCTACCGGTGTGACCGCTGTCCGGACAGAGACGTTCCGGCCTGCGTCAGTGCCTGTCCCACCGGCGCATTGATCTACCAGAGCGTGCCGGCATACGCCAAAACAGTCCGTCAAAACGCTTCGCATGAGCTTGTCAAAGCGGAAAGGGGATAATGTGGGCCGGGAGCAAAGCCAATATGTAATCGTCGGTGGCAGCGCGGCCGGCATGGCGGCCGCGCAGGCCATCCGGGAAAAAGACCCAACCGGAACGATCACGGTAATTTCCGAAGAACCGGACGCCCCTTACTTCCGGCCCCTGATTCCTTTCCTCGTCTCCGGAAAAAAACAGGCGCACGAAATGGTCCTGGAAGGCTGCGGGCCTTACCAGGCAGCGGGCATCACCGTAAATACCGGCTCCCGGGCGGCAGCGCTTGACGCCAACAACCATTGCATCGTTCTGGAAGACGGAACACGCTTGGGTTACAAAAAGATTCTACTGGCCACCGGCAGTCGTCCCTATGTGCCGCCCGATATCGAGGGGGCCGACGCAACGGGTGTATTCGCCCTGCGGACCCTGGACGACGCGCGCCGGATGGCGGCCAGGATCGATCAAACCGAGCATGCTGTTATGCTGGGCGGGGGACTGCTGAACCTGAAGGCCGCGTTTGCCCTGCTGGAACGGGGGGTGAAGGTCACCCTGGTGGTCTATTCACCGGAAGTGCTCAGCCAACTCATGGATCCCGAAGACGCGACGCTGATTCGCAAGGCCCTGGATGACGCCGGTCTGGCCATTATGACCGGCGTCGCCGCCGTCGGGATTCAATCCGATGCAACGGGGGTAACCGGGGTGGTTCTGAACAACGGCCGCGAACTGGCCAGCCAGATGGTCTGCATCGGCAAGGGGGTACGGCCCAATGTCGAATTCCTGGCCGGCAGCGGCATCCGGGTGACCGAGGGCATCGAGGCCGATCGCTACACGGCGACCAATCTGACGGGCGTTTACACCGCCGGGGACGTTGCCGTGACCCATGATCCGGTGGCCGGAACGCCCATCATGACGGCACTTTGGACCAATGCCGTGGAAATGGGGCGCTGCGCCGGACAGAACATGGCCGGCCTCAAGACCGCCTACTGCGGTACGTTCGGTATTCTCAACGCCACCCAGGTGGCCAATGAGCCGTTCGTGGCCATGGGAATCGTCCACACCAAAGACGGAGACTATGAAATTCACCGCAAAGCGGCCACCGGGTCCTATCGCAAGCTGGTATTTGACAAGAACGGCGATCACCTGATCGGGGCCGTCTTTGTCGGCGACATCACCAATGCCGGGCTATACCGCTACGTCATCCGTGAAAAAATGGCAACGGCGGCAATCAAGCGCCAAATTATCGAGCATACCCTTCATTACGGACATTTTTCTTTTTAATAGATTGTTTTGTTGTTGAATTTGGTATGGAATTGCCCAAACCCGATGAATCGTGTTCAGGTAGAACTGCGGCGGGTAAAAGAATAAGATGATAGGAAACAATCCCGGAGATGGGCTCTTAGTTTAGCAGCAAAAAAATTGAACGTAGTGTTCCGTTGGCATCAGTGATTTCAAAATCCGCACATCCTACTATTGGCAAGCCTCCTCGGTGTCGTGTAGAGTGATCCTGCCCCTGATGTTTACCTTCCGACCTCATCATGTTTTATCTAATATTTTTTAAGGTGTTATTACTGTATCACAGTTAGACAGTTGTTCTTTAACCACACAAGCCAAAAAAATGTAATCCCACATTTTTCCCCTTGACATATACCATAATATTTTTTAAGTACCATATATGGTTTTTTAAAAAACATATATGGTACTTAAATGGCAATAGTAAATTAAACGCCTCTTATTGCCTGCTGAACATCTTATAATGCTTTGTGGCTGTGTGTTTCCGTCTTTTCCTTTCTGCCCGATCGTCTCTCATTTTTCGGATGGCAATATCGCCTCCGATAATTTCTGAATAGTGGTGAGCAGCCCTATATCCACCGAAACTTTAACAGAAGGAGCAAATAAATGCCGGAGGAAAAGTTAACCTATAACGCAAAGATGTTTAAGGAAACCTTTCAAAACGACTTCACCTATCTTAATGGTTTTTTGAGAAATGTGCACCGTTTTGAAGAAAGAACAGCGTTGATCTGCCCGAGCAGAGACCTTTCCTGGACCTACCCGCAGGTCAACACAGAATGCAACCGGCTTGCACATGCATTAATGGAAGACGGCGTTAAAAAGCAGGACCTTGTCATGTACCAGCTTCTAAACAGTGCTGAGTTCGTTTTTCTGTCGTAGCTCACGAACTCAGAGACTCGCATCTCACGGACTCAGAGACTCAGAGCTCACTGACTCAGAGGCCCACGGACTCAGAGACTCAAAGCCCACTAACCCACTGACTCATTTTCAATTGTAGAAAAAAATATAGAACAAATAATCACGGCTCAGTCCTCCTCACCTCACTCACTCCGAACCTCCCATCACATACCTTGGCAATCGCATGTCCGCCCCCTTCAATTTTCATTCAGAGAGTTATCAAAAACAAAATCCGGTGCTCAGCATTTTTCACTGAAGCACCAGTTCATTTGTTCACCCGTAGAAAAAGGGTATTATACAGGGAGTTACAAACCGATTAGGAGGCGGGCTACAGAATTCGTCGATAAGGATGAAGGGGGCATTGGCCTGCCCCCTTCGGCAACCAAGATGGAGGCACCCATCCCGATCACCATAGCAATTACCAATGCTACTTACATTTGCCTTTATTCGCAAGGACTTCTTGACGATTATCTGGCCGAGACGATCTGTCCAAAATGTTCTGTCGATTGCGCCTGCCAGCAACCACCGCCATCACTTGAATTGACCAGATCCACCGTTTGTCGGACCTCCTACAAACTTGAAAAGGATCAAGAGGGTATCGATACGGTGGTCAAGGATATGGCCCAGATTGTTCTGGTTAGATGCCCCATATGTAAAAGCCGGTTCCGGTTGCTCCCGGCGGATATTCTTCCCTACAAACTTTACTCACTACCGGTTATCGAGCGTTCGGTAAGCCTATACAATCGAGGAGACATGGCATTGCGCCAAGTGGTTTGGAATCATTTTTACGGTGATCAAACCCCTGGGCACACGACACTTCACGCATGGACAGAAGGTTTGGGTGCTTGGTGGCTGGGCAGGCCGATGGGGGAAACGACCTTTTCCATACCGGCCACTCGGATCCAGGCGGAGTTGGAAATCCGTTACCCACAAATGTGTTCATTGCATGGTCAACCGGTTTGGATCAACCCGCATCGTTACCGCAGCCAGGGGCGCCGGGAACGTCTTGAAGCCTGCAAAAAATTTGAATTTGTCGGTTCGCTGATCGCGTCCGAAAATCCGCCAAACTTCGTTGAACTCGACTGTCTCATCGTCAGTTGGGGCAATTCGTTCGGCCTTGGCTTTAAAACCGGCATTCGCTGCACGGCGGCTGAACACATCGATTTTAAAAATATGCTAGCATGGGGCCAAATTCTTCCAGAGGAGCCCTTGTCATGTCCGATTCATGGGAGATCGCCGCCTGGCGGTTCGAAATGATCAGTCCACTTGTGGACGACAAACTGACCGAAGCGGAAAAACGGCGCATTCTTAGCGATCGTACGCGGAAGTCTGTTCAATGGCCGTGTTCGTCCCCAAAAAGGCCCATCGGCAGAAGCACACTGTTCCGGTGGATGAAAGATTACCGCGAAAAAGGCTTTTTGGGGCTGATGCCCAAGGTCAGAAAAGACAAGGGGCTGGCCCGCACCGACCGCAGTGAACAGGTGAACTACGCCCTGGGGCTTTTGTACGAAGAGCCCGGGCGCTCTTTGACCCAGCTGATGATTTACCTCGAATTGGAGTTCGGTGAGCTGTCCATGAGTCGCTC
Source organism: Desulfosarcina ovata subsp. ovata (assembly GCF_009689005.1). Lineage (NCBI taxonomy): Bacteria > Pseudomonadati > Thermodesulfobacteriota > Desulfobacteria > Desulfobacterales > Desulfosarcinaceae > Desulfosarcina > Desulfosarcina ovata. Next base: position 6,299,568 of record NZ_AP021879.1, on the reverse strand, counting down.
GACCCTGAGCCGTGATCTTCGCGCACACCCGGCATTTTTGGGCATTTTGCAACGCCGAAAGGCAGCAGGCAAAAAGCTGCGGGACCTGTACGAGACAGATCAGCCACACGAGATCTGGCAGATGGACGCCAAAGGCCCGTTTTCGGTAATGTTGACCGACGGCCAAACGATCCGGGTCCATGTGCTGTCGATCCTCGATGATTTTAGCCGATACATTCTGGCCGCCATCATCGCACAGGCTGAAAATATCCAAGCCGCCGTCAGGGTCTTTCGCCTGGCCGCATCCAAGTGGGGGATTGCCCTTCGCATGCAGTTTGACCGCGCCTCGGCTTATGACTCCGAAGTCTTCCGCACCGGCCTTGCCTTTTTGGGGGTTCATCGAAACTGGGTAAAATCCCGCAACCCAGAGGCACAAGGGAAAATCGAAGCTTATCACAGATCCCTGAAAAGATGGTTCGTCAAAGAGCTGCCAAACCAGGAAGTGGTCGATATCCATCATCTGGAGGCTCTGCTTCAGGCGACGATCGCTTTGGTCTACAACCGGCACCACCATCGTGAAATCAAGATGACCCCGGAACAAGCCCTGGCCCGACGCCTCTCAACACGGCGCGTCGGTGCCGAACAACTTGCCCAGGCATTTAAAATCGCCGTCCAGGCCAAAAGCCACCCGAAAACCGGCCAGGTGAATCTACCCAACGGCCTTTTCCGTGTGCCGACCCGCTTTGCAGGAAAAGAATGTGATTTTCGCTACGATCCGGTCAACACAGACCAAGCCTTGCTGATCATCGATGATGCGCACCAGATCCCGCTTGAACCCTTCACCAAAAAGCACCCCTTCGATTTTCAAAAGACAGAGGAAAAACGGGGCACCGGACAGCTGCAAAAACTTTTGGATGTCTGGCAGGGTCACTGCCGACCCAATGCCCAGCCCGGCTTCGGTTTGCCGGAAGTGTTTCGTGAGTTAAGCCGGCTGCTGCAGCGCCCCGTCCCCATCGACCAACGCGAAGCCGCGGCCATCGAAGCCTTTTATCGACAAAACGGCCCCTTGCCCGCACAGCCGTTTCACCAAGCGATCGACAAAACCGCCGACGCCCTTGGACCCAACCGTGCCCTGAAAACCTATCTGCAATACCTGGAAAGGCTTGTAAAGGCACAGGCAAATAAACCCGATCCCCAGGAGGACTCTCTATGAACCCATCGTCCTACTTTGTCTTTGACGACTTTGCACGGGCGCTTGAAAACCTTGAAAACGCCTTTCGAAACGAAAACGACCGTTATCTCATGTTAACCGGTGAGACCGGTGTCGGCAAAACCTGGCTGTGCCGGCAGCTGAACACCGTCCTGGACCGCTGCAGGCATCGCGTGCTGTATTTTTCTCACGCTCGTCATCTGAGTGCAACCGCCCTGGTCCGCGTGCTGGCCACCTGGATGAGGCTGCCCACCCGACGTTCTCACAGCGAAACGCTCCAGGGCCTGATATCCGCGCTTGGCGAACAACCCCACCAGTTACTGATATGGTTCGACGAAGCACACGAATTGGCCGATGAAACCCTGCTGGAGGCAAAGGCGCTGGCCGAAAGCAATCTTGACGACAGCTGCCCGGTACGCATCCTGCTGATCGGTATGCCTTTGCTGCGGGACAAAGTTCAGGCCATTGCCCCTTTGTGGCGACGTATCGTGGTTAGGGAAGAGTTGACCGGTTTGACATTCGATGAACTGCCTCCTTTTATCGAATATCACTTCGGCCCCGAAAATTTGCAGCGCATCTGTCAGCAGGGGATGCATATCCTGTTTGAACGCGCCAGAGGCATCCCGGGCCTGGTTGTCCCTATGCTCAAAAAAATCTTGGCCGAAAGCAAACCGGACGGCCCCATCGATCCCTTTACCCTCGACGACATCCTCCAACGCTGGGAACTGACATGAAAGGAGATATGCCATGAACCCGCAGCAAGCCGAAATCCTGCGTGACATCGTACAGCGCATGATGGCACGCTACATCACCGTCAAACCTCTGGGCATCGATCTGGGTGACAAAAGAAAACTGATCCCAGCGCTTGACTGCCGGATCCTTGATTACGGCGCCGCCAGAACGCTCTACCGGAACCGACGCCCTGTCTGCCGATCTCTGGATGCCGTCAAACCCATCAATGATCAGGAAAAACTCTGCCAGAAATGTATCGATAGAGAACCATGTACCGGCCAGGTGCGCTTGGATCTGTTGTTCGACAACACCCCTTACAGACTCCTGATCGCCTACACTTCCGCTAAAAACTTCCTGATCTACACCGGTAAACTCGTTGAAAAAAAACTTGAAATTCGATCCATCAATACCAAGATCGTCGTTGTTAACAGAGGCTCATGGGGTGAGTTGCGCTTCTGCCTTGCTAATATGTAGAGGAAAAATATACTGACTTCTTGTTGTAAGTCGGTTTTTTACGGTAGTTGCTTTTTGCATAGTTGGCGAAACGCCATCCACGCGGTAGGCTGTATCATCTGGTCATTTGAATCCGTCTTTATTATGGTCGATATGATATATGCTAACGTGACGATATCGAATGCTACCTGGATGGTCTCATGAAACGTGGGATGACAGTCTCAAAAAACGTGGCACACGACATTTTTCTATATTTGGCTCCGCAAAAAATTGGCGCCATTAACTGCCCTATCAACTTCCGCCTTTCCTATGGTGAAACCGCTTACATTATCGATGACAGCAAGCCAAAAGTCTATTTTTACGACAGCGAATTGAAGGATGTTGCCGAGAAGGCCCTGAACAAAGCAATGCACAAACCCGAAAAAGTCGTGATGGTCGATGTTTCGGGAAAAGAAGTCCCGTTTGCCGGTTCCATCGGGTATGAAGAATATGTCCGTGACAAGGCCGAAACCGATCCCGAAATCTCCCGTCCGACTACGATTTATGACGAAATAACGCGGCTGTACACATCCGGGACCACGGGCATGCCCAAAGGTGTGCCCCTGAATAACATCAACGAAATCTTAAGCGCCCATGACGTATTGATGCATTTTCCCCTGTCCCCGTTCGACAGGACCATGAATATGACCCCATGGTTTCATCGGGGCGGACTTTACGCCGGAGGCCCCAATCCCTCCTTATACGCCGGTGCATCGATGGTCGTTCTTCGCGCATTCGATCCACAAATGGTAATCGATTATATCGAAAAGTATGCGCTGACCTTTTTGATCGGTGCGCCGGTCACCTTGAAGGCCCTTTGCGAAGCACAGCAGAAAAATCCCCGCAATTTAGAAAAATTAAAGGGTATCGTTACCATGGGCTCCCCGTTGGAAAAGCAGGCTTGCATGGTTTTCCAGGAGGTTCTTACAGAAAACATCTTCAATGGTTACGGCTCTACGGAAGCATTCTGGAACACCTTCCTGCGCCCGCAGGATCTACCCGAAATGGCCGGTTCGGCGGGTCGCTCATGCACGGACGATGACATGGCGGTGGTGAATGTCTATCCGGATCGCTTGGCCGAACCGGAAGACATTGTCGCCAAAGACGGAGAGTCCGTTGGAGAAGTCGTTATCCGGGCGGCAGGCAAGTGCTCCTATACCTATATCAATCGGGAAGAGGAGGCAAAAGCCAAATATTATCGTGGCTGGCTGTATATTGGCGATCTGGCGACGTGGAATGAAAAAGAGTTCGTTACAATTGTCGGCCGCAAGGATGACATGATCATTTCTGGAGGAGAAAACGTTCAACCGGCTCAGGTAGAGGAAATTCTTAATGAGAATCCAATGATCACCGACTGTATCGTGACCAGCGTACCCGATGAAAAATGGGGAGAATTGGTGGTGGCTTACGTTATAAAAAGGGATCCCTCTTTGACTGTCGGGGACCTGGACAAGTTCTGCAGGGAGCACCCAATGCTGGCGACCTACAAACGTCCCCGGTACTACCGTTTCGTAGAGGCACTGTATTTGACGGCCACCGGCAAGAAAGTCCACTACAAGGCGAAACAGAAGGCAGAGATCGAAATGAAGGAGGGATTGTTCGAAAAAGCGTCGTCGATTTAATTGAATTAAAAATAGTCAATTGTCTTAAATAAGGAGACATAGAATGAATTTTGAACTCAATCAATCCCAAAAAGCCATCATCAATGCCGCACGTGAATTTGCGACCAAAGAATTTGATTCGGAATTGGCCTATGAATCTTACATTTCGCACGAGTGAAACGGTAATTATCAAATTTATTGCTCAAGGCGGGGCAAGTCTATAACATATTGAAAAAATGAATTAAATAAGCACTGGACAATTCCGGCCTTATCTGTTATGCATACAATGTATGAGGCTGGTAAAATGATTCCTTCATCTATATCCAAGCGCCTCATAACCGAGACTACGGAGGCGTTATGGAGCAATTTGAAACTCGATTCAAGCAAGTTGATGTATTGCCAATGGTCAAGTATTTCATGGATCAGCTTGACCTTTTCAACCTTTTTTCCAAGTATGTTCCGGCATCCGACGGAAGTCTTGCGGAGCATGCGCAAAGCTTGTGTATCTTAATTGCCAACATCATATGTGACAACAAACCACTATACAAGATTCAAGAATGGTTGTGCCAATATACAGATGGACTTGTAACAGAACCGGTCGAGCCAAATTTTTTTAACGATGATCGTCTTGCCAGGGCACTATCAGCATTATTTCATGCAGACCGCCATACGCTGATGACCGAGGCTTCTTGCAATGCCATATCGGTACACCAGTTACTTACGGAGGAAATACATAATGATAGCACATCCGTGACTTTCATCGGCAAATACAAAACTCCCGATCCGGAAGCGGTCAAGCTTAAGCATGGGCACAACAAGGATTTTCGACCCGATTGCAAACAAGTTGTATTTGGTCTGAATATCACGGCGGACGGACATGTTCCACTCAGTTATCAGCTATTTGACGGGAATACGACCGATGATGTGACCCATATTCCCAACTGGAACGGCCTGCGCACATTGTTGGGAAAAGAGGATTTCATTTACATCGCCGACTGCAAGTTGAAAACCGAAAAGAATCTAAAGCACATCGCTGGTGAAGGAGGGCTGTTTATCACCATCGTTCCGAAGAATCACAAGGAATACATCCAGTTCATCAAATATCTGAAAAAAAACGAAGTGCCTTGGGAAGACGCCGTTAGCGTTGAAAACTCACGGAAGAAAGGTGAGTTTACCGTTTACCGCACCTATGAGACCGAACTGACCGAAGAAGGCTTTCGGGTCATTTTTGTTCACAGCAGTTCCAAACAAAAAGAGGACGAAGCCAAAAGACAGAAAAAGATCGATAAGGCCATTGAACAGTTAGAAAGCCTGTCACCTAAACTCAATGCGTATCATTTGAAAACCAAAAGGGAAATCAAGGCCGCTATCGATAAGATTGTCAAGGATGTTAAAGAGTTTGTAGAGGTCCGGATAGTAACCGATCGCAAACAGATCAAGGTGAAAGTATCTCCCGGCAGACCGTCTCCACAAAGCATCTACAAAAATAAATGGAAATATACCCACCGCATTGAGTGGCAGTTAAACGAACAATCTCTTACCGAAGCATCGCGAACTGATGGCGTTTTTCCCTTGATTACTAATACGCAGCTTGAAGCCAGTGAGGTATTAGGAAAATATAAAAACCAACCATTCCTTGAAAAACGGATGTATACCAAAAAATCGATTCTGGAAGTAGCGCCTGTTTTTTTAAAAAAGGAGCACCGTATTGAAGCCATGCTCTTTTTATATTTTATAGCCTTGATGATTGTGTCCCTTATCGAACGAAAGATACGGATGAATATGACAGCCGAGGAGATAGACAAGCTGCCCATATTACCCCAAGGGATGAATACAAAAAAGCCGACTTGGAATAACATCCGTTATTTCTATCGTAATGTCCACTTCTCGCAGATAATCCGGAATGGCGTATGTATACAATCAGTGGTGAAGGGAATCGGTGACATGCACAAACTTATCAACCGGTTGTTGGAGATACCCGAGGCGATCTACAATTATTTTCAAGATGGCTGGTGGCAATTTAAAGCTACCTGATTGATTTTAAAAAACAAAAACATAAGAAAATTAAAAAATTATTCGCCCGCCATGCGAAATGTAAGATGAATTGGAAAAAAAACATGAATTTCCCATGGGAATATACAAGAAGGCCGCTAAGTTAGGCTTTGTCGCGCCCTATGTGGATGAAGACTATGGGGGTGATGGCCTGGGTATTCTTGAGAATGCAATGATCGTAGAGGAGTTTTGTAAAGCGGACTCCAGTATCGGTCTCGCAATTGATTTGGCATCGCTGCCTTGTAAATTTCTTTATCGTTTTGGGAATCATGATCAGAATGAGCGGTATCTTTCCAAAATCACATCGGGCGAGTTCGGTGCGGCAATTGCTCTAACCGAGCCGGACCATGGCAGTGACATTACCCAGATGGATACCGTAGCCGTTAAAAAAAATGGAAGTTATTTGCTCTCCGGCAACAAAACCTTCATCACCAATGGTACGATCGCCGATTTTTACACGGTTCTTTGCCAAACGGACCCAGATGCTTCGCCCAAATACAAGGGGATGAGCATCCTTATTGTCGACCGTGATATGATCGGAAAGCACTTCCAGGTGAATGAGCTGGGAGAGAAGATGGGTATCCGGCTGACCAGTTCCGCCGAATTGGTTTTTGACAACCTCGAGGTTCCTGAGGAAAATCTTTTGGGTGAGGCTGGCAGAGGTTTCTACCAAGCCATGGGGTTTTTCGAAGAGAGCAAGATAGAGATCGCCGCCCAGGCCGTGGGTGTGGCCCAGGGAGCGTTCGATCTTGCCTATCAATATTCAAAAGAACGGAAACAGTTCGACAAGCCGATTGCCTGTTTTCAGAGCATGCAACACAAATTCGTTGATATGTACCTGAAAATCGAAAATGCCCGTCACCTGGTTCACAAAGCGGCATTCAAGTTTGACCAAGGGCAGCGTGATCACCGGGCGGCGGCGATGGCAAAATACTATGCCGCCAATATCGCCAATGAAGTGACCTACGATGCCTTGCAGGTATTTGGAGGATATGGCTATTTTCAGGAGTATAAGGTGGAACGTTACTACCGGGACGCGCGGATACTATCCATTTATGAAGGAACCGCGGAAATTCAAAAAAACATCATCGGCACATCACTTTTCCCGGGTCTCTAATAAAGCACCCGGCACATGGCATCCAACCTGAAGGTTGAAGTCTCATCAGCTTAGGTTGCCGGAAATAAATAATTCCCCCAGATCGCGCCGGATTTGGGGTCGTCTACAAGGCGCCGTCACCCGTGCATATCAGGGAATATGTGCGGGTGGCGGCAACGCGGTAGACGGGTGCAAAGACAAGCAGGATGGAGGAATTATTTATTTCCGGCAACCTTAAAACTCATTTATTATCCAGATAGGAGGCAATCTTCATGTCCCAGGAGCATTCATTTGCATCTTCGGCGCCAAAAAGTTATCATCCCGATTCTCAGCCCATTCGTCAAATAATACGGGATAGTTGAACGCCTTTCACTTACTTTCGATATAAAAGGAGCAGTTATCATGGCAACAATGATATCCTGGCAGATGGTGGAAAGAAACAAGCCTTTGGTGCGCGTCGAAGCCCCTATTCCCGAGCCAGGCCCCGGTGAAGTGGTCATCAAAGTCGCCGGATGCGGTGTTTGTCACACCGATCTCGGGTTTTTCTATGACAACGTTCCGATGAAATCCGAGATGCCGATTACCCTCGGCCACGAAATCAGCGGAACCATCGAAGCCACCGGCCCCGGCACCGAAGAGTGGAGCGGGTGCGCGGCGATTATCCCGGCGGTCATGCCCTGCGGCGAATGTGCGGACTGCAAGGAAGGCCGGGGAAACATCTGCATGAAACAGAAGATGCCGGGTAACGACATCCAGGGCGGGTTTGCCAGCCACATTCTGGTGCCGGCCAAACAGCTGTGCAAGGTGCCGGTGGACGAAAATATGAATCCGGTGTCCAAGACCGACATCACCCTGGAGGAACTGTCCGTGGTGGCCGATGCCATTACCACGCCCTATCAGGCCATTATCGAAGCCAAACTCAATGAAACCGACATTGCCGTTTTCAACGGTGTCGGCGGTGTGGGCGGATACGGCGCCCTGCTGGCCAAGAGTTTCGGTGCCGCCGTGGTGGCCATCGATGTGGACCAGCCGAAGCTGGACAACCTGGCGCCTTTCATGGATGCGACCTTCAATGCCAGGGAACTTTCGTTCAAGGATCTGCGCAAAGCGGTTTACGGGGTGGCCAAAGAGACCGGCCGGTCGCGTACCCACCTGAAGATTTTCGAAACCTCCGGCACCTCCGCCGGCCAGAAGACCGCTTTCGGTCTGATGACCTTCGGCTCCCATCTTTCCGTGGTCGGTTTTACCCTCGACACACTGGAACTGCGCCTGTCCAACCTGATGGCCTTCAACGCCACGGCGCGGGGCAACTGGGGCTGCATTCCCGAGTACTACCGCCCGGTGGTGGATCTGATCCTGGACGGCAAGATGCCCCTCAAGCAGTTCGTCAAGACTTTTCCGCTGGATTCCATCAACGATGTATTTGAGAATGCTCACCAGCGAAAGTACAACCAGCGTCCCATTATGGTTCCATAGTAACTGAAAGAGGGAAAGAGAAAAGCATGACTGATTTTAAAATCGACACCAGGGATGTTTTTTACATTCTCAAAGAACAGCTCAATTACGCGGCCCTATGCGATCTGGCGCCATTTGCGGATCTGAACGAAAAAACCCTTGACCTCATGGTAAACGAAGCGATTCATTTCGCCAAAGGCGTCCTCGACCCCCTGAATCGGATTGCCGAAGAGACTCCGTTGGCATTCACAAATGGGGAGGTCCGCTGCCCGGCTGAATTCAAAGAGGCGTTTTGGCAGTATGGAAACGATGGCTGGACCGCCGCAGTCGGTGATCCAGCCTACGGTGGCCAGGGATTCCCGCTGATGATGCGCATTGTGATCAATGAAATGATGTATGGTGCCTGCCAGGCCTTCAACAGCGCCCCGAGTCTGACATTCGGCGCGGCCCGGTTGATTCACAGCTTCGGCAGCGAGTCGCTCAAGCAGCTTTTTGTGTCTAAAATGTTTAGCGGCACCTGGAGTGGCACCATGTGCCTGACCGAGCCCGCTGCCGGGTCCAATCTGGGTGCCCTTGAAACCATGGCCTACCCGGAAGGCGATCACTTCCGCATTAAGGGATCGAAGATTTTCATCTCTTGGGGAGAACACGATCTGACCGAAAACATCATCCACCTGGTACTGGCCCGCATTGACGGTGCACCGGCGGGCACTGCCGGGATCTCTCTTTTCGTGGTTCCCAAAATTCGCGTCAATACCGATGGTACACTATCCGGCCCCAACGATGTGGCCTGCACCGGCATCGAGCACAAATGCGGCCTGCACGCGGCCCCCACGGCTGCCCTGACCTTTGGCGGCCGCGACGACTGCATCGGCTATCTGTGCGGAGAGAAAAACAAGGGTCTGGCGCACATGTTCCAGATGATGAACGGCGCCCGCATCAATTCCGCGGTCAGCGGCATGACCATGGCCGGCAGTGCTTATCGCAATGCCTTGGCCTATGTCCAAGATCGGGTGCAGGGTCGTGACATCGCCGGCCGATCGGAAGGTGACGTCACCATCATCCATCACCCGGATGTTCGGCGTATGCTGCTGTGGATGAAAGCGACCGCGGATGGGATGCGCTCGATGGTTTACACCGCTGCCTTTTGGGAAGACCTGTCCAAGGGGCTGCCGCCCGGGCCTGAAAAAATACGCTACCAGAACCTGATCGACTTTATGACTCCGATTCTGAAAGCCTACTGTTCGGATACGGGTTTTCGCGTTTGTGAAACGGCCATGCAGTGCCTGGGCGGGTACGGATACTGCCGGGATTATCCCATTGAACGCTATCTGCGCGACGTCAAAATCATGTCCTTGTACGAGGGAACCAACGGCATCCAGTCAATGGATCTAATGGGACGTAAGATGCTGATCAGAGATGGCGGCTGCCTGAAAGCCTTTCAGGAGGAGATCGACGGCTTTTGCGCCACTCACCGGAATCACCCTGTCCTTAAAAATCAGGTCGCTCAACTGGCGTCCACCGCGGGCGAGCTCTGGTCGTGCGCCATGGAAATGCGCACGCAAATGAAAACCGACCCGCTCCAATGGGCCTCGACCACTTACCCGGCGCTGCTGGCGTTCGGAGACCTGACCATGGCCTGGCGGCTATTGGATATGGCGGTCATTGCCTCTGACCGGGCCGCTAAAAACGGAAGAAAAAATGATTTTTTCAAAGGCAAAGTGTATCAGGCGACCTGGTTCGTTGACACCACCCTGCCCCACACGATAGCCAGAATCGGCACCTGCCTGCGCCAAGGCCGTGAAATCGTAGATATTCCGGACAATGCTTTTTAAGGAGAAGCCGATGCAACCGGAAATCAAAGACAAGATTGCCCTGATCCGCATCGACCACCCACCGGCCAATGCCTGGAATCTTACGACCATGCAGGCCTTTGGCCGTGCTGTCGAACAGGTGAAAACCGATTCAGCGGTTCGTGTGCTCATTATCACCGGTGCCGGTGAGAAATTCTTTTCCGCCGGCTTCGATGTTAGCGATGCCGCCAACACCGAAGCCATCAGCAATATCGGCCGGGACCTGTGGCAGCAGATCGATCGCTTTCCCAAACCCACGATCGCGGCCATCAATGGATACGCTCTGGGTGGCGGGTTGGAGTTGGCCCTGGCCTGTCACTTTCGGCTGCTGGCCGACAATCCGAAACTTAAGCTGGGGCTAACCGAACTCAATCTCGGCATCATTCCAGGCTGGGGAGGCACCCAGCGCCTGCCCTGGCTGGTCGGACGGGCCAAGGCCCTGGAAATGATTCTGTTCAGTCAGACGCTCGACGGCCGCGAGGCCTTTGATTGCGGTCTCGTCGACCGACTGGTCCCACCGGATCGGCTTCTCGATGACGCCATGGCCATGGCCCAGCGACTGGCCGAGCGGCCACCCGTAGCCGTGCGCTGTGTACTGGAAGCATTCTCGACCGGAATTTACGAGGGGCTTGACCAGGGGCTATTGAGCGAAGCTGAAGGGGCCACCATTGTTCGGCAGACCGAAGACCGCAAAGAGGGCTTTGCAGCGTTCAAGGAAAAACGGAAACCACAATTTTCCGGCAAATAAGATCGAATTTCAAGGTTGCTTATTTATAGGATTTTCAATATCGTTGCGCTGCATCTTGCTACCGATGGTGTAACTATAAGTTTCTTATGTGAACTGGCGACATTGGACCGTGATCAACTGATCCTTCTTGGAGCAAATACGTGGAAGCGAGAGCATGGCGCTCTATTCTCGTGTTGGAAGTGTATTTCCCTATCTTCATGCCGTTAGTGTCGGTAAGGTTTATCTTTCCCTGATGAGCGAAGAAAAAAGGCACCAAGTCATTCAAAAAATAGGTTTGCCTGCCATTACGAAATATACAATTACAGACCCTGAAACCCTTGAAGCTGAGCTTATGCAGACAAAAACCTGCTGTTTTGGATTCGAGGACCAGGAATTAAGAGAGGGTGTCAGAAGAATTGCCGACCCAATCTTTAACTTTTCCGGAAAGCATGTGGGCTGCATCGGGATGTCCGCCTCCATATTTAATTTTGATCTTAAGGATAAAAAGAAATATGGCGAAATGGTGGCCAATGCAGCCCGAAAGACTTCAGCTGATATGGGATACCAATCTAATAATGGACCAGCATAGTATTCCATTTCATGTGGGATACTTGTTTATCTGTTTTTCACTACCGTACACTTTTAAAAAACTTATAACTATATGATATAGTAGAATATAATAATTCTGGACATTCCACCAGTCATTTTATATATTAGGCTTCCACGATTATCTCTTATAATATGGAGGCCTTATGAATGACTGCAAATCGATTTATAGAAAAGTCAACGATTTTGTCAAACTTTTCTACCCGGTGGAACTCAAAGGAAATCTCCTGAGAAACATGAACACGCTGGCAACAATGATCACGGGCATCATTATCGGCAAAGAAACCCAGTTACCAAAGATCGCACTCAATGTACCCGAAAATATTAAAGTGCCCAGCACCGAAAAACGCATCAAGCGCCTGCTCATCAACGAAAAGGTTACCGAGCAAACCTACTTTCTACCCTTCATACAAAACGTATTGGCCCACCTTGGTCTTGAAGAAATCGTCCTGGCCATTGACGGCAGTCTGGTTGGACGCGGGTGTATTTGTTTGATGATCAGTTTGATTTACAATGGCCGCGCGTTGCCACTAGCCTTCAAAATCGTTGAGGGTAAAAAAGGCCATCTGCCTGAAGACATGCATGTTGAGGTGGTAAAGAAACTGCATCCATTGATCCCCGAATCCACTCGTCAGGTAATCTTTCTGGGAGATGGTGAGTTTGACGGCACAACGCTTCAGCAAACACTGGCCAAGTTTGGGTGGAAATATGTTTGCCGCACGGCATATAATATTACCATCTACGCCGATAATGAATCTTTTCAGATCGACATCCTTGCCACTATACTGCCCAAGGGCCATTGCAAAGGGATGAAAAACTGCCAGTTCACCAACAAAAAATATGGCCCGGTAACTGCGGTGGCCTGGTGGGGGAGCGATCACAATGAGCCCATATTCCTGGTAACCAATTTTAAATCGGCTGAAAAAGCATGCGACTACTATGCGAAGCGCTTTACGATTGAAACGTTTTTCAGTGATCAAAAAAGCCGAGGGTTCAATATCGCCAAGAGCCATCTTTCTTGTCCCAAGCGGTTAACCCGACTGATGATGGCCAGTTGCCTAGCATACTTATGGGTCATTTTTTTTTGGGATTCTCGCTTTTTCGACTGGCTTGTACAAACAGATCCATCGTTCGGATCGATGTGACCTCAGCCTGTTTCAGCTTGGCCTCAGGATGATAACCTATCTCGCGGTGCGAGGTTTGCCGTTCTCACTTCATAACGGACCAATACCTGATGACTTGCAGACATTTCACCAGAGGGATAAACGAGACCTGCAAAATTTTTCTCATTAGATCAAGGTGTTGTAAAATGTGTACGGTAGTGAAATCTGTTTTCCCGATCTATAGACAGTGTTTAAGATAATGTTTTTGGCAAGGATAGAGGGAGGAAGCTGTATAATCAATACCGCAACGACCGATAACGCCGCCCAAAAACATTAGCTTGAATGCTATAGCGTTCCACATATCTTGTGGCCGCCCATTCTTTTGGTGCCGACATAACAGACCGTCGGCAGATCGTTCGAATTCTCTGCCAAATTTCTTTCCGTTAGAAGTTCAACCCGTTTACAGGGACTGTTTCTTACCCTCTTTTGGGCGCGGCCACATTTTTCCTTTTGGGCTTCTCATGCGATTTTATCGCTGTAAAATCTCGATTATTTTTTTCTTGACACAAAAAGGCAATCAGTTTAAGTACCATATATGAGTTTTTTAATATCATATATGGTACTATAATATATAGGTCAGCAAACCGCAAAGCAGGAGGTTTTTACATGGATTTTGAATTCAGCAAACACCAAAAAATGATCCAAAAGGAAGTACGGCACTTCGCCCAGGAGGAACTGGCGCCAAGGTATCAGCAGTGGGACCGGGAGAAACGGTACCCCCGGGAGTTGGTCAAAAAAATGGGTGATCTGGGATTCATCGGCGTATCGGTGAGTCAGGAGAATGGAGGGCTGGGCGAGTCGTTTGTCACCGAGGGGATCGTATGTGAGGAGATTTCCCGTGGGGACTGTAGTATTTCAATGTCAACGAATGTGGCCAATCATCTCTGCGGAGGCCTTTTGGAGCAAGGACATAAGGAGGCAAAGGATACATTTCTCAAGCCATTTCTGGCCGGTGAAAAGATTCCGGCCTTCTGCCTGACCGAGCCCGGATGCGGAACAGATGCCGCCGCCCTTCAAACGCGAGCAGAAAAGAAGGGTGCCGCCTATGTTTTAAACGGAGAGAAGTCGGGTATCACCGCCATCATGGACGCCGATTTTGCCCTGGTTTTCGCCAAGACCGATCCCGATGCCGGCGCCCAAGGCGTCAGTTGTTTTGTCATTCCGATGGACCTTCCCGGCGTGTCGACCCAATCCTACGAAGACCTTGGATGCAACGCCGTCGTTCGAGGCTCCCTCTTTTTACAGGACGTGGAGATTCCCCAAACCTATCTGATCGGCCAAGAGGGCAAAGGGTTCAGACTGGCCATGCAGGGATTTGACCAAAGTCGCATCCTGCTCTGCCTGGAGGCCCTGGCTCCCGCCTTTGTATCCCTTGAAGAGACCATGGACTATGTCAAACAGCGCCAGGCCTTCGGCCGACCACTGGCGACTTTTGAAGGCGTTTCTTTCCCGATCATTGAACACGTCAGTCTCCTGGAGGCGGTGCGGCTGCTGTGCTACAAGGCATTGTGGTTGAGAGATCAGGGCCGCTCCAGCAGTAAAGAGGCTGGAATGGTGAAATGGATGGCCCCCCGCTTTTCAACCAATGCGATCAGGGATTGTATCGTGCTGCATGGTCATTATGGGTACACTAAGGATTATCCGTTGGAGCAGCGTTTGAGGGATGTGCTGGCCATCGAAATCGCCGATGGCACCTCCCAGGTCTCCAAGCTGGTGGTTCATCGGGAAATGATGGGGAAAAAATTTCTGCCCTACAATTATCGGTATTATCGGTAGATGAATCACCGTCTTTTGGGCCACGTCAAGGCCAAACGATTAAACTCTTGCTATTATTTAACGAGGAAATAAAATGAATTTTGAAGAGATCATCTATGAGAAAGAAAATGGCGTGGCGCGGATCACCATCAATCGGCCCGAAAAATACAATGCCTGTACGTCTCTGACGCTTCTGGAGCTGAACAAGGCGCTGACGGATGCCTGGGTAGACGCAGCCGTTGGAGTTGTGATATTTACCGGTACCGGCAAAAAGGCCTTTTGCACCGGCGGCGATCAGTCCATCAGGGATAAAAGCGGGTATGCCGGCACCATTGCGGCGCTGCCAGTGGAAGTTGGTTGGCAGACCGTGTCCCATCTGATCCGGACCATTCCCAAGCCGGTCATCGCCCGGGTGAATGGCTACGCCATCGGGGGCGGGCACGTATTTCAGGTTGTCTGCGATTTGTCCATTGCCGCCGAAACCGCCAAACTGGGCCAGGCCGGGCCCAAGGTCGGCAGCTTCGATCCGGGATATGGAACCGGTGATCTGGTAAGGGCGGTCGGATTAAAGAAGGCGAAGGAAATTTGGTATATGTGCCAGCTGTACACGGCCCATGAGGCACTTGAGATGGGGTTGGTCAATAAGGTGGTGCCCCTGGATCAGCTGGACAGCGAAGTTGACCAATGGTGTCAGGCACTTTTGGAAAAAAGTCCCACGGCCCTTAAAATGCTCAAATATGCCTTCCACGCAGAAACCGACGGGGTTGGGGGAATCACCAATCTGGGTGTTGGCGGATTGAGTATGTATTATGGAACCGATGAATCCCTGGAAGGCAGAAATGCCTTTATGGAAAAACGAAAACCCGATTATTCCAACTATCGTAAATAAAAGGGATGGAAAAATATAGTTCAAGCGGTCTTTATCCCAATGTGCCGCGAAGGAGGCAATCCATGAAGATCCAGAATATATTCGTTGTTGGTTCCGGCCTGATGGGCAGCGGGATTGCCCAGGTTTTTGCCCAAGCCGGCATGACCGTGATCCTCAGTGATGAAAACCGGGAAGCGTTGCAAAAGGCTCAAGAAAATATTGCCTGGTCGGTGGGCAAGCTTGTCGAAAAGGGTCGGCTCAAGGAACCACAGGATACCATTCTCGAACGGATTCAACCCTCCGGCGATTTGAAAAAGGCCGAAAATGCGGACCTGGTGGTTGAGGCGGTTTTCGAAAACATAGACCTCAAGCAGGATATTTTTCGGCGTCTGGATGAGATCTGCAAACCGGATACATACCTGGCCAGCAACACCTCCTCAATACCGATTACCGAACTGGGGGCGGTTACCCGGCGTCCGGAAAGGGTGTTGGGGCTCCATTTTTTCAGCCCGGTTCCCATGATGCGAGCGGTGGAGGTGGTCAGGGGCGTGAGTACATCCGAGGAGACCATGCTGATGGGGGCCGCCGTGGTTCGGGAATTGGGCAAGGAGCCCATCCGGGTGGAAAGCGATCTGCCGGGTTTTTTGCTCAACCGAATCAACCTGGTGAGTTACGTCGAAGCCATCAAGCTTCTGGAACGAGGCGTGGCGACGGCTGAAGATATCGACAAAGGGGTCCGGCTGGCGTTCGGCCGGCCAATGGGTCCGTTTGAAACCGGGGATGTCGTGGGGCTCGACGTCTCTTGCAATGCGCTGAAATCGATATACCAGGAAAGCCGTGAAGATCGTTATTATCCGCCCCAGCTTTTGAGACGAAAAGTGAGAGCCGGGCAGCTTGGCAAAAAGAGCGGTCAAGGGTGGTACCGGTACGATGAAAATGGTCAGCGTTTGTAGGCGCCACCATAGTCGGCTATCTTTACCCACGGCCGTTCTTTTTTAAAAATGGAAGACAACGGCCAGGGTTGGTCGGCGGCGGTCTGATTGTTCCTTGGGTGGCTGGTCGGTGGTCAAATCCCTTCGCCGCAACGGGACTCGCGAAAGGGGCGATGCACATATCTTGGGCTCCGGCGATTTCATTAGTTGAATGAAGTGAGAAATGTCCTTGGTGTTTCGGACCATGGCGTCGTATTCGGATTGAATTATCCCTTAAACCGCTCTTTTCGGCCCCCAAAACATCGATTTAAGGCCGAAAAACGCCTTTGTCTTTAACCTGAGCCGTCGTCAATCAAGCAACCAGCTTGGTTTGACCTTTATGCCCCCATGGAACCCTTCAGTTTACGAATGCCGCTTATTAAAATTCATGATTCTTGTTGCCAGACCGTTTTTTCCACAGGGAATCCCTAGCTTTCTCATGCGCCCACGCAAGGTGCTGGGATTGATCTTGAGCAATCTAGCCGCTCCCTTACCGCCTTCTATCCTTCCCCCTGTTTGGCTAAGCGCCTTTAGTATGTGAGCCGTAACGGCTTCATCCATCGATAACATTCTGCCAGTTGCAGGACGTAGACTCGGGGTGCCAATGTAATTTTCCGGCGCGACGGTTTTGTTAAAAGGTAACGGGTCTATTTTATTTTCTATCCCGCCTTGAATCAGGGTACGCTCCACGAAGTTTTCGAGTTCCCGAACGTTTCCTGGCCAATAATAGGACTGAATTTCTTCCATAGTCTCTTTGGAAATGATGGGCAGGTTGTCTATCCCTAATTCTCGTGATTTGTGTTCAAGGAAATGACTGATCAAAGCAGGAATATCATCTACTCGATGGCGTAGGGGAGGAATCGTTATGGGAAAAACATTCAAACGGTAAAACAGATCTTCGCGAAATGTGCCGGATTTAACCATCGCCTCCAAGTTCTGGTGAGTGGCACTGATGATACGGACATTTACCGGAATAGTCTCCGTCCCCCCCACCCGTTCAATCTCATGCTGCTGAAGAACTCTCAGTAGGCGTACCTGAGCGGCCGGAGGCAACTCCCCCACTTCATCCAGAAAGATCGTTCCATTGTTTGCGCGTTCGAAACGTCCCCGCTTGCTTGATATCGCTCCGGTAAATGCACCCTTCTCATGCCCGAACAGTTCGCTGTCTATCAGGTTTTCCGGGATCGCACCACAATTTACCCGGATGAAGGAATTGTTTTTTCGCTTTGATGAATAATGAATCGCGTTGGCGATTACCTCCTTGCCGACACCGGTTTCGCCCAATAAAAGCACCGGGCTATTCAACAGCGCAACCTGCTGCACCATCTCCATTACCCCACGAAGTCCAAACTCAGCGCCAATAACAGTATCTCCAGTAATTTCCATCATTTGATTCCGAAGATAGTTATTGTCGTCGGCTAGCATATCTTTAAGACGCAAGATCTCTTGGTGTTGCAGGATATTGGATATCGCGATGGCAAACGGTTCGTGAAGCAAGGATAACAAGTCAGCATGGGATTGATCGTAGCGGTTCTTGCCTTCTACAAAAAGATGAAAGAGACCGAGGCGTGTTTTCTCCAACCAAAGTTCCATACTCAGGTGGGAGGTGTTCTCAGGCCAAAGCATGGAAAAAAGGCTCCTTTTGGGTTCCCCCTCGTTGTTGATATCGTTGATGATTTGAATCTGGTTCTTATTCATCCATCGTTTTTTCAACCATCCCCAGTACGCCTTCGGGATCACCATTGTTTTACTAGGTTTGGCGATGTTTGACGGCCATATCGCTGAAAGCATTCGTCCTACATTCAAATCTGGATCATACAGCGAAAAGAACATACCGGAAACCGGTATGTGATGTTTGATGTATTCCATGAATCGCCTTAATGCCGTTTCAGTATTAAGGCTGCTGAAAATTTGCAGTGTGGCCTGTCGGTAAAATTCGTTTCCATTAACCATTGTTGTCTCGCCTCTTGCATTGAAAACTATCTTATTTGAAAGATTATGCCACGAATCCGTTTTATTTGACAAAATAAATTTTGTATTTAACAGATTAAAATCAATGTTTTATATAACCACTTGAATACTATAGCAAATTAAAAATGGCATGATTTTGGCTGTAATGAATCAGTAAAAAATGTTTTTCAGATGGAAAGATAATATCATGGATCGGTTGGAAATCATTCATCTACGAGGCCACTCACACCGGGAAAAAAAAGATCCCATTGTGGCTTTCAGGCAGCTGTCAGTTCCCAGAAGAATCAACAATTTGAAGGAGATATCGCTTTTTCAGGATCATGCGCTGGAAAATGATCTGAAGATCATTATCCGCTGGCAGGGCTGCACAGAACATACAGGCAAAAGCCCGTTGGGTCTGCAACTGGCGGCAGCGTTTTCCGAATTCGGGCAGATCCGCCACACGGCCTGGGAGCCTGTGATGGGTTACCTTACACAAAAAGCAAAAAGTTGAAGGTTTTTTATATCATAAAGGGATTACCCGCCATGAATGATCGTATTTTAAAGCTCGTCGGTTTACTAACCGTCCTTGCATTTCTGGGATGTTCCGGTTCATCCCATAAGGACCAATACGCCCCTGAACCCGTCCGGCCGATCAAGGCAATGGTGGTTAGCACTTCTCCGAGTAAAGATATTCGGACATTTCCCGGAATCGTCAGAGCTTCGCGCGAGGCCGAACTGGCCTTTCGCGTCGGCGGCCCAGTGGTTGAATACGACATCCATATCGGGCAAAAAGTGACCGAGGGCAGCGTCATCGCCCGTATCGATCCACGGGATTTCGAGGTCGAGGTTTTACAGGTGTCGGCCGAGCTGGAACAGGCGCGGGCCAACCTGAAAGCCATGAAAAAAGGGGCCAGGGCGGAGGATATCGCTCGGCTGGAGGCCGAAAAAATGGCTGCTGCGTCCAGAATGGAAGAAGCTCAAATAAACTTTCACCGGCAGCAAAACCTTTTAATGGAGTCCGCAACCGCCAAAGCCCAGTATGACAACGCCAGAACCGCTTTGGATACGGCCAGAGCCAATCTGGAAATAGTAGACCAGGAATTGAAGAAAGCTCGACAAGGAGCGCGAATAGAAGATATCGAGGCGGCCGAGGCTCATATCAAGAGCCTTACAGCAAATCTCACAGCCGCACGTAACGCCCTGGCCGATACCACTCTGGTGGCCCCTTTTGATGGTTACATCAGTCGAAAATACATAGAAGCACATGAAAATGTGCCAGAGGGACAACCAGTCGTGGCCTTTCTGGATTATTCGAACATGGAAGTCAAAACGAGCCTGCCGGAAACCATCATTGCCCGTCGAAGGGACATCACCGATCTGTACTGCACACTGGACAGTTTCCCGGGACGAACGATCAAAGCTGCCATCAAAGAGATCGGTAGAAAGACTGACTCCGCAAACCAGAGCTATCCGATGACAGTGGTACTCGATCAATCTGATGCAAGCATAGCTGAATCAGGTATGGCTGCCACTGTCCATCTCGTTTTGGAAAACATTAATCCAACAGCTGCGATATTTATGCCCACCGTAGCCCTTTTCTCCGATGGAAACGGCAATACCTGCGTCTGGCGGATCGATCAAAAAGAGATGCGGGTATCAAAGACACCGGTAACCGTCGGTAACTTGCGTGGCGATACCATCCAGATTGTTTCCGGGTTACAAACCGGTGAAATGGTTGCCACCGCAGGAGCCAGGTTTCTACGGGAGGGCCAAACAGTCCGCATTATTATCGACACCGAAAAGGAGCCGGTTTGAAAATAACAGAATATACCATTTCCAAAAAAACCGTCGCCTATTTTTTAATCCTGCTCATCATTGGGGGTGGTATATGGTCCTTTCAGAAACTTGGCAAGCTCGAGTTTCCCACATTTACGATCAAAACCGCCCTTGTCTCAACAGCGTACACCGGCGCATCGGCCGAAGAAGTGGAACAGGAAGTCACCGACCGGCTGGAGATCGCTATTCAGGAAATGTCCCAAGTCAAAGAAATACGTTCCCTCTCCAAAACCGGCCTTTCAATCATTTATGTCGATATTAAGAATAAATACGATTCCAGCGATATTCCCCAGATCTGGGATGAACTGCGCCGCAAGATTTCAGACGCCCAGTTATATCTTCCAAATGGTGCCGGTCCCTCAGTCGTCAACGATGATTTCGGTGATGAATACGGTGTGTTCTTTGCTCTGACCGGAGAAGGCTATACCTATGAGGAACTGAAGGACACGGCCGATTTTCTCAAACGGGAACTGCTTCTGGTCGAGGGTGTGGCCAGTGTAGAGTTGTGGGGTAACCAACAGCAAGTCGTTGAATTGGAGCTATCGAGAGCCCGTATGGCAGAATTGGGAGTATCCATCGGCTCTGTCCTCGACACTCTCAACAAGCAGAACCAAGTATCCGATGCGGGACGAGTAGAGGTCGGCAATGCCGATATACGAATCATCCCAACCGGAATATTCCCTTCGATTGAGTCATTGGGGGATTTGCTGGTGAAAAGTGATGACGCCGGCAATCTTGTATTTCTCAAGGATGTGGTCACCATCCGCTCCGGTTACCAGGACCCTTCGGATTGGTTGTTGCGATTCAACGGTCAACCCGCCATTGGCCTGGGGGTGTCGACTGTGGATGGTGGCAATGTCGTACACATGGGTGAAGCTGTGCGTCAACGCATTCAAGAGTTGATGACCAATATTCCCATTGGCATGCAACTGGAAACGATAGCCTATCCCATCTTTTCCGCTTGAATTTAATATTTACTGTAATTTCTAATAGTTGAGTCATACGCTAAGGCGTTTATGGCACTACTTATTTTTTATACCTCATATTTTACCACTTTTCCTGGACTATGAGGCACACCCAGTGCATCATAAATTTTTAGTTGACGAGACTCTGCTTTTGTGCTTTTTCTAACATGTATTGTCTCGCCATTTTTACTTCTCATTACTGCTGTTGTTCGATTTTGGCCGTCTAATTCTTTTCTCAAATCGGACCAACTTGTATGAATCCCATTTTCTTTAAGTCTAAACCTGATTGTATGAACGTGGTGATAAGCTAATAATGTGATAAAGAGATGTCCTTTTACTCTCCTCGTTATTTGATGAAACACCGGCCGTAAACCCAACTCCGATTTTAAACTTCGAAATACAGCTTCAAGATCAGTCAACATCGTATATGTACGCCAAAGAATAGTTTCATCCAGATCGTTCAAGTTTGTTCTCAAACAATAAACGCCTGGATTTGAATCTGAAGAGTCAGAATTTTTTTTTATCTTCCAGGTAATCTTTGTCGCCTTCTTTGATCCTTTATCTTTATGGATGGTAATCTCATAATTTTTAGCAGCTTTGGTATATTTTTGTTTCAGCCGTCCTACTTTTTCAACAACCTTCTCATAAATCTTTAGCCGACCTTTTTGATTTAAACCATCGTTCAATGATTTTAAGTCTGCTTCAAATCTTTCTGAAAATCGATTTTGAATGCTCTGATCCTTTTTTTCTCGCTCACTTGAATGACAATAAATTTCAGTCTCTTCTGTTTCCTTGACATATTTTTTGTACGCTTTAACAATGTAATCCTTATCTCTTTTTACTTCAACAGCTTTATCATGATCAAATTCTCTATATCTTTTCCTGCTGACAACAAGGTATCGGTAATGATTCGCCTGCAACCATTGTACATTATCGTTTGTTGCTATCCCGGCATCCATTACGACAACTGGTTTCTTTTTATCAAAAACACTCATCTGCTTATCGTCTTCTAATGAACTTTCTGATGGTTTATTCAAGCTTGAAATCATTTCTTCCAGTGTTGATGGCTCACTAACGTTTCCGGAAAATATTTTACTTCTTCTTGGAAAGCCGCTACTGTCCAAAACTAAAGCCAAAGTTACCAAGGGACAGTCTGAGCGTTTTTCTTTTGATTTTCCATGCTTGCCAAGTTCATTATACTTACAGCTTCCCTCAAAAAATGTGTTTGTCAAATCATAAAGTGTAATTATTTCTTCAAAACCAAACAAAAAACGTTCTCGGTTGTATAAATGCCTTTCAATCGCTTCTTTGTCTTTGTAAATACGGTCAGATATTTCATAGATTCGTTTTAGCGACATACTTTCATAGTCATAGCCGATTAATTCGCCTAAACCGCTTCGATTTTGCAGCCAGTAATGCGTTGATAACTCACTGCCGGGAACCGCCATTCGACCAACTATACTTCCGATTGCAGCTGCTATTTGATGATTATTATATCCAAGACCTTCAAATATTTTATCCAATTGTAATTTGAGAAATGTTTCATGTGATACATGTTCAATACTAACGCTACGCGGTCTTATAAGTTCAAGACTATCGATATCAATCAAACGGTAATCGGGGGCATCTATACTATCGTTTTTGTCTGTATTGTTGTTTTGACTCGACCGGGTTTGTATGATTTGTGCAGCATAATGCTGTGCGGCTTGCTCAATTTTTTCCGGCAATTTAAACAAACTTGATTGACCATTAATAATTCCCTCAACACGACAAGCAATATCTGGCCATTGTTCTCGTGGAAAAGGAAAATTTTTACCGAGATTTATAATAGTGCGCTGCTTCACCTTATTTCCAACTCTAACTGATTCAACAAGGCGATGAGTGAAATATGTTTCGCCATCTTTTTTGCTCTTAATTGTTGTTCGTCGGATATACATGCCATCTTGAATTACAGAAAAAACACCGATTGTCAATACTTCGGTGAATTTTATGGCACTACTTTGGCCGGTAAAATTTCAACATATTGTAATTATAAATAAAATAATTTCATATGTAGTAAAAAACGCGGTTTTTCAGCAATTTTCCGGAAAAAAGTGACAAAGATGGGCTATCAGTCGGATTTGGTAGCCGCCTCGGTCAAGTCTTTTTTAATCGAGCTGGTGGAGGCGGTGGTTATTGTCATTTTGGTGCTGTGTATCACGATGGGGCTATCCAGTGGTTTACTGATGGGAGCTATATTGTTGCTCACTATTTTCGGCACGTTGATCGGCATGAAATTAATGGCAATCGATTTCCAAATGATTTCTTTGGGGGCATTAATTTTGGCACTGGGCATGCTCGTTGACAACGCCATCGTTGTCACCGAGGGAATCCTGGTCAAGTCCCAACAAGGTATGAGCCGCCGGAAAGCGACCCTGAACACGGTATCCCAAACGGCATGGCCGTTATTGGGGGCAACCTTCGTTGCCGTCCTGGCATTTGCCGCCATCGGTACATCTCAGGACACCACCGGGGAGTTCCTGAAAAGCCTTTTTCTGGTAATGGCGATTTCCCTCTTTTTAAGCTGGGTATTGGCGATTACATTAACACCACTGTTTTGCGTTCAGTTCCTGCCCAAAGCAAAAACGAACCGTACGGCGGATCCTTACACCGGCAAGTTGTATCAATGGTACCGCAATATCCTGGTCATATGTTTGCGGCATCGCATCCTTTCACTGGTCATCTTGGCAGGTACTCTTGTGGCAGCCCTTGTAGGCTTCAGCCAAGTGGAAAAAGATCTGTTTCCACAGGACAGCCGAAACCAATTCATGGTCAATTATTGGCGGCCGGAGGGCACGCGGATTGAGGAAGTCTCTAAAGATCTCGGCCAACTTGAACATCTTCTAACCAAATTTGACGATATCACCGCGACAGCAACCTTCGTCGGCCAGGGTACCTTGCGCTTCGTGCTGACCTATGAGCCGGAAATGCCGAATACAAGCTATGGTCAGATTCTCGTAACCGTCAAAGACTCTGAACATATCGATCGATTGATATCTGTCCTTCGTCGGGACCTGCCCGATCGGTTTCCCGACGCCCGCATTGAATTGAAAAAATTTCGGCGTGGGCCGGGTGAAGGTGCCCAGATTCAGGCTCGTTTCATGGGACAGGACATCTCGATCCTACGGAAATTGTCGAATCAAGCCGAAGCCATTATGGCTGAAGATCCTTTGGCCATCGACATCCGTAATGATTGGCGTCAGCCCGTGTTGACTTTTCGGCCACAGATCATCGAAGCTGCCGCGCGGCGTTTGGGGATCACCAGACCCCAAGTCGCCGATTCCCTGGCCATGAACTTCTCGGGCAAGGTTGTTGGAATCTATCGTCAGGAAAACACCCTGATTCCAATCAAAATACGGGCACCAAAGGAGGAACGTGAATCCGTGGATAGACTTCATGATGTCGTCGTTTTCAGTCCGGATACGGGAAGCGCCGTTCCACTGCAGCAGATTTCCAGCGAACTGAAAACCAAATGGGAGGATCCCATTATTCGCCGACTTGACCGGCGACGAACCATAACTGCGGGGTGCAATCCGCTTCATGGAACCGCTGATACGCTCCTTTCCAAGTTGCGGCCGAAAATAGAGGCGATCCCGCTTCCACCTGGTTATGCGCTGGAATGGAGCGGAGACTATGAAGACACAATCGATGCCCAAGAAGGATTGTTTCAAATGGTGCCGGTGTTTTTCTTGGCCATGGTCTTTACCGTGGTCGCATTGTTCAACGGTGCCCGGCAGACAATCATCATCTTTCTCTGCCTGCCATTGGTGAGTGTCGGGGTCACAGCCGGATTGTTGATCACCGGCCAACCTTTCGGATTCATGTGCATCCTCGGATACCTGGGGCTTTCCGGAATGATCATCAAGAATGCGGTTGTGCTCATCGATCAGGTCGATGCCGAGATTCGTTCAGGGAAGGATGCTTATGCGGCAATACTCGATTCTGCTGTCAGCCGTCTGCGTCCGGTTTCCATGGCCTCGATTACCACGGTGCTAGGCATGCTCCCTCTGCTGCAGGATATTTTTTTTGTGGGCATGAGTGTCACCATTATTGGGGGGCTGACCTTCGGGACTGTACTGACACTTCTGGTCATACCCATCCTATATGCTCTTTTTTTTAAAGTTTGGAGGACAATATGAAGGCATCGACATCGGAACTGAATTGCGAAAATGACTACTTCCGTGTGCATTGCTATGGACCCCTTGCCGTTTTTCGTTTCAAGGGTAACTTCCTACTCAATTTGACCATATTGAAAGCCAAGGAGAGTATTTTATCGTCTTTTAGCAGATTCGCAACCCATCCCGAGTTAAAAATAGTGATCATTTTGTCCAATCCGCGCAAAGCCAGAAGAGAAGAATTCCTTTCTTTTTTTGATATGATCAAATCCTCACGATTATCCAAAAATGCAATTCTGCGGCTATATCGAACCATCGATGAAGTTATTTTGCACATCATCGAATCGAATCTTTTTTTTATCAATGCCAATTGCGGGGAAATCTTGCCGATGAACACCAACATAGCCCTGGCATGTGATTATCGAATCATCGGTGAAAATACTGTATTTCAAAATCCGGCACTTGAATTGGGGCTGGTATCCAAGGGCGGTGGGGTATGGTTCCTAAAAAATAGCCTGTCAAAAGGCAGGTTATACGATCTGCTGTTATCCACGCAACAGATTACCGCAAAAGAGGCCATTGCCATGGGACTGGCCGACATCTGTGTGCCTGCCGCCCAACTTGAAAGCAAAGCGTTTGAGATTGGACAACAATTTGCAAAGCAGCCGATTTCATCCATAAAGCTCGCAAAACGATTAATCAATCATTCCATGATTCGTCTTTCTGATTATCTGGAGTATGAAAACTGTCAGTTGATGGAAGTGATGCATGAAAGAAGAATATTCAAATAGTCTTCTTGAATTATCATCTTCTCGATAGGCGTATTGGTTAATAACTATACACAAGTTCTCAGGTAACTTGCAGACAAATATATAATGCAAAGATTAGAAGGGCCGGATTGGAAAATGAAATGATGAAAAAAACAATTTTAGCGTGGCTGGTCGGGACCATGATTTTTTTCGCCAGTTCGGCAAAGGCAGATAAGGCCGCCATTGATCGACTAACCGTATCCAAGGCGGTTACCCATGCGCTGGCAAACAATCCTATTATTCGGGAAGCGGACGAGCGAATCCACGCGGCTATAGCCAGCGTAAAAAGCAGCCGCGCAGATTTGCTGCCAGAAGCATCATTGAACTATAGCTATCAACGCCAGCGGGATGCACCGATCATGATGTTTAATGGCAATGTGATTCAGACTGCTCATCGGCGACTGTATAATTGGAACGTAACTGTAATCCAACCATTATTCTCTGGTTTCGCACTTGCTTCAAAATTGAATATATCCAAGCTGGATGTTACTGCCCGGCAATTGGAGAAAGAGCAGACTGTTCTGGATTTGATCCGGGACGTTAAAAGTGCTTGTTACCGCCTGTTGCTATCCAATCGGCTATTAAAGGTCAGCGACCAGGAAATTGATGCGCTGTCTGCACATCAGCGAAATGCTGAGCTTTTTTTCAGAGAAGGACTGGTCCGGCCCAACGACGTCCTTCAGGCACAGGTTGCACTTGCCAATTCGATTCAGCAACGGGAAAAGGCCATTGCCGAGGTGAAAAAGGCCGAAGCCCGTGTAAACCGTCTTCTGAATCGCCCCCTGGATGAAGCCATTCAATTAATGGATATAGCTTCTTTTTCTAAATCAATGTCGTTGCTTAATGGTAAGGCCTTGAGTCAGGAAGCATTAACCAACCGTCCGCTCATAAAATTACTGGATATCAGTCTGGAGCAACTTCGTCAGTCCCTGCGAATAGCGAAAAGTGAATGGTATCCCACGATTTCTCTATTGGGTCAGTATGACCAGAGCGGAGACAATCCCGGTGCCACGCAAAACGATTATACCAATGACCACAATACCAGCATAGGCTTCCAGGCCCAATGGAAATTCTTCCAAAGCGGAAAAACGCGTGCCGAAACCGATCGTGTACGCCGTCAGATCAAAGCTCTCGATGCAGGAATCATAAGATATCAAAACCAAATCCGCGAAGAGGTACGTAATGCGATATTGGATTGCCATACCGCCCACAAAAATATCGCTACAGCCAGGGCTGCGCTTCATCAGGCAGTGGAGAATTGGCGGATTACGGTCCTGCAATACAAGCAACAGGTCTCTACCGCGACTGATGTACTTGATGCAAGGGCTTTTCTAACCCAGGCGGAAAGCAACTATTTTCTTGCTAATTATGACTATCTTGATGCGGTTGCAGGTCTTAACCGGGCCATTGGCAAAAAAAGGGTTAGGAATGGAGCTGAAATAAATCGCCCCTAATAGCGCCGGGCTTGGGTTCGTCTTCAAGGCGCATCAACGGTTGCATACTCAAACTATTGAACTCTATTCGAGTATGTTTGAACACATACCCAATTCTATGAAAGTAACTACTGAAATCAAAAAGCCTGCCATAGATACCGCTTGATTAACATCAAATACAAAGAGTCACATGCTTTTATGGATTCGTTTACCAAACGTCGAAAATGGTGTTACCTGAAAACATCAAAAATTAATAATGTCTGGAACAACATTATTTCCAACTTCCTTTTCCGGATGATGATTAGCGGTGTACTGCTATCCGTATTTTGGGGTTGGTTGGTCTATGTCTATCAAACCAATCAGGTTGAAAAAGAATTGTTCTTTCAGTTGAAAAAAGCAAGCCAACGCCTTATAAAAGAAAAAACTGTGCCCTTCGAAAAAATAGACAATTTTGAATTTGAACATTTTGTTGATTTTTATATCCATCAGCTTGCCGATTTTCGTATGGTTATATTGGACATATACAGCATCAACGGTCAACGTATTTTCCACTTCAACAACGGCTTTAAAAACTTAGAAAAATATAAAGGAATTCTTCTAACTCAATCACCACATAGTAAGGACTATAAATACAATATATTTAAATTGGGAGGCGAGATTTATTTTCAGACTTTTAACCCCATATACAAGGGCGAACAACACCTTGGCGCTATTAATATCATCGTTGCGGTGGGAAAACAGATCGTGCATCAATTCAGAAAAGCAATGATCGTAGCAATACTTCATGCAATCGGTACAATATCGACAATGACATTGGTTTTATTTCCTCTGATTTATAGTTCGTATAAAAAGCTTCAACACAATCAAAGTGAACTGACAAAAAGTCACCTTCAAACCATAAAGGCACTTGGAAATGCCATTGCCGAGCGAGATAGTGATACAGATGCACACAATTATAGGGTTACTTATTTAAGCTTAGGTCTGGCTGAACGATTGAATTTATCAGATCGGTTCATGAGATCACTTGTCAAAGGCGCATTTCTTCATGATATTGGAAAGATTGGCATTCGCGACAACATTTTACTGAAAACTTCAAGCCTTTCCAATGAGGAAATGGCTATTATGAAAACTCACGTTGAACAAGGAGTTAAAATCATAAACAACATTCCTTGGCTGGAAGATTCGATAGACGTTATTCGTTTTCACCATGAAAGATATGACGGAAGTGGATATCCTTCAGGAATTCGTGGCGAACAAATACCTATCGTCGCCCGTATATTTGCTGTGGTGGATGTTTTTGATGCCTTAATCTCTAAACGGCCATATAAACAAGCCATATCATGCAACGATGCGATTGAAATCCTAAAACAGGATCACCTAAAATTTGATCCATTGGTATTATCCATCTTTTTGGAAATTTCAAAATCCCAATGCAATAATGCCATCACAATGGAGAAGGAAGAGTTGGAAATGCACTTGACTAAAAAAATATCTAATTATTTTGACGTATAGTTATTGGAAATATGAAGTTAAGGGAGGATAATTCGATGGCGGCAAAAAAAGGACCGCACATCGTGGTCAAAAACATGACCCTGGTCTATGGCAGTAATGTGGTTCAGAGAGACGTCAACTTCACCGTCAACCGCGGAGACGTGTTTATCATCATGGGCGGCAGCGGCTGCGGCAAAAGTACGACCATGCGAGGCCTCACCGGACTTAAACCGCCCTTGACCGGAGAGATCCTCTACAATGGGGTTAACTTCTACGGCTCAAGCGACGCCCAAAACCGGATTCGCCGGAGCTTTGGCGTGATGTTTCAGAGCGGTGCCTTGTGGAGTTCCATGACCCTGGCCGAGAATGTGGCCCTACCGCTGGAGCAGTACACCGACCTCAATCCCGGCCAGGTCCGAAAGATCGTTTCGTTAAAGCTGTCGCTGGTCGGATTAAGCGGCTTCGAGGATTACTATCCATCCCAGATTAGCGGCGGTATGCGCAAGCGGGTCGGCGTGGCCCGGGCCATGGCCATGGACCCGGAGGTCCTGTTTTTCGATGAGCCGTCGGCGGGCCTTGACCCGGTCAGTGCCCGCCTTCTCGACGACCTGATCCTGCAACTCCGGGACAGCCTCAAAACCACCATGGTTGTGGTGACCCACGATCTGGCCAGCATCTTCTCAATCGGCAGCAACTCGGTTTTCCTGGACTCCGAGACCAAGACCGCCATCGCCCACGGCGACCCGAAGAAACTGCTGGTAAAATCCAACGATCCCAAGGTAATTAATTTCCTGACCCGCGGCCAGGGAAGGAAGGCGGCGGGCGCATGAAAACAAAACCTGCCCAAACGACGGCAGCATTGGCCATCGAGCAGCCTTCCGCGGACACGCTGTCGCTGAGACTCTCCGGAAGCTGGCGCATCGGCGAACGGATCCCTTCCATTGATGAAGTCGGTTGCCAGCTTTCCGCCATGGGGAGTGTCAGGGAAGTTATGTTCGACGCCACCCATTTGACCGACTGGGACAGTGAATTGCTCGTCTTTCTGACCGACCTGAAAGGACAATTGGCCGAACACCGGGTCGAGCTCAACCCCACTGGCCTGCCCGACGGCGTCGGCAAACTTCTGACCATCGCATCGGCCGTCCCCGAGAAAAGTGGCAACGGTGGCGAATCGCCCAACGATTCGTTTCTGGTTCGGGTGGGCAAAGATACGACCGATTTCTTTCGCACCGTTTCAGAAATGCTGGCCTTCATCGGCGGTGCCGTGCTCGCATTGATCAGGCTGCTGATCGGCAAGGCCGATTTTCGACGGGTTGATTTCGTATTGCTGCTGCGTGAATGCGGTGCCGACGCCCTGCCCATCGTAAGCATGATCAGCCTGCTGGTGGGGCTGATCCTGGCTTTCGTGGGCGCCATCCAGCTGATGATGTTCGGTGCCCAGATTTACGTGGCCGATTTGGTGGGCATCGCCATGGTCCGCGTGCTGGGGGCGGTGATGACCGGCATTATCATGACCGGGCGTACGGGAGCCGCCTTTGCCGCCCAGTTGGGCACCATGCAGGTCAACGAGGAACTGGACGCGCTGGAAACGCTGGGCATCTCACCCATTGATTTTCTGGTGCTGCCGCGCCTGCTTGCCTTGACGTTGATGATGCCTCTGCTCTGTCTTTACGCAGATCTGATGGGTATTTTGGGAGGGATGATGGTCGGTATCACCATGCTTGATATCAGCGTGGTCGAATACTACGAGCAAACCAAAAATGCCATCGGGATGACCAATTTGTGGATCGGCCTGTTTCACGGCGTGGTGTTCGGCGTCTTGGTATCCCTCTCCGGTTGTCTGCGCGGCATTCAATGCGGCCGGAGCGCATCGGCGGTGGGTCAGGCGACAACATCGGCGGTGGTAACCGGGATCGTGAGTATCGTCGTCGCCACGGCCTTGATCACGGTGCTGTGCAATATTATCGGCATTTAACTTAACCATAGAGCAGAGAGAAATGAGGTTACCGGCAACCTTAACCCCAACACCCTACCTGCTCGGCCGATACCAACTCGCCAGGGGAGCGTGAATATGAATGATACGTTAAGAAACCAATCGGTTATTGGTGCATTTGTCGTTGGTGCGGTCTTGCTTGCAGTGGTGGGTGTGATCGTTTTAGGCAGCGGCAAGCTGTTTCAGGATGTTGAAAAATTTGTCTTGTACTTCGAGGGATCGGTAAAGGGGTTGAACGTCGGAGCGCCGGTGACGTTTCGCGGCGTTAAGATCGGCAGCGTCACCGCCATCACCATAAGCACCAACCCGACGACACTGGAGGTTCGCATCTCGGTAATGATCGAGATCGAGAAGGCCAGGATCGATAGAACGGTTGAAATGCCCGATGCCGGATCGGAAGACATTAAACTCCTGATTGAGAAAGGATTGCGCGCCAAGTTAGACCTTCAGAGCATGGTCACCGGTCAACTGCAGATCAATCTGGAATTCCTGCCCGATGAACCCGCCCGTCTCTCCGGGTTCAAGCACCAGTATATGGAAATTCCCACAGTACCCACTACGTTCGAGCGTTTTGCCAGAAAATTTGAGAGGTTACCCATCGAGGACATGGTAAACACGGCATCATCGTCCCTGCAGGCCCTGGAAAAATTACTCAACAATCCGGCATTGCCGGAAATGGTCAGCCGTTTAAGCCAGATTAGTGCCAACCTGGAAAACTGGACTGCGAACCTTGGCCAACGAACCACGCCGTTGGTGGATTCGTTGCAGCTGATCGCCGACCACGCCGATCAACTGATTCTCCACATCGATTCCCGGCTCCAGCCACTGGCCCGTGATGCCGATCAGGCGTTGAGCAGCGTGAAGACGGCTGCCGAAAAGATGGGCCGTGCGGCCGACGAATTCACCGACCTCGCCGAAGGTGCCCAACCGACCATCGACCAGACCCTTGCCAATGTGGCCGACCTGACTTCCGCAAACAGCAGGGAACGCAACGAACTGCGCAACGTACTTAAGGAACTGTCCGAGGCGGCTAGATCCATCCGTTTGTTGGCAAGCTATCTGGAGCGGCATCCCGAAGCGCTGATCACCGGTAAGGGTAGACCCAATAGGAGGTGAAAAGATGAACGTTTGTATGGCTCGATTCAAATGGACAGCAACAATCATTTTTTGTTTGAGCATCGTCGCCTGCGTGGGTAAGGTCTCGGCACCAACCCAATTCTACATGATCGATCCGGTGCCACCGACATCGGCCCATCCGGTACCGGTTTCCGGGAGTCTGACTGTGCGGGTGAACCTCGACCCGGTCGAAATCCCCGAATATCTGAACCGTCCTCAGATCGTCACCCACCTGGATCGCCCCGAATACCAGATCGACGAATTCCATCGATGGCTGGAACCGCTGCGAGACAACCTGACCCGCGTGATTGCCGAAAATCTCTCGGAAATGCTGGGCACCGAGGGCATCGACGTCGTGAGCATGTCCCTACCCGTGGAAACGGATTTTAGCGTCGTTGTTCAGATCCTGCGGCTGGATGGAAAGATCGGTCAATTCATGGTGCTGGTGGCCCGCTGGTCCCTGTTCGACCGGACGGATAACACCCTGTCAATGACCAAACGTTATGTCATCCAGGCCGCGATGGACGACGACAGCTATCAGAGCCTGGTCAAGGTTCATAATCGCCTCATCGAATCCCTGAGCCGTGAAATTGCCTCCGGCATCCGGCCCATTGTGCTGCACCCTACCGGACCGTGACGGGAAAAGGAATTAGCCGTCTGAGTTTAGTGCTTGGTTCTGCCCGTCATATTGAGGAGACCATTGAATGATCCTGATGACAGATTTATTAGCTCTGTGACAGTGACAGATCATAAGTAAACGCATCTTGGCACTAATGCCTAACAGGCACACAACAACCGCTCTTGGCGGATGCCGGGAGTAATGCCGCCCTTTGAATGTGACAATTTTACACCGGCGCCGCACAGCCGGAACGTTGGGCCTTCTGACGAATATAGAATTCCTTGACAATGTACCCCATTTGAGCTACATTTATTTAAACTTAAATGGAGGCCAATCATGGGAAAAACTTCCACTATCAGAGCTCGGATTGAACCAGACTTAAAGGGTAAAGCTGAGCACATATTTAAGCAGCTTGGACTAACCACAACCCAGGCAATTACCTTGTTTTATAAGCAGGTTGAACTTAAAAAAGGGCTGCCTTTCGACGTAGCTATTCCAAACGAAATTACACGTAAGACGTTTTCCGATACAGATGCCGGACGTGACCTGATCATTTGCAGCGACACTGACGATATGTTCAAAAAGTTGGGCATCTGATGCTCACCCCTGTATATACCAGACAGTTTGAGCGGGATACCAAGCGGATGAAAAAGCGAGGGAAAAACCTTGATAAGCTGAAGATAATCATCAGATCTATAGTCTCGGAAGAACCACTTGACGCGATTCATCGGGACCATAAGCTAATTGGCAATTGGAAGGGGCGACGGGAATGCCATATAGAAACGGATTGGCTGTTGATCTACATGGTTGAATCCGATCGCGTTGTATTCGAGCGAACCGGAACACACTCAGATTTATTCCAATTATAAAGAGTATTAATGCCCATCGGAATAGGGAGTAGCCTCGCGGCTACCCCCTCCCACACCACCCGGCATACGGATCGCGTACCAAGGCGGTTCGGCTGATCAGGAAGGTTATTGAGCAGGCAGGAATAGTCCTCGTTCGAAGAAGTAACGGTTTGGTAGAGCAAAAAAGGTCGGGTCCCAGATCTGCTCCAGCATCTGAGCGATCGCCTGTTGGATAAGCCGGTCCAATACCGTGGGAATACCAAGCAAACGGATACCGCCATCGGGTTTATCGATCTCCTTCCTTCTGATGTTCATAAGTACACGCCTCCTACTGATCATTTTCATTTACCCGTACCATTCGGTCCGGACACCGTTCGGTACGTAAGCGCCGAGTATACGAGCACTGCCTATGATGGATAGAGGACTTAGGCGATTGGCGGAAAAGAATATACCAGTATGCGCAGGATTTTCATTCGTATTCAAGGCGGGCTTTTTTACGCATAGTGGGGCTATGAAATACGGGGACGTTGTCGACAAACTATACAAAATGCCGCTTTGTTTTCAACTTAAACCTTCACCAATTAAGCATCCAGCTTGGTCCGCCCCCCTATCTGAAATACGGGGACGTTGTCGACAAACTATACAAAATGCCGCTTTGTTTTCAACTTAAACCTTCACCAATTAAGCATCCAGCTTGGTCCGCCCCCCTATCGGTAACAGTTGCGGGCATTGGCCAAGCGTTTACCAAAACAAATCTACTCCATTTTTTTCTGTGCGTTGCCGGTAACCTCAAGGATTTTGGATTGAACCCCAAGCATCAGGGGGCCGAAATCGGAATGACCATGGTGCTGCATACCAACAGTCGAAGCCTGAATTATCATCCCCATATTCATGTGATTGTGCCCGCTGGCGGCATCATCCGATCAAGGAAACAGTGGAAAAAGAAAAAGGGGAACTACCTGTTCAGACAGAAAAACCTCTCCAAGGTCTTTCGTGCCCGCTTCTTGGCGGAACTGAACAAATGCGGCTTGCCCATTCCAACAGCCCCTGCGAATGGATCGTCGATTGCCCCCGGTGCAAATCGCCCATGGCGGTCATCGGGTTTCGGTTGGAACCGGGATAGTCACAACATCGGCAAAAGCCTGCCGTTCACGATGAATACAGGAGGACTCACCAACTTTATGAAAAATGTCGATGACCGCCATGCCTGCTCAAGGCCGTCGCATAAGTACGCCCAAAAAAAGCTTCGATTTTCAAAGAACTGTATTCCCAGCCTTCTTCCGAAAAAGATATTTCCTTTATAAATAGATCCACCAAGAAAGTCATCAGCTTTCGTCATGACACACTAGCGCAGCGGATGTTAATTTGCCTTGTTGGGCGAGTTAAATATTACTTGTTATTTTCCTTTCAGGGTTTATCTACGAATTCCGGATACAATTTCTTCATACATTCCGGACAAATTCCATGGCTAAAATCTGCCTCAGAATGATTTCGAATGTAGACGGCTACATCGTGCCAATACCCCTCATCATCACGAACCTTTTTACAATTGGCACAAATAGGAAGTAGACCCCGCAATACCTTTATATTAGAGAGAGCGTCTTGAAGCTCCTTAATCAAACCTTCTCGTTGAGACTCAATTTGCTTTTGCTCGGTGATATCTCTTGCGATAATCACATATCCTGCGACCGATCCGTCCCGATTCCATAGTATTGATACGGCCACACTCACAGGGACCTTTTTGCCACTTTTTGTGATCAGTATCCCTTCCAGGTTTCTAACGGGCTTCTTTTTGATTGTAACGGTTGAAATTGATTTTCCGTCTATCATTGCTTCTGTAAAAAAAAATTGTTCTGTAACGTCTCCCGACAATATGCTTGTGACAGGTCTTCGAATAAGGTCCTTCTCATAATATCCCAGGGAATCTGTCACTGCCCGATTAATAGACAAGATCTTCCCTCCTGGGTCCAGAAGTATAAAATTGTCCGATATAGTAGCCACAATATTATTTGCCGCAGTTGCCGGATTAATCGCAAATAAATCATACTTCCAAATAGCAAAGCCGATGAACGATGCTTGCAAGGTTGTACCTATGGTCGTGAGTTCAGGTATCTGGACATTGAACATGGGTAAGAAGAATTGAGAAATATTGGCCAATACAATGGGAGAGATGATGCCCATGGCCACTAGAAAGGTTTGTCTTTTTTCATTACGATTATGAGTCTTGACTAAGTGGTAAAGGATAAGAATGATATCGCATGAATTAATGATAACTAACCAAAGTATAACAATATTACGTGGAATAGAACTAGGCGCTAAAACTGGCGCATACCCCCATGGCATCTTGATCATAGAAGCAAACATATAATTATGAAACAGGAGTGATATTGATATAGCAATAACAGAAATATAGAGTGCGGCCAACACCCATTTTTTTTGTAAAAAGAAGACTCTTCCTGTGTATAATACTGCAAAATGCAATCCTACTGGTATGACTACAATGACAAATACATAGATCTTAAGCCATAAAAAAGCATCATTTACATCTGATGCCTGACGAAACATGAATTCTGTGAATCCCCAATAAGCATTGAAAAGACACAATATGAAAAATAATTTATGAACAGGTTTTTTACTGCTATGGAAGTATACGATATTACCAATAAACATGCTTAAAAGGCCACTGAAGAAAGAAACCGCAGAAAACATAAACATGGGAATAATCCTATCTCAATTTTATAATGAGATTTTTCAACCCAATCGCCCAACGGGCTGCTGTGGGGCGCACGCTTTTTGTGTATTATGGGGACGTGTATTATGGGGACGTTGTTTACAAATTATACTAACTTTTACGTCGCAAAATTTGAGCAACGCCTGATGTGGTCAACCCCAATTTTCTGCCTGTTTCAGCCATTGATAGGCCAATCTTATTGACCAGCATAAGTGCCAATTGACTTCTTTTTGATGAGACCGCTCGCCGCCGGCTGCCGCTGTGAAGTACATCAATAGAAATATTGTGCTCGAGGCAATAATCTTTAATAAGCTTTTCCGCCCTTTCTATCAGATCATCGGCGGCCAATTGCCGCCGAACCTTTTGCTCAGCCTCATTGATAACTTGCGCGACGAAATCGCCAGATCCCAAAATACGTGCATCACCTTTTTCCTGGGCACCGCTGCGACGTAAGGATTTGACAACCGACCATCCTCCCAGGGAGCGAATCAGGCCACCGCCAACCAACTCCGGTCGTTTTCCCTGCGCTATGCCTTTTTGCATAAATTCACGGTAAGCTCGCTTAGCCCTGCCCTCTGTCCGTCCGAACCATTTCAAAACATAATTTCGATCCTGCCAAGCGGCATCGCATCTGCCCATTACCACTCCATGGCCACACCACGGGTGGCGATCCAATTTTGATAGACTTTCCACGATACCCGCGCGCAGTGGATTTAGATGGATATATCGAACTAGTTCCGTAAAGTAGGAGTCTTCTTCACAGATGATTGATTTATACCGGTTTTGAAAAAGATGACCGTAGCGATGATGACGGCGATTGTAGAAAATCGCGTAGCCGGTCAGCAATCGCCGCATAAAGGTCGAGATGCCTGAAAGGCCGCTGCGCATGAGGATATGAGCATGATTATCTAACAAGGCCCAGGCATATATCGCTGTGCGGCTTTCTTCGGCAAGCCGTCCCAAACGACTGACAAAGCTTTCTCGATCCAGATCATCATCAACGATGTCACGCCGTTCGAT
The DNA here is from genome assembly GCF_009689005.1 of Desulfosarcina ovata subsp. ovata. Taxonomy (NCBI): domain Bacteria; kingdom Pseudomonadati; phylum Thermodesulfobacteriota; class Desulfobacteria; order Desulfobacterales; family Desulfosarcinaceae; genus Desulfosarcina; species Desulfosarcina ovata. The sequence continues at coordinate 6,262,040 of NZ_AP021879.1, read as the reverse complement.
GCCGCGTAAAATAACATGGTGAAGGGTTCCCGGTGTGTCCAATCGTGCGCCACGTGGCATATCAAACAGCCTTTTGGAAATCGATATTGGTAGAAGCTGAAAAAGGCCTATAACAGCGTTCTGTATAGTTTGTCAACAACGTCCCTAATTACGCCTTGGATCACCTATTCAACTGAACCAGTGCCAAAAGCATTTTAACTTACATTTCGCATGGCGGGCGAATAATTTTTTAATTTTCTTATGTTTTTGTTTTTTAAAATCAATCAGGTAGCTTTAAATTGCCACCAGCCATCTTGAAAATAATTGTAGATCGCCTCGGGTATCTCCAACAACCGGTTGATAAGTTTGTGCATGTCACCGATTCCCTTCACCACTGATTGTATACATACGCCATTCCGGATTATCTGCGAGAAGTGGACATTACGATAGAAATAACGGATGTTATTCCAAGTCGGCTTTTTTGTATTCATCCCTTGGGGTAATATGGGCAGCTTGTCTATCTCCTCGGCTGTCATATTCATCCGTATCTTTCGTTCGATAAGGGACACAATCATCAAGGCTATAAAATATAAAAAGAGCATGGCTTCAATACGGTGCTCCTTTTTTAAAAAAACAGGCGCTACTTCCAGAATCGATTTTTTGGTATACATCCGTTTTTCAAGGAATGGTTGGTTTTTATATTTTCCTAATACCTCACTGGCTTCAAGCTGCGTATTAGTAATCAAGGGAAAAACGCCATCAGTTCGCGATGCTTCGGTAAGAGATTGTTCGTTTAACTGCCACTCAATGCGGTGGGTATATTTCCATTTATTTTTGTAGATGCTTTGTGGAGACGGTCTGCCGGGAGATACTTTCACCTTGATCTGTTTGCGATCGGTTACTATCCGGACCTCTACAAACTCTTTAACATCCTTGACAATCTTATCGATAGCGGCCTTGATTTCCCTTTTGGTTTTCAAATGATACGCATTGAGTTTAGGTGACAGGCTTTCTAACTGTTCAATGGCCTTATCGATCTTTTTCTGTCTTTTGGCTTCGTCCTCTTTTTGTTTGGAACTGCTGTGAACAAAAATGACCCGAAAGCCTTCTTCGGTCAGTTCGGTCTCATAGGTGCGGTAAACGGTAAACTCACCTTTCTTCCGTGAGTTTTCAACGCTAACGGCGTCTTCCCAAGGCACTTCGTTTTTTTTCAGATATTTGATGAACTGGATGTATTCCTTGTGATTCTTCGGAACGATGGTGATAAACAGCCCTCCTTCACCAGCGATGTGCTTTAGATTCTTTTCGGTTTTCAACTTGCAGTCGGCGATGTAAATGAAATCCTCTTTTCCCAACAATGTGCGCAGGCCGTTCCAGTTGGGAATATGGGTCACATCATCGGTCGTATTCCCGTCAAATAGCTGATAACTGAGTGGAACATGTCCGTCCGCCGTGATATTCAGACCAAATACAACTTGTTTGCAATCGGGTCGAAAATCCTTGTTGTGCCCATGCTTAAGCTTGACCGCTTCCGGATCGGGAGTTTTGTATTTGCCGATGAAAGTCACGGATGTGCTATCATTATGTATTTCCTCCGTAAGTAACTGGTGTACCGATATGGCATTGCAAGAAGCCTCGGTCATCAGCGTATGGCGGTCTGCATGAAATAATGCTGATAGTGCCCTGGCAAGACGATCATCGTTAAAAAAATTTGGCTCGACCGGTTCTGTTACAAGTCCATCTGTATATTGGCACAACCATTCTTGAATCTTGTATAGTGGTTTGTTGTCACATATGATGTTGGCAATTAAGATACACAAGCTTTGCGCATGCTCCGCAAGACTTCCGTCGGATGCCGGAACATACTTGGAAAAAAGGTTGAAAAGGTCAAGCTGATCCATGAAATACTTGACCATTGGCAATACATCAACTTGCTTGAATCGAGTTTCAAATTGCTCCATAACGCCTCCGTAGTCTCGGTTATGAGGCGCTTGGATATAGATGAAGGAATCATTTTACCAGCCTCATACATTGTATGCATAACAGATAAGGCCGGAATTGTCCAGTGCTTATTTAATTCATTTTTTCAATATGTTATAGACTTGCCCCGCCTTGAGCAATAAATTTGATAATTACCGTTTCACTCGTGCGAAATGTAAGTTTTAATAAGCACCGATGTCATTTTAACCGCCGCAGCTTTTTTTTATAAGTACCTTGACGATCTTTTCGAAAAAGAACAATTGCACCCCTTCATCGCTGTCCATTTATAGGTTATCGGGTTTGCCTGTTTTCAGGTTTTATCGCTTCGCAACACATAGGTATGAGGTCCGCCATGAAACGGTCAAAGGCAGTTATCATATAATAATTCGAAAAACAGGCTGCGACCCTAACAAGCCGTCATTGAACCGTTTTACCGGAAATTCGGTGACAAAGCGATTGGTCAGATCACATCGGATGAAATTCTAACGTTGAAAAGATCGGACTTGCCGAGTATTATCTGAATCGTCAGGAAGATACACAAGTGCAAAACACTCTTGAAAAAATACGAGATCTGGCAGGACTGTCCCAATGTGGAGATCTTTCAGGTGAGCAAGGCACAATCATTTTTTAGCGTTGTTGGAACATATTTTACGTGATGCAATCAGTTGGGAACTACTTATGTCTGAATTTTCGAAATTGATTGAAAAACTTAAACTTATTGAAGCCCTCTATTCTGGTGCAACCACCCCTGGCGAACGCTCCGCTGCTGAAAATGCAAGACAAAGAATTAGGAAGAAGATTGAACAGCACAAAGAGATGGATCCGCCTCTCGAGTATAAATTTAGCTTGCAAAATATGTGGTCCAGAAAGCTCTTTGTTGCCTTACTGAGACGTTACAACGTAAAGCCGTACAGGTATTATCGTCAACGACATACTACTGTAATGGCTAACGTTTCTAAAACGTTTGTGGACAAGACCCTATGGCCTCAATTTCTCGAACTCGATAAGGAACTTACTGCTCACATAAACGATACCGCTGAGAAAATAATCAATGAAGCTGTCTTTGGTGACAGTTCAGAGGCAGAAGAAATCAGAGCAATTGCTCATGAAGGATAGCATAACCACACAATGCACAGGATTATAGCATTCAAGATAATGTTTTTGGGCTACGTTATCGGTCGTCGCGGTATGGTTTATACAGCTTCCTCCCCTCTGGTCTTGCTAAAAACATTATCTTAAAGAGTATAGCAGGCCCGGGTGACGGTAACCCACTCAGAGGCAGGTGTTAACGTGCCGTTTTTAAAGTCAGCATCCCCTGCTCTCCAGTAATGGCGGGCGCTGGGCAATGAACCCAACCGGAGACCCAAATGATGCTCAAAATCAACCAACACCGGCTTGTATGGCCGTTTTTTCTTATCGCCGGGCTCCTGCTTTCGGGGGCCATCGACCGGCAGACCCGGGATGCGCTCAAGGTCCAGCACATCTTGAAAACCATCGAACGCCAGCCGCCCCAGACAGACGACAAGGAGCGCACGGCCGAAATCACCCAGTCGGAACTCAACGCCTACATCGCCTGGCGTCTGGCCCATGAAACGAACACGGTGATCAACACCATGACCGTGGATCTTCTGGACAACAACCATGTGACCGGAAAGATTCGTTTCGACGCCGCCCGGCTGAACCTCGATGCGGTCCTGGGGGAGGCTCTGGATTTCGATTTCAAGGGGGTCCTGGTCAACGGCGACCGCAAAGCGCGTCTGGATCTGATCGCCCTGTCGCTTTGCGGGCAGCCGGTCAAACCGCAGGTGCTGGCTTTCGTGCTGCAGGCCGCGGCCCTTTACTACGGTTCAGCGGTCAGCGGCCTGAATGACTGGTATGAACTGCCCCCGGGGGTCCGGCGGATTGGGGTAAGAAAAAAGGGCGCCGTCTTGTACTATTGACCGCTTTTGCGCTCGCTCTCGTGGACAATTTCAGGGAAACGCCCCTCCTTGCAGATCAGTCCCTCGATGGGATGGTCGAACACCACGGAAAAGCCCTTGGGTCCGCTCCGGACCACCGTGCCTGAAATGCTGAGGGTATTGTCGAAATCAAAGACCGGAAAACGCAGTTGGATGGACTGACCCGCGGCAATGCGGCGCCAAGTGTTCACGAAGATGCCCGTGGCCCCGATATTCTTGATAATATCCCGAAAGCTGCCCTCGTTTACCGTATAGCTGACAATAATAAATGCCGCCCGGCGGGGAAATCGGCGCTGGTTCTGGTCACTTCGGGCAATCAGCAATTTCGACATGTCACTTTTCATCAGCCGTATCCACATCGGTACGTTCAATTGCAGCGGCAAAAACAAGATTCCGTTAAGTAATGCTTTGTCTAACACGCCCGCGCGCGAATGCCAACTATAGCATTCAAGATATGCGTAAAACCGGCTCAGGGGAAATCGCCCCGGGTCACCAGGCGAAGGGCGTCCAGGCGAACGGTTGCCGCGTCCATGGCTGCCAGTACGGCATCCCGATCTCCAATGGCCTCATCGATCTCCGCCTGGCCGATGGCCGCATTAACGCGGCTGAGGGTCTGGAGGCGGCTGACCGTATCGTTCATGGTCTGATGGGCGTTCTGCCGGGCGGCCGCGATGACCGGCTTGGCCGTCTCCTCGGCGATGCTCTGGCCCGCGGCCACCATATCGGGAATCAGGCGCGAAACGACCGGCAGCAGCCGGGCAAAGCGCTTCGCCGATCCATCGGCCATGCCCGTTGAATCAGGCAGCGCGGCCGATCCGTCCCTGAGGAGATGATCCACCACCACCCGGATGGGGGCCGGCGGCAAAAAGGCGCTCACAAAAGGGTCGGTCGCGGCAGTGGATTCGATAACGAAAAGCATCTCCAGGAAGATTTCCGGGACCCCGTTGCCGGGAACATGGCTGAAGGCCGTACTGCCCTTGCCGCTGCCCAGGTACTGGTCCATGGCCCCGGTCACCAACGGATGGTCCCATGTGAGAAAACCCAGATCCTCACGGGCCAGCGCCAGGGAGCGATCCAGGGTCACGTTCATGCCCGACGGCCGGAATCCCGGCAGCGGATTGGCATAGCGATGGTCCGGAGTGAGCCGGAAAGCACCATCAGCCAAAGGTTCCATGGTAATTCCCCAGATGTCCAAAAGTGGTTCGATCAATTCCTGAAAGCACGGATCGCCGTCGACCGCACGGATGCGGTCCAGCAATTCGGCAACCCGATCCGGTGGCAGGGCATCAAGTTCCAGCAGGCAATCACGCCCGGTGTCGATACGCCGCTGCTGGCGGGACACGGCCACCCGGCTACTGCGGATGATCCGGTTCAGCCGGACCGGATCGACCGGACCGGCAGGATTGTCAATCAGGGCCATGAGTACCTTTCGCATGCGCTGCATGACCCATCCGGATGCCGGTACGGTGGCCTCAAAAGCGCCCATGGCCTCATGGTACCAGCGGGCCAGCACCTCACCGCCGGTGCCGCGGACGTAAGGCACCATCACCTGAACCACCCCGGTCTGGCCGATGCGGTCCAGCCGGCCGATGCGCTGCTCCAGAAGCTCAGCATCCCAGGGAAGGTCGAACAAAACCAGGTGGCGGGCAGACTGGAAATTGCGTCCCTCGCTGCCGATCTCCGAACAGAGCAGCAGCGTGGCCCCCTGGGGGTCGGCAAACCAGGCGGCGTTGCGGTCGCGCTGCACCAGGGTCATCTGTTCGTGGTAGCGGCCGATGGGGGCGTTGATGCGCCGGTCCAGCGCATCGTACAAGGCGTTGACCTTGTGTGCCGTGCGGCAGATGAGCAAAATCTTGGCGTCCCGGTGGGCACGCAGGTAACCGTCCAGCCAGGCGACACGGGGATCGGCCGTAAAATCGACCGGGAGGCCCGCTTTGTCGTCCCGGCCATCGTCCAGGCATTCACGGCTCAGCCGGCGACGGTCCGCGTCATCGGCAGCGTCTGGATCCAGAGCGATCAGATGCGCCCGCCGACCGGGAAAACCGGTCACCGTACGCCGGGTGGTCTTGAACATCACCCGGCCGGTACCGTGCCGGTCGATCAGCAGGTGCATCAATTTTTGCCGGCCCGCCTCCCGGTTCAGTTCCGCCTTCAGGCCTGCCGGCGGCATGTCAAGCAGACGTCCCAGCCGTGCCTGTGCCGCCGGGTCGATTTCACTTCGGCCATCCAGCATCCGGGCCATCCGGGCGAGTTCTCCGAAAGTGGCGCTCTCCGTCTTGAACCGTTCATAATCGCCATACCGGTGGGGATCCAGAAGACGCAGGCGGGCAAAGTGGCTGCGCGCGGCCAGGTGTCCCGGGGTGGCGGTAATCAGAATCATGCGCGGCGCCCGCCGGCCCAGGCGCTGGATCCTTTTGAAAAGCGGATCGCCGGGCTGCATGTGATGGGCTTCGTCGACCACCACCATATCCCATTGTCCATCGAGAAGGCGTTCCTGCACGGCGGGGGACGCCTGGCGCACAAATGAGAAACCGCACAATCCCAACGGTTCCTCGGCAAAGGGGTTGTCCACCGTGGGCGGAGTCGGGGCCGGCGTAGCAGGAATGGTCTCTTCGTCGAATATGCGGAACTGCAGGTTGAAGCGGCGGGCCAGCTCAACGAACCACTGCACCACCAGGGCATCGGGAACGATGAGCAGGGCCCGGTGAATCCGCCCGGTGAAGACGAGGCGATGCAGAACGAGTCCCGCTTCGATGGTCTTGCCCAGTCCGGTTTCATCGGCCAGCAGCACCCGTGGAAAACGGCGGCTGGCCACTTCGGCGGCAATGGCGAACTGGTGGGGAATCAATTCCACCCGCCCCCCGATAAACCCCTGTGCGGCCGCCCCGGTCATCCGGCAGCGGTAATCCAGAATGCGGCGGCGCAGGTCAAAATGGCTGGAAAGGTCCCGCTGGCCGGCGAGGAGCCGTGCCTTGGGCGTATCCAGGGCCGGGGTGCCGACCAGGCGATCCTCGGTCAGTCGCATCCCGTCACCATGATAAACGGTCAGCCCGTCCACGGTCTCGACCCGGGAGACGGTCAAGGCCGCCCCGTTCTCACCGGTCACCCGGTCACCGGGATGGAAGACCGCGCGCTGCAGGGGCGCGCTGTGAGCCGCATAGATTCGCAACAGGCCGCTGTCCGGAAAACGCAGATGCACCCGCCGGCCATCCACGGCATCGACAATCCCGACGCCCAGTTCGGGCTCCATTTCGCTGCTCCAGCGCTGCCCCGGTACAAAATCGAACATGGTTGCCTTTTGCCCCCTAATCCGTGCCTATCCAGAAATGGCCAATTTGCCCGATATCTTTGTTGCGCGAAAAATTTTATCCTCTGAATATCAGCCATATGCCTGCGGTAAAATTTTTCGTGCGCCTCGATCTCGAACAAATTTTCCTATTTCTGGATGGGCACTAATCCGTCTAAAAAAAATCGGTTCCGGGAATTGTTCCCGGAACCGATCATATACTAACCAAACTGACGTTCTTTTCAAGGGGTCTTTTGTCTATCCCTTGAGTGAAAATTTGGGTTGAATGATATCATAATAGGCCTTTTCCGACACCGTCCCCCAAGTACCGACCACCTTCTGGAAATTCTTGAACGCCTCGTTTACCTTGGTGGCGATAGGCGTCTTGGCGGCTTCCTCCGCAATCACTTCCTCGGCCAGTTTACGCAGGTCGGCCAGGACCTGATCGGGGAACTGTACCAATTCGACCTTTTTTTCGTTGATCAGGGTCTGTAGGGCTTCGCCGTTACGGGCCTCGAACTGGGACAGTACCCAGTGCTCGGTCTCGACACAGGCCGCGTCGATGATGTGCTGCAGGTCCTTGGGCAGCCCCTCGTAGATTTGTTTGTTGAAGAAGTACTCCAGATAGGTGCCCGGCTCGTGCCATCCCGGATAGTAGTAGTACTTGGCCGCCTGGTAGAAACCCATGCGCAGGTCGTGCAGGGGGCCGACCCACTCGGTGGCGTCGATCACGCCGCGCTCCAGGGAAGTAAAAATTTCGCCACCGGGCAGCAGCACCACCGTTCCGCCGGCCTTGGCGATGACCTTCCCGCCCAGGCCCGGAATTCTCATCTTGAGGCCTTTGTAGTCGTCGATGCTCTCGATCTTCTTGTTGAACCAGCCCCCCATCTGGACGCCGGTGGAACCGCCGGGCCGCGGAATGAGGTTAAACGGCGCGTAGGTTTCCTCCCACAGTTTCAAGCCGTCGCCCCCATGAAACCAGGCGCTCATGCCCTGGCCGTTGAGGCCGAAGGGAACGGCCGCAAACCACTGCGTGGCCGGTTCCTTGCCCGCCCAGTAGTAGGCCGCACCGCTGCCCACCTCCACGGTGCCGTCGGATACCGACTGAAAGCTCTCCAGGGCCGGAACCAGTTCGCCGGCGGCGAACACCTGGATCTTGATGCGGCCGTCGGACAGCTCCTCGATGCGCCGGGCCAGCCGCTCGCAGCCGTCCTGGAGGACCGGCAGTTTGGGCGGCCAGGTGGTCACCATGCGCCACTGATAGGTTTTCTTTGTAACGACCGCCGGCGCCGCCACTTTCTTCTCTTCTTCTTTTTCCTTGGTACAGCCGATAAGACCTGCTGTTGCCGCTGCTGCCGCAGCTGCGCCGACACCCGCATTCTTCAGAAAATCCCTTCTTTTCATCAATGAGTCCTCCTTTTTTGGGGGGATGGGTGAAAAGCACGAACAAATCATCTACACGTTTTACTTTAGGGGCCGAACACCACTTTCGGCAACCAAGTGGCCAGCTGGGGGAACAGAACCACAATGGCCAGGCCGACAATCTGCACGAGAACAAAGGGAATAATGCCCCGGTAGATATGGCCGGTGGAGATCTCCGGGGGCGTGACCGCCTTCAGGTAGAAGAGCGAGAACCCGAAGGGAGGCGTCATGAACGAGGTCTGCAGGTTCACCGCAATCAGGATACAGAACCACACCGGGTCGAAACCGAACTCGATCATGATCGGCGCCAGCACGGGCACATGGATAAAGGTGATCTCGATAAAATCGAGAAAAAAGCCGATCACGAAAATCAGAGCCATGACAATGGCCAGTACCATGTTGTGGCTGTACTGATGGGCCAGGGAACCCAAAAACTCCCTTACCAGCCCGTCGCCGCCAAGGCCCCGGAAAACCAGTCCGAACGCTGCGGCACCGCACAGGATGATGAACACCATGCAGGTCAGACGCACCGTGGTCTGCATCACCTCATGGAGAATCTGCATGGAAAATTTGCGGTTGGCCACGGTGAGCACGGTGGCGCCCACCGCCCCCACGGCGGCGGCTTCGGTGGGCGAGGCGATTCCGGCAAAGATGGATCCCAGCACGGCCACCATGAGAAACAGGGGCGGGAAAAGCGCTTTGCCCATGCGGGCCACCAGCTGGCGCCGGGTAATGGCGTCCAGTTCCGCCTTTGGCATGGCCGGCGCCCAGCCAGGTTTCAGGAAGGAAATGACGGCAATGTAGAAAACAAACAGCCCCACCAGCAGCAGACCGGGAAACACCGCGCCCATAAACAGGTCACCGACGGAAACGCCAACGATATCACCAATGAGCACCAGGACAATGCTGGGCGGAATGATCTGCCCCAGGGTCCCGGAAGCCGACACGGTACCCGTGGCCAGCTCCTTCTGATAGCCGCGCCGCAGCATGGTGGGAACGGCCAGCAGTCCCATGGTCACCACCGTGGCACCGACAATACCGGTGGACGCCCCCAGAAGGGCGCCCACCACCACCACGGAGATGGCCAGCCCACCGCGTATGCGGCCGAAAAGCAACCCCATGGTGTCGAGCAGCTCTTCGGCCAGGCCTGAGCGCTCCAGCATCACCCCCATGAAAACGAACAGGGGCACGGCAATCAGGGTGACATTGGTCATCACCCCCCATATTCTGAGGGGCAGGAGATTGAAAAACGACCAGCCGAAGCCGATCAGGCCGAAACATAGGGCGGTTCCCATGAGGGTAAAAGTGACCGGAAAACCGGCCATGAGCAGGATGGTCAGGGCCAGAAACATCCACGCGGGCAGAAACTCCATCAGGCGTTCTCCTCATCGACCGTTTCAACCCCCAGAATCTGCAGCAGGGCATGCATGCCCATGGAAATACCCTGCAGCAGCAGCAGGACGTACCCCACGGTCATGGTTCCCTTGACGATAAAGCGGTAGGGAATGCCGCCCGGATCCGGGGACCCTTCGAGCATGGAGAAAGAGTTGCCGACAAATTTCCAGGATGTGCTGATCACCAGGTAGCAACCGGGAATGAGGAAAACGATGACGCCGATCAGGTTGATCCAGGCCCGGCCCTTGACACCCAGACGCTGATAAATGATATCCACGCGCACGTGTCCGTCGTGAAGCAGAGTGTATCCGGCACCGATCAAAAAAATGAAGGCAAACAAATGCCATTCCAGTTCTTGGGTGAAAACGAAACTGGTTTTGAACAGATACCGCATGACCACATCCACAAAAACCACCGCCACCAGCAGCAGGGTTATCCATGAAACCCCACGGCCCACGACTTCGTTGGACCGGTCGATCACACCGCAGATTCCCTTCAGCAAATTGACCATACCACCGCCTGAATTTAACGCTGAACGTCCGCATGCGCATTGGTGCGCCCGATCGTTCGTCGCCGGGCCACCCAACGATGCGAGCATTTACTAAATTCTTCAAATTGTTATATAGATATATAATCTTGTTTACGTCAAGAAAAAATGAATATCGTTCAGCGATGTTGGCCTATTGCCAACGCCCGGATAACGGGTTATTGATACAGGTTCGGACGGGAATATTTGTACTCCCTATATTAATAAGGAGTACAACACGGGCGTCGGCCCGCACCCCACCGGAGGAAACAATCATGGCAGGCAGTCCATACTGGGCGGATAGTTACGTACAGAAGTGTTGTACGGCGGAAGAGGCCATCGGACGCATCCGTCCCGGCCAGCGCATTTTCATCGGTTCATCCTGTGGAGAGCCCCAGCATCTGGTGAAAGCCCTTGCCGAGGCCGCCGGCGGATTCACCGATCTTGAAATCGTGCGTCTCATGTCCATGGAAACCACCTCCTTGAGTACCATTGCCGAGCGCAGCCGCGGTCAACGCCTTAACATCCGCTCATTTTACATGGGATCGGCGAAATCGAAGGGGTTGATCGAGAAATCCCGCTTTATTACCCCGCTCAATCTCTTTTCCGTGCCCCGGCTATTTAAAAGCCGGCAGTTGCCCATCCACGTAGCCCTGATCCAGGTCACCCCGCCAGATGATTTCGGCTGGATGAGCCTGGGGGTATCGGTGGACATCACCCTGGCCGCGGCCAATTCGGCGGATCTGGTCATTGCGCAGGTCAACCCGCAGATGCCCCGGGTGCTGGGCCGCAGTTTCATTCATGTGAACGACGTCCATCTGGTGGTCCAGAAAGAAGAACCCATCCTGACCTTGCCGGAGATCGTCGAATCCGAGGCAGCCGGCACCATTGCCCGGTTTACCGCACGGCTGATCAAGGACGGGGCCACCCTGCACATCACGCCGGATGCAGCGCCACAGGCCATCGTTGCCAATCTGGCCGAAAAAAACGATCTGGGCATTCACACCCAGTTTCTGACCGATGAAATCATGCAGCTGTTTGCCCGGGGAGTGGTCACCAACCGGCACAAGGGACTCAACAACGGAAAAATCGTGGCCAGCGGCGCCATCGGGTCGGCCAACCTGTACGAATTCATCAACGACAACCCGGCCATTGAATTTCACCCCTCGGATTATGTCAATGCGCCGGCTGTCATTGCCGCCCACAACAACATGGCATCCCTTTGCGTGGCCATGGCCATGGATCTGACCGGACAGGTGGCCGCCGACGCCATGGCGTTCAACAAGTTCTCCGGCGTCACCGGGATGTTCGATTTTGTCCGCGGCGCGTTTCAGTCCGAGGGCGGCCGCAGCATCATCGGCCTGCCCGCCACCGCCCGGGGAGGAACACAGAGTCGCATTGTCCCCATGCTCGAAGATACGGTGGTGGTTGTCCCACGCAGCGATGTCCATTACGTGGTCACCGAATTCGGTGTCGTCAACCTTTTCGGCAAGAGCCTCCAGGAACGGGCCATGGCCATGATCAGCATTGCCCACCCCGATTTTCGGGACGAGTTGATGGCCCAGGCCAAAAACATGAACCTGATCGGCAGCGACCGGACGCTTTTGGGCAGCCTGCATGGGGTCTACCCCATCCGCCTGGAGGAAACCGTGGTGATCGACGGAAAAACCGTCACCATTCAACCGGCAACCCTGGTTGACGAACGGCGAATCCAGGAGCATTTTTATGCGTTGGACAAAAGCGATGTCCTCTCACGGTTTTTCCATGAGAAAACCACATTCGCCTATGACGATGTGGGAAAGGCATCCCAGGTGGACTATATAAAAAATCTTACCATTCTCGCGCTGATTGGCGATGTTGGTTTTGGCCGGGTGGTGGGCATCGGCGAATACCTGCTGGATCCGGCAACCAACCTGGCCCGGGTGGCCTTCTCCGTCAGCAGTTCCTGGAAACGCAAAGGACTGGGAAAACGCCTGATGGAAAAGCTTTTCGAGGGCGCCCGGGACAATGGCATCAAAGGGTTCACGGCATATGCCGTTCCCGAGAACCTGGGCATGGTCAACCTGTTCAAAACGCTGCCGTCAGAGGTGACAACATCAATCGAAGACGACATGATCATGCTGCAGTGCCTATTCGACGAACCGCGAAACTGAAACGAAATGCGGGTCTTCGGCCACTTGAGAAATGAAGCAATCACCGGCGACCATCCACCACTATAAAATCCAAAACACAGGGGGGAATAATTCATGACCACCACCCATCGTATCCAATTTCTGCCCCATAACCGGGAAATCGAGGTCAAGGACGGCGAAAACCTGATTCGCGCTGCCATGGAAGCCGGCGTTCATATCAACGCCTCCTGCGGCGGTGAAGGCGTTTGCGGCAAATGCCGCGTTATCGTGGAAGCCGGTGAAGTCACCGGCGGCATCAGCGAGAAGCTGAGCGCGGCAGATCAGGAAAAGGGTTATCGGCTGGCCTGCCGATCCCTGGTACACGGGGATCTGACCATCCGCGTGCCGGTGGAGTCGACCATTGATGCCAGTGTTCTTAACCAGCAGACGGTCCCCCGGCGCACGGCCCGGATCCAGCAGAAGGACTTGAACGATCTCAAGGAGGCCGGACTGTTCCTGCCCCCGGTGGAAAAAATCTATCTCACACTGCCCGAACCGGACAACCAGGATCACCTGCCCGACGTGACCCGCCTGGTCAGCCATCTGAAACTGCACCACAACGAACATCGCCTGACGGTTAGCCTGCCGGTGATCCGCAAGCTTCCCGACGTGCTGCGCAAGGACGGATTCAAGGTGACCGCCACCCTGGCCCGGCCGGTGATGGAGAGCGGCAAAACTGAAATCGTCAATGTCCAGCCCGGCGATACCAGCGAGCGCAACTATGCCATCGCCATGGATATCGGCACCACCACGATCTATGGTCAGCTGATCGATCTCAAAAGCGGCGAGGTTCTTGCCGAGCACGGTGATTTCAACGGCCAGATCAGCTATGGCGAGGATGTGATCAGCCGGATCGTCTATGCCGAGAAAGAGGGGGGGCTGGAACGTCTGCATCAGGTGGTGACCGAAACCATCAACACCATCATCAAAAAAATCGTCCGCCGAGCCAAGGTGGATGCCGAGGATATCGCCGCCATCACCCTGGCCGGCAACACCACCATGACCCAGCTCTTGCTCAAGGTCAACCCGCGCTACATCCGCAGATCCCCGTATGTGCCGGCCTCGACCCTCTACCCGCCCATCCGGGCCGTGGATATCGGTCTGGCAGTGGACGATTATGTGACCGCCTTGGTCTATCCGGCCGTTTCCAGCTACGTGGGCGGTGATATCGTCGCCGGGGTCATGGGCGCGGGCCTTTATCTCGATGAGCAGCTGACCCTGTTCATGGATATCGGCACCAACGCCGAAATCGTCATCGGCAACCGTGACTGGCTGGCCTGTGCCGCCTGCAGCGCCGGCCCGGCCTTCGAGGGGGGCGGCATCAAACATGGCATGCGCGCGGCCAAGGGCGCCATCGAGGATTTCTCCCTGGACCCGGTTACCTGGGAACCGATGCTGATGACCATCGGCAACGTCCGCCCCAAGGGTATCTGTGGGTCCGGTCTGATTATCATGACCGCGGTGATGTTCGAGATGGGGCTGATCAACAACCTGGGCAAATTCAACCGCGACCTGCCCACCCCGCGCCTGCGCGAGGACAACGGCGTATGGGAATACGTCCTCGCCTGGGACGACGAAACACAGATCGACAATGACATTGCACTCACTGAAATCGATATCGAAAACCTGATCCGGGCCAAGGGTGCCATCTACAGCGGCTGCATGACCCTGCTCACCGAAGTGGGCATGGGTATGCAGGATCTTGACCGGATTGTCCTGGCCGGCGGATTCGGCAGCTATGTGGATCTGGAAAAAGCCATGACCATCGGTCTGTTGCCGGAAATCGATCCCGAGAAAGTGACCTTTATCGGCAATAGCTCCCTGATGGGAGCCAAAATGAGCAGCCTGACCAACCGCATCCGCAGAGACGTGGTGGAGGTGACCCGCAACATGACCAATTTCGAACTCTCCGAGACCCCATCGTACATGGACAATTATGTGGCCGCCCTGTTTCTGCCGCATACGGATCTGAACCATTTTCCGCGTCTCAAAACGCGGCTGGCGGACCGGAAAAAAAATGGGGAGGCCTCTCCCGGGGCATAACGCCCCATTTGAACGGACGCGCAAAAAAAGCGTATCCATCGCAAACGCTGTGAGTGCCCTCCACCAGCCACCGATCGCTGAATCCGATCCAGTGGGAATTTTGGATTTATCGCACTCATCTATTGACAAATCAGTCATCTATCAATAAGAATACCGACTGATTTTCCGCCTTCGGGAAGCGGGTACCCGTCGTGGCCAAGACGGTTTGAGGCAGATGTTATTTTACAAGTTGTTCATTCGACAAACAAATTAGTTATTGTTTGCATACCAGAGGATTGTATTGCCGATGAGGCGTTACCTGAACACGAGGCATAATAACCATCGCGTTGACCATATCCGCTTCCTGTGTCCCCCCATACCCTTCCGCTTCATATCTACCGTTGTAGATACCGCATATAAAAAAAATTACCTTAAGAAAGGGGGCCTGAAAACACCAGACGCTGGCCGTGTTTCTGCGCACTGGCCATAAAACGCAACGCATTACCGCAATACTTTAGTCAACCTCAATCATTAACCGGTAGCTGATAAGGAGGTAACTTTGAGTTTCGAATTTTATAAAGAATCCTATGCAGGGGGGATCAAGCCGATCTCCATCGGTAAGGGCGACAAAGCCATTACCGTCGGAGGCGAGACCTGCTACCCATTCTACCAGTTTGAGGGCGAAATGCCCCACAAACCAAAAATTGCTATGGAAATCTGGGACATGGCACCTGAAGAGTGGCCGGCAGCAGCCTTGGAGCCCTTCAAGGACGTGGTGTCCGATCCAGCCGCATGGGCAAAAAAATGCGTGGACGAGTTCGGTGCCGAGCTCATCGTCCTGCAGCTCAAAAGCACGGATCCCAACGGTACCGATGCCAGCCCGGCGGATGCTTCGGCCACGGTTAAAAAGGTGTTGGGTGCCGTCGACGTGCCCTTGATCATTTGGGGGGTGGCCAACCACGAGAAAGACGAGGCGGTGTTCAAACAGATCGCCGAGGACTGCCAGGATGTGCAGCTGACCATAGGGCCGGTGGAGGACACGAACCACAAGGGCATCGGCGCCGCTGCCATGGGTTATGGCCATGCCATCATCAGCTCGTCTCCCATTGACGTCAACCTTGCCAAACAGGTCAACATCCTGCTCGAGAACCTGGGCATGCCTATGGACCGTGTGATCATCGATCCGACCACCGGCGGCCTGGGATACGGCATGGAGTACAGCTATTCGGTCATGGAGCGACTGAGAATGGCCGCCATGGCCCAGGGGGACGACAAGCTGCAGATGCCCATGATCAACAATCTGGCCAATGAAGTCTGGAAGTGCAAGGAAGCCAAAGAGACCGTGGAAGAGGCCCCGACTCTGGGAGACCCGGAACGCCGCGGCATCCTCATGGAAACCGTGGGGGCGGTCACCTACCTGATGGCCGGTTCCGACATCCTGATCATGCGTCATCCCGAATCCATTCGCCTGGTCAAGGCCTATATTGACGCCATCATGGATGGTGGCAGCCTGGCCGATCTGGCGCCCATCGCCAAGCGCCTGGAAGGGGTATCCGTGGACCTGGCCGCCTTGGCACCGGAACCGGATCTGACCATCGAGGAAGAAAAGAAGGCCGCCAAACCGGCTGCCAAGGCCGCACCGAAAGCCGCCGCAAAACCGGCGGCACCTGCGGCTAAACCGGCTGCACCGAAAGCCGACGAGACACCGGCTCCGGAACGTGAAATCGATACAGTCGCCAAAAACCTCGGCCTGGATCTCGAAAAATTGCTGGCTGCCAAAAGCTGTACAAGGGAAGACATCGAGCACACGGCCGAGCAACATAACTTGACGTTGGAACAAACGCTTAAGAAATTAGGAGGGATGTAGTCATGGCAAAGGATCTATTTGCAGACGAGCCAAAGGATCTCTTCGCTGCCGAAGAAACAGGGCCGTCCAAAGAAGAGCTGGAAGCCCAGGCCAAAGCCAGGGCCGAAGCCGAGGCCAAAGCCAAGGCCGAAGCTGAAGCCAAGGCCCAGGCCGAAGCCGAAGCCAAGGCCAAGGCTGAAGCCGAAGCCAAGGCCAAGGCAGAAGAAGAGGCCAGAGCCAAGGAAGTCGCCGAGCGCGAAGCCGCCGAAGACGCCCTGCGCCAGAAACGGGCCGCCGAACGCGAGAAATTGGCTGCCAAGCATGCAGCCGGGCACAAGGACAAGGCCATTCTCATGACCGCCGCCGCCGTCCAGAAAACCGAGCACGAGAAGATCCTGGATAAGCTCAACTGGGTCCACCGGCGTGTCGCGTTGTACTAATCGTTAACCCTTGCCAACATTAATACGAGGAGGAACCTCTAATGGCAGAAATTAAGAAACCCGTCGCGAAAAAAGCCGCGGCCCCTAAATTGGCCGATCCCATCGCCGCAACCATCGATCCGGCCAGCCAGGAAATGATTGTCCGTGCCCAGAAAATGGGCATCGATACGGTCTTCGATCGTGCCGTTCAGATGAAACCCTGTAATATCGGTGTTCAGGGCATCTGCTGCAAGAACTGCTCCATGGGACCCTGCCGCCTGCCGCTGCCCAAGGGCGGCATCGAAGGCAAAGATACCCGCAAAGGCCTGTGCGGTGCCACGGCCAACACCATTGCCGCGCGTAACTTCATCCGCATGATCGCCGGCGGCGCCTCGGCCCACTCCGACCATGGCCGTTGCGTGGCCGAAGTGTTCTTGAGTGCGGCCCGCAAGGAAACCGACGCGTATAAAGTCAAAGACATCAACAAGCTGCTGCAGATCGCTCCGGCGCTGGGCGTCGCAATCACGGTCGAAGAGGACGGCGAGATCAAGGACCGCGACATTGACGAGATCGCCCTGGAAACGGCCGAAGCCGCCATGAACGAGTGGGGCAAACCCGAGGGTGAACTGCTTTTCGCCAAACGCGCACCGGAAGCGCTGTACGAAAAATGGAAGAAAAACGGCGTGATTCCACGCAATATCGACCGTGAGATCGTCGAAATCATGCACCGCACCCACATCGGCGTTGATATGGACTACAAGAACCTGATGAAGCAGGGCACCCGCGCCGCCATCGCCGACGGCTGGGGCGGCTCCATGCTGGCCACCGACCTGCAGGATGTGCTCTTCGGCACCCCGTATCCCCTGCAGTCCGAGGCCAATCTGGGCGTCATGAAGGAAGACCACGTCAACATCGTCGTCCACGGCCATGAGCCGGTACTTTCGGAGATGATCGTCGCCGTCTGCCAACGGCCCGAAATCATTGAATACGCCAAGTCCAAGGGTGCCAAGGGGATCCAGCTCAGCGGCATCTGCTGCACGGCCAACGAAATCCTGCAGCGCCACGGCATCCCGTCGGCCACCACCTTCCTGGGGCAGGAACTGGCCATCATCACCGGCGCCTGCGACGCCATGGTGGTGGACATCCAGTGTATCATGCAGAATATCGCCAACGTGGCCGAGTGTTTCCATACCAAACTGATCACCACCCACCCCATCGCCAAGATGGAGCAGGACAGCGTCATCCACATCGAATTCGACGAACACCACGCCCTGGAAGACGCCGAGAAGATCGTCCGCATGGGCATCGACAATTTCCAAAACCGCAGCACCGAGGTGATGATTCCCCAGCAAAAAGCCACCCAGATCGCGGGTTTCGGCGTGGAATCGATCCAGTATCACCTGGGCGGCACCTTCCGCGGCACCTACTACACCCTGAACGACAACATCATCAACGGCCGCATCCGCGGCATCGCCGGCGTGGTGGGCTGCAACAACGCCCGCACCCGTCATAACCAGGCCCACATCGAGGTCGTCAAGGAGCTGATCAAAAACGACGTCATCGTGCTGACCACCGGCTGCAACGCCATCGCCTGCGCCATGGAGGGCCTGCTGACTCCGGAATCCGCCTCCGTGCACTGTGGCCCGGGTCTGGCCGAAGTCTGTGAAACCGTGGGTATCCCGCCGGTCCTGCATCTGGGTTCCTGCGTGGACAACAGCCGCATCCTGCTGGCAGCCACCGAAGTGGTCAAGGCCGGCGGGCTGGGCAAGGACATCTGCGACATTCCAGTGGCCGGCAGCGCGCCCGAGTGGATGAGCGAGAAGGCCATCTCCATCGGCCACTACTTTGTCGTCTCCGGTGTGTACACCGTCTTCGGCGTCACCCTGCCCACCTCCGGTGCACCGGTGTTCCACAATCACATTTGCAAGGAATATGAAAAGCTCTACGGCGGTATGTGGGATATCGAACCCGATCCGATCAAGCATGCCCAACTGATGATCGCCCACATCGACAAGAAGCGCAAGGAACTGGGCATCGACAGGGCCCGGGAACGCGTCCTCATGGATATGGCCGACCGCCAGGCCCTGGAAGGGTAATTATTATCAACCAGATCCTCAACGAAGGAGGAATACGATATGTCTAAATTGATCGCATTTGCCGCCATTCAGGGTGGGTACAAGGTGGTTTCCGCCACTGAAGGGCTCTACCGCAAGGCGCTGGATACATACAACGCCGATACCAAGATCGGCTTTCCCAACACGGCCTACTACCTGCCGGTGATCTACTCCTTGACCGGCATGAAGGTCGAAACCCTGGAAGACCTGAAAAAACCCCTCGAGTTCGCCCGCGGCCTGCTGCCCCCGCACATCAAAGGCAAGCACCACCTGCCATACCTGGGGCCCCTGCTGGACGCCGGCATGGCCGCCGTTTTCGCCTACGAGATCATGGAAGCCCTGCGCATCCTCGACCAGCCGGATTTCTACATCCCCGAGGAAGACCCGGACATCGAGGCCGGCAAAATCTGGGTCGGCCCAGCCGACGACACGATCCTGCGTAAACGCGGCGTGGAGTTCGTGGACGGTTCCGCTCCCGGGTTCGCCGCCGTCGTGGGTGCCGCCCCCACAGCGGAAATCGCCAAGGACATTATCGAGGACTACCAGAAACGCAGTCTCTACATGTTCTGCGCGGCCCGTCATAACGGTACCTCCGTTATCGAGCAGTTGATCAGCCTGGGCGTCCAGATCGGCTGGAACACCCGTATCGTGCCCTTCGGCCCGGATATCTCCTCGGCCGTCTTCGCTCTCGGGTTCGCCAACCGCGCCGCCATGGCCTTTGGTGGCGTGCAACCCGGCGACCATAAAAAAATCCTGCTTTACAACAAAGATCGTATTTTTGCCTTCGTCAACGCCCTAGGCGATGTCGGCACCGAGTGGGGCGTGGCCGCCGCCGGTTGCGTCAACTGGGGTTTCCCGACCCTGGCCGACAGCGACATTCCCGAGATCCTGCCCACGGGTATCTGCACCTACGAGCATGTGGTCGCCAACGTGCCTGTTGACGAAATCTGCCAGAGGTCCGTGGAAGTCCGCGGCCTCAAGACCATCGTCTCCGACATCGACATCCCCTGCGCATTCGGCCCGGCTTACGAGGGCGAGCGCGTGCGTGGCGCCGACCTGCACTGCCAGGCCGGTGGCGGCAAAACCCAGTGCACCGAGCTGGTAAAGATGGCCGAGATGAACGAGATCGAGGACGGCAAGGTCATCCTTGACGGTCCGGATGTTACCGACCTGAAAAAGGGTGACACCTTCCCGCTGGGCATCTATGTTCAGGTGGCCGGCCGCGAATTTCAGCCCGACTTCGAACCGATCCTGGAACGTCAGACCCATCACCTGGTCAACTACATTCAGAGCATCATGCATATCGGCCAGCGCGACATCGCCTGGGTACGCATCAGCGATGCCGCCATCGAGAAGGGTTTCAGTATCAAAGATATCGGCGTGGTGCTGCATGCCAAGTACCATCAGGATTTCGGCAAAATCCTCGACAAGGTCCAGGTAACCCTGATGACCAATAAGGAAGACGTGGACAAGCTGACCGCACGGGCCCGCGCCGAGTACAAGACGCGTGACGAGCGCGTCGAGAAGATGACCGACGAGGACGTGGAGGTCTTCTACTCCTGCACCCTGTGCCAGTCCTTCGCGCCCAACCACGTGTGTTCGGTCAGCCCAGAGCGGACCGGCCTGTGCGGTGCCTACAACTGGATGGACTGCAAGGCCTCCTACGAGATCAACCCCACCGGCCCCAACCAGCCCATCGAAAAGGGCGAGTGCATCGATCCGGTGCTGGGCCAGTGGAAAGGCGTCAACGACTTTGTCTACAAAGCCTCCCGCGGCGCCGTGACCCACTACAACTTCTACTCAATGGTTATCGACCCCATGACCACTTGCGGGTGCTGCGAGTGCATTGCCGCCATGCTGCCCTCGTGCAACGGAGTCATGACCGTCAACCGCGACTATGCCGGCGAGACCCCCTGCGGCATGAAGTTCACCACCCTGGCCGGTGTCATGGGCGGTGGCGCTTCGTCTCCGGGTTTCGTGGGCCACTCCAAGTTCAACATCACCCAGAAAAAGTTCATCAAGGGTGACGGTGGACTGCACCGCATGGTCTGGATGCCCAAAATCCTCAAGGAAGAGATCAAGGAGCGTATAGAAAGATATGGCGAGGAAAATGGTATCCCCGGTTTTTATGATATGATCGCTGATGAAACCGTGGGCATCACCGAGGAGGAGATCCTGCCCTACCTCCAGGAAAAAGGCCATCCGGCCCTGTCCATGCCTCCAATCATCGGCTAAACGAAACGACGATGAAGCGGGTGCGGGTTGCACCCGCTTCATCCAACCGAACCGATTCCCCGGCATGCGTGGCCGGGTGAATTGCCCATACAGACAAGGAGAAACGTATGGCATTAACCGGTATTCAGATTTTCAAACTGCTGCCCAAGACCAACTGCAAGGAGTGTGGGGTACCCACCTGCCTTGCCTTTGCCATGAACCTGGCATCGGGTAAGGCTGAGCTGGACAGTTGCCCCTATGTTTCCGAAGAAGCGCGGGCTCAGCTTTCCGAAGCCTCGGCCCCGCCTATTCGTCCGTTCACCATCGGCAAGGGTGTGCGCAAGGCTGCCACCGGTGGCGAAACCGTACAGTATCGTCATGAGAAAACCTTCTACAGCCCGACCTTACTGGCCGCCCAGGTAGGCAGCGATATCGCCGCTGCGGACCTGGAAGCCAAGCTCAAAGCCTGGAACGCGCTTCAGTTCGAACGTGTGGGTCTCAATCTGCGCCCTGAACTGGTAGCCGTTAAAGACGTGAATGGCGACGCTGGCGCGTTTGCCGCCGTGGCCAAACAAGTTGCCGAGACATCGGAATTCAACGTCATCCTGATCACCGAAGACGCCGCCGTGATGAAGGCCGGCGTGGACGCCTGTGGATTCAAACGCCCCTTGATGTACGCGGCCACGGAAGCCAATGCCGATGACTTCGGCGCCATTGCTAAGGACAACGACCTGCCCCTGGCCATCAAGGCCGATTCCGTCGACGGACTGACCGCCTTGTCGGAAAAGCTCACCGGCATGGGGATCAAGGACCTGGTCCTGGATCCCGGCTCCCGTGATCCCAAACAGTCCAATCAGGACATGATCGGTATTCGCCGCGCTGCCCTGAAGGACGGTAACCGCGCCGTGGGTTTCCCGACCATCGCCTTTCCCTGCGAGATGGCCTCGAATATCGATGTGGAGACCATGCTGGCTGCCATGTACATCGCCAAATACGGCAGCATTGTGGTCCTGTCCGATTTTACCGGTGAGAACGTCTTCCCGCTGCTCCTGGAACGGCTCAACATTTTCACCGACCCGCAGCGGCCCATGACCGTGACCGAAGGCATCTACCCGATCAACAATCCGGATGAGAACTCTCGTGTTCTGGTAACCACCAATTTTGCTCTGACCTACTTCATCGTTTCCGGTGAAATTGAGGCCAGCAAGGTTCCCACCTGGCTGCTCGTGAAGGATTCCGAGGGACTGTCGGTCCTCACTGCCTGGGCCGCAGGCAAGTTCGCCGGCGACGACGTGGGTATGTTCGTGAAAAAATGCGGGATCGTGGACAAAATCAAAAACCAGGAAATTGTCATTCCCGGCTATGCTGCCGCCATCGTTGGCGACGTGGAAGAGGAACTGCCTGGCTGGACCATTACCGTTGGCCCCCGGGAAGCTGCACATATCCCCGGGTTTCTCAAAGCGTAACCGCTACATGATCAAACGGTCGGAGTCGTGGTTGAGCTTTTCGTCTCTGACCGTCTTTTCCTGGCCGGTCTGCCGGCCATTCATTGGCAATCGCGTCATTCGTGGCCAAGGTATTGGCCGGAACATGATGCCGAGTAAAAGAAAGGAAGTGAGAGTATGCTACTGATCGGCGAGAGTTTGAATGTCATTTCAAAAAAGATCGGCCGTGCGTTCAAGGAACGCGATCCCAAACCGATCCAGGAAGAGGCCCTTTTCCAAAAAGAGAAACGAATGGACTACATCGACATCAACCTGGGACCGGCCAAAAAAGACGGCCATGAATTGATGCCCTGGGTGGTGGAAGTGGTACAGGACGTGGTTCCCGATCTGCCCCTGGCCCTGGACACGTCCAATATCGATGCCATCGAAGCGGCGCTGAAGGTGATCAAGCAAGTCCCCAGCGGTACCCCGCACATCGTCAACTCCATCATGTGCCGACCGGAGCGTTACGAGCGCATGGTTCCCATGACAGCCGAATACAACGCCGACTTCGTCGCCCTGATGTGGGGACCCGACGGCCTGCCCCGTGATGAAAACGAGCGCGCCGCCCTCTGTGTGGAGCTGCTCTACTTCGCCAACGAAGCCGGCATCCCCAACGAAAAGATCTGGGTCGACGGCATTGTTACCCCGGTAAACATTCAGCAACCCCAGGCCATCAGCCTGATGGAGTTCCAGAAAATGATTCCGGATATGGCACCGGGCGCCCGCAGCACCTGCGGCCTGTCCAACATTTCCAATGGACCGCCCGATCACCTGCGCCCCATCATCAACCAGACTTACACCGTGATGCTGATGAAATGCGGCATGGAATCGATCATTACCGATCCGCGGGATGAAAAGCAGACCGCCATCTGCAAGGGCGAGCGTCAGGATATCATCGACCTGATCTACGGCATGCTGGACGGCACCGAGCCCGATCGCGGAAGTCTCTCCAAGGAGCTTTTGGACTACGCCAAAACCGTGGATGTCATCCTTGGCAAGACCCTGTACTCTGACTCCTGGCTGGAAGTGTAGGCGCCAGTCGCAATTAAGTTCGAATAAAAAACGCCCTTTCCCATTTGGAAGGGGCGTTTTTTATTCGAAACCGCGAATGGCGCCGATTTCAAATCTCAAATTTCAAATTTGAAATCACTTAGTGGCCGGGCATGAGCACTTTGATCGAATGTTCGGCGGCAGCCCGGGTGCGGTCGGAAAACAGCTTGGCGCAGGTCGGGCAGTAGATATGGCTCTCCTTGACGTGGGGGTGAGGCGCGGTACGCTGCTCGATAAAGTGCATGAAGCGGGTCGTCGCGAACCAGCGGCCACACCCTTGGCAACGTTCCAGCGGATGCTTGCCGATGGTCTCGCCGCGAATCAGGATCGATCGGACATTCTCGTTGTCTTCCACCCGGATCGCACCGGTGGGACAAAGGTTGGCGCAGGTACCGCAGCCGATACAGCGATCCGGTTCGGGCGTGACAAACGGCACGCCGTCGATCTTCTTCATTTTGAGCGCGCCGGCTCCCACGATTTCCTTGCATACCCGGATACACAGCCGACAGCGCACACAGCCATCCGGCGGTGCGCCCAGGTCCACCCCGTACTCGGCGGCCATGCGGCGCAAGCGCGCGGATTGGGGAGCCATGCGCAACAAATTCTTAAACGCCTTGGTCCGGGCCGCATCCACGATGGGTCCCGTGGTTTTGATTTCCAGGCCCTCCGAAACCTTGAGGATGCAAGAGAGCATGGCAATCTGGCGACCACCGGTTCGACCGGTCATTTCCACCGCGCAGAGCTTGCATGCCCCGGAAGGCTTCAATGCCGGGTGATAGCACAGGGTGGGAATATTGATATTGTTTTTACGGGCCACCTCGAGTGCGGTCTGTCCCTCTTCTGCCGGATAGGCAGTGCCGTCGATAATTATATTGATCATCGTCTAATCCTGTACGGCGTCCTGAAGATCGGTAATATATTCCTGAAGGTAATGGAGTTCGGCGGTCAATTCACCCACATGATGCTTGACCAGATCGGAAATGGCGAGCATACCGTTGATGCACTGATCCTCCACCACCGGCAGATGCCGGATATCGGCCTTGATCATCATGGCCATGGCGCTGCTCACCAGATCATCGGGTTGGGCTACGATCAGCTTATGGGTCATTGCCTCCCGAAGCGGCATTTCACGGAACAGGCGGCCCCGCCAGGCCACATGACAACGTAGCACGTCCCGCTCGGTAAAAATGCCCACGGGCCGGTCTCCGCCCATGACGATCAGGGCCGATGTACCACTTTCGGTCATCTGGACAATGGCGTCCTCGGCGGTCCGCTCAACCGGAATGGTGTGGACCTTCCGGCGCTTCTGTTTCATCACATCCTGAACCCGCATGGCGAAAATTGCTCCTTTTTCCGGATCCTGACCCTGACGCCTGGATCCTGGTTTACGAATCGATGGGCCGCAGGCAATCCTGGGGCAGGCGGTGGGTCCCCTTGCCGTCCAGGCTCACCTCCACCAGGGCATCGGGATCATTGATGGCGGTATCCGGATCCGTGATGATTCCGTGCAGACCGATAAACCGATCCATGTAATCTTCCCAACTCTCATCCTTGCTCGCCTGGTACACTTCGACCTTCTGTCCCCTTCGAAAAACCATGGTCGTTCCCCTTTCGAATCTCAAACAGTCTCTCAGACCGGCAGCGTATCCACATTAAACCGGGCGCTCTTTTTTCGGGCGCAATCCTCGCAAACCAAAACTTGTTCAGACGCATTGCCAACTGATTTGACACGCTTGTTGATGAAATCAAGATATTTGCGTGGCCCCATGGCCTTACCGCAGGAATCGCAGAAAACAAGCTTTTGCCGGTTCAGAATCGTACCGCACAGCAGCAACAGCCGCTCATCTCCCCGATCCTCGATGCGCATGGCACCGGTGGGGCAATTGGCTGCGCAGGCACCACAGGTAATGCAGCGTTCCTCGGTAATGCGCAGATCCGTGGGGCCGGGATGGTCGAAATTCAGGTAGCCCAACTGCAGGGCACTGATGCCCATTTTGTCCCGACAGACCTCCACACAACGGCCGCAGCGGCGGCAGATATCGCAACGCAAACACCGGCGGGCCTCTTCACGAACCATGTTTTCCGTATAGCCCAGCTCCACCTGCTGAAACATGGTTCGCCGACGATCCAGGTTGAGCATATCCATCACCGGACGCTTGATGACGGTTTTGGTGCTGGCCGGAACTTCAATACAGGGTTCACGGCGCCTGCGCACCGGTACCGGCGGCATCTGTGGCTGGGGAATGCCAAGAAGGTAGCGGTCAATGGCCTCGGCCGCCCGCTTGCCCCCGCCGATGGCTTCGATCACCGTGGCCGGCCCGGTCACCGCATCGCCGGCGGCAAACACACCGTCGATAGACGTCTGCATCGTCACCATGTTCACGTCAATGGTACCACGCCGGGTCCATCCCATGGTTTTCATTTCCCCCAGGCACAGCTGATCCACCTTCTGACCGATGGCACTGATCACCACATCGGCGTTCATCGTGTACTCACTTCCCAGAATAGGTACCGGAGACATGCGGCTGCTGCCCTCCCGCTGGACTAGTTCGGCACGGACGCAGCGCAGCCCTGTAATGCGGTTATCCTGGCCCACGATCTTGCCCGGAATGGTAAGAAACGAAAAGCGCACGCCTTCTTCCTCGGCCTGCTCGACCTCTTCCTCGTCGGCCGGCATTTCATGGCGCGTACGGCGATAGGCAATGGTCACCTCGGGACACCCCAGCCGCAGGCAGGTTCTGGCCGCATCAATGGCCACGTTCCCGCCACCGACGACGACCACCTGTTTTCCCGGCATGCGCCGCTCCCCCAGGGCCACACGACGCAGCAGGTCGATGGCCTCCATGGTCTGGGGAAAATCGTCCTCTCCCGGAATACCCAGTTTATAGGCTTTGTGCGCGCCGATGGCAAAGAAAAAGGCATTATAACCCTGGGACTTCAGTGCATCCAGGGTCACGTCCACACCAAAGCGGGTGTTGAAGGCAAATGTGACCCCCAGCTCTTCCAGCATGGCCACTTCCCGGTCGATCACCTCCCGGGGCAGCCGGTATCGGGGAATGCCCACCATGATCATCCCCCCGGCCATGGGCAGGGCTTCGATGACATGGACCCCGTAGCCTTTGAGAGCCAGGTAATACGCCGCACTCAAGCCCCCGGGGCCGGCACCGATCACGCAGATGCGCTTGCCCTTGTCCGCCTCTTTTTCCGGATTCCGGTAGGTCCCCTCGGACATGGCCCGCTCGGCGGCAAAGGCCTTGAGAAATTTGATGGAAACCGGCGTATCCATCCGTCCGCGGACACACATGAACTCACAGGGACGGGTGCAAACCAGCCCGCAAACCCACGGAAACGGATTGTCGCGACGGATCACATCAATGGCCTCGGCATCCCGGCCCTGACCGATCAAGGTTACATAGGTGGGCACGTCGATTCCTGCCGGACACGCCATCTGACAAGGTGCCGGCGTCAGCCATTCGCAGGTTCCCGTCGGGCAGTTGTGGGTCTTGACATGGCTTTCGAACACCTCACCGTGAGTCGTCAGCGTCTGATGGAGGTGCTGACCCAGGCGATAGCCTTCCTGCTCGTCCTTCCCGCGCATCAGATCCTGGATTAACTCCCGAATCGCCGGCAGATGATCGTCGCCGGCACGCCCCCAGGCAACGTCATCCATCAGGCTGTGGATCTCCTCGGCGATTCTCCGGCTGCGCGGGTGCTTCAACCCCCCAGTGCCGATGAGTTCATCGATAGAATGAATGCTTTCCGTAACCGGACATTGGCTATTGGACATTGCATGACCTCTTGCTGGCCCCAAAAACCGCCCTTGCCCATGCCCCCGACCGCATCGAAGCACAGATCGTCTCAGCTCCGGGCGTCAGAGGGGTGGTCCCTCCGGGACAATCCCGGAGGGACCTGGAGGGAGGGGATTGGGTGCTAGGAAAATCGAAAAAAAAGGCTTCCTCAGAATGCGGTATGCTCCAGCGAAGCCACCGTCTGGGCATGGCGCTCCCGGCGGATCTGAGTCATATCCTCCACCTTGCCGAACTTCAGGCATTGGGTGGTACAGGTGGTCACGCAGGCCGGCTCCAATCCCTGGTCAATGCGATCCATGCAGTAGTCACACTTAACCACCTTACCGGTTTCCGGATCCCATTGCGGAGCGCCCCAGGGGCAGGCCGAAATACAGGTTTTACAGCCCACACAAAGGCTGTGATCAACAAAAACAATCCCGTCGCTGTTGCGCTGCTGCATGGCACCGGTCGGACAGGCGGCAACGCACCAGGGGTTTTCACAGTGAAAGCAAGGCATGAAGATATAAGCCGCCCGGGGCAGCCCGCCGATCATTTTCGGACCGACCTGAATGATCTGACACAAACGGGGACCGATCGGCAGATTCTTGTTTGCCTTGCACTGCACTTCGCAGGCATGGCACCCGATACATTTTTTCGTATCCTGAAAAAGATAGTATTTGCTCATAATCCTCGCATCCTGATTCCGGCCTGCAGGAATATTCCTCCGGCAGGCAATGGTTCATATCAAGCTCACTTTTCTGGGGGGCCGCATTGCTGACACCTTCTAAGCAACTATCGTACCAACCCGCCAAACACCATCAATGCAAAAAAAAATTATCATAAAAAAAATCCATTTTTATTTCAACCCGTTATACTCCCATAAAAAATCCCCAAGGGTGACCGATGGTCGGCGTTCGGGATGTTTCACCATACCAGTGCAATTATTTTCTTGCTATGTATTAATTTTATTGCATTTCAAATTTATTATGCAAAGATAGTATATTCAATAGAATAGGCAAACAGCAATATATATATTGCATCTAAACTCCTGCGGATTCAATTTATTCATCATGCAAACGGTCACAGACGGTCTATCCAATTGCATATCTATTTGTTTTCATGACATTATATACACAGCCCATTCTGTTCTGCAAACGTTTTCCACTGGCATGCAACTTGCTGTTCACCGGTCAACCCTTTTACCATCAGAAGGATGGGAGGTGATGTCCGGAAATCTAAGCAAGCAATCGATTATTAAGGCGGATGAACAGCTTTCATCCTAAATAATTCAAGGTGGCCGAAATGACGTTCGGCCAGAACCATTCACATCCGGGAGGATAAGCATGAAAAAGAAGTGTATTTTGCCTGTTGTATTGTTGTTGCTGTTATCGGTTGTGGTTGCACCGGCATTCACCGACGTCAACGCCTATGCCGGAAGCCTGGAAGACGCAATTTCTGCCACCCCGCAAGGAACCGATCCCGGCCAGCTTGATCCCAACGCCAAGCCCGGATTTTTGGGTATCCCCGGCGCCCCCTCACCCAACCTCATCGCCGGGTTCTTCTGGGCGATCTGGGTGGGCTGGATTTTCTCCACCGTGGGCGCCTTTGGTGGCATCATGTCCGGCGTGGGCCATATCACTGTTTTTGGCTTGGCCGATTATGGCAAGGGGTTTAAGCAAACCTCCCCCATGCTCAATAAATTGATCACCGACAGTATCCGCGTTTCCAACCAGTGGATGGTGGGTCTTTCCGGTGCCGTCTCGAGTTGGAACTACTACAAGATGGGGCGTCTGGTGCTACCCTTGGGCCTGATGCTGGCCATCGGCTCCATTTCCGGTAGTTTCCTGATCCCCGTCATCACGGCTGGCAAAATTTCCCTAAAAGCCTATCTGGGGTACTTCGGCCTCGTGGTGTTCGTCATCGGTGGCTTTTTGTTTTATGAAACCACCCCCAAAGGCCAAGCCGGCAAGAAAGAGGCCAAGGCGGCGGCCAAGGCCTTCGAGGATTCCCACATGAAAGGCGGATCCAAAGTGGACGAGGCCGAACAGGGTGTCAAGGTGAAGTCCTGGGGTTTTAAGAGAATCACCTTCACCTTTTACGGTGTCGAGTTCGGCTTCAACCCCATCGTTCCCATCATTGGTGGGTTCCTTATCGCCGCTCTGGCTTCTTTCCTGGGTGTCGGAGGCGGATTCCTCTTCGTTCCGTTTCTGACCAGTGTTGCCGGATTGCCCATGTTTCTCGTGGCCGGCACCTCGGCCCTCACGGTTCTGGTGGGCATGATCATCAGTATCTTTACCTACATGGTCGTTAAAGGTGTGCCGGTTTTCTGGCCCCTCATCGGGGTCGAGCTGATCGGCATTTTCGTCGGCTCCATGATCGGTCCGCGGACCTCCAAGTATATCCCGGACATCTGGCTGAAACGGCTTTTCGTCGTCCTGGCCGTTTACGTGGGGCTGCGATACACGACCAAGGGTTTCCTGGGCTACAGCATCGTTCCGCCGTTTTGATGGATATCCCCACCGTCCAAAAATAAGACAATTGGAATCTCCCGGGTCGGCAATCCCTGCCGCCCCGGGATGATTCCGGAAGATACCCCCAATGGAAATACTTAGCGCCATATACTACGGAGTCGATGGCTTCTTGATTTCATTCTATCGCTTAAGCCAGATTCCGATCCTTGGATACTACATCGGCACCGGGGTGTTATGCCTGATCTGCGTGCTCATCGGTCAGATGACCTATTGTTGGATCTACCGCCGCAATCACCGGTTTTTCAGCTCGGACAGCCAGGAAATGATCCATATGCACAATTTGTCCATCAAGGCCCTTGGCGCCAAAAACAAAACGGCATACAAAAGCTGTAACAAGCAGGCCAACGATGCCTTCGGAAAATATTTCTTCGCCCAAGCGGCCATTGGTATTTCGTCGCTATGGCCGGTTCCTTTCGCCTTGGGATGGATGCAAAGTCGTTTTGTCCAGGTCGATTTCGCTCTCCCTATCCCCCTTCCCGGCTTTGGTTCGTCAGTAGGGTTCATGTTTACATTTTTCCCTATCTACGTATTGGTTTACATCTTGTTCGGAAAAATCAAACACAAACTCCCTTACTTTTCATCTTTCGAGCAATGGCGCCAGGCGAGCCATTCAGAAGCCGAGGAAATGATGAGCTTTTCAGATCTGGCCGGCCCCAAGGCACCAGGTCCAACCATTTCATAATCTGCCACTCGCCATTTTCACTGGTCAAATCATGCTGTTGGGCGAGCTGTTGAAGACCGGGATGAAAATCTATGCAACCGACCACGCACAAGCTGCAATGGCTGGTAGTCATCGTCTGCCTCTTTTGGCCGGTGGATGGGTTGGCCACCCAGGCCCATGCCGGTATCGAGGGGGTATGGGTCCATCAATTCGCCCACGTCTTTTTTCTTTTCTCCATGGGGTTGTTAATTTTCTGGCTTCGCCAGGCGGAATTGGTCAAATTGCCGGGATGGCGCTACATCCAATATGCGGCCCTTTTTTTTATCCTCTGGAACCTTGACGCCATTTTGGTGCACCTTTTGGACGAGCAGATCCTTGCGGTAACCGTCAACACCATCGGCCCCTGGCACATCCGCATCAATGCCGCTGCCGGGCGCGATTGGCTGGCGACGGTGTATTATCTGGCCAAGCTGGATCATCTGCTATGCGTCCCGGCCATGGTGTGCCTGATGCTGGGGCTGCGCCACATGCTGCAGGAAAATCGCCGGTCACAGTCGGATGGGAGATTACGGTAATGGTGACCGTCAGCTCCTTCCCCATCTGGTTTGTCGATGTTGTTGGATCGGTTCTGATGATTGTTTTTACCTTCGTCAGCCTGGGCTATTGTCTGGAACTGAAAAAAAACGAGCCCACCGACATCATCATCATCAACTACCTGTTGTGGGTGTGCGTAGCCCTGGCCGTGTTTGCCATCTCCCGCTCTGCCGGCCATCTACTCAAACAAATCTTCCTGCTCTCCGGCCACCAGGCGCTGTGGACGGCGACCCAGCCCTTTTCCGGCGCCATCAACACCTTCACCTTCATCGTCGTGGCCTCGGTGACCCTTTTTTTCGAGCGCACATGGGCCATTTACGGGACCATCCTAAAGGATCGTCAAGCGTTGCAGACCGCCCATGAGGAGTTGATTTACCTTAACCAGAACCTTGAAGGGCTGGTTGAAGAGCGCACCGAAGCCCTGGCGATCTCCGAACAAAAATACCGGCGTATTTTCGAGGTATCCAGGGACATGATCCTGGTTACCCGAACGGACGGCCGGATTCTTAATATCAACCCGGCCGGCAAACAATTGTGTGGTTTGTCCACCGCGAGCGACTCGGCCATCGAGGGACAGCTTTTCCAGAACTATCTTTCGGGTCCCGATGACTGGAAAAACATCAACCAGCACATCGAAAATCGGGGCTTTATTTCCAGCGAAGAATTCGATCTGCTCCTGGAAGACGGCAGTCACCGCCGGGTGCTGCTCTCCGGCAGCTTGGCAAAAACACCTTCCGAAGAAGGCGAAACAATCCATTTTCTGGTCAAGGATATCGAGCAGCGCCGATTGATGCAAAAGCAGATGGCCCAGGCGGACAAACTGGCTTCCATCGGCGAGCTCTCCTCAGGGATCGCCCACGAGATCAACAACCCACTGGGCATCATCCTGGGATATACCCAATTGCTGCTGCGCGGTGAAGACCCGCAATCGGACCGTTACAATGACCTTAAAACCATTGAAAAACACGTCCGGTCCTGCAAGGCCATTGTCGAGGACCTGCTCAATTTCGCCCGGACGTCACACCCGCACAAGGAACAGATTGACATTCACGCGGTGATCACGGATGTGGTCCATTTCGTCCGCCATCACAGCAACCTGGAAAACATCCAGATCGAAACCGCTCTGGCCCCCAAGTTGCCTTCGGTGTTGATGGACGAGAAAAAAATCAAGCAGGTGCTGATCAATCTGTTAATGAATGCCATCCATGCCGTCGGACGCAGCGGGACCATCAGAATCGCTACCGGAACCAATACGGCTGCCAACCGAATCACGGTGGAAGTGGCCGATACCGGGCATGGTATCGCCAAGGAGAATCTGCCCCGGATCTTCGATCCGTTTTTTACCACCAAACCCACCGGTGAAGGAACCGGCCTGGGACTGTCGGTCAGTTACGGCATCATCAAGGGCCACGGTGGTCATATTATCGTAAAAAGCGAGCCGGATCAGGGCGCCGCGTTCACCCTCTCACTGCCCGTCTCACCGGCGATTGCGGAGAGGTAAGCCATGACGACATCCCACCTTCTGATTGTCGATGACGAACCGGATATGCTGACGCTGCTCAAACGCAGCCTGCAACCCGACCTGGATTGCCAGGTGGACACCGCACCTTCCGGTGAGGCGGCCCTTGAAATGATCCGCACCAGCGAATACGATCTGGTGCTGGCAGACATCAAAATGCCCGGCATCAGCGGCCTTGACCTTCTGGAACAGGTAAAGGCCGAGTACGGCGAGGCGATCACCATGGTCATGATGACGGCCTACGGCCACATCGAGATGGCTGTCGAAGCCATGAAACGCGGCGCCTACGATTTCATCACCAAGCCCTTTGACCACGATGCCCTGGTGATGCGACTGGAAAAGGCATTCGAACGCAGCCATCTGCTCAAGGAAAACGAGCGGCTGCTGCACGAGTGCCGCTCCTCGAACAGGTTTCAGGAACTGGTGGGAAAGAGCTCCCAGATGCAACGGGTGTATGAAACCATCCAGATGGTCGCCAAAACCGACCTGACGGTCCTGATCACCGGCGAATCCGGGACCGGCAAGGATCTTACCGCCCGTGCCGTCCATGCCTTGAGCAATCGCAGCCAGCGCCCGTTTATCGCCGTGAACTGCCCGACCGTACCGGAACACATTCTGGAAAGCGAACTCTTCGGCTATAAAAAAGGGGCCTTTACCCATGCCACGCGGGATAAGAAAGGCCTTTTCCAGGAAGCCCACAAAGGGACGATTTTCCTGGATGAAATCGGCGACATCACCCCCACCATTCAGACCAAACTGCTGCGCGTGCTTCAGGAAAAGGAGCTTAAGCCACTGGGGGATGCCAGGCCGATTCAGGTGGATGTGCGCATTATTGCCTCCACCAACCAGCCGCTGGCCGAGAAGATCAAATCCGGAGAATTTCGTGAGGATTTTTTCTATCGTCTCAATGTGCTGCCCATCAAACTGCCGCCGCTGCGCGAACGGGCCGAGGATATTCCCCTGATCGCCAACCATCTTCTGGAGAAACACTGCACCAAGCTCGACAAACCTCCCAAACGGATATCGGCCGAATTGATGGACGCCTTTGTCAACCGTCGCTGGGAGGGCAATGCGCGGGAGATGGAGAACATGATCATGCAGGGGATCCTCTTCTCCGGGGGAGATGAAATCACCCCCAAGGACGTGGGTATCGGCCGGCCGACAACCGCCAGCACCGTGGCGGAGATCACTTCGCTGCTGGACATGCCCTACAAGGAGGCCAAAGAGAGCAACCTGCAGACGTTCAACGCCGCCTACATCGGGCATATGCTGACCCAGAGCAAGGGCAATGTCACCCAGGCGGCCAAGGCCAGCGGTCTGGAGCGCCAGGCCCTGCAGCAAATCATGCGCCGCTACGGCATTTCGGCGGAGCCGTACCGTCGTTAATCACGCAACAGATCGGGCAGGTTCCGCCCCCTCCCGCAGCGGCCCCGAGGAACCGTTGGCCATGCAACCGGAGGCCATCGGCCAGAACTTGCTGGACTGGTATGCGGCCCATCAACGCCGCCTGCCCTGGCGGGAAACATCGGATCCCTGGGCCATCTGGATTTCAGAGGTGATGCTCCAACAGACGCAGGTGGCCACGGCCATTCCTTACTACCATCGTTTCATGCACCGCTTCCCGACCCCCCGGCATCTGGCCGGGGCCAACGTCCAGGAGGTCCTCAAACTGTGGGAAGGGCTTGGATACTACTCGCGGGCCAGGCATCTGCACCGGGCCGCCGGTGTGGTGGTATCCCGTTACCATGGGCAGGTGCCGGACGATCCGGCCATTTTTCGAACGCTTCCCGGTGTGGGCGATTATATTGCTGCCGCAGTGCTGAGTATTGCCTTCGGCCGGGTGATCGCCGTTGTGGACGGCAACGTCAAACGGGTTCTGGCACGCCTGTTTGAGCTGGAACATCCCGTCAACCGAAGCGGATCCCACAAGTTTTTTCAGCCGCTGGCCGACCGCCTGATCACTCCCCACCAACCGGCGGATTTCAACCAAGCCATGATGGAGTTGGGGGCGCTGGTCTGCCGGCCGAAAAACCCCGACTGCGGCCATTGCCCTCTGTTCGGGCTCTGCCGGGCCAACCGGAATCGAACGACTGCCGACTATCCCAGGCGGGATGCGGCACGCAAGAGACCCCACCGCCATCTGGCCATCGGTGTAATTGTAAAAGAAGACAAACTTCTGGTGGTCCAGCGGCCCATGGACGGTTTTCTGGGAGGGCTGTGGGAATTTCCGGCAATCCCCGCCATGCCGGGAGAAAATGCCGACCGGGCCATTGAAACGGAACTGGCCGATGAGATCGGCCTGCGGATCGGCATGGATCGGTTGTTGACCCGTATCCGGCATGCCTATACCCATTTTACGCTTTCCGCCGATGTCTATCTGTGCCGATACCTGTCCGGCCGGATCCGTCTGAAGCGTGCCCAGTCCCACCGCTGGGTAACCTTTCGGTCATTGCAAAGGCTGCCGCTTCACAAGGCCAACCATAAATTCTTGGAGGATTTGAAAAATGTTCTGGGAAAAGGCTGAACAACGACCTGGCGCCAAGGACCGTTGAAAGGGGGCATGGCCACTAGTTCCCGGCAGAAGTTTCGGAGTGATCCAGCACCCGGCGGATGGTTCGGGCAAGGTTCTCCACAGACATCGGCTTCATCAAGAATGCACGGATACCCAGGGCCCTGGCCCGTTCCGAAGACATTCGCTTGCTATAGCCGGTACAGATGATCACCGGGATGTCTGCCCGTCGTTTCAAAATCTCTGCGGCCAGCTGGTCGCCGGTCATGTCGGGCATGGTCATGTCCGTGATCACCAGATCGAACTGGTCCGGCCGGGCGGCAAACAGGTCCAAAGCTTCGATGGCATTGGTGGTGCCGACAGCGTCGTACCCCAGATCCCTGAGCATCTCCCCCCCCACCCTTACCAGGAGTTCCTCATCGTCCACATAGAGAATACGCTCGTTACCCCTGGGATACGTGCTGACCGGTTCCGAGACCGTCGTGGCCGGGCTTTCCAGCAAGGGAAACAGGATCCTGAAAACCGATCCTTTCCCCGATTCGCTTTCCACAAAAATCCGCCCTTCGTGGTCGTTAATGATCCCGTGCACCGTGGCCAGTCCCATGCCCGTGCCTTCACCCACGGCCTTTGTGGTAAAGTAGGGGTCGAAAATGCGGTCCATCACGGTTTGTTCCATGCCCGTCCCCGTATCTTCCACGGATAGCTGCAGGTATGGTCCAGGGGCCATGTCTTCACCGCCGGGCACCGCAGCGGGCTCGATCCGGATACGCTCCAGAGTCACGGTCAATTGGCCGCCGGACGTCTCCATGGCATGGGCGGCATTGGTGCAAAGGTTCATCAGCACCTGATGAATCTGGGTCTGGTCGGCCATGACCGGGCCCAGGCCGGAAGGGATGTCATGGACGATGCTGATCGTGGTCGGGATGGATGCGCGAATCAGTTTCAAGGCCTCTTTGAGAACAATGGATATGTCACTGGGAATTTTCTGGGATTTGCCCTGCCGTGTGAAGGTGAGTATTTGCTCCACCAATCCCTTGGCCCGCTCGCTGGCCTTGAGAATGTTGTCGACATACCCTGTGATGCGCGGATTGTCACCGGCATGCATCTGGGTCAGCTGGCTGTACCCGTAAATAGCCCCCAAGATGTTGTTGAAGTCGTGGGCGATACCGCCGGCCAGGGTGCCAATGGCCTCCATTTTCTGGGCCTGCTGAAGTTTCATTTCCAGATGCTCCCGCTCGGCTTCGGCTTTTTTGCGGTCACTGGTGTCGAGAATGATTCCGACCATGGTCTCCGGCCGACCGTCATCGTCCTGGCGAACGACCCTGGCTTTGGTATGAAACCAGCGCCAGCCACCATCCATGGCGAGCAATCGGAATTCGTGATCAAACAATTCCGCCTCACCGGCCATATGCCGGTTGAAGTTTCGTTGAATGGCGTCCCAGGCTTCCGGTGTCGTCTTTGATCGGATAAACTCCAGCCCCATAGCAAGATCCGATTCGGTGTACCCCAGCAGGCTATAGATGCGTTTGTCCACCCGCAGGGCACCGGATTTCAGGTCCAGCTGCCAGATGCCGGCATCGCTCACATCCAGGGCCAGCAGGAGGCGCGCCTCGCTTTCCTGACGCCGGGACTCCATTTCGCGCTGCTCGGTAATGTCCCTGGCAATCCCCTGGGTCCCCACGAAAACACGCAGGCCGGACTCTAAAAAGACATAAAGGCCTTCCGCATCCACAAGAAGCACGGGGTTGCGATCGGACGCACCCTCCTCCGAGCGCCTGCCGCGCCGGCAGTATTCTCCAAAGGCGTGAATCGCAAGCCGTTGCGTACTGCGGCTGCCCGTGCGCCGTTCGTTGATCCGGGACTGGGCGAGTTCACGGTCATTTTCGTGAACGTAGTCCAGAAACGGTTTGCCAATCAGTTCCTCAGGCGTCACCCCGTATCGACGGATCGCCTCACTGACAAAGGTGAAACGGCCGGCGGTATCCAAACGGTAGATGACGTCCGGGGTGGCCCGAATGATCGAATCCAGCTCCTGCTGGGAGTTCAGCAGGGCCGCTTCGGCATCGCGGTGTTCGGCAATTTCATTCTCGAGGCGCTGGTTGACCTCTTTCAGGGATTGTTCACGATACCGGATCTGTTCGGCCATGTGGTTGAACCGCGATACGATGGTTCGGATTTCCTGCTGCGGAGCCTGAAGATCCACAAACTCGTATTCTCCGCGTGATATCTGCTCGGTACGCCGGATCAACTGGTCGAGCGGCGCGAAAAGAAACAGTTTGAGAACAATTCTCAGGGTTATCGCCAGCACCAGGATAACTATCGCCAGTGCAATCAGCCCGATCCACATAAGCTGGTGCTGGCGCTCATAGAGCGCCTGAACATCGAGGGAGATTTCAAAATGACCGACAATCTGATCACCGTGGGTAATGGTGACCCGTCTTACGGATTTGCTGTCCTGATTGCCACGCTGCCGTTCGAAAAGAACCTTGCCCTCACTGTCCACAACGATCAGCTTCTCGACCAGAGTGTTTTCGAAAAAAGAGTTACATATTTTTCCGATCCCCTCATCATCGTAATTCCAGATCGGCAGCTCCAGGGAGTCCTGAAGATAGTCACTGAACTCCATCAAAATCGTTTCGCTCTGGGCTTTGGTTTTATGGGAGATATAGAAATAGCCAAGCGACGCCACCAAAATGGAGATAACGGTGACCACGAGAACGATGCTGACAATCAGATCGTTGTAAAGGGTTCTGCTGCCTTGCACGGTTGAACGGTTCCGGGGGAGCGCTTTTGAAAAATCGTGGTTTGGCATTTCGGTGATGGCTATGTGTCAGTTTTAAAAAATTCAGGAACGATAATGGCGATGGTTTTATTTTTTTATCATAGCACATATCGGCATGCAGGGGGGGAGACAATAGAATTTTTTGGTGAATTCTGTTGATTCCGGGAAGGAAATCCTCATTTTGAGGGTTTAGTGCTTTCCGTACGAACACCCCTCTGTTGTCCCGGCCGCGGGGAAATTGGATTTGGCATTGATGATGCGGGTAATCACCGGAACAACCGGCCGGCGCGACGACCAGATTCGGGAAATAAAAACGGAAACCGCAAAACCCAGCAAGAAACCGGCCAGACTGAAGGCGATGCTGTGACCGTTGCCGGCGCCATTTTCCGTACTCGTGGTAAGCATGCCCATGAATGCGCCGGCCAGCATGCCTCCCACCGGAACCAGATAGAGGACCGCCAGTCGGGACAGGAGAGTTCCTGTGGCCACCGTCAGGGTCACCCGGTCGCCCACGGCGGCGTGGGCCTGATTGCGCGCTGCGGACCGTTCACCCTGGCCGGCCCGGCCGCCATGGCATTGTCCAAACGCACCGCAGCTGCCGCACCCCTGACGCTTTTCGGCCACCACCATTGCCTGACCGTCATCGCCCGTTTCCACCACGATCGCAATCGTCTGAGCCATGGGACACCTCCTTTGATACCACAATGTGGTAAACATAAGAACGGATTTTCCTTTTTCAACAGGATTGAATCCGGCCACGGTGTATGAACAAACACGGATATTTCTGGAAGCTGGGAAGCGGGTCCCGCTCCCAGGCCACCGGCATGGATGGCGTCGGGTAGCAGACAGCAGCATCGACCTGCAATACAGGGCAGTGGTCAGCCTGAAAAGACAGAAGGGTACCGGGGCTAAATACGGCAGGTCCGAATAT
Organism: Desulfosarcina ovata subsp. ovata; assembly: GCF_009689005.1. NCBI lineage: Bacteria > Pseudomonadati > Thermodesulfobacteriota > Desulfobacteria > Desulfobacterales > Desulfosarcinaceae > Desulfosarcina > Desulfosarcina ovata. Next base: position 6,222,856 of record NZ_AP021879.1, on the reverse strand, counting down.
CGGTAACGATGATCCCCTTGGCGCCGAGCTTGGTGAGTCGATCCATGATCGGGTTGACGTCCTGCTGGCGGGACATGGACTTGACGGCCACCCACCCTTTTTTGCTCAGCGGCGAGACTGTTGGGGATTCGATTCCAGGGGTGACCACACAGGCCATTTCCAGCATGGCCTCGGGGATGTCGTACTCGACCATCACGTATTCCCGGGCCACGACAATGCCACGGATGCGCTCGATAAACAGATATACGGCCTCGTTGGCGGTAATCGCCTGGCTGCGGGCCACCAGGATTGCCTCGCTTTGCAGGAGCGGCTCCCCCACGACTTTGAGCCCGGCGGCGTGAAGGGTCCGACCGGTCTGCACCACATCGGCAATGGCATCGGCTACCCCCAGACGGACGGAGATTTCCACGGCACCGTCCAATCGGATAATTTCCGCCTGGAATCCGCGGCGCTGGAGATCCTCGCTCACCAATTGGGGATAGGACGTGGCAATGCGCCGGCCGGCCAATTGGTCCGGTGTCAGCCCGGTGTCATCCGGCACGGCATAGCAGAAATCGGATCGACCAAACCCCAACGGAAGCAGTTCCTCGACATCCGCGCCGCTGTCCTGGGTCAGGTCCCGGCCGGTCACGCCCAGATCCAAAATACCCTTGCTCACATAAATGGCAATGTCACGGGGACGCAGAAAAACAAATTCCACCTGGTTGCGGCTGTCACAGATAATCAGTTCCCGGCTGTAGCGACGACAGTTATAGCCAGCCTCCCGAATCAGTTGGACGGCGTCTTCGGAAAGGGAGCCTTTGTTGGGAAGCGCGATTTTCAACATGGTCGTATCTATCCTTTAAGCAAGCGGAATCGGTGATCGCAGGCATGATCATAATCACGCATGGTTAGCAGGGTGTGAGAACAAGGTGATCATTTGATTACGTCACCTACAGATACCGGTAGACATCTTCCAGCTCCAGACCGCAGGCGATCATCATCACCTGGATGTGGTAAAGCAGCTGCGAAATCTCTTCGGCCGTCCGTTGGCGACCTTCGTGCTCGGCGGCCATCCACACTTCACCGGCCTCTTCGATCACCTTTTTGCCAATGGTGTGGACCCCTTTTTCCAATAGTTGAACCGTTCCCGATTGGGGATCCTGGCAAGCTGCCTTGGCCTGGAGTTCGGCAAAAAGGGCTTCAAATGATTTCATGGCCATGGGTTGTCCTTTATCTTTCCATTGTAACGAATCCGCAGACAGCCCGGGCGACACACCTGAACCGCCATTTTGCAACGCGCAGGCCCGACACGGGTCGGGTCGGTTTTGGCGAATCTGTCACTTTTAACAGAAAACCGGTTGGCAAACAATGCCAGGCAACAAATCCTGGGGATCATAAAAGGTAGGACGGCTCTGCCGGTGTGGGGTAATTTGGCAGAGCCGCCGAGGGTAGAGGGATTGAGTAGTGCATATGGGGTGTTAGATACAACAATAAGGGCGTCCCCCATGACTGTCAAGCAGAAAATTACCACAATGTGGTGTTTTTTTAATATGGATGGGCGTCGATTTTTTTCAGAATCGCTTTGAACACAGCACAGGTATGGCACAACTCCATTTTCTCTTTCCATGAATTATGCACGACGCCGTCACAGATGGTGCCGTTGATGAACCAGCAGTGCTCGCCGCCGTTAAACTCCCAGGCCGGGCACAGTTCCCGCTGCTCCGGCTCACAGTGCCGCTGGGTCCAGCAGGGGCCGTCGCCGTTGTCGGTACACAATTTCTGAGTGAGCAGAAAATAGAGCTGACGTTCCACATGCACGGGGATGGACCGCCAGCCCTGTTCGTAGCTGTGGATGGCCTTGATGGAGGTGCCCAGCAGCTGAGCCATCTGTTTCTGGGTTTTGTTCAGTTTTTTTCGGTAGGTGCTGAAAAGTTTGCTGTCCATGGGCCTCAGCTTACAAATAACCGTCTCTGCACGGCAGCCAGCCGGCAGGATGGGTGTTGGCAATACGATTTCACGCCACGGGTCGTGCCACCAAGCGTTGCCGGCCACACCCTTGCGGCCAGCAACAAATGAGCAAAAGACCAAGAAAATTCTGGTTGCCACAGTGTGGTACAAATGTCAACCGGTTTTATCAGCGGCCGGTCTCCATGCAGAAAATCGCGAAGGAATCAACTGACATCGCGGCGGATGTCGATGCCATATTTTTCCATGCGCTTCCAGAAGGACGGTACCGGTCATCAATGGCCCATTCGGGTTTTCACCGGTCATTAAGGCTGCTTGACTTGCCGCTACGGCTGAATTAAAGTGACGCCGATTTCAATGGCCGCGGGGCGGGCTGTCCGGGATAGCGGGCAATGCCGGCCGCCGCATTCGCACTTAGCGTTGTCGCCGTCGGTATCGACGGGCAGACCGCACAGCCTTCTGATATGAAAATCGATGAGCGATACCGAAAATACGGACAATGATGTACCCCGGGCTGGCAATGAGCTGTTCCAGTTTGCCATCGACCGGGGTGATATGAACACGATTCTCGATCGCCTGCCGTTTGATGTTCCGGAAAAACGGGTGGCCCTCGAATACGAAATTCAGATCCTGCGGATTATCTCCGTGGGTTGGGCCATCGCCTTTTTCCTGGGCGACAGCGCCCTCAAAGCCCCCCTTGGCCAACAGTTCTGGGAGCATGTGCGGGCTTTTTCGGAAACCCTTTCCAGTTCGGCATCCTTGACCGTGGGAACGGACATCGACTACTTCGATATTCTCAAACAACGTCTCGACTACTATGTCGCTGCGCTGGATTCGGCTGAGGGGATCGACCAGCCGGCGCTGGCCATCGGTCCCGCGTTTGCCGGCGTCTGCGGCGACAGGGACGATGCCTGCACCATTCTGGCCGGCAGCAAGATGTTCGTCCATACCATCGACGCGGTACGGGAGTACCTCGGTCCGGCGGTTACGGTCGAGGGTTGACGTGGCCACCGGATTGAAAAAAGCCGGGACGTTGGCCGGTCTCAGCGGGATTTTGCTCACCGCGGCCTTTCCCAAGATCGGAATTTCGCTTCTCGCCTGGTTTGCCCTGGTTCCCCTGCTGGCGGCGCTTCGGGGGCTCACGCCCACGGCGGCGTTCAGGACCGGGATGCTCGCGGGCCTGGCGCACTACCTCACCCTACTGTACTGGGTGGTGTTCACCATGCGTGTGTACGGCTACCTGCCCTGGTGGCAATGCGTCTCCCTGCTGGTGCTGCTGGCCGCCTATCTGGCCCTCTTCCCGGGAATCTTCGCCATGGCCCTGGTGCGGTGCTGTCATAAGCCGGTTCATCTGATTCTGCTGGCACCGGTTTTCTGGGTGGCTCTGGAATATGCGCGCACATTTCTGCTGACCGGTTTTCCATGGTCGCTGGTGGGATATTCCCAGTTCAACCGCTTGCCGATCATTCAGATCGCCGATATGTTCGGGGTGTACGGCATCTCTTTTCTGGTGCTGCTGGTCAATGCAGCCATTTACCTGTTGCTGCTCTTTGCTGCCGGTAAAGCCTGGAACGGCGTCGTGCTGGAACGGCGGCAGGTGGTCAGGGCCGCCGCCCTGGCGCTGGTCCTGATCGGCCTCAGCGTCCTCTATGGCCGGCACCGGATTGCCGCAATGGATGCAGCCATGGCGGTTGCCCCATCGACGCGGGTGGCCGTCATTCAGGGCAACATCGACCAGGCCGTCAAATGGGATCCGGCATTTCAGATCCGCACCACCAAAAAATATCTGGACCTGACCCGCTCGGCAGTCGCCCGCCAGCCGGACCTGGTGGTGTGGCCGGAAACGGCGACACCCTTTTATTTCAAAGCCAGCCCCAAACTGACCGGCATGGTGACCGATGCCGTGCGGCAGTCGGGGGTTCCGCTGCTGGTGGGCAGTCCCAGCGTCCAGAGAGGGACGGCCGGCCGGCCTGAATATTACAACAGTGCCTATCTGGTGGCGCCTGACGGCAGTGTTGCCGGCCGTTACGACAAGGTACACCTGGTGCCCTTCGGAGAGTATGTCCCCTTAAAGGGGCTGTTGTCCTTCGTGGGCAAAATGGTGGCCCAGGTGGGTGATTTCTCAGCAGGCGAGAAGGGCCGCACACTTGCCTGGGGACCGGACCACCCGAAAATCGGGGTACAGATCTGTTTTGAAATCATTTTCCCGGGGCTTTGCCGCTCCCTGGTGAAAAACAATGCCGGGCTGCTGGTCAATCTGACCAACGACGCCTGGTTTGGCCGCAGCAGCGCCACCTACCAACATTTTAGCATGGCGGCGTTACGCGCCGTCGAAAATCGCCGCAGCCTGGTGAGGGCGGCCAATACGGGGATCAGCGGAGTCGTGGATCCGGTCGGCCGCGTTGTGCGGCGTACGGATCTGTTCGCGGATGCCGTGATCGTCGACGATGTTCTCGTGCTGTCTGAAAAAAGCTTTTACACCCGCATGGGCGATCTGCTGCCCCTGGTATGTTTATTTGTCATGGGAACCCTCATGGGGCTTGCCTGGCGGGCGGCAGGAAACGATAATAAGAAAAAGAACGCCCGTCCATAAATGACCCATTTGTCCATGTTTTGGACAGGCACGGATAATAGGCCGGTTCAATGGTGAACCGGATCAAACAACACGTCAACCGCGGTTGACCGAAGGAGATACAAAGATGAGCACGGAAGCCAAACAGACCATCAAAGACCATCGACAAAAACTTGACCAGCTGAAGGAGTATCTTTGACCTGGACAGCCAGGAGAAACGACTCCAGGAGATCGAAGCCGAAATTGCCCGTGACGGGTTCTGGGACAACCCTGACGCCACCACGGCGATTCTGAAAGAACGCACCCTGCTCAGCCAGCGCATTGATACGTTCCACACATTGGAAAAAGACCTTGAGGATGCCGGTATTCTCCTGGAACTGGCCGTTGAGGAGGCCGACGCCGACACCACCCAGGAGGCGGCGGATCAGATCCATGAACTGGGGCGGCGGATTCACCAGTTCTCCTTGAATACGATGCTAGACGGTGACGACGATGCCAACAATGCCATCCTTTCGATCAACGCCGGTGCCGGTGGTACCGAAGCCCAGGACTGGGCTGAAATGCTTTTTCGCATGTACCTGCGTTGGGTGGAAAGCAAAGGGTTCAAATCCAATGTCATCGATTTCCAGCCGGGTGACGAGGCGGGCATTAAAAGTGTCACCTTCACGGTAACGGGCCAGTTTGCCTATGGCTACCTCAAATCGGAGAGCGGGGTGCACCGCCTGGTCAGGATTTCGCCCTTCAACGCCAGCGGCAAGCGCCACACCTCCTTTGCTTCCGTTTTCGTCTATCCGGAACTGGACAACGAGATCGCGATCGACGTGGATGATAAAGACCTGCGCATCGATGTCTTTCGTGCCAGCGGCGCCGGCGGCCAGCATGTCAACAAGACCAGCAGTGCGGTGCGCATCACCCACCTGCCCACCGGCATCGTGGTCCAGTGCCAGCAGGAAAAATCCCAGCACCGCAACAAGGACATGGCCATGAAGGTCCTCAAGGCGCGCCTTTACGAAGCGGAAAAACGCAAACAGGATGAGCGCCTGCAGGAAATCCACGACGGCAAGGACGACATTGCCTGGGGCAGCCAGATCCGCTCCTACGTGCTGCACCCCTACCAGATGGTCAAGGACCATCGCATTGGCCTGGATGTGGGCAATGTGAACAGCGTGCTGGATGGGGATATCGATGTGTTCATCGAGGGCGTGCTGCTGTCGGGAAAGGCCTGATCGGTAAAATGGCTGACATCATACCGGATCCGGAAACCATTATCACGGAGCTTTACCCACGCGGAAGTTTGACCCGGAAGCTCTTGCTGCAGCACGGTGAGCAGGTGGCCGCCAAAGCCCTGGCCGTGCTCGATCGGTCAGCCTGGCTGGATGCGGACCGCACGTTCGTCTACCAGGCGGCCATGCTCCACGATATCGGTATCGGCCGTACCCACTGCCCCTCATTGGGCTGTACCGGCCCCCTGCCCTATGTCTGCCACGGCGTTGAGGGCCGGACGATTCTCAACCGCCTGGGGCTCATTCGACACGCATGGGTCTGCGAGCGTCATGTGGGCACGGGAATCACTGCCCGGCAGATCAAGGCGCAGAACATCCCCCTGCCGCTGCGGGAGATGCTTCCCATCACCGTGGAAGAACGCTTGATCTGCTATGCCGACAAGTTTTTCTCCAAGAGTGACAGTGGCCGGCATGAAAAGAGTGTCGATGAAATTGTCTCCGGACTGACGCGCTACGGGACGGACAACGCGCTGCGATTTGACCGCCTGCACCGCTTCTTTACCGTCGAACCGGCTGTTTCCGGCCGCCTCGCGGCAACCGGACACCAACAGGAAAAAGCACCATGCTGAAACCGGATGCGCTTCGCCGCCGACTGCGCTTTTATTTCATTACCGACGACCAGGCGGAGGGGTTCTCCGCCCTGGAGCAAGTGCGCGTGGCCATTGAGGCCGGGGCCACCATGGTCCAGTATCGCAACAAATCCTTTCAGCTGACGGACTATGCAACGGTCGAGGCCATTTGCCGGTATTGCCAGGTGCGGCGGGTGCCGTTTGTGGTCAACGATCACCCCCTTCTGGCCCGAGCCGTTGGCGCGGATGGCGTTCATGTGGGCCAGGACGATACACCGCCCCAGCTGGCCCGGCGGATTATGGGGCCCCGGGCCATCGTGGGGGTATCGGTTTCCTCCCTGGCCGAACTGGAGCGCACCGAACTGACCGATTGCGACTACATCGGCACCGGTCCGATCTTTCCTACCGGCACCAAACCCGACGCCAAAACGGTGCAGGGCCTGTCGGGTTTGCAAAGCATGGCGGCGCGGTCCCCCTTGCCCGTGGTCGCCATCGGCGGCATCGGGCCGGGTCGCGCACGGGACTGTTTTGCCCATGGGGCGGCCGGCGTGGCCGTGATCAGCTGCATCAGCCGCGCCGCCAATCCCATCAAAGCGGCAACGGCCATGGCCGACGCCTGCAACGTCTCATCGGTTTAAGGGTCGCGGAAAAAAGATTGATCCCATGGGAATCCGAAAACGGCTATTTTTTGCTGCCGCCAGCCTTGTCGGCACCATGCTGCTGGGCAGCACGGGTTACTATTTTCTCTTCGAAGGCAAGTCCAGCTACATCGACTGCCTGTACATGACGGTCATCTCACTCACCACGGTGGGATTCGGCGAGGTCCTGGGGATCACCGGCAACGTCCGCGCCCAGATCTTCACCATGCTGCTGATCACCTTTGGCATGGGAATTATCCTATACTGCATCAGTACCCTGACGGCCATGCTCATTGAAGGAGAGCTGACCGGTATGCTCAGGAGAAGGAAAATGCAAAACAAGATCAATGCGCTGACGGGCCACTACATTATCTGCGGCGGCGGCGAAACCGGTTTCCCCCTGGCATCCGAACTGATCACCAGCAAGGTCAAGGTGGTGATGATTGAAAATGACCGGGCCGCGGTGGAACGGATTCACCAGATCAAGGGGTTGTTTCATATTGACGGTGACGCCACCGAGGACGCCAATCTGATTGCCGCCGGAATCGAGCGGGCCATGGGCGTGGCCATCTGCCTGCCGTCAGACAACGACAACCTGTATATCACCATGACGGCCCGCATGCTCAATCCCAGGGTGCGAATTATCAGCCGCATGACCAACAGCCGGTTGGAAGCCAAACTGCTCAAGGCCGGCGCGACCTCGGTGGTCTCTCCCAACACCATCGGTGCGCTGCGCATGGCCTCGGAGATGATCCGGCCGGCAGCCATCGAATTCCTCGATAATTTCCTGAGAAGTGAACGTGGCGGACTGCGCATCCACCAGATTCCGGTCAACACCCACTCACCGCTCACCGGCAAATCGATCATGCAGTCCGGCCTGCGGGATCAATTCAACCTGCTGCTGCTGGGTGTGCAGCGCAAGGATGGCGAGTTTGAATTCCGGCCGCCCAGCTCATTCGTTCTTGAATCGGGAATGACGTTGATCGTCATGGGGGATATTGACAATATCAACAGCGCCAAGGATATGCTTTAAAAACACTTGTTCCCATCATTAAATGGAGAACAACCGGTGAGACGTTTATGACAACAGACGATTGGCAGGAAAAACGAAAAGACAGGCGTTTTCCCTTTTCAAAAAAAGATGCGGTCTATTGTGTCGTGCTGCGAGCAAAATCGGCGGGAACGACCATCGCACTGTCCACTGTGGATTTTAGTGAGTCGGGGTTTCAGTTCGCCATTATCCCCAATCTGAAGGAAGATTTTTTTACCGGTGAGCGGCTCTATCTGAAAGCCATCGTCGGAACCCGTAACCTGACGTTCAAGGAGCCCATTGAACTGGCCATCCGATGGCAGCGTCACGACAATGAATCCGATGCGATCAGGATTGGATGTGAAATCTGTCGGATCGCCACCGAGGCGGAGAAACAGTTCATCGAATTTATCCAGGCCGAGGTAAAATTCAAAGGCATCCGGGCCCAGGCGTCACCGCGTGGAAAAACAAACGCGGTTGGCCGCACCCATCCCGATGCCGCCCCGCGAATCCAGGCCGATCCGTCGGCCACGGATGTGGTTTCCATTTTTGGCGGAGACAGCGCGACCGACGACTCGGCGGCCGTCCTGGGGTGGGTGGAAAATGAACTGACTTCGCTCGGACATCGGGTCGAACGGATCGACCTGTTTGCCAAAGCGATCCATGGCTGCAGCGGATGCCTGCGATGCCAGGACAATCCGAACGCACCCGGCTGCATCCAGAACGACGATATCGCGACAATCCTCAGGCGCATGCTTGACGCGGAATTGATCATCTATACCTCGCCAATCTATTTCACGGGTTTCAGCCTGCCGATGAAAGCATTAATGGACCGCTCGTTCTCCCTGTTCAGGAAAAGCGGCGGCGACCTCGCGCACGCCTCCTTTATGGAAGGCAAACGGCAAGCCTTGATCGCCACTGCCGCCGGATCGTTTGCCGATGATGCAACGCCGGCATTGGCCGTTTTTCATCGGCTGGGGCGTTATCACAAGGTGCGGACAGCAGGTTCGCTGTTGGTGTGCAACTGCCGTGACGCCGAACGGTTTGAGGAAGAGATCAGATTCCAGGCCAAGAAATTTGCCCATCAACTGTTGGACCCGGCGAAAAAGCCACACATCATCATGATACCGGGTGACGCGTAAAGCACCTTTACCCGGCACCCCGTCCGGTTGCCGCGTCAATGGCGGGCGGCCAAAAAACGGCCCATCACGCAGACGGCGGACATGGCCGCCACGGCCTCGATGAGTTCGGTCAGGGAAATCTGGCGGTTGAAATCACCCAGATGGGGACCGCTGGCAATCAGGATGTCCTTCTCTGCGCGTTTCAGCTGGCCAACGGTTTCATCCGGGACCCCTTTGGACCTTAAAAAATCATGGAACTGCGTGTCGCTCATCTGCTGCTGGTCAACGCGGCGGAGCCGTTCGGTCATGTATCGATCCATGCCCATCTCCTCGATCATGCGGGCGACCAGCCGGTCCGGATCCAGCGGCAGGTCCGGCGGCGGTGCCGTCCCCGCAAATCCGCTGTAGTACCCCCCGAAAATATCGCCAATCATCGATTTCAGCAGGTGCGGATCGAACAAATCCCGAGTGTCCACGGGGGTGCCTGTTTCGGTCAGGCCCTTTCTGGAACTGTCACGGCAGCGGAAATGGCTGCCAGCCACCAGCAGCAGACTTAAAAAATGGCTGCCGATCTGACGGTACAAGAGGTGGCTTTCGCCACCAACGGATTCCAGGTGCTCGAAATCGCGCAACCCGGACAACCCCAGATTCGGAAAGGCGCAGGAATCCAGCCACTGGTCCAGGCGGCCGGCACGGAACCACTGGTAGCGTCCCTGGTCGTTACGGCGCATGCGTTGGGTACGGTTGTGAAACAGGGGGATCGGTGCATCGTGGATGATTCCCCGGGCAGCGAGGTGGCCCATGAGAAAGGCATTGCGGGCAAGCATTTCCCGGGCACACGGGCCATCGACCCGGGGATGGTTGGGGTAAACAAAGTAGTCGCGATGGGCCACGAAGGCGATGGCCAGTTTCCCGGGATGCCGCGTAAGCGTGCTCGGAGGGGCCAGGGGGAGACGAGCCAAACGAAACACCGGCTGCCGGCGGATCCTCAGTGGTTCCGGAATGTGGAAACGGCAATCCACCGCGTAGTCCGGCCGATGCAGCGTTTCCATCCATTGGATCTCCTTTTGCAGGTCTTCAACCCGATCATCCTTTTTTGCCAGTTTGACCACCAGCAGCCGGTTTTCCCGGGACAGCGGAGTGACCAGGCTGCGGCCGATGTACCAGGGCGTTCCAACCGGGGTCAGCGCTTTGGCCTCGAAAAGTTCCCGCCAGGCGACGGGCGGGGTCGATGACGGCCGGTTGCCCACTGGTTGCGGGCCGTGAATGTTTACCGGCAGGCTGCCCAGGGCTTCGGCCACACCACGGTGGGCACTCCCTCGGGTTTGCCGGAGCAGGCCCTCGAGGCTGACCAAGGCCCGGGATCGCATGCCGTTTGCACCCGGTGCGCAGGCCATGTCGCACATGACGCATGCGGCCTCCCGGAAGAGAAAGTAGCTTTGCCGGACCCGGCTGAAGGCATCCGATCGCAGGAGCTGTTCCAGCGCGGTGATGGTCTCCCGGTCAAGCGTCCCCGGTTCTTTTCGCGCCAGGCGTCGCAGGTCGGTGACCGCATGGTACTTCGCGATAAAATCGAAGTGGACACCGGTCAGCGCCGCTTCGGCCTGCTTTTTGATGGAATGCGATGGGGGCATCGTTCAATACGTGAATCGCTTTTTTAAAGGGGGCAGCAAAATCGACCGAACGGTTATCCCAAGCCGAGCATGGCCTCGATTTCCGCCAGCCGGTCGATATGATGATCGGCCTTGAGATCCGGATTGCGGTAAGCCACAAAAGCGATCCCGGCGGCGATGGCGGCGGTTTCATCCACCTCGGAGTCGCCGATATAGAGCACCTCTTCCGGTCGGACACCAAAGTGGTCAACCACCTTATTGAGGGATTCGGGGTGCGGTTTGGGAAACCGGACATCCATGGCACAGACCACCAGGTCGAAAAGATGCTCGATATGGTTATCGGCCAATACGCGGGCCATGGTGTCGGTGCGGTTGGTGGCCACGGCGGTTTTGTAGCGCGGGCGTAATTTTTCCAGCAGGGGCACCAGCCCCGGCTCCATCTCCATCAACCGCAGAAAGGGCAGGTAGCCCATCTGTTTGCGAAAAGCATGCGCCGCCTGGCGGGCGGCCTCATCGGGAATCATGTATGCCAGGGCGGCGTCAACGGTCTGCATGTGGCTGTAATTGGCCTGATCGGGGGTCATCTCCGGCAGACCGACATGACTGAGCACATGGTTGTAGTATGCCTGATTGGCTTTGCGGGAATCGAACATGACCCCATCACAATCAAAAGCGACGACTTTCGGATGCTGCTTCACAAAAAGGCTCCTGTAGGCGAATAAAAAGCACCGACCGGGCGGTGTCGGTGCTTTTTGATGGCTTGTTGTGGGCGGGGTTATCGCCGGGCAACCGCCTTCTAACTGCCGCTGGATTGCGGCTTGGACGGATCCGGGTTTGCCGCCGGTGGTGCCGCTGCCTTGATCTGCCCGTAAATCGGCACGCTGATGGTGGGCTTGATGGTGCTGTCCGTGGTCAGGATCACCGTGTCGGCATAGCGACCGGCAGCGGTTTTCTTGTTCTCGATGGTCAGCAGATACCCGTCCCCTTCGGTGGCTTTGAGTTCTTTCAGGGCAAAGGCGATGTCCTTACCGTTACGCGCCTTGGCCTCGACAATGCGAAACGGATAGGCCTTTTCGCGGGTAATGGTGATCGACTTGCTGATATGGCTGCCGGCCGGGCCAACCAAGCGTGCGTAAGCCGGATTCAAGCGGACAAATTTGAGAACGGATCCGGTCAGGGTCAGGGTGATCCGCCGATTGTCCGGATCGTTGGTGTAAACCGCTATATTCTTTTTAAGGTCTCTGCCACCGTAACCGCTGGTGTTGACTTTGATGCTGATGGTTCCCTCGCCACCGGCGGGGATCTGCCTCGGGTAGGAGGCGACCGAGCAGCCTCAACCGGTTTTTACCTGGTGAATGTCCAGCATGGCGCGGCCGTCATTCTTGACCTTGAAATCGTGGGTGACCTGGGTTCCATCCACCACCGGCTCAAATTTATAGTGTCGATCGGCCATCACGGCGCCGGGACGCTCCGCCGGGGTCGCCGCTGCCGGCGGGTCGGCGGTCTGGCTGGATGCGGAAACGGCCGCCGGAATCGTGGCCAACATTATCAATGCGCTGGCCAGCGCAAACGTTCGCAAGTTCATGTTGTTCTCCTTTTGGGGAAAAGACGCTTTCCCGTACCTTCATAAATACTTGGTTCCTATGTTTAAGCCGTGCCTCCAGTCCTGTCAAGCAATGCGAAAGGAAAAAATGAGGCACCGGTGGCAACGTCCGGTTTACCGGCAGGATGAGGCCAGGGGATCTACATCAGGGAAAAGGGGTCCACATCGATGGTCACCCGCACATCGCGCCTGGTGGGGAGCGCGTTGGGACCCAGCATCAGTTGGTTGACGAATCGGTGCAGGCGGGCGGTGTCCGGGCTTTTGATCAACATCTGCCAGCGATGCTGGTTGGCAATCCTGGCCAGGGGCGCTTCAATGGGCCCCATCACCTGGACCTGCCGGTGAAACGGGCCTTCGGGGTGGAGCAGGTCCTGGCAGGCGCTTCCCAATGCCCGCGCATGGATACCAGTTTGCCGGGGATCCCTGCCGGACAGCCGCACGGCGATCATACGGGTAAACGGGGGGTAGCCCAGGGCCTGGCGAAAACCGATCTCCTGATTGAAAAAAGTGACGAAATCCTGGTGCTTGGCGGCCGTGATGCTGAAGTGGTCCGGGTTGAAGGTCTGCAGGATCACCTTGCCCGGCTGCTTGCCGCGACCGGCCCGCCCCGCCACCTGGGCGAGCAGCTGAAAGGTGCGTTCGCCGGCGCGGAAATCCGGGAAATTGAGCGTCAGGTCGGCACACACCACGCCGACCAGGGTAATTCCCGGGAAATCGTGCCCCTTGGCCACCATCTGGGTCCCCACCAGGATGTCGATGTTGCGGTTTTTCAGGTCCTTGAGCAGTTTCACGACGGATCCTTTGCGGGTCATGGTGTCCCGGTCCATGCGGGCGACCCGCGCCTGGGGAAAAAGCTGGACCATGGCCTCCTGAATTTTTTCGGTGCCTGTACCAAGCAGTTTGATTTTGTCGGAGCCGCAGGCCGGGCAGGTGGATGTGGCCGGCCGGGAAAAGCCGCAGTAGTGGCAGCGGTACGCATTGGCCTGTTTGTGCAGGGTCAGCGAGATATCGCAATTTTTACAGCGTAGCGGCTGGCCGCAATGGGCGCAGATGGGGAAGACGGAAAACCCCCGCCGGTTGAGAAAAATCAGCGTCTGGTGTCCGTCGTCCAGGGTCTTCTGGATCTCCTGCTGCAAAAGGGGAGTAATGTAGCGGCGGATGCCGCGTTCGTCCCGGATCTGCGAAAGATCCACGGTCTGGATGACCGGCAGCGGCTGACGGTTGACCCGCCTGGTCAGCCCGACCGTCGAATATTTACCGATGGCCACGTTGTGCCACGACTGCACCGACGGCGTTGCCGACCCCAGCACGGCCAGTGCGTTCTGGTGGCGCGCGCGGACAACGGCCAAATCCCTGGCGTTGTAACTGAGGCCGCCATCCTGTTTGTAGGCGGCGTCGTGCTCCTCGTCGACAATGATCAGCCCCACTGTTTCAAACGGTGCGAAGATGCAGGATCGGGCACCAATGGCGATGCCGGCCTCGCCCCTGGCCACACGCAACCACTGATCGTAGCGCTCCCCCCGGCTCAGTCCGCTGTGCAGCACGGCCACGGTCTCACCGAAACGGGCCCGGAAACGGCGTTCAGTCTGGGAGATAAGTGCAATTTCCGGAACCAGCACCAGGACATGCAACCCCCTGTCAACCGCCTGGCGGGCCAGCTGCAGGTATACTTCGGTCTTGCCGCTGCCGGTCACGCCGGCCAGCAAAACGGTCCGAAACCCTTTTCCCAGAAGCGGTGTCATCCGGTTGACCGCCTCGGCCTGCTCGTCGGTGAGCACCGGCGGCCGATCCGGATCGATGGGATCTCCGAAAGGATCCCGGTAAACGGGATGATCCTCGATGCGGACCATCCCGGCCTTTTGCATGGCCCGCACCAGGGACGCGGCGGTGGGAACCCGCTTGCTGAGATCCGGAACACTCAGTCCCCCCTGTTGCCGCAGGAGGTCCAGAATCGCCTGGCGTTGGGGAGAGATCTTTCCTGACTCGGCAACGCCTTCGGCAAGGCGGACCATGCGGATCGTTTTGCGGCGGACCTGTCCTCCCTTGATCTGGCGTTCCACCACCAGCCATCCGCGCTGACGCATCTGATGAATCAATGCCCATGGCACGCGCTGCCCCACATCTTTCTTCAGTTGACGGAAATCCATGGGCCGCTTTGTTAGCGCCGTCAGAACCGTTTTCTCCAGAGGGGAGACGGCATCCGAGGTGAGGGCGGCCATCCCCGGCGGACAGAGGGTCATGACGGCGATATCGGTCAGATTCAGGCCGGCCGGCAACGCCGTGCTGATCACCTGGCCCAGGGGATACATGTAATAGGTGGCAATCCACTGGAAAAACGGGACCATCGCCGATGAAAAAAGCGGTGCGTCGTCAAGAACGTCGAGGATGTGCTTGAGCGTGGTGGAATCCGGTTCTGAGCTGGATCCGATCAGATAGCCGGTGACCGTGCGGCTGCCGAAGGGAACCAGGACCCGTTTTCCCGTGCGGATCAGCGCCAAAAGATGGTCCGGAACTGTATAACTGTAACAGTCCATGACCGGCAGGGCCACGGCAACGGAAACAATCGGTCGATGCGGACGGATTGGTTTTTGCTTGACAGGGGTCACGGCATATTTTATTTATGAATTCATCATGTTGCGGACGTTTTGCGTGATTTTTAACGCTATTGGCTACCCCTTTTCGACGGTTTCATTGAAAAGGCCCTGATCATATCACGCATTGAAAGCGTTCCCAATACCTGCTACGTTTTTTGCATGGGACCGATCGTCGCCCATCCGGCGGAGGGTCCGCATCCACCAACCATGGAGGAAAATGGTATGAACGAAATCATTACATTCAAACGCCTGATCGTCCTCATCACCGTGCTCAGCCTGATCGCGGTGCCCTGTGCCAGTTGCTTTGCCCAAAACCTGGAACAAGACCCTGAAATCATCGCCGGGACAATGGCCGGTGATGCCCTGCTGGCCAGGCCGCTGGGATTTTGTGCATTGGTCATCGGTAGTGCGCTATTTGTCGTTTCACTGCCATTTTCCGCGACAGGCGGCAACGTCAAACCCGCTTTTGACCGGCTGATGGCGGATCCTGCCATGTTCACCTTTAACCGGCCATTGGGCGAATTTTAAGATCCACCGCTCCAAGAATCGGGCAGGCGCGCCATCCCCGACCGGGTTCCGACGCCTTTGTTTTTCAATTCACCCCCAAAACGATTCCCGCGCATTGACCGTCGGGTATAAAAAGGAGGCCGTGTGCCCGTCCATCTCGTCAAACACCCACTGATTCAACATAAAATCGGCCTGATGCGCGTTCATGACATATCTACCAAACAATTCCGCGAGTTGGCCAGCGAGGTGGCCGCGCTGCTGACCTATGAGGCCACCAAGGACCTCGAGACGGAAACCATCACCATCAAGGGGTGGGCCGGCGATGTGGTGGTTGAAAACATCAAGGGGAAAAAAATCACGGTCGTACCGATTCTGCGTGCCGGCCTGGGCATGATGGACGGGGTGTTAAACCTGATTCCTTCGGCCAGGGTGAGTGTGGTAGGGCTCTATCGAAACGAAGAGACCCTGGAGCCGGTTCGCTATTACGTCAAGATGACCAGCAATGTGCAAGACCGGATCGCCCTGATTCTGGATCCCATGCTGGCCACCGGCGGAACCCTTATGGCCACCATCGATCTGTTGAAAGAGGCCGGCTGCACGCAGATCCGGGGGCTTTTTCTGGTTGCGGCCCCCGAAGGCCTCGACCGGCTGACCAAGGACCATCCCGACGTGGATGTATATGTTGCTGCAATAGATGAAAAACTTAATGATATCGGGTATATTATTCCTGGCCTGGGCGATGCCGGAGATAAAATTTTCGGTACCAAGTAACCCCGGCGGTATGGTGTTTAAAACGGATGTATGAAAACGCCCGGCGGCAGCGGGCGTTTTTTTACTTGGCCGCATTGAGGGAAAAACCATGAAAATTTATACCACTACCGGCGATCGGGGAAAGACCAGCCTTTTCAGCGGCGAGCGGGTCCTGAAAAACAATCCCCGTATCGTTGCCTATGGTGACCTGGACGAACTCAATTCGGTGATCGGTTCCGTGGTCGCCGCCATCGGTCAGGAACACCAACCCGTCAAGGATGAGCTGCAGGGGGTGCAGGGTCTGCTTCTGGACGCCGGCGCCTGGCTGGCCACCACACCGGGCGCGGCCTCGGCCCGATTTCTGAAACCCTTTGACGACAAACCGGCCAAACAGCTTGAGGCGGCCATCGACCGAATCAGCGACGAACTTCCCGAACTGAAACAGTTCATCCTGCCCGGCGGGCATCTTTCCGCCGCACTGGCCCATGTGGCCCGCACCGTCTGCCGGCGCACCGAGCGGCGGGTCCTCGACCTCGTCGAGGGGGAAGGCGAAGATGCCGGTCTCACCGGAACCATGCAGCAGATCCTGGTGTTCCTCAATCGGCTTTCCGATTATCTCTTCTTGGTCGCCCGCTATTGCAATCACCTGCATGGGTGCGCGGACACGCTGTGGAAGGCGTAATGCATCCAGACCGTTTAACGGCTCTTTGTCGAGACCTATGATTGATCTGCGCCCACGGCGAGTTGCTGTCGGATGGAGGGATGGCGCACCGCTTACAGGGGCTGGAAGACCATCCGTTTCTCACTGTTGTTGTATTGGACCATTTTGGCCTTCAGGGTTTGCTCCTCCCCGAAAATGTTGACCAGGTGCATCCCGTCGGCCACCTCTTCGATCAGATCCACATTCTCCATGATTTTCTCTTCCGCGCCGTTTTTCATTATGAAAACATTGACATCACACATAAGGGTCTCCCTGCCGGTTATGCTCTGCGCCGTTGGCTGACAAAGCGGATGGTTGTTTCTGACGGACCATTGGAATCGGGTGCATTGTGGACAAAATGGCGATCAAATGCAATACTCGCTTCGGCGGAGTGGTTAGAAATAAAATGGTGATGATTAAAGTGAAATCAAGCCATCCGGTGTCCGTGGCATGATAAAAAAGCACGGGTTCTGCAGAATCCGGTGGGATGGGTCAATATGATAATCAAACACGCTGCCAAAGAGGCATTGGTGATCGTTCTGGCTGCCGTGGTGGTCGCCATTGCGGTGTATGCCATCCGGCCGGATAAAATCGGAATCCCGGTGGCCGTCCGGACCGGTAGCGAGGACGCCGATCACGCTGCCCAGCCGGCCATGCCATCCGGTTTCTCTGAAATTGCTCTTGATGAGACGAAGCGGCTGTTCGATGCGAATGCGGCTATTTTTGTCGATGCCCGGCAGGATGTGGATTTTGACGCCGGGCATATCCGTGGTGCGCGCAATCTGGTGTTTGCCGATCAGGACCGCTGGCTGCCGGACTTCCTTGCCACCACCGATCCGGCGACTGTGATCATCACCTATTGTGACGGCGAGCACTGCCATCTCGCGCCGGAGCTTGCGGATCTTCTCTTTTTCAACGGATTCGATCATGTCTTTTACTTGAAAAATGGCTGGACACGCTGGCGGGAAAGCGGGTTTCCGGTGGAATAGATATGATTTGTCCCACACCGGCATAACGGTGGCACAGTTCTGATCAAGTATCTCCCCCAAACGACGATAATGGCATTATTGGAAAATCATTGGATGGATGGTTTCCCCGTCCGTCGGTCACCTCCTGAACTGACAGGGAACCCAACAGATTCAGAAAGGATAATGGGGAATGACACAGGTCAACGCCAAGGATTTTATCGAGGAGCTGCGTTTCGATATCCGCGAAAAGGATATGATCAAGGCCAAATTGGTTCTATCCAAAATCGAGTCCGTGGATGACAGTATCCGCAAACTGGCCCTGTTCGAACTCAACCGGGCGGATGACCAGTTTGCCATCCCCCTGATCGTGAGTCTGATTGCCGAGTACCGCAACCTGGCCCGAACCTATCCCCAGCTGCGCGAGATCCTGTACGCCAAGGCACTCTACCACCCGCAAATGCTGCTTTCCATGCTGACGCGGGAATCACGCCGTGAAGACCGTGTGGTGCTGGTGGAGGTGGCCGGAGAAATGCGTCTTGAGGGAGCCGCTTCCCAATTGATGGGAATTCTCAATGAAGACGGCGATGAAGTCGTTATCAAAGCGGTGGTCATGGCATTGGGAATGATCGGCGAGACCGCCGCCACCACCGCCATCTCCGAATATCTCTATTCCGGCAGTCTGGAATTGACCATCGCCGCCATTTATGCCCTGGGCCAGTTGGCCAGTCCCACGGCATTTCAGCGCCTTTCCGAAAAGCTGGGTGCCGACCCGGACCTGGACATCATGATCCTCGACGTATTTGCCACGGATCAGAGTCCGGCGGCCATCGACCGCCTCAACGAAGTGCTCTCATCCCATTATGCCCACCTGCGCAATGCCACCAAACAACGGCTCAGAGAAATGGGTGGCAAAGCCGTGCCCAGCCTGATCGGCAACCTGCTGCACGATGATCCGGACCTGCTTATCCATACCCTCAATGTGCTGGGGGAAATCGGCGACGAAAGCGCCATTGTACCGATCCGTAAGCTGCTGCACAATGAACCGAAAAATGCCAATGTCCGCTTCGCCGCCTATGAGGCCCTGGGAATGCTGCCCGTGGAAAAAGGTGCCTTTGCCCTGGCTCAGGGCCTGGCCGACCCGGTCCAAAATGTCCGCGCGGCGGCGGCGGCGGCCATCGACCGGAACTATAACACGATGCTGGCCGCCGGATTGAAAAACATGGTCCGTTCGGGAGGCATCGAAACCCGTCAGGTGACCGAAGCGGTACTCAATGGCGGTTGTGACGCTATTTTTCTGGATCTTCTGGAAGAAAAATCGTTTCAGGCCTGCGCACTGGACTTTCTGGGCACCACGGTTCATCCGGACGTACGCAGTCGTTTTGTGGACCTGATGCGCAAAAACGGCCATGATGCACTGGTTGCCCGGATCGGTGATACCAATGGAAACACACCCTCAGCGGCATTGACGGTCTTTGCCGTTGACGATTCAAAAATGATCCTGAACATCTATCGCGGCGCACTGCACAGCCTGGGCTGCGCGCCCCGACTGTTTGAATTTCCCGCCGAGGCCGTGAAAGCCGTAACCATGGACAAACCGGATGTGATTTTCACCGATCTGAACATGCCGGAAATTAACGGCATCGAGCTCATCCGGGAAGTGCGTCGGCATTACGACAAAACAGATCTACCGATCATCATGGTCACCACGCAAAACGAAACCCAGGACAACGATGCCGCGACCGAGGCCGGCGTCAATAAAATCTTGCACAAACCCTTTACGGCAGAGAACTTGGGGAATGCGTTGAACGCGCTGGGGATCATCCCGCCAAAAACCGAGAAGAAAGATGACCACAAGGCCGTCGGTTGAGAATCGATGTTCAGGCCGCCCCATTGGAATCATCAATGGGGCGAAGAAAACAGGCTTGAAATCGCCTTAAATGATCCAGAGCGCCAATTCATCGGCCAGCTTCAGCACTTTGTCACTGACCCGGCCGATAAAATATTCGTCAATGAAGGTGATCAACTCACGACGACTGATGACAACACTACCGTAATCGTTTCCCCTGGCCTCCTCGACGATGCGATAGCCTCGCTCTCGATCGACGACGGAAATCTTTGCAGAAATCTGCTCCGGGGCCAATCCCGCGTCCACCAGCCGTTGTCGCGCTTCACCCAGTTGCTGTCCGAGTTCAAACGATCCGGTGTCAATGGGCCCATTAAAATCGGCAGGGATGTAAACCGGTGAACTGCCCTCCCAGAATTTCTTTTCCGCATTGATCATGCTGTACAATTGCAGCCGGTGGTCCGAACGGCCGACAAGAGAGCCCGCATACGCCACCCCTTTCATGGCCTCATGGCTGCCATTGAAGGCGACAAGCATGTTCTTTGCATCCGGATGCCCACCCACCACGATAATTGGAATATGCTTGACTTTGGCCACCAGTTTCATGGCCGTGCTCTTGAGCACCCAATCCTTGAACCGGCTGGTGCCGGTCCTTCCGACGATGATGGCCTCATAACCGTTATAGGATTCCTTGACGATATCCTGGGCCACCCCCAGCATCTTTGTGGGGGTCATGGTGGAAATGGCCTCCTCTGGGAATCCCTTGCTGCGAAAGTGGGCAACAATGTTGTCCAGCGTTTCGCAGATTTCCGATTTCTGCTCGGTGGTCCAGCGCTTCAGGCCGGTCATGCTACGTTTGAAGTGGGGATAGGCACCCAAATCGGAAAAAAGGTCGAACAGCTGCGTCTGAACGTTGAAGAGGACGAAATGGGTTCGATCCGTCGGAAAAAGGTTCGCTGCATAATTGATGGCGTTTAACGACTGCTCACTACCATCAACCGCGATGAGAATTTTGTTGGGGGGAGCGGTTTCCTGCACGGCATTTCTCCTTTGTTAAGAGTCTTGACGCTAACGGAAGAGAACAAGCTGTATGATTCATATACTATCCCGCAGGACAGCTTCCGTCAACAAAGGAGATGCACGGCACGTGGAAAATACAGATTAATCATCTCAAATTCTCTTAGGTGGTTTCAGCATCTGAAGACAAATTCGCAGGTCGGCGGTCGCATCCCTTAGGCTGAATCTCTTTTGCCAAATGGCATCGAGGCAGGCGACCCCGATGACATGGAATTGGATATGCGGCATCCAATGGTCGCGGAAAATAACACATAAACCATCCAATAATAGCTATATTGTAACTTGACGCTTGACTTTTTCAGAAAAAGGGAAGATAAGCTTTGGTGTCTTTCCATTCGGCTTCAACGAGTCGTATTGTACCAAGATTTCCTAGCGGGAAATTTTTTTATTTTAGGGTACAGGAAAAACGCAGAAAAAAATCCCACAAACAAACAAAAAGAATGAAATTCATGGCGGAAACATGGCACTGAAACTCGAAGGTTACGAGGGGAACGGCACTTTCTCCCATGGCATCCATCCACCGGAGCGCAAATCCATATCCAAGGATGCTGCCATACGGGTGATGCCTACTCCGGACACGGTAGTGCTTTCCCTGCACCAGAACATCGGCGGCCCCTGTGAGCCCTTGGTAAAACCCCGCAAAAAAGTCGCCTGGGGAGAGTTGATCGGCAAGGGCAAAGGTTTTGTATCAACGACCCTGCACGCCTCGATCCCCGGCGTCGTCCAGCGGCCCATACGCGTCACCCTGGCCAATGGCCGGCACATGGACACCATGCCCATCAAGGCCGAAGGCGATATCCCCACCGACCAGGATCTTTGGGACGAAATTTTTGGCGGCGAGTGGCCGACAACGGGTTTGGATGCCTATGATCCAGCCCAGATCAGCCAGGATATCAGCGCCGCCGGTCTCGTCGGCATGGGCGGGGCGGCCTTTCCCACCCACGTCAAAATCATGCCCAACGACAAAAAGCCGGTCCACACTCTGATCGTCAATGGATGTGAATGCGAGCCGTATCTGACGTCCGACTATCGGCTGATGATGGAAGCACCGGAACCGATCATCACCGGCGCGCTGTTAGCGGCACGATCCCTGGGGGCCGGGCGAATCGCCATCGGTGTGGAAGACAACAAAATGGCGGCCGTGGAGACGCTGAAAAGAGTGGCTGCCGGCACGGGCATCGAAATCGCCGTACTCAAGACCAAATACCCCCAGGGAAGTGAGAAGCACCTGATTCAGTCCGTCATCAAACGGCAGGTGCCCTTGGGCGGTCTGCCTTCGGATGTGGGCGTAGCCGTCAGCAATGTGGGCACCATGGCGGCCGTGGCCCGCGCCGTGATCCACAAAAAACCGTTGACCCACCGCGTGATCAGCGTGACCGGCGGCGGCATCGCCAATCCCCGCAACGTCCTGGCCCCCATTGGCGTCTCCTTCGGTGAATTGATCGACTTCTGCGGCGGCCTGAAATCCAGCGCGGCCCGGCTGGTGGCCGGCGGCCCCATGATGGGATTCGCCTTCACCAACCCCGACACCCCGGTGACTAAGGGAACCAGCGGCCTGACCGTCATGTCCCGTGAAGAGGTCAGGGCCGGCGAAGAGACCCATTGCGTCCGTTGCGGCAAATGCGTGGATGTTTGTCCGATGCGTCTGGTACCCACCAAAATCGCCATGGCGGCCAGATACCAGGACATCGCCCTGTCCCTTCGATACAACATCATGGCCTGCTTCGAATGCGGCAGCTGTGCCTATACCTGTCCGGCCCATATCCCCCTGGTCCAGCTGATCCGGTCGGGGAAGGCGCGCATAGCGGCGATGGATCGGAAATGACCACGGAAGCACGGAGAAATAACCAAAATGCAGGAAAGTGACGTGAATATCAACGATACTAGCGGATCGACAACTCCGGTTATCCACGTATCCCCCTCACCCCATCTGGTGCAAGCCGCTGCGAGCACCCGCCGGATGATGGTGGATGTGTTGATCGCCTTGGCACCTGTGGTGGGCATGTCCTTATATATATTCCGCGACTACGCCCTCTATCAGCTGATTGTCTGCCTGATGGGATGTCTGCTTGCTGAACTCATCTTCTCCGGCATGCGCGGCCGCAAGGAGACTGTCAAGGATTTCTCGGCTGTCGTTACGGCCATCATCCTGGCCATGTCCCTGCCCGGCACGGCGCCATGGTATGTCGGCTTCATCGCCTCGTTCGTGGCCATCGGCATCGGCAAGATCATCTTCGGTGGATTGGGCATGAACCTGTTCAATCCGGCCATGGTGGGGAGGGCGTTCGTCATGATCTCTTTTGCCGGCGCCCTGGCCGCATCCGGATATGAGAGCGCCACCAGCGCCATCGATGCCATCAGCCAGGCCACGCCCATGAATGCCTACAAGATGAACGGCGTGGTCACCCCCATCGCCCATCTGTTCTACGGAACCACTAACGGCAGCTTGGGGGAAACCAGTGCGATTGCCTGTATTCTGGGAGGTCTCTACCTGATCATCCGGCGTACCGCATCGTGGGAAATCCCGGCCGGCCTGCTTTTGGCCGTGGCGGCCATCGGCGGTTTGGCCGATTTGATGGGCCCGGCCGACGGTTGGACGACACTGCATCATCTGCTTGGCGGATCGGTTCTCTTCGGGGCCTTTTTCATTGCCACCGACCCGGTGACCAGCCCCTTGACCCCCAAGGGAAAATTCATCTTCGGTTTGGGTACGGGCCTTTTGATCATGGTGCTGCGGCTTTTTTCCGGATACCCGGAAGGCGTCATGTTTGCCGTCCTGTTCATGAATGCGTTGACCCCTTTGATTAACCGGTGGACCATCCCCACACCTTTCGGTGGGCAATAGAGGTAGCGGAAAATGGATGCTGAAAAAAAACAACCCGCCGGCGGCCTGAAAGCCAACTATCTGGTCCAGGCCTGGCTGGTGATCTTCCTGGCAATCGGGTTCGGTGTCTCCCTGGCCGGCGTGCAACTGGCCCTTGGCCCGGTCATCGAACAGAACAAAATGAACGAAACCCTTCAAAAAGTGCCGGAACTGGTGCTTGGCCGCGAGGCGACCCAGAAAATGGCCGCTGAAAACCAAACGCTTGAGATCACGCCCAAACAGATCGCCGTAAAAAAACCGACCAGCGAGAAATTCTACAGCGTCTACCAGGCCAGTTATCAGGGGGCGCCCAAGGGCTGGGTGATCAAGACCAAGGGCCAGGGCTATGCCGATAACATCGAGCTTTTGATCGGCCTCACGGCGGATCTCAAGACCATCACGGGTCTGTTCGTTCTCGACCAGAAGGAAACGCCCGGTCTGGGCAACAAGATCATTACCGATGCGTGGCGCGGCCAATTCATCAACGCCCCGGCAAGCGCCCCCCTGGTGGTGGTGAAAACCGGGGCCACCAAACCCGGTGAAATCGATGCCGTCACCGGCGCCACGATTTCCTCGAAAAGCGTCACCACATTGATCAATTCCGCCATCACGGACCTGCGCCAACCGCTTACCAGCGGCGCTGCCGAAACGGGGAAAGGGGGGAAGGCCAATGGCTGATCAGCCCACCGCCACTGAACGGTTTATTCAAGGAATCCTGCCGGAGAACCCGGTCTATCGCCAACTGCTGGGCATGTGTCCCACCCTGGCCGTAACCAACAGCCTCATGGCGGCGCTCACCATGGCCGGTGCCGTCGCGTTCGTGCTCCTGTGCGCCAACGTGATCACCAGCCTGATCCGCGATCTGCTCAAACCGCACCTTCGCATCGTCATCTTCACCCTGACCATTGCCACGTTCGTGACCATCGCCGACCGTGCCCTGGCCGCCTATCTCTACCAGATGAGCAAAACCCTCGGGCCCTACATTCCGCTGATCATCGTCAACTGTATCATTATCTGTCGTTGTGAAGTGGTGGCATCCAAGCAGTCGGCCTTTGTTGCCGCCGCCGACGCCATCGGTCAGAGTCTGGGGTTCGGTCTGGCGCTTTCCAGCATCGCCGCCGTGCGAGAAATTCTCGGCACCGGATGCCTGTTCGGCATGCGGGTGCTGCCGGTAGTATGGCCTGACTGGGTCATCATGGTGCTGCCGCCCGGAGCATTTCTCACCTTTGGCCTGCTGTTGGGTTGCGTCAACTGGTTTACCGCTCGCAAGAGCGCCAACAAAGAAGCGTAGGGAGCCGACCACACCATGAACTATCTAATCGATATCCTGCTCATCGCCCTGGGGGCGGCCCTGATCAACAACTTCGTGTTGTACTATTTTGTGGGTATCTGCCCCTTTATCGGTGTCTCCCGACGGGTCAGCATGGCCGTTGGCATGGGGGCCGCCGTGACATTCGTCATTACCATTGCCGCATTCATTTCCTGGAGCATTACCACGTTCGTGCTGATGCCCGGGGCACCGCTCACCCGGATGGCAGCAAGTCTCTTCATGTCGGCCGAATCTGCCGCCGGAGTCGATTTGACCATTTTGAGCTACATTGTCTACATCTTCGCCATCAGCGCTTCGGTGCAGTTTGTCGAGATGTACGTACGTCGATTCTTTCCCATACTGTACAAGGCCTTCGGCGTTTTTCTACCATTGATCACCACCAACTGCGCCATCCTCTTCGCCTGCCTGACCATCATGAGCCATGTGGTCGGTGCGGAGAACCCGGCCGACCGCTGGGATCTGGGCCGGTCCCTGACCTTGGCTTTCTTCGGCGGTGTCGGATTTACCATCGCCATTGTCATTATGGCCGGCATCCGTGAGGAACTGGAACTGTGCGATATTCCCAAGCCGTTCCGCGGGGCCGCCATCGCCCTGGTCGTCGGCGGTATCCTGGCCATGGCCTTCATGGGATTTACCGGTGTGGACTCCGGCCTGCGCAAGGCCATGACCGCCAAGCCGGCCGCGATCGAGCAAGAACAAACATCCGATGCCTCTCCGGTTCTCAAGAAAGAGACGATTCTGTCGTGGGCGCCTGACTGCCAGCCTGCTTCGGTTCCGGTTAACCAACCCATCAACACGATTCTGGGGGAAATATGTCTTGGGTAATTATCGGCCTGGCCGCCACCACCATGCTGGCCATGGCCCTCGTGCTGTCATTTGTCTTGGGCTGGGCCAATCGGGCCTTTCATGTGGAAGTGGATCCGCGTATCGATGCCGCCATCGAAGTACTGCCGGGCGCCAACTGCGGTGGTTGCGGCTATGTCGGGTGCGGTGAATACGCCGAATCCATCGTTTTGGAAAATGCCCCGGTAAACAAATGTACCGTCGGTGGGGACAGTGTCATGAAGGCGCTGGCCGATGTAATGGGCGTGGATGCCGAGGCCAGCTTCCCTTGGCGCCCGGTGGTGCACTGCGGCGCCCACCTGGAAGATCGCCTGGGCCGTAACCCCTATATCGGTGAGCAGCGCTGCGCAACCGCCAACCTGGTGACCGACGTCCAGGGATGTACCTACGGTTGCCTCGGATTTGGCGACTGCACGCGGGCATGCTCCTTCGACGCCATTCATGTGGAAGATGGCCTGGCGCGGGTCGATTATGAAAAGTGCGTCGGCTGCGGTGCGTGTGCCAAGGCTTGCCCGCGCAACATCATCACCATGGCACCGTTCAAGAGCGAACGCATGCTGGTGGTGGAGTGCTCCAACCTGGATGCGGGCAAGGATGTCAAAGCGGTTTGCAAGGTCGGCTGCCTGGGCTGCAAGGCCTGCGAACGCATTTCCGACATGTTCGCCCTGAAAAACAACCTCTCGACCATCGATTACGAATGCTACGATCCGGAGAATATGGAAGATTGCCTCAAAGCTGCTGACAAATGCCCCCGCAACCGGCTGGTCTTCGTGGGCAAACCCACCGAGAAGGACCTCAAGGCGGTGGCTGACGAGGAACTGCCCGATGTGGTCGTGCCGGACTTCAAGACCACCGTGGACGATACGGAGTGGCGCGGATAGAAACCCGGCGTTATCTTCCCATATCCCCGAAACAATACTGAACCAGGGTACAGGCGGCCAGCGTGGCGGTCTCGGCGCGCAGGATGCGCGTCCCCAATCCGGCGGTGAGAAATCCATGCGTTCGGGCGCGCTGGATTTCGTCGGCACTGAACCCGCCTTCCGGCCCCACCACCACCAGGATCTGATGCGGCTGCCGGGGCGCCGTGTCGGGAATCCGGAAAGCCCCAAGCGTCTCCTCCCAGAAAATGATCTTCAGGTCGAACGACGCCGACGATGCGATCACGGCGTCAAAATCGTCCACCGGCGCAATTTGAGGAAGGCATCCGCGTCGGCACTGCTTCACGGCCTCCAGGGCAATCTTCTCCCAGCGTGCCAGGCGTGGGCCAAGCCCCTTGCTTCCCGGCACCGGGATCGACCGAGCAGCATAAAACGGCATCCAGGTATCGATCCCCAGTTCGGTCAACTGGCGGATCAGAGCATCCATCTTACGATCCTTGAGCACCCCCTGGGCCAGGGTGATATGAACGGGCGACTCCGCCAGCATAGCAAAGTTCTCCTCAATAGCCACAGCAACCCGTTTGGGCGAGCATGTGACAATCCGGGCCGTATACCCCCTGCCGGTGCCGTCGAACAGCTCCACGGTGTCGCCGGATGCCAGCCGCAGCACCCGGCAAATATGGGCGGCATCCGATCCGGTGATTTCCGGCTGCACGGCACCAGCCATCTCTGGCGGTATATAAAATCGTCTCAAGGCCATAATTCTTTTGATTTCACCAAACCATCTGTTAAGTCAAGGCAATTGTTCTATACCGGTTACCATCTTGAATCCCGCTTGTTATAGCATTCAAGATAATGTTTTTGGCAAAGCCTTAAGGGAGGAAGCTGTATCACCCATACCGCTTTCGACCGATAACGCCGCCCAAAAACATTATCTTGAATGCTATCAGGAGCGCCATGAACGCCTATCCTCTGCCCGGAATCATCGATTTTCTGAAAACGGTGGTGCCGTTCAACACCCTTGACGAGGCCACCCTCGAGCAGGTGGCCAATACCATCGAAGTGGCCTTCTACCCGGCCGGCCAACCGATCATCCGCATGAACGAAGCGGCCGGCGGCTATCTCTATATCGTTCAGACCGGCTGTGCGCGGATCTCCATCACCGATGAATCCGCCGATGAACTGCTGGTCGACCTGCGAGGCGAGGGTGACAGCTTTGGTGCGGTGAGTTTGCTGGAAGGAAAAAGCGCCCTGTTCAACATCACCGCCCAAGAAGACATGATTGCGCTGCTGGTTCCCAAAGCGGCGGTGGACCGGCTGCTGGCCGCCCATGCGCCGTTCAAACGCTACTTTGGTTTCTCCCTGGCCCGCAACTTCAGGGCCGTTCGCAAATCCGCCGATGAACAGCTCAGTCTGTTGACCAGTGACAGCCAGATCCAGTTCGATCAGTTCATGACCGGCAAACGGGTCAGCGACCTGATGTCCACGGCGCCACTGACCTGCGGACCGGAAACGACGGTCCAGCAGGCAGCGCGTTTCATGAAGACACGCGGTGTCGGCTCCATTGTCGTCCAGGACGCCGAAGGACTGCCGCTGGGAATTCTCACCGATACCGATCTGCGCAGCCAGATCATTGCCGAGGGTCGCGACCTGAGCACACCGGTGGAGGCAATCATGAGTGCTCCTATCCGCAGCGTCGCACCGCACGCCTTTGCCTTCGACGCCCTGCTGGACATGAGCCGCTTCGCCATCAGCCACCTGGTCGTCACCGAAAACCGGAAAGCCGTGGGAATCCTCAGCGAGCACGATTTTCAGCTGGCCGCAGGCACATCGCCGGTGGGAATGATAGGAGATATTTCCAATGCCACCAGTATCGATGAACTGGTCGGCAAACGCGCCCACATCGACCGGGTGCTGGAAATGGCCATGCAGCGCAGCGGCGCGGTTAAGCCTATGGTGGCCCTGATCGCCGAGTTGAACGACCGCGTTACACGCCAGTTCATCCGCGTGGTCGAAAAAAAAATGGCCGACAGCGCCTGGGGGCCGCCGCCGACGGATTACTGCTGGCTGGCCATGGGCAGTGAAGGGCGCCGGGAACAAACCCTGTACTCGGACCAGGACAACGCCCTGCTCTATCAGGATGTTGGCCAGGAAGACGAACCTGAAGTCCGGCGCTGGTTTCTGGCCATGGCCGAACAGGTGGTGGATGCCCTGGCCCGTTTCGGTATTCCCCGCTGCCAGGGCGGGGTCATGGCCAGCAACCCCAGGTGGTGCCTGAGCCTAGAGCAATGGCGTGAGATGTTTGGCGGCTGGCTCGACACGCCCACGCCGGAAAGCATGCGCCTGGCCACGGTCTTTTTCGATTTCCGCAGCATTACCGATGGATTCGACGGCGCCCTGCGGCTGCGCCAGTGGCTGACCGAAACGGCGGCCGGCAAGAGGCATTATGCCCGCGAACTGGCCGGCAACGCCCTGTACAACCGGCCGCCCATCGGATTTCTGCGCCAGTTCGTGGTGGAGACCTCCGGCGAACACAGCCGCGGCCTCAATTTGAAGCTGCGCGGCCTGACACCGGTGGTGGATGCCGCGCGGGTCATGGCCCTGGAGCTGGGTATTGCGGAGACCAACACCGTGGCGCGCCTAAAGGCGGTTACCCGCAAAAATGGTCTGGATGCCGAATTTGCCGCCGCCATTGACGACGCCTACGATTACATCAACTTTATCCGCATCAGCCATCACCTGCGCAACAGGACCCAGGGCCAGCCCCTGAACAACTTCGTCAACCCGGCCCTGCTCAATCCCATGGAGCGCAAAGTGCTCAAGGAAAGTTTCTCCATCATCAGCCAGTTGCAGGAGCTGCTGGCCGTGCGCTACCAGATCTGGGGCACCCGGTAGCCGGCCATGGGGACCCTGTTTACGGCCCGCATGATGAACCGCCTGCTGCAGCTGCGCCTGCACAAGCGGCGCCTGCCGCCATTGGCCGCCGCCAATCTGGCCTCCCTGGCCCATCTGGATGCGTCCCGCCCGGCCGGCAAATACGCCTATACGGTCGTCGACCTGGAGACCACCGGCCTGGATTTCAGGAAAGACCGCATCGTCAGCATCGGTGCCGTCAAGCTGATCGACGAACGCATCCACCTGGGCCGAATGTTCAACCAGCTGGTCAATCCGGGCCGCCACATGCCGGCACAAGCCATCACAATCCACGGGATTGTCCCGTCCATGCTGGCCTCCGCGCCCTCGGGCATGGACACGCTGGACGGTTTTCTGGACTTTCTGGGCAGCGATATTCTCGTGGCCCATCCGGCCTGGTTCGATGTCGCGTTTCTCAACCGTCTGATGCAGGCCCGCTACGGCTTCCGGTTGCAGAATCTGACAATCGACAACCGTCTCTTGTGCGAACGGCTCCTGCTGACCAAAATGCTGCCGGCGCTGCCACGCAAACCCGGCCTTTTGGGAAACGACGCGGCCGATCCGGAACGACACCGGAAGCAGCCCGACCTCGAGAAGATCGCCCACCAGCTGGGAATCCGCATCTATCAACGGCACAGTGCCGTGGGCGACGCCCTGGCCACCGCCATGATCCTGCAACGCTGCCTGGCAAAACTGGCGCAGACCGGCCGGGGCCGGCTGAGAGACCTGATCCGGTCCGGCACCGTCTGATATCCATAAAAAGAACCGGCCGGGTGTGGTTTATTCAACCACACCCGGCCGGTTTGGCTGGCAAGGATTAAAACGCTGATGGTCAGGGTCTATTCCAAGCGCCCGGTTCGCCCAGGCGTGCGGCCATGGAACTGTGTGGAAGCCAAGCGGCGGCAGGGGAGGATGGCGATCAACTCATCGCGCGGGGGAGCAGCATTCCGGCTCTCAAGCCGCACAGGGCAGATGGGCAGACGCCAAATCACGGAGTTGCTCACCGACCTGAATCATGGCCTGCAGCTGTTTTCCCGTCAATGTGGCCTGAAGCGGAGTGGCCGGATCACACAGATTGAGCACGCCGTCCATTGCCTCGATCGCCTGGAGCAGATCGCTCGGAAGGTCCGCAAAATCTGCTGCCTCCTGTGCCATGCGAGACAGGGTATTGTGCTGGGGAATGGCATTGTAGCAGCAAAAAATTCCCATGAGATACTTTTCGATACTGAGGCACACGACATGGTAAATCATCGTGCCGGTAAACACCGAACCGCGGCGATGGCCGTTTCTGGCGGTTTCCAGATAGCTGTTGCCGGCCTCAATCAAACTTGCACAATCATTCCTGTTCATGGCCTGTACTCCCTTCTTTGTTGGGATCTAATCGCGCATCCGCCTACAAGGCGTATTCATCCGCGACTTCGCCATCTTCAAGGGCATCGAGGATCTCGTCAACGATCTCTTCGCTCTCCACGCCGCCGTACCAGAGACCCTTGGGATAAATCACCATCACCGGACCATGGTCACAGGCCTTCATACAGCCGGTGCTGGTGATCTGGGCATTCAGTCCACGATCGAGAATTTCATTTTCGATGTAAGGCAAAAGGTCGACCGAACCTTTTTTTTTGCATACTCCCTTGGCATCGCCATCGGCACGAAAACTGGCGCAGACAAAAATGTGGTGTTCCGGTTTTTCCATTTGTAAATCCCCTCCTTGTTAACAGTTTACTTATCGTTTCTTTCAACAATTGACAGTTTCGTAAAACGTCCGATATCTGCGTTACCCTTCAGAGTAACTCTTATTTCAGCATCACATGCACCCCATCCCCGCCATCGGGTGCTGCTTGTTGCACGCTTTGATGTCCCGCCGGACCATGAAGTTCATGCTGTGCCCTTCGAAAACAGCTTCGGCAGCCTCTTCAATCATTCCGTCCAGTTCCAGGATATCGATCTTCTTCTTGCTGAGCACACGCCGGGGGTTGTCGCCGATCCCGGCGACCATCAATGCCCGGCAATCGCTGAGGATTTTGCTGAGGTCCTCCCAGCGTTGCAGACCGCCGCCCGGCTCGGGTGTTTTGCGAGATTCGACCAGGTAAATTTCACCGTTGTCCCGCCGCCCATAGATAAACAGTTCCTCGGCTTTACCGAGTTTCTGGTTGACCAGTACGCCCTCCTGGCTGGCAACCGCCACATAAGGCCGCGTCTCGTTGAATATCTCGGGCATCTGGGCGCATTCCTGCAATTTCTCGTTGATTTGGCAACCGTTTTCCTCACCCAGAATCCCCACGGCATCGGCCCGGCAGCGTTTGCAGTGATACATCTGAGGAATATGCTGGGCCGCCTTCTTGCGAATTTGGATCACGCTTTCTTTGGACGGTTCCGGAATATCCGCAAACTTGGCCCCCTTATTGGGGAAAAAGGGGATACAGTTGAGGATGTCCACCTTCAGCTCGGCCATTTTTTCGGCCACCGTTTCAATGTGGTCTTCATTGATTCCCGGCAAAATGATCGTGTTGACTTTGGTGGTCACATTCTTTTCCTTAAGGCGAATGATCGCCTCGAGTTGCTTTTCCAGCAACACCTCGAAGCCGGCTTTGGGGGCCAGCACCCGCTTGCCGTGACGAACGAAGGAATAAATCTGAGAACCGATTTCCGGATCGACGGCATTCAAGGTAATGGTCACATGGCTGACATTCATTTCAGATAGTTCATCGATGTACGGACCGATGCCCAGGCCGTTGGTGGCCAGACAAAGAATTATTTCGGGGTATTTTTCCCGTACCAGCCGAAGTGTTTCCATGGTTTCATCGGGGTTGGCGAACGGATCACCCGGGCCGGCGATCCCCACGACCGAAATGTTTTTCACTTCTTCGAAAACATAGTCGAGATAAGTCATGGCCTGACGCGGTTTCAGTACCGCGCTGGTGACCCCGGGCCGGCTTTCGTTGACGCAATCGTATTTTCGATCGCAGTAATTGCATTGAATATTGCAGCGAGGCGCTACGGGAAGGTGCACCCTTCCGTATTTGCCTCTCATTTTGGCATTGAAACAGGGGTGGTTGGCTAGATCCATTGTTCTCTCCTGGTTGCTTACATGTAAAAATAACCGACAGGCGATGAATCCTGCCTATTAGCAATAATTGTGTTGGTAATGGTATCAAACAGCTGCTGGGCACCGCGGTATCCCACGTGAACGATTCTCGCCCCGCCCATACGATCGTGGATGGGAAAGCCGATGCGAATGAGCGGCTTTTTCATGGAGCGTGCAATTTTGTACCCCTTGCTGTTGCCGATCAGAAAATCGGGGTTGACCTTCTTGGCGATCTCGCCGATCTCGACGAAATCGATGCCCTCTTTTACCTGGATCTGCTTGGCGTCGAAATCGTCGATAACCTGACGAAGCTTTGCTTCAAGATGGCCGCTTTTCCCGCCGGATGCGCAAAGCGCCGGCACGATGCCGATTTCCGACAAGAAAGATGCCATACCGATCACCAGATCTTCCTCGCCGTAAACAACGGCCCGGGCCTCGAAGACATACTTGTGCCCGTCCGCATAAGCGTCGATCAGACGCGCCCTTTCCTGAACATATTTTTCCGGTATGGGCTTACCGCTGATTTCTGAAATCCGATCGAAAAGCACATCCGTCTCTTTGATGCCGATGGGCAGACCGATGCGATGATTGGGAATTTCAAATTTGTCGGCCAGCAGTTGACCGGCACTTTTTGTTTCCGCGAGAATTCTTCCCAATTCGATGCTCGCCACTGCGTCGCCCATGGCGACGATCCGCTTGACGGGCGTCCCCCCTTCCGGAATCTTATGGTATTCGGTCCACATGGGGCCGTCCAGGGTTTGCGAGTAATCGGGGAGCATATTGTACGCCACGCCGAAATCTGAAAAAATTTCGTGAAAATGTCTGTGATCCGCCGGCGACAGCATGCCGGGAAAGAAATTGATACCTGCCGCATGGCTGCTTTGCTTTTGGGCCACCGTGTCCACCGTCGCCCTCACCGCAGCATGGAATCCGTCAATGTGGGTTCCCGAATAGCTGGGTGTGGAGACAGGGACAATCACCGTACCATTTTCTTCACGGTTATTCTTGAGATAATCCCTCAAAATCATGGGAACATCATCACCGATCGTCTCACTGAGGCAGGTCGTTCCCACACCGATCATTGCCGGGTGATACTGCTGGATGATGTTATCCACTGCCAGTTTCAAATTGGCGCCGCCGCCGAAGACAGCGGTTTCCTCGGAAAAATTTGACGAGGCGATATCTATCGGCTCGTTATAATGGCTGATCAGGTATCTTCGAATATATGTAGAACAGCCCTGGGATCCATGGAGCAGAGGGATGGTGTTTTCAATTCCTCTGAAAACCAGTGACGCACCCAATGGACTGCAATGCTTGCATGCATTGCTGGTGGCTTTGTATTCTGCCTTTTGCTGGGTTTTCATTTCAGGCACCTCTATTGATTTCTTTGTGGCGCGAATTGCCAGACCGGACTGGTGACCGACGCATAAACTTCTCTGGCGAAATTGATCATGCCGCTGTATCCGGCCAGCGAGAGCTTCCGCTCATGGTTGTGATCGCAAAAACCGATTCCCAGTTTGAACGCCATGGGCCTCTCTTTGACACCGCCGACGAAAAGTGAGACTTTCTTTTCGATACTGTACTTGGAAAGCTCAACAGGATTGGCATCATCCACAATCACCGTTCCGTCGTCACACATGTCCTTGAGGACCTGGTAATCTTCCTTGGTTCCGGTTTGCGACCCCGCCAGCACGACATCCATTCCCAGCGTCCGCAGCGCCTTGATCATGGAGAAGGCCTTGAACGCGCCGCCGACGTAAATGGCGGCCTTTTTCCCATGAAGCTTTTTCTTGTACTGCTTGAGGACCGGATGGATCTTCTTGACTTCCTCCCGTACCAGTGCCTGGGTCCGCGGCAGGACCTCGGGATCAATATCCTGGAAATGTTCGGCCACATCATAGAGCGCCTTGGACATATCCTCGATTCCGAAATAGGAAACCCGAATATAAGGGATTCCGTATTTTTCTTGCATGTGCTGCGCCAAATGCAGCATCGAACCTGAGCATTGCACCACGTTGAGGGCAGCGCCATGGGATCGTTTGATATTTTCGACCCGGCCGTCCCCGGTGAAAACCGACACCACCTCGAGACCCATCCGTTCGTAATAGTCGCGAATGACCCAGGCCTCGCCGGCAATGTTGAATTCGCCCATGATGTTGATGCTGAGCGGACTGATATCTTTTATTGATCCGGTACCGACAATGTTGGCCATGGCATCACAGGCCGCTTTGTATCCGTCCTTTTTGGTGCCTTTGAAGCCCTCGGAATGAACCGGCAGAACCGGGATACCTTTTTCTTCGGACATCTTCTTGCAGATGGCATCGATATCGTCGCCAATCAAACCGACAATACAGGTCGCGTAGACAAACGCGGCTTTGGGTTTATATTGATCGATCAGCGTGTCCAGTGCGTTGGTTAATTTTTTCTCACCGCCAAAGATAATATCTCTCTCCTGCAAGTCGGTGGAGAAACTCATGCGGTGCAGTTGCGGACCGGATGAGAGCGAGCCGCGGATGTCCCATGTGTAGGAGGCACAGCCAATCGGGCCGTGTATGAGATGCAGCGCATCGGCGATGGGGTAAAGCACCACCCGAGATCCGCAAAACACACACGCCCGCTGGCTGATGGAACCGGCCAGACTCTTTTTATCACACGACATATCAAAGTCTTGACTGCCTTTTTGGTAAATCTGCTTTTCTCTGCCTTTAAGTATAGAGATGCTGGCCATGTTTCCCTCTTAATAATTACATTACAAGGTCAAATTCAATTTCTGAAGAATCCCGATCCTGGCGATCCATCAATGCATCCAAAATTTTTTCCAAAAGCCGCATTCCCCCCTGATACCCCACGGTGGGAAAGTAGCTGTGGCCGATGCGGTCCATGATCGGAAATCCGAACCGGATAAAGGGAATATCTTCATCCCTGGAAATATATTTGACATAGGTATTGCCAAACATCAGATCCACGGGCTCATTTTTGATCAACTGATGAAAATGAAACATATCTGCGCCGTAACCGCTTTTCACATTCACCTTGCAAGGCAGGTCTGCGGTGAGCTCCTGGATCCGTTGTTCGAACTTCTTATCCCTGGTACCGGTGATGATATGAACCGGCAGCATATCGATATCGATTAGAAACTCGGTCAGTGCTTCCAACTGATCCGGGTCGCCGACCAAAGCGACTTTTTTGTGGTAAAGATAGGCCTGCATGTCGGTGATAATGTCCAGCATCTGCCCACGTTCCAGATTCAACGAATCCGGAACCGTAACGCCGGCCATTTTTCTCAAGGCATCCACGAATCGATCGGTGGCCTTGAGGCCAATGGGCAGATCCAGAATCTCGCAGGGCACCTTGCATTTCGCGTCCAACGCCTTGGCAGCCGGTCCGGACGCCAAACGACCGAGGGCGATGGTTCCCCGGCTGCTCCCGGTTTTTTTCAACTGATCAATGGTGACGCCGCCCTTGGGGTACATGGTAAACTTACCGGTTTGCGGCCCATTGAGCACATTTTCCGTATCCGGGAAAAGGATCGACTTGACGCCCATCTCAAAGGCAATGCGTTTGATTTCCTTCATATCCGAAGGCTCCACCCAGCCAGGAATCAGGTTGACACACTTCTCCTTGTGGCCGTTGGCGGTTGCAAAATAATCAACCATGGCCTTGGTCATGTTGGCAAAACCGGTCACATGGGTGCCCACATAGCTGGGGGTGTTGGCATGCAGCACATACTTGCCGTCCGGAATCTTGCCTTCATTCTCAGCTTTGGCGAATATCTGGGGGATATCGTCCCCGATGGTTTCAGACAGACACGTCGTATGGACGGCGATAACGGCCGGATCATATACGGTAAAAATATTGTTGATGGCCTGCAAAAGGTTGGCCTGGCCGCCAAACACGGAAGCGCCTTCGGTGAACGAGCTGGTTGCCGCCAAAACCGGTTCTTTGTAATGCCGGGTCAAGCAGGACCGGTGGTAGGCATAACATCCCTGGGAGCCGTGGCTGTGGGGCAGACAGCCGTGAATCCCCAAAGAGGCGTACATAGCGCCGATGGGCTGGCAGGTTTTGGCCGGGTTGACGGTCAGAGCCTTTCGCTCGGGTATTTCTTTGGGTGTGTGTCGCATTAACATCTTTTACGTTCCTCTCTTAAAATGAATACAAGGTCTTTATCCAGTGCCCGTTCAGAAATAGGCAAATTTGGTTGAGATCAAGGCGCGCGAAAAATTTTACCGGAGGCATATGGTTGATATTCCGAGGATCAAATTTTTCGCGCAACGCCGATATCGGGCAAATTGGTCATTTCTGGATGGGCACTAGCTATTCATTCGCATACATGGCGGCTAGCTCGGGGTTTTCTTCCCAGGGAGCCCGGATGTGGCCCCACACCTTGCTGTTAATCATACGGTCGATTTCATAATAAAAATTGATCGCTCCTTTGAAGACGGCGTAGGGTCCACCGGAATCATAGCTGTGCAGCTGTTTCATCGGCATGCCGTGTTTCTGCACCATGTATTTCTCTTTGATGCCCGCGCAGAAAATGGCCGGTTTGTAAATCTCGATCATCTTCTCGGTTTCGTACTGGCTGATATCGTCAATCGAGTAGGTAAAGTTTTCCTCCATATCGGGCATCATGCCATCATAGGTCTTCAGCTTGATTCCGTGTCGTTCCTCTTGTTCCATTTCATCTTCGGGAATTCGCGGATTGTATCGTGTTGGATCTTTTTCAACGTCGAGTTCTTCGATGTTCCGACTGTCGGAGTCTACCGTGATTGACGGCAGGACATGGCGCCCTTCGTAATCGTCACGATGGGCGAACTCGTAACCGGCGGCAATGGTCTGCATACCCATCTCGTTGAACAACTCTTGATAATGATGCGCGCGGGAGCCGCCGACGAACATCATGGCCAGCTTGCCTTTCAGCCTGGTCTGGACATCGGCCTGGGCTTTTTCCACGTCTACCATTTCTTCAGCGATGACCTCTTCCACGCGGTCGATGAGCTTCTGATCCCCGTAATACTGGGCAATCTTACGCAGAGAAGCGGCAGTCGACTTGGCCCCCAGAAAATTGATTTTCATCCAGGGGATACCATACTTCTCTTCCATCATGTCGGCCACATAGTTGATGGAACGGTGGCACATGATCAGGTTCAGGTCGGCCGTGTGGGAGTTTCTGAAATGGTCGACGCTGGAGTTACCGGAAAAGGTGGAAATAATTTTGATACCACACTTTTCGAACAGTTCATCAATGATGAATTCATCCCCGCCGATGTTATACTCTCCCAACAGGTTGACTTTGTATTCGCCTTCCTGAACCGTGTCATCCTGGCCGATGACATGCATAAACAATCCGTTATTGGCCACATGGTGGCCGGCGGACTGGCTGACCCCCTTGTATCCCTCACAACTGAAGCCGAAGATGGTGATACCGAGTTTTTCCTGCATTTCCCGGGTGACGGAATGAATATCGTCACCGATCAATCCGATCGGGCAGGTGGAAAACACGGAGATCATTTTGGGTTTGAAAATATCAAAGGCTTCCTGAATGGCTTGTTTCAGCTTCTTTTCTCCACCGAAAATAACCTCTTTGTCCTCTATGTCGGTCGAGAAGCAATAAGTCATGAAGTTATGCCCATCCGGCGTCGTGGATGGATCGGTCTGGTTGCGCCGGGTCAGCCAGGAGTAAAACCCGCACCCAATGGGGCCGTGTGTCAGATTGATGATGTCACGCGTGGGCCCCATGACCACGCCCTTGCACCCGGCATAGCAGCATCCCCGCTGGGATATAATCCCGGGGATAGTTCTCACATTGGCTTGAATTGGCTCGTAGCTTTGCTCATCTTTCTTCTTATTGACGACAAAATGCTTGGATCGTTTGCGCGCCACCTTGGGGGGGTATTTGGCCATGATCCCTTTTTTTACTTCTTCAGGATCGAGCTCCCGCCATGATGTTGCGCTTTCTTCATATTCGGTTTTTTTGTCGGGCATAACCGTCATGATTATTTCTCCTATAAATCATCTAAGGTGGAATCACCGTCTTCGGCGGTTCTTACGCTTATCGAATCGGCTACCGGCAGCACGAATATCTTTCCGTCACCGGGTTTGCCGGTCTGGTTCACTTTGATGATGGTTTTTACGATTTTATCAACATGCTTATCCTTGGAAACAATAATGATCATTCGTTTGGGAATCAGCCGATTGCTTTGGCCGAGCTGGGATATGGCCTCTTCGTATCCCTGTTCGGCGCCCTTAAGCAGGCTCATGTCAACCAAACCGGCGCCCCGCCCCAGGGCATCGTTGGCCGTCATTGAAGAGACACCCACTTCGGTCAATGCCTTCCGGGTTTGATTGATCATATTCATTCGGACAATGGCCATTATTTCTTTCATATTTTTACCTCTTCAGGCTCGCCGGTTTCCGTTTCTTTGATTCCCGAACTGATGGTGTAGGATTCGTCTACTGGTGTAATGAAAATTTTTCCATCGCCAAAGGCGCCTTTTTCTCCGGTCCGCGCCGCATCCATAATGGTTTTGATGACAAATTCCTTAGCGCCGTCTTTCACCACGGTAATGAGCATTTCCTTAGGAATCTTATCGTAGGTAATTTCACCGATTTTGATACCCCGCTGCTTACCCCGTCCAACCACGGAAAGCCTGGTAACCGCTGGAAACCCAGCTTCCATCAATGCGGCGAGAACATCATCTGCCTTTTCCGGCCTGACGATCGATCGAATCATTATCATGGTAACCAATCTCCTTGATTATTCTATTTCTTTTATTGTTTAGGTTACTGTTTTCCAGTATCGGCTTTGCCGGATTAGTCCATAAAACCGTAGTCGATCAGCAGTTTTTCGAGATCTTCTATGGCCATCGGCGTGGGGATCACCTTCAGTTCGTTCTCCGCAATCTTTTTGGCCAGGGCCCGGTATTCATCCGCCTGGGGATCCTTGGGATCAAATTCGATCACGGTTTTCCGATTGATCTCGGCCCGCTGTACCACGTTGTCCCTGGGAATGAAGTGAATCATCTGGGTGCCAAGCCGTTTGGCAAGCTCCTCGATCAAGTCCTGCTCCTTGTCCACATTACGGCTGTTGCAGATCAGTCCACCCAGGCGCACCCCGCCGGCTTCCGCAAACTTCACAATTCCCTTGCAGATGTTGTTGGCCGCGTACATGGCCATCATCTCGCCGGAGACGACGATGTAGATTTCCTGGGCCTTGCCCTCGCGGATGGGCATGGCGAAACCACCGCAAACCACGTCGCCGAGAACATCGTAGAAAGCATAATCCAGCTCTTCGCTGTCCGCATAGGCACCGAGTTGTTCAAGCAGGTTGATGGAAGTGATAATCCCCCGACCGGCGCAGCCGACACCCGGCTCCGGCCCCCCAGACTCCGTACATAACGTTCCGCCAAATCCAATCTTGCGAACATCTTCCAGCTCGACATCTTCGCCTTCCTCACGAAGGGTGTCCAAAACGGTTTTCTGTGCCAGCCCGCCCAACAAGAGCCGCGTGGAGTCCGCCTTGGGATCGCAACCAACGACCATCACTTTCTGTCCCATTTCTACCAAACCCGCCACCGTATTTTGTGTGGTTGTGGATTTGCCGATTCCGCCTTTGCCGTAAATTGCTATTTTCCTCATTTTACTTTCCTTTGCCTATCAGGGTTAGGGTTAATCAAGTCGTTTTGTGCTCTATCGTAGCAACCCATGTACCAGCAGGTTAAATCACCATCAGAAAAATTATATCCACCTGTATATTCAAACAATAATTTTATTCTTGAGCAGCGATCAATCCCTCGTTGCCCACGAGTCCACAATCCACATCTACAATCATGTAGATGAGCAATCTACAATAGTGTAGATATACACAACGTTGCACCAGTGTTAATGAAAAGTTTATTCTTCTTCCGGATGGTAGTTTTTTAACATCGAAAAAAAAATATTTTCATCGTTAGAAAGCCTTACCATCCGGGCAATCATGAATAAAGCGAGTCTACGTGCAAACAACAAGGGAGCTTAGAGAGACGGGATCGTTTTTTCTCACAAGGCGGGAAACTGAAAACAGTACCGATACTACGATAAACATCCCAAAGAATCATGTCAGGTTGAGAGGTCTTTGAACTGCACATTGCGCTGTTTGTTTTCGCGGATAATCTTATCCAGTTTGAATTTCTTCACCCGATAGCCCATCTGGCGTAGCGTCAAGCCAATTTCGCGGGCCGCTTTCTGTTGCACCCAGTCATTCCGCGCCAGGGATTCCAGCAGCGCTTCCCGCTCCATGACTTCAAGCCTGGATGTCGTTGGTGTGGCGGCAGAAAGGGGAGCAGAAGGTTGTGTTTCGTAAGTGGCTTGCTGAGAATTGCTGTTGAACAGATAGGCCGGAAGCATGCTGGTTTGAATTTGGTTGCTTTCAGCCATGATGGCGACACGCTCAATGAGGTTTTCCAGTTCCCGGACATTTCCCGGCCAATTGTAGGCGGCCAGAATTTCCATACACTCGGCCGAAAAGAAAAACTGCCGACCATACTCGCGGGCGGTCTTGGCAATGAAATAATCGACCAGCAGGGGCAAGTCCGCTTTTCTTCTCCTAAGTGGAGGAATGGAGATGGGGAAGACATTCAGGCGGTAAAACAGGTCAGAGCGGAAGCGGCCCTCCTCAACGGCCTTATTCAGGTCGATATTGGTAGCGGCGATAATGCGCACATCCACCTTGCGGGTCTGCGTGCTTCCCAGGCGCTCAAAATCTCTTTCCTGCAGGAAGCGCAGCAGTTTCGCCTGAACCGGCATGGGCAGCTCTCCAATTTCGTCGAGAAAAATCGTGCCGGTGTCGGCTTCCTCAAGGCGCCCCTTCTTCATCTGGGTCGCTCCGGTAAAAGCGCCCTTCTCATGCCCGAACAGCTCAGATTCAATGAGGTTGTCCGGCAGTGCGGCGCAATTGACCTTGGCGAATGGATTTCTGCGCCGCTGACTTAACTCATGGATGATCCGCGCAGTGAGCGTTTTCCCGGTTCCGGACTCACCGAGCAACAGCACCGATGCGCGGCTGGGAGCCACCTTGCGAATCATTTTGTTCAGCGTTTGCATCGCCGGGCTGACGCCCACCGCAAAAAAATGATTGTACTTGGCCGAAACCTCGGCCCGCAGGCTGCGGTTTTCCGTGAGCAGATGTTCCTCACGCCGCTCGACCTGGCGGTTGAGTTGAACAAATTGCGCCATCAGTGTGGCAACAATGGTCAGAAAACGGATATCCTCCTTGAAATCGATCTCGGGGCCAAAAAGCCGGTCAACGCTGAGCACGCCGATGGGTTCATTGTTCAATACAATCGGTACGCCGATAAATGCAATGCTGTTTTTGGTCAGGTTACGCGCCTGGGTGCGGTT
Organism: Desulfosarcina ovata subsp. ovata; assembly: GCF_009689005.1. Taxonomy (NCBI): domain Bacteria; kingdom Pseudomonadati; phylum Thermodesulfobacteriota; class Desulfobacteria; order Desulfobacterales; family Desulfosarcinaceae; genus Desulfosarcina; species Desulfosarcina ovata. Next base: position 6,180,751 of record NZ_AP021879.1, on the reverse strand, counting down.
CAGAAAAAGCGGTTCCTTGCCGATGTCAGGAATCGCAAACGGCTGGGCTGTTTCAAAGATAGCCCCGGTAATGCCCTCCCCCGGATGGTAGATGCCACGCTTCTGCTCAAGCGGATCCAGCCCGTGGGAGGCAATGATTTTGAGAAGACCGGTATCTTTCTCTTTCAGGGTAACGGTCCCCCGCTCCATGGTAAGATTCCTGGAAAGAATCTCCAGAATGGACATCAGCGTGTGATCCAGATCGAGGACCTGGCCAAATTTCTGGCTGATGGCGTAAAGGGTGTTTAATTCAAGTTCAAAAATCTTGTTTTCCATGCGATCGTTTTATACGTTTGAATTCAGCTACAAAATGTAAACATGTTGTCGTTCAACCCATGCAAACCACTATGCCTGACCACCGGCGACATCCGTGCCTACAGGTGTTCAACATGCGTGCCATTGGGCTGAAATATCTTAAGTGGTTTGATTATCACCATTTCGGGAACGCACGCAATAATTCCGAAAGTCAGTATAAAATTTTTTTATTACTTTAATGTATTATATAATAGTTTTTTTTACATTTTTGTCCGTCCGCACTATTTCAAAACGGGCATGCGCACAGTTGATGTCCATTCAGAAAACGGCCAATGGGGTCAGGATCATGACTTTCGATGTGATGAATGGAAGGATGACTGCGGATTCCGCGGGCCTCTGATTTTACTGCTATCTTTTTATTGACAGCATCCATTTTCAGATGGTATGCGATCTTCATTTATTTCATAAAAAACTATAGTTTTATATACAAAACTCATGAAAAAATCCACCAAGAAGACATCCAGAGACAAATACATGGTTCCGGCCGTTGAGCAGGCGCTGAAGGTACTGTTTCGCATCGCCCAGAGCGAATCGGCGCACATGAACCTGACCCAAATCTGCGAGCAGACGGAGATTCACAAAGGCACGGCTTTCTGCATCCTTCATACCCTGCGCAAATACGGCATCGTTCAAACCGCCGGCCGGGGCAAGGGCTACACCCTGGGCCCCGGGCTGATCGGTCTCTCGCGGCGATTTCTCGATTCGCTCAGCCCCACCAAGCTGGCCGAACCGCTGCTCAGGGAACTGGCCGTAAAGTCAGGCGCCACGGCAGCGCTGGGCCTTATCGCCGACCAGAACGTTTTTGTCGCGGCCAAGCACGAAGGCGGCAATCCGCTGGGTCTTACCATGCGTGTCGGCCACCGTTTCCCGCTGACCTACGGATGCCATGGAAAGGCCATTGCCGCTTTTCTTCCGGAAAAGGACCTCGACGCCCTGCTTCAGGAAGAAAAACTTTATTTCCATGGCAACCCGTCCAAATTCGATCGCAACAGGCTGGAAGCGGAGATCATCCAATGCCGCGAGCAGTGGTTTGCCGAAGATATGGAGGAGACCGTTGCCGGCCTCAATGTCATTGCATCGCCGGTGCTCGGTCCCAATCAACGTCCGATCGGCTACATCGCAATCCTCGGACTCCCCTCCGCCGAAGCGGCAAGGCAGTGCGGGGAAATGGTCGCGGAAGCGGGAAAAGCCCTGTCCCGGCAAACGGGTGCCGTTGTTTAGGCTCCCTCTGCAATTACCTCCGAGGTTAACTCAGCTCAGGCACCATCAAAGCAGAAGATAGGAGAATTCATTCCCAAACGATAAACCCGATACCGGAGGATTTGACATGCAAAACGAGCGTTCAACACCCCACAGCGTCCGGCACTGCTTTTCCGGGATCAGGTGATTTCCTACCTGTAAAATGAGAGAGAGGAAACGATGAATACGCAACAACAACAAAGCCAAACGCGTCACACCATTCACCTCAACGTCAACGGAACGGACTACGCCCTTGCCATCGGAGAGGCCGTTGGAACGGTGGCCCCGTCAGACACCCTGGCCCATACCTTGCGCGAAACGCTGGGCCTGACCGGCACCAAGATCAGCTGCGATCAGGGATCCTGCGGGGCATGCACGGTCATCATGAACGGCAAACCGATTCTTTCCTGCATGACCCTGACCGTGGAATGTGACGGCGCCCGGGTGGAAACCATCGAGGGGCTGGAAGATGCCGACAGCGGAGAATTGCATCCCCTGCAGCAGTCATTTGTGGACAACAGCGCCTTTCAATGTGGATTCTGCACCCCGGGAATCCTGATGAGCACCAAGTCACTGATCGACCAGGATCCGCACCCCACACGGGACTCCATCAAACAGGCGTTATCCGGTCATTTCTGCCGCTGTATTTCTCACTACGAGGTTATCGACGCTGTGTGCGAAGCGACTGCAAAGGGAGGCGACCATGAGTAGAGGCTTAAGACATATCGGCAAAGAAACGGCGCGCAAGGATGCCCGGGACATCGTTACCGGCAAGGCCCGGTTTTTTAACGATGTACAGCTTCCCGGGATGCTGCACGGTAAAGTTCTCAGAAGCCCCCATGCCCACGCCAATCTCACCCGCATCGATGTTGACCGGGCCCGGACCATGCCCGGCGTGCGCGCCGTCCTGACGCACACGGACATCCCCCGCTGGGAGTGGGGCATTCCCAAACACATGCCGGTGCTGGACGACAAGGTCCGCTTTGTGGGCGATGCCGTGGCCCTGGTGGCGGCAGACACGCCGGACATCGCCGAGGCCGCCCTGGAACTGATCGATGTGGAATACGAGACCTTGCCGGCAGTCTTTGATGTGGAAGAGGCCATGACCATCGATGCGCCGCCGCTTTATCCCCAGTACCCGAACAACACCTATCCCGATGAGGCGCCGGTGTACGAGCCCCATCTGCTGCAGCACCTGCGCCTGGGGGATGTGGAAAAAGGGTTTGCCCAAGCGGATTACATCATCGAGGATACCTGCGGGTACGAAATTTTTCCCAATCCCCTGCCCCCCGAACCGCCCGGCGTGATCGCCACCTGGGAAACGCCGGACTGTTTGACGATCTACACCCCCTCCCAGTCCATCGCCTTTTTCCGGTTCATCGGCATCCCGTTCATCGATATGGCCGACATGCGCGCCATCAGTACCCAGTGCGGCGGCAGCTACGGCACCAAAAACGCCAACCTGACACCGGTGGGCTATGCCGCCCAACTGGCCAAAGCCACCGGCAAACCGGTCAAGATCTACTACACCAAGGAAGAGCATTTCCACAGCTACTCCATGCGCCTGGGCTCCCGGGTAAAAGCCAAAGTGGGCATAAAAAAAGACGGCACCGTTACCGCCATCAGCGGCGTATGGATGGTCAACACCGGTTCGGGCTCGGAGTCCGGACCGTTCCAGATTGCCGTGGGACTTGGCGAGGTGCAGTTGAACCTGCGCTGCGCCAACTGGGACCTTGCGGGCAAACTGGTCTGCACCAACCGCTCGCCGTCGGGCATCGTGCGCGGCTACGGGGGGCAGGAGCTGGAGAGCTCGATCCTGCCGATCATCGGCAGGGCACTGGAAAAAGCCGACATCGACCCGATCGACTTTTTCAAGAAAAACAGCGTCAAGCCGGGCGACGGCTATTTCTGGCGCGAGGGCAACTGGTGGACGTACCGCGGTGTCGATTTCAACACGGCCATCGACAAAGGGGCCGAGGCATTCGGCTGGCAGGAGAAGTGGCAGGGCTGGGGCAACCCCACCGCCGTCAACGGCACCAAGCGTGTGGGTGTCGGTGTGGGCGTTCACAGCAACGCGGATGTGGGCGAGGACTCGTCCGAAGCGTTGATCAAACTTACGCCGGACGGCCGGGCCGTGCTTTACTGCTGTGTGTCCGAGGCCGGACTGGGTCAGCGCAGCAGTTTGTGCAAGATGGTCGCCGAAGTCTTGGACATGCCTTTGGAACGGGTCGACATGTCGCCCCCGGACACCCATCTCAACCCCTTCGAGTTTGGCCTGATGGGATCCCGCGGCACCTACGCCGTGGGCTCGGCGGTCATCGCCGCGGCGGAAGATGCCCGGCAGAAACTGCTTGAGCATGCAGCGATTCAATTAAACGTTACGGCCGAACAGCTGGAGACGAAAAACGGAAAAGTTCATATCATCGGCCGCCCCGAGAAAAAAGTTCCTTGGCACCGCATTTTGGGGCTCTACCGCACGATTACGGGCAAGGGCCGCTTCGAGCCGGATTACTCGCTGTGCAACTTTTTGATGTCTTTTGTGGAAGTGGAAGTGGATACCGAAACCGGCCAGGTAAGCCTTACGAATGTGGTCAATGCCACGGATTGCGGTCAGATCATCTCGCCCAAAGTCCTCAACGGCCAGCTCCACGGAGCTTTTGGGTCGGCCGGGCTGGATACCGCCCTGTTTGAGGAGAGCGTTCTGGATGAAGCCAGCGGCCGCATGCTCAACGGCAACATGGTGGATTACAAATGGCGGACGTTCACCGATCTGCCCAATTTTACCAACGTGATCCTGGAAACGCCCATACCCAGCCACCGCTTCAAAGCCGTCGGGGTCGGTGAAATCGCCACCTCGCCCGGTCCCAGCGCCGTGCTCATGGCAGTTTACAACGCCATCGGTACGCGTATCACCAGCTATCCGGTAACCGCCGACAAAATTCTCAATGCCTTGGGGAAAATAAAAGAGAAGGGAACAACGTGATGAAGACATTCCAGCACGCAACGGTAAGCAGCGTGACCGATGCCATATCCATCCTTTCAAAACATGGCGATAACGCCAAATTGATGGCCGGTGGCACCGATCTTATCGGCTTGCTCAAAAGCAAGGCAACAACCAACTATCCGGACGTGGTGGTGAATATCAAACCCATCACGGGCCTGGATCAGATTAAACAGGAAAGCGGGGGGCTGATCATCGGTGCCTTGACCCGCCTGTCGGACATCGTTGATTCAGAGGCGATCCAGGACGCGTATCCGATTCTCGCCGAAGCCGCGGCTTCGGTAGCCATGCCCCAAATTCGCAACGTGGGCACCCTGGGCGGCAATCTGGCCCAGGAGACCCGCTGCTGGTATTTCCGCTACCCCCATTCCATCGGTGGCCGCATCATGTGCAAGCGCAAGGGGGAAGGCGCCTGCCTGGCCGTCAAGGGGGACAACCGCTATCACGCCATTTTCGGGGGCAAAAAGTGTTTTGCCGTCTGCCCGTCCGATATGGCCGTGGCCCTGGCCGCCCTGGATGCCGAAATCCAAATCAGCGGTCCCAGGGGCGAACGATCCGTGGCGGTAACGGGTTTCTATCGTCCGTTGGGCAACGTGCTGGAAACGGATGAGATGATCACAGGGATAAGGGTCCCCCGCCCGGCCCAGAATAACCGGCAGGTATTTATCAAGCATCGGGTACGCGATGCCATCGATTTCGCCACGGTCAGTGTGGGCCTGGTGGTGTCCATGGATGCAGAAACCGTCGCTGACGCCCGGGTGGTTCTGGGTGCGGTGGCGCCCGGGCCTTACCGGGCGACTGAGGCAGAAGCGGCTTTGGTCGGCCGCGAACTGGACCAGGCCGTCATCGGGAAAGCCGCCGAAGCCAGTGTGGCTGGCGCCGTGCCATTGAGCGGCAATGCCTACAAGATCGAAATCGCCAAAACACTGGTGCGCCGCGCACTGCGAATCTGAAAATGTTCATTCCAGCTTGACCTGCTTGTCCAGAAACGCCTCGATTTTTGGATGGATCGGCGGCAGCGCTTCTCCGTTGACGAGTTTCATGGCCAGTTCCACGGTCTGACGCACGGCCACGTCCAGGTAGAGTTGTCCATACTCGGCATCGCCCGCCCGGGGAGTGCCGAGATAGCCCAAGGCGGCGCCCATCTGTTTGAAAGTGGTGTAGCCGTCACGCATGCCTTTTTTCACATCGATCCGGACCGGGTCGAGATCGGCCGCCGCCTCCGCCCGGAACAGCTCCGGTCGCCGATACTGGATGTAAGCGGTTTCCTTGGCATCGGCATGGATCTCGTAGCGCATGTCCAGGCCCATGGCCCGGCCGCGGGTAATGGCCTCATTCTCGGCACCGGCATACACCGTGCGGCTCATGGTCTCGGCAATGCGAATCTCTGATTCATCTTCCACGGCTCGAATGGCCGACAAAATTGCCTTCATGTGCACCGGATCCAGGTGATGGTTGCAGATCAACAGGTTTTTGAACCCATGCCCCACCCAGGCCCGGCAGATATCACAGACCACGGCTCTCAGGGTCGACCCCCTCAGGGAAAGGGTACCGGGAAAATCCGCCGTGACGGCCGCACACCCCAACGGCAGGGCCGGCGACAGCACCACCGGACGCTGCGGATCCTCGTCATTCAGCCGGGCGGCTGCCTGGGCGGCAATGTCGGCTGCGGCAATGATGTCCGTGCCCAACGGCAGGTGCGGTCCATGCTCCTCGATGGGACTCAAGGGAATCATGACCAGTGCTTGCGAACGGTTTATCTTGTCCAGTTCCGTCCAGGTTATCGTTTCCAATTCGACGATCATCTGTTGAGATCCTTTACGTTCGGAAGGGATCGTTTGCGTTTTAACCATTTGTTGGCCCAACCCCTTTTTAAGATTGTGCCAGTGGATGTTCAATAAATGGCTCTCGCCAACCAGGCCTATAAACGCTTCGGCAAGGGAAGACATCCAGTAAAACTCAATTATGGTGACCTGTTTTCATACGCCCCATTTCTTGACTGGCCATCAGACAAGTTGTAATATTGTATAAACAATGTGGCTACATGATTTCTGTTAATAATGTAAACTCGAGTTTTCGAAAAATAGTTCTTTGACAAATTGTGATTATGGCACTTTCATTGCTATGCAGCCTCTTGGGGATTGAGATTCTGGTTCCGTTCGAGCAACTCCACTTCTTTTCTCGGTTTGCGGAACCTGAAGATATTTTTCTCTTCCACTTCTAACCACTTGCGATAAAAATCTTCGTCCGCCTTCAGTCTCTCAAATACTGCCTTGAAATTTTCGTATTGGGATTGACGTATAATTGAGGGGATCGTTAATGATCCCTTTGACAGTTTTCCAGCAGTGCTTTGCTTGTAGTTTTCAAAATGGAGGAGGGAGTCAATCCAGGACACCAGGCATATCGTTATTGATACGCCTTGCTCACTCCTGATAGTGGCTCCCTCCATATCGGTTAGCTGCTTCGCATTCCTGAAAAACTCTTCAATTACCCATCTATGGCTGTAAGTGATGAGAATTTTACCGGCTTCCCAAGTGAGTTGATCGGTAAGTAAATATTTCGTGGTTTGAGTGGTGGGATCAACACTTTCAACAACACAATGCTTGCCAGTTATAGAATTTAAACGAAGCGTCTTAGTCTTCGTGTGATAAAGAACTTTTTGAGCTTTACCAGTTGCCGGGTCTGCTGTAAAGCCGTATTTTTCAACGTAAGAAATGGATTTATAAACCTCGGGCAGGGACCGCGTGTAATATTGATTTTTTGACAATCGCCCTTTGGGGGTGAGCTTAGGGGGCTGGCATGGGACCCTGACCGTGTAATTGGGTTTGAGTTCGATAATATAACTGAGCTCAAGGCGTTTAAGTTCTTTGATAAACGGCCCTGTGCAAAACCAGGAATCCGCTAACACCATGGAAGGGGGGAAACCGACTTCCAATGCCCACTCCAGTATCTCGACGGCAAGCGCATACTTGGTTTTGTATGGATGGGCTTTCCCTCTTTGCCAAGGCATCGTCCCCGTTTCTTTGTGAAACATTCTGAAATTGATTGGAAATTTGATAAGGTTTCCATCACTGTAATACACAAAAACAAGGCAGGTTGCCTTCATGTTCGTTCCAAAGGCATGATCGAATAAAACAAACACACCGTGAATCCATTTGCAGAATTTGGTATGGTGTTTCATTGTGTCGTCGATCAGAAAATAACCTGGTTGAAGGGTGTACATTTGCTGGATGCGTTTGGCATAAAGCAATTGCAACTCGGGGATGTAAAATTTTGCATCGGATAAAAAATAAGAAAGCGTGCTAACCGCCTTTTCTTCCAACCACATTCGACTAATGCGGCTCAGGTTGAATCCAGAACCCAATACCAAGGCCGTTGCGACCAGTATCATGTTATCAAATTGAATGTTGGTTAGCCCTGGTTTCAAAAAGGACAGCCCGGTGACAAGGAATGCGAGCGGCTTAGCGCACGGAATCTTCATCCTTATTATCCCTTCTATTTCAGCACGTTATACACCTCCAGAAATATTATCGCACATATTGAGAATAATGTCCCGCACTATTTTTCGAAAACTCGAGTGTAAAGAGGCAGAATGATGATAAAGACATTAACCAAACATGGCAACAGTTTAGCTCTCGTCATCGAAAAACCGATTCTGGAACTGCTTGGCGCAGATGCTGAAACGCCGTTTGAAGTCACTACTGATGGACGGGTACTTGTTCTGTCTCCGATAACGGACACCAAACGCAGCGCTGATTTCAAATCTGCGTTAAAGAAGATTAATGACCGATATCCAAAAGCGCTGAAAAAGCTGGCGGAATAATCGATGTCACCTACGTTTCTCAGCCTGACAGAGGTATTGGAAATTCATCGAGACCAGATATCCCGTTATGGCGGAGCATCGGGTATCCGTGATATGCAGCGGCTCCATTCCGCCATTGCCATGCCGGCCGCAACATACGGTGGTGAATTTCTTCACACGGATATCCATGAAATGGCGGCGGCGTATCTCTTTCACCTGGTCATGAACCATCCTTTTGTGGATGGCAACAAGCGGGTGGGGGCCGTGGCAGCCCTCATCTTTCTCGCCTTGAACGATTATGATTTCGACGCTCCCGAAGATAATTTCGCTGACATGGTAATGGCTGTGGCGCGCGGAGAACTTGGAAAGGCCGATGTGGCTGTATTCATCCGTCGCTGGTCTAAAGAAATAAATTAGGGGGCGTTTCGGTTTCGAAATCGAAAAACAAAATAAAGCCGACAACGATAAAAACGCAGGCACAGCGCGATAGACTTTGTTTTTCGCATTTACGAATCGTTGTCAGCGAAGCGATTGTCGTTTGCTTAATCGAAATACAAAAGCAGTCTTTTTCTTACCACGAAGACGCGAAGTACACGAAGAGGGAATGAGAAATTCATCATTTTTTTTCTTCGTGTACTTCGTGGTGTAAAATTTATCTGCTATAAAGTCGATCAAAAAAACGGAGTCCTTTTTTAATGATTTCATCTGAGGTGGAAGATTCGATGATGATCTGCTGAATGGCATCGATCGTCGGACGGGATTCCTGCATGACCTTTCTCTCCCAGGTGTTGATCTCGATGTCGTGGACGATTTTGGAAATATACCGGCACCTCGGATCCTCTACCTGGTAGTGTCGTCTGAACATTTCATAGGTGGAAACGTTATGATAACGGCGAAATTTCGCATCCGGCGTGTCGAAGGGGATCCCTTCCGTGATGGTCTCTCCTTTGGGGTAGAGCTTGATAACGGCATCCGGGTCGATAAAGCGCTTGATCAGCGCATGGAAGGTACGGGTCGCCGATGGTCAATAAATGGTGCTGAAGCAACTCTGCTCTTAAGGTCAGTTTATACAAGCGATGATTGGGATGATTATTGGATAGCCCACATGAAAAGAGAGAGAAAGCTTCTTAACCAAAGATCGTTTGATGGTTTGGGTTACCCGGACGACTATAGCTTCTGGAATTGGCAATGTGAAGAGATGACCGGAACTTAGTATCTGATATCATGATCGATAACTGCATACGCAAAAAGGTTACACTCATTTAACCGGATAGCCGACAAAATCGCTTTCATGTGCACCGGATCCAGGTGATGGTTGCAGATCAACAGGTTTTTAAACCCGTGACCCACCCAGGCCCGGCAGATATCACAGACCACGGCTCTCAGGGTCGACCCCCTCAGGGAAAGGGTACCGGGAAAATCCGCCGTGATGGCCGCACACCCCAACGGCAGGGCCGGCGACAGCACCACCGGACGCTGCGGGTCCTCGTCATTCAGCCGGGCGGCTGCCTGGGCGGCAATATCGGCTGCGGCAATGATGTCCGTGCCCAACGGCAGGTGCGGTCCATGCTCCTCGATGGGACTCAAGGGAATCATGACCAATGCTTGCGAACGGTCGAGCCGGTCCAGTTCCGTCCAGGGAATCGCCTCCAAGTTGAATATCATCTTCCGATGCCCCCCTTAATTGGCTTAGAGCCTGTTTGAGAAGTCTGGATCAGGCCCGATAACAAGGCGGAAAGTGGCTCGAAAGCTGAGCATATACGTAATATGTGAGCATTTTGAGACACTTTCCAACGCCGTTAGCGGGCCTTAGACGGATTTATCAAACAGGCTCTTAGATAATTTTGATCTGCTTGGCTGCATGGCGCAGCTCATCGCGGAAATCCGGATGGGCGATGTCGATCAGCGCCAGGGCTCTTTGGCGCATGGATTTTCCACGCAGCTTGGCCACGCCGTATTCGGTGACCACATGGTCCACATAATTTCTGATTATATCGGATTTTGGGGAGGTCTCCGGTACCCACCCAAAGAAGCCGAAACGTACAAGTTTTGCAACCAGTTGTTGTGATATCTGAATTGGTTTAGCTGTTCCGCCGGACTTTTAAATCCATTGTGCAACTTAACCGTTCGAGGATTGTATGGTGAAAAATTATTGATGAGCGTCCATCCTCGAATACTCAACTGCGCTGCATCCATCGATCCATGAAAATATTGGGTACTGTACAGGTGGCGATCCATTCTTTGCATCAACCGGTCAACCATGTTACTGGTTCGGTGTGCTTTAGGATGATCGTAGGCAACACGATAGGCGGCAATGTTTTTCCGTAACTTCGTTATGGGATCTATGATAACGGATGGCACAGCATTCTTTTCGCACCATTCGTACAACCTTCTTATTCTTTGGGAAAACGATGCCTTACTTTCAGCGCGATAACACTCCCATAGCTTTGATGCGGCGTTTTCAAAAATATCTCGGTATTTCTTTTTGGCACGGTCACGAATTTTGATAAACACATGAAGAAAACAGCAAATGATAACTACTGCCGGGAAGAGGAATTGCCACGCATTTCGGGTGGCTTTCCAGCCGTCCATATTCACGGTTTCCGGTGAATATTCCGGCTTTATACACTGGGCCTCTTGTTTGTACACTTGATACGCATCTGTTAACGCTTGTTCTCCGGCGTCTTTGGCAACGGCTGCACCGAGAATACAGCCATCACCAACTGTCGTGGCCACATACGTTTTTTCACCTAAAATTCGAGTATGCTTTTCATCAGCGGCAAGATGTTCGGGAACATCTTGAGGATTTCGGACAGTTGTTCCGACAATGCTGTTTCGCCCGATAGATTGTTCGATTCGATACCAATACATGGGATCTTTTCCGAAAACACGACTTATGGCCCAAAATGGTATGTCGAACTTTCTAAAAAACATTGCATCTTCGATTTCGTCAACAAATCCAACGAGGTATGGCAGTACAAATGAAGGACGAATGGTGTAAGCAACACCGGATATTTTAATTCGACGGATCCATATGGATTGTTTTTTTGAGTAATAAAGATCCTTCATCCGATATCCATTTTCGATTTCAGCCGGGAATAATTCCGGAAACAGTTCGATCCTTTTGTTTACGGAAGTTCTGAAATCAACCGGGTTGAGTATGTTGCATTCATAATTGCCTTGAGAAAAGGGCAAACATATGATTCTGTTGTTTCGGTTAGCGGATCTTGTATCTGCTATTCCCATATAGTTAGAGACCTCCTTTGGCGGGATGTGTCTCTAACTATATAAAATTATTAGTAAAAAGTCTAGACTCAAATCTTCAATAATATCAACATGTTGTGTTTTTGTCGGGGGATAGGCCACTGTATGTTCGGCTTATTGGAATCAAACTCCCCAAAATCCGTTATAATCAGCATAATTTTTATGTGTGGTCACACTGGCCCCGGGCGTCAGTACAGGAACAATCTTGGAAATCGTTCCTCCCTTGGCCGTTGACCGCTGAACAATAAAGCCCTTACCCTCGGGGCACATGGTGACGCCGGTGGCGAAATCGGCCTGGCCGCCGCTACCGCCCCAGATCACCGTGCCGATACTCTCCGAAGCACATTGACCGAACAGGTCCACCTCGATGGTACCGTTTATGCTGACCATCTTATGGTTCTTGGCGATAACGTGCGGGTCGTTGGTATAGTCCACCGGGTGAAGTTCAATGACCGGATTGTTGTCAATATAATCAAAGAAATTCCTTGTTCCCTCGACAATGGTGGCCACGATCTTGCCTTTGTGAATGGTCTTTTTGCTTCCGTTGACCGCCCCGCTCTCCAAAAGGCCGATCACATAATCACTGACCAGCTCCGTGTGAATGCCGAGATCCTTCTTGTGCTCCAGAAACTTGCATACCGCAGCCGGAATTCCGCCGATACCGACTTGAAGCGTGGAGCCATCTTCGATGAGGTCGGCAATGTAGGCACCGATGGTTTCATCCATCTTGGTAATTGTTGGCATGGGCAACTCGACCATCGGTTCGTCACATTCGACGAGCAGGTCGACCTGGGAGATATGAATATTGTTGTATCCGTTGGTTCTGGGCATGTTCGGGTTGACTTCGACAATGATCTGGCGCGCCTTTTCAATGGCGGCAGGCGTATAGTCACACCCCAGGCCAAAAGTGAGATTGCCATGCTCGTCCATGGGAGAAACCGTCATCACCAGCAAATCGACACGATCGCTCTGCCTGATTTTTTCGGGGATGTCACCGAAGTTTGAAGGCACATAGGTCGCATAGCCCTGCTTGACCAGTTCGCGCACCGAATCGGTGACGAAGAAACATTCAATGAAAATATGCGGAGCAAAGGAAGGATCCATGTGCGTGTGGTTGCGACGGGATAAAAACTGCCGGACAACAACCCCTTCCAACTCCTCCTTCCGTTCGGCCAATGCGTTCCAGAAAACGACAGGCTCATTGGAAGCCGGTGGCGCCCAGATGACATCTCCCGATTTGACGATTTTTGCCGCGTCTTCCACGCTAACCTTCTTCTGCCGATACATCTCATTTACGCTTAACATGATTGTACAATACCTCCCCCAAATTTGAATTGACCAATAGCAATTTCAATTAATCAGAATGAATCGGTTTTGTTTTTCCGCACACCGGGACAACCGTCTGACCGGATCCCTGGTCCACCCGGACGGATCCCGAACGCAATCGGAAGCGCGGCGGTTATTCAGTTGCCGGAACGCCGACCATCAGGTCGTTTTCCGTCGCCTTTTTTCTGCGCAACATCAATCCGGCCAAACCGGCCACGGCGCAGGAGACGATATAAACGATGAACAAGGCCGAGAAATCCCCAGCCCCGAGGCCGCTTTTCAGGTGCCCGGAACGGTCCAGGATGGCGCCGGCCAGCGGCTGGTACAGGGCGCTGCCGGCCATGGGGAAGACGTAAAGCAGCCCGGTGGCGGTACCGCTGATTTCGATCGGAAAACGCTCCTTGACCGCGGCAAAGCACACGCCGGCCGGACCGGCGCCCAGAAGCCCGAAAAGGGAATTGAAGGTGTAAAGTTCAATGACGGACATGGTTCCATTGCGCAGGTAGATCCAGATGGAGAGCAGGGCCATGCCAAACATGCTGCCGCCCAGAATGCGGCTGTTGGACGGAAAGCGGGTGGCCAGCCAGCCGAAAGCCAGCGGACCGAAAATCCAGCCGAAGGAAAAGATGTTGATGAAATTGCCGGCGGCAGTTTTGCTCATGCCGTAAACCTGCATGAAATAAGGCCCGGACCAGAGGCCGGCAAAGCTGAACAGGACGGCGCCGTTGAAGAAGAACCAGATGGCCATGAGCCAGAAATCAAGGCTCCCCAAAATGGTGCCGAAGGACCGGCCCAGGGGCATGCTTTTGGCCGGGCCGCTGGATGGGGCGGGCTTTTCCACCGCCGGCAGGCCGAAATCCTGGGGTTTGTTGCGCACCAGAAACCAGACCAGGAGGGCGGTGACCAGGGTCATTCCGGCGATGACATGAAAGCTGCCACGCCAGCCGATCTGTTCACTCAGCCATCCCAGGGGTGAACCGGCGACCACACCGCCCAACCCGGCCACGGAGATGACAATGGACGTGGCCATGACATAGTGTCTGCCCGAGAACCAGGCCGTCAGGGCTTTGTAGCTGGGAACCAGCACGGCCGAGAGCCCGAGTCCCACCAGCACCCGCGCCATGAAGGCGGTGGTCACCGTATCGGCCAGGGCAAACAGCACCGATCCCACGCTGGCCACGATCATGCAGATGGTCACCAGCAGGCGGGGACCGAGCTTGTCGGCCAGCACCCCCGAGGGAACCTGCATGAGGGCGTAGGGGTAGAAGTAGGCCGATGCCATGAGCCCGGCCATGGCGCCGGTGGCGTTGAAGCTTTTGATCAGGTCCTGGGCCAGCACGGCCGGGCACATGCGGTGCACATAGACCATCAAATAAGAGAACGAGAGCAGCCCGATGACGATCCATCGGTATCCGGATTCACGATATTCCCTATCTCCCTGAGGGGTCTCTTTGGTTTGCGTTTCGTCCTCTGCAAACGGCACTGCCGTCCTGTCCGGTACATCTACTGTTGCCTTTACATCCATGGTTGCCTCCGCTTGGCGTATGTTAGGATCGGGGATGAAATGAATTGAGCGTAATTGCGCCGGGCTTGTGTTCGTCTTCAAGGCGCATCAAGGGTTGCATACCGGGAGTATGTGGCCGTTGATGCAACGCGGAAGACGGACTCAAGAACAAGCAATTTCGTTTAATTAATAAAATTCCCGATCCTTAAGGTCAATTGATGGGTTACGGCAATAAAATGCCGCAGATTATGAAACGTTGAATATCCGTTAGACTCTGAATTCGGATGTTTTTGTGATCAGTCCTCCCTGCCGTGTCAGTCGACCATCTAAATGGTTTGAAAAGTGCTCCCCAGCAGCCGTAGACAGCGAGTCATGGTGATAAGGCGATTTCTGTCAAAGAATATACCCGCCTGCTTGTCTTTTCATCCGTCTTCTGCGTTGGGCTTTTTCACACATAGCCCCACTATGCGTAAAAAAGCCCGTCTTGAATACGAATGAAAATCCTGCGCATCCTGGTATGTTCTTTTCCGCCAATCGCCTAAAACCCATGTTGTTCCATATAGTGAACCCACGTTCCATCGTTTGGAATATTAAACCCGCGTTGGTCTGTCAAGAGATAAATGAATATGAATTTAATTCAATCTGAAATGATCGGGGAAGTATGCCAGCCCGTTCATTGAGGATCAAACCAATGCCGCAAAAATACACGGATTGGAGATCCGTTTTCTATTTTTAAAGAAAAATGGTCCTGGGGACGCCAACTGGCATCCGTTGCGATTGTATTTGCTGCAAAAACAGCCAGATGTAATTTGGCATGACATTTTTGCAATAAAAAAACAAAATAAACAAGCAGTTGTGTTTTATTTGAGTTGATTGACTTTATTTTACAAAAAATTATTGACATTAAATTTTATTAAATTTAGCCATAAGGACAAAAATAGTTAAAAAATAAAATATGGAGATGGCCTGTGAAAGACAACGATATCGATATCATCGATAAACAGCTCATCAAGTTACTTTCCCAGGACGGCCGCATGCCGGCCAAGGAACTGGCCCAGAAGCTGGATGTTTCCGCACCGACAATCAACTCCCGAATGAAAGCGTTGGTCAAACGGGGGATTCTCAAAGTTGCCGGTCTGGTAGATACGTTCAGGACCAAGAACATACTGGTGGCCATCATTGCCATTCGTGTCGATGACGTTTCCAAAATGGCAAAAATTATCGACCAATTGATGGAGTTCAAACAGGTCCATTGGGCGGTGGCGGTAACCGGACGCTACGACATCTTTGCCGAGGTCATCGTAACCGAAGGCATCGAGTGGATGTTTAAATTCTATGCGGATGAGATGAGTAAACTGGACGGGGTCAGCCATTCCGAATCGTTCATGGTAACCAACACTCGCCGTAAATGGACCCTGCTGCCGCCCGATATCCAGGGGTGGGTTTAGGATCACGGAAAAAGGCAACCACAGATATGAAGATGAAAATTGTCAATGTTCAATCCTGGAAAGCGGACCTGAAACTCACGCGCCCTTACACCATTGCATACCAGCGGGTCGACGCGGTCGAGAACCTGTTCGTACGCATCGAAGCGGAGAACGGGCATGTCGGTATCGGTGCCGCATCCCCTTCCGAAGATGTGACCGGGGAGAGTACTCAGGCCTGTGAAATGGGGCTGGCCGACCAGGTGGCGCCGATTCTGATGGGGGCCGACCTGCGCTGCTGCCGCTCCCTGTTGCGCCAATTGGATGTTGCCCTGGCGAAAACCCCGGCCGCCCGCGCTGCCGTGGATATCGCCCTGCACGATCTGGTTGCCGGCAGTCTCGGTCTTCCCCTGGTGGACTTGCTTGGCCGCGTTCATGATGCCATGCCCACCTCCATCACCATCGGTATCCTGCCGCTGGACGAGATGCTTGCCGAGGCGGCCGAGTATATCGGCCGCGGTTTCCGCTGCCTGAAAGTGAAAACAGGCATCAACGTGGAGGAGGATATCGAACGGCTGATCAAGGTCCGCGAGCAGGTGGGGGCTGCGGTGACGATCCGCGTGGACGCCAACCAAGGATACTCCCCTGAGGAATATGGGCGCTTCATCCGTGAAACGACCAAGGCCGATCTTGAATTTGTCGAGCAACCCCTGCCCCGCTCGGATCTGGACGCGATGCGGGTGCTTCCCGAAGCGGTGAGAAAATTCTCCGCTGCCGATGAAAGCCTGATCGGTCCGGATGATGCGCTGACTTGCCTTATCCCTCCCCACCCTTTTGGAATCTTCAACATCAAGCTGATGAAGTGCGGAGGGATTGCTCCGGGGATGGAGATTGCTGCCATGGCCGCTCGGGCCGGCATCGATCTGATGTGGGGCTGCATGGACGAAAGCATCGTCAGCATTGCCGCTGCCCTGCATGTGGCGTTGGCCTCACCGGCCACCCGCTACCTGGACCTGGACGGCAGCCTTGACCTGGCCGTCGATCTCGTGAAAGGCGGCTTCATCCTGGAAAACGGTACCCTGCGGACCACCGCCGACCCCGGGCTGGGGGTGACCTGCATATAGACAATGGCCGGGTGCTTTTTCTCACCTGGGCACCAATCGGACCTTTTGCTACACAGCCAAAAACAGATATGGAATTGACCAAAATGACTTTTTCTACTCGCAGCATGCGGATTTCCAGGGAGACGACGCCATGATGGGAACGGCCATTATCCTGACCCATGGGAGCCTCGCCCAAATTGACGCCAAAACCGCCCACGGGTTGATTCGCGGTACCGAGCGATTCAACATCATCGGGGTCATTGATGGCAACGCGGCCGGCCGGGATGCCGGAGAAGTGCTCGACGGCAAGCCCCGCAACATCCCGGTGTACGATACCATTGAAAACTTTATGCGGGCCACCGGCATCAAACCGGATTATTGCATCATCGGCGTAGCCCTGAGTGGCGGCCGTTTGAACGACGCCTGGCAGGCCCTGCTCATGGACGCCATCCAGCGGGGCATATCCGTGGTCAACGGCATGCACATGCTGCTCGGCGATATTCCGGCCTTTCGGGCGGCAGCCGAAAAATATCAGGTCGAAATCGTAGACATACGGCGGCTTACCCCTTTCGATCAGCGCCATTACTGGTCGGGCCGCATTTTTGAGATGACGGTGCCGCGCCTGGCGGTGCTGGGTGTCGACTGCGCTGTTGGCAAGCGGACCACCTGCCGGCTGCTGCTGGAGGCCTGCCGGCAGAGCGACATCCATGCGGAGATGATCTATACCGGCCAGACCGGCTGGCTCCAGGGCAGTCCCTATGGATTCATCCTGGACGCCACCTTGAACGATTTTGTCAGCGGAGAACTGGAAGCGGCGGTGGTCCGATGTGAAATCGAGGCAGCACCCGATCTGATTCTGATCGAAGGCCAGTCCAGCCTGCAGAACCCCATCGGGCCATGCGGTTCGGAAATGATCAAATCGGCCAATGTCAAAGGGGTCATTCTCCAATACACGCCTTTCAGGAAATACTTTGACGGGGTGGAAGAACTTGGCTGCCGCCTGCCGACCGTCGATGATGAAATCCGCATGATCGAGATGTATGGCTCCCGGGTGGTGGCGATTACCCTGAACGGAGAGGGGGGCACGGCGACGGACTTGGCGACCTTCGCGGGAGAATTGGAGGCACGCATCGGATTGCCGGTGGTCATGCCGCTGGAAGAGGGGTTGGACCGGATCCTGATCGCGGTTCGCCGGTTTATGGTGGCGCACACCGGGTATCCCGACACAACCATACTGAATGCGGCTTGCTGACGACCGGGAAAGGAACTCCATGTTCGATACCATCATAAAAAACGGTCTGGTCATCGACGGAACCGGCGCGCCGGCCTGCAGGGCCGACATCGGTATAAAAAAAGGCATGATCATTGACATTGCCCCGAGCCTTGACGCAGCGGCCGATGAGATCATCGATGCCGCCGGCAGTGCGGTCACTCCCGGTTTCATCGATATACACACCCATTCGGATTTCAGCCTGTACCTGGATCCCCTGGCGGAAAGCAAGGTGTTTCAGGGGGTCACCACAGAGGTGACCGGCAACTGCGGCGGCTCCCCGGCACCGGTTTTGGCCGACCGGCGGGATGACTGCATGGAGTATATGGCCAGCCTGGGGCCGGTCTGTGTTCGCACGATCCCTTCATCGATCTGGAACTGGACCACCCTGGACGCCTTTTGTGACGACCTGCATGCAAAAGGTGTCGCCGTAAATACGGTCCCCCTGGTGGGACACAGTACCCTGCGCAGCAATGTCATGGGCTACGACAACCGGGTGCCTGCGCCCGATGAAATGAAGAAGATGACGCGCCTTCTGGAGATCGAACTGGAAAAGGGCGCTTTCGGCCTTTCCACAGGGCTGATCTACCACCCGGGCGCCTTTGCCACGGTCGATGAGTTGAGCGCACTGGCCGCGGTGGTGGCGGATGCCGACGGGATGTACAGCACCCACATGCGCAGCGAAGGCCGGTTCCTCTGGCCGGCGGTGGAAGAGGCCCTGGCGGTGGCCGCGCGTTCCGGTGTTTCCCTTGAGATATCACACCTGAAATGTGAATCTCCGGAGCGCTGGGGCAGTGCCGGGCGACTGCTGCAACAGATCGACGAGGCTCGCCAAACCGGCTTGCGCATCGATTTCGACCAGTACCCCTATACGGCCTACAATTCCGGCATGCTGGAACTTTTCCCCACCTGGGCCAAGGAAAACGGCACCCGAAAAATGATTGCCGTGCTCAACGATCCCGAACAGCGCAAGGCCGTGGTGGCCGACATGACCACCGCGTGTGCGGACTGGGAGAACCCCATGGACGGGCTTGGCTGGGATCAGATTCTGCTGACCGGGTACGTCACGGCGCAAAACCGGTCGTTGAACGGGTTGAGCGTTGCGGACATGGCTGAAAAGCGGGGACAGCCCCCCTTGGATGCGGCCCTGGATGTCTTTGTTGAAGAAGCGGGCGGCCTGGGCATGATCGTTTTCTCCATGCACGAAAATGACCTGATCACCATCCTCAAGCACCCGGACGGCATGATCGGTTCGGACGGGCGCGCGGTTTCGCCCTCCGGCCCCTTTTCCGCCAGTCCGGTCCATCCACGGTTTTACGGAACCTTTCCGCGGGTGCTGGGCCGCTATGTGCGCGAGAAACAGGTGCTTTCCCTTGAAACGGCGGTGCGCAAGATGACCGGGCTTCCCGCCCGCAAGCTGGGGCTGAAGCGCCGCGGTCTGCTGCGGGCCGGCATGGCGGCGGATATCGTCATTTTCGATCCGCAAACGATCACCGACAACGCCACTTTCGAAGCACCCCACCGGCTGGCTTCGGGAATCAGCCATGTGCTGGTCAATGGGCAGACCGTTATCGACAATGGCCGTCACACCGGCTGCCTTCCCGGACGGCGGCTGCGCCGGGGGGAATAGGGCATCGTTGAAATAATGCAGGAACCTACCGCTAACAACGGAATTCATATTTACGGTACTCAAAAGGAGGTAACAATGAGGAAAATGGTCGGTGGTCTACTTCTGGTCATCCTGTCCGCGGCATTCTTGCTGATACCGGCTTCGGCCATGGCCGAGAAGGTGCTGTACGCAGCTGGAGATCCCAACGAGCTGGGAGTCACCACGTTCAATCCCATCAAGGTGGAACTGAACCACGAAGCCGTGTCCCTGATTTACGACAAACTGGTCGAGTGGGGACTGGATGGAAACTATTATCCCGGTCTGGCCGAGTCCTGGAGCATCAGTGAAGACGGCCTGGTCTGGAAAATGAAACTCAAGCAAGGCGTGACGTTTCATGATGGCTCGCCCTTTAATGCCGAGGTGGCAAAATGGTTTCTCAAAGAGATGGAAACCGGTCCTTCCGCGTATATGGTCGGTGCCATCGATCATGTGGATATCGATGGACCCCACGCGATTACGATCCATCTGCAGCATCCTGAGCCCAACATGCTCTTTAACCTGTCCCAAACCTTCATGGCTGTTCCCAGCATGGAAGCCTATAAAAAATACGGCGAGGATTTCGGCACCAAGTATGTCGTCGGATCGGGACCTTACATGTTCGAATCCTGGTCTCCGGGCGATAAGCTGGTCCTGACCAGGAATCCGAACTACACCTGGGGCCCGGGGTTTGCAAAAAACAAGGGGCCGGCAAAAATAGACAAGGTCGTCTATCGTGACATCAAAGAAGAGTCGACCCGTTTTCTGGAACTGAAAACCGGCAAACTGGATGTCGTTTTCGCTCTGCCGACAATGTTCATCGAAAAGGTGGAACAGGACAAATCGTTGCGGGTGGTTCGGCTGCCCGGCGACCAGCTCTACCACATGGTCATGAACACCCAGTCACCGCCCCTGGATGACCGCCTGGTCCGCAAGGGTATCGCTCTGGCCGTGGATCAGGTCAGTATTACCAAAAACGTCTTCGCCGATGCCGGCAAACCCGCGTTCACATACCTGATCGACGCTTTGCCAGCCAGCAAGATTGCCGAAAAGGACCAGGTCCGGTTCGATCCCGAAGGGGCCAAGGCCGCTCTTGAGGAAGCCGGCTGGACGGTGGGCAAGGACGGTATCCGTGTGGACAAGGATGGTAATCGCCTGACGTTGAAAATGCTGGCCAAGAACGAATCATCCTACCGCCGGACCGCCGAAGTGATCCAGGCACAGCTGGCCGAGGTGGGGGTGGAGGCCAAAATCACCCTTCTTGATCCGAGCACCATCCGGGCACATCTCAAAAACGGGGATCATCAGTTGGTGGTACGCTCCTATGAATGGGAAAACGCAGATATCCTGGAATGGTTTCTCAATTCCACCCGCCTGGGGTATCCCAATGCCGCTTTCTGGCATGATAACGAGTCCGATTACCTTATGCAGAAAGCCATGACGCGATCCCGGTCTCAGCAGGAGCGCATCGACAATTTCAAAGAATACCACACTTATCTTCTCAACCAGTATGTATGGGCACCCATCTATTTGCCGGATACGATTTTCGGTGTCGGCAAACGGCTGGTGCTGTCGGAGGGATGCCTTGATCGGCGGTTTCTGGGCATGGGCGTCTTGGACTATGATTTGAAATAAACAATTACCGGCCAACCATGCCGCCGTTTCCCGCTGATACCCGGCCGGAAGCGGCGGCATGTGACTGCTGAATTTTCTTGGAAATGCGGACGACTATGTGGCGGTATATCCTGCGCCGGGCGCTGCTCCTGATCCCGATTTTTATCGTGATCTCCATGATCATTTTTTCCTTGGTGCACATTGTACCGGGCAATCCCATCGACAATCTCATGGGACCCGGCATGACCAAAGCCCACGAGCAACGCCTGATCGAAAAATATTACCTGGACAGGCCCATCCCCGTGCAGTACCTGATCTGGTTCAGAAACATGATCCACGGCGATCTGGGGCGCTCCATCGTGGAGAAACGGCCGGTTAGCGAACTGTTGATGCATCACCTGCCGTACAGCCTTTCCCTGGGTCTTACCGCCATTGCGATCTCCTTTGTGCTGGGGGTTTCCATGGGCATTGTTTCTGCGGCCAGAAAGAACAGCCTTTGGGATCACATGGCTATGCTGGTGGCCCTGTTCGGGGTGACCATCCCATCGTTCTGGCTCGGATTGATCCTGATTCTGATTTTTGCCGTCTGGCTGACCTGGTTTCCGGTTTCCGGTTCGGGCAGTCTGCTGACCCTGATCCTGCCGGCGGTGACCGTTGGTCTGGGCGGTGCCGGCCTGGTGGCTCGGGTGACCCGGGTCAGTATGCTCGAGGTGGCCTCAAAGGATTTTATCGTTCTTCTGCACGCCAAGGGATTGGGTAAAACGGCCATTTTGCTCAAGCACATCCTCAGAAACGCCCTGATCCCGGTGATCACTATCCTGGGGCTGAGGATCGGCTGGGTGCTGGGCGGGGCGGTGACCGTGGAGATCGTTTTCGGCCGTCCCGGTCTGGGGCAACTGTTGATCACCGGACTCTACCGGCGCGACTATCCGGTGGTGCAAGGGGCCATGCTGCTACTGGCCCTGGGCATCATGCTGGGCACCTTTTTGGCTGATCTGCTGTATGCCTATGCGGATCCGCGGGTAAGGGATCAGCACAAATAGTTGGCGCCCGTCCACCAAAACCGCTGTCCTGTTTCCGGATTGACACGAGTGAAGACTCGGAAGACCCCGAGAACCCTGTGCACTGCTTTCAGGAAATACCATGACCTCCGTTGAACCGTCGGAAAGCGTGGCTCCGCCAATCAACCCCTGGCTACGCCGTCTCAAAAAGATGAAATCGAACAAGGCCGGTGTGGCCGGCATTGTGATCATCTGCATCCTGATCGGCGTGGCCGCCAGTGCCGATATCCTGGCGCCCTATTCATACAAGCAACAGAATCTAACTGAGATGAACCGTGCGCCGTCGATGGCGCACTTCATGGGAACCGATGAATTCGGACGGGATGTGTTCAGCCGGATCATTCACGGATCTCGGATTTCGGTCTATGTGGGGGTGGTTTCCGTGGGCCTGTCCGTGCTGATCGGCGTAATCATCGGCAGCCTTGCCGGATATTACGGCGGGTGGCTGGATCAGTCGCTCTCCATCGTTACCGATCTGACCTGGTCGCTGCCGGAAATTCTGGTGGCCCTTCTGCTGGTGGCCATTGTGGGCGCCGGCCTGGAGTGCGTCATTATCGCCATTGCCCTAACCTATTGGGCTCAGTATGCGCGCTTGATCCGGGGGCAGATTCTGATGCTGAAAACCGAAGTGTATGTGGAGGCCACCCGTTCGCTGGGCGCCACGGATTTCACCATTTTGTTCCGGCATCTGTTCCCCAATGCCATCGCGCCGGTACTGGTGGCTGCCACCATCGGGATCGGGCAGGCCATCGTTCTCGAAGCGACCCTGGGTTTTTTGGGCATGGGTGCCCAGCCGCCCCTGCCCAGCTGGGGCGCCATGATGAGTAACGGCACCGCCTACCTGTTCATCTCGCCGTGGGTAATCGTTTTCCCGGGACTGGCCATGATGGTCACGGTGCTGGGTTTCAATCTTTTCGGTGACGCGCTGGTCGATATTCTGGATATCCGTGAGGACACCAACCGGTAAGGCGATTGGCGGATAAGCATATACCAGGATGCGCAGGATTTTCATTCGTATTCAAGGCGGGCTTTTTTACGCATAGTGGGGCTATGTGTGGAAACGCCCAACGCAGAAGACGGATGAAAAGACAAGCAGGCGGGTATATGCTTTGACAGAAATCGCCTAAGGCCCACGTGCGGGCATGGGTTAAGGCCAGCGCATACAGGACGCCTGGTCCATTAACGACAGGGATCGTTTATCATGACATTACTGCAGGTAGACGGCCTCCGGGTGAAGTTCATGACCCAGGAGGGAAGTGTCGAGCCCCTGGACGGGGTCAGTTTTATGATCGAACCGGGCCAGATACTAGGGCTGGTCGGTGAAACCGGATCGGGAAAATCGGTTACCGCCCAGGCCATCATGGGGCTTCTGCCTTTTCTGAACGGCGAGATCAGCGGCGGCCGGATCTGGTTCAGGGGGCAGGACATGCTGGGCCTTTCCGAGGAACAGTGGCAGAAAATACGGGGCAACCAGATCTCACTGATTTCCCAGAACCCCATGACCTCACTGGATCCGGTATACCGTGTCGGCCACCAGATCGTCGAGGGCATGCGGTTGCACCTTTCGATATCTGCCGCCAAAGCCCGCCAGCGGGCCATCGATCTGATGGCCTCCCTGCAGATTCCCGATGCAGAGCGGGTTTTTCAGCAGTATCCCCACCAGCTTTCCGGCGGGCTGAAGCAGCGCATCGTTATCGCCATGGGCCTGTGTGCCGATCCCCAGCTGCTCATTGCCGATGAACCTACAACGGCTCTGGACGTCACCGTGCAGGCCCAGATTGTGAACCTGTTCAAGGAAACCACCCGCAACCTGGGGGTTGGCCTTCTGCTGATCACCCATGATCTGGGCGTCATCGCCCAGATTTGTGATACCGTGGCTGTGATGTATGCCGGAACCGTTGTCGAGTCCGGTGATGTCAGCTCGGTGTTTGCCTCTCCCCGGCATCCCTATACCCGTTCGCTGCTGGGGTGTATCCCCACGCTTGGCATGTCCAAGGGGGGCTTGATGGCGATCCCGGGAAATGTGCCCAGTGTGCGCACGTTTCCGCAAGGCTGCCGTTTCCATCCACGCTGCTCCGAGCGGCGATCCTGCTGTGCCACTCAGAAACCACGGATGATCCCGCTGGATCATGAAATTCTGGTGGGATGCCTGAAATATGATCCGCAAAGGAGGAATTGCTGGTGAAGCCCCTGGTTCAGGTCCGTCATCTGTCCAAACATTTTCCGGTGACCGCCGGTGTCCTGCATCGGACCATCGGTGCGGTCAAGGCGGTCGACGATGTCTCTTTCGATATCGGCTGCGGCGAAATCCTGGGAATTGTCGGCGAATCTGGATGCGGGAAATCCACTCTGGCCCGTCTGATCCTGCGTCTGGTCGAACCCACCAGCGGGCAAGTGCTGTTTGGCGGTAAAAATGTCAGCCGGCTTGCCAAGGGCGAGTTGCGCCACCTCAGGCGCAAAATGCAGATGGTCTTTCAGGATCCCCACTCCTCACTGGACCCGCGCAACTCCATCTACCGCAGCCTGATCGAGATGTTTCTGATTCAAAAAGTGGACATGACGCCCCAGGCCATTGGCGACCGGATTGCCGAGCTATTGACCATGGTGGGGCTCAAGCTGGAGCATGGCCGGGCATACCCGCACCAGCTCTCTGGCGGGCAGAAGCAGCGGGTGGTTATTGCCCGAGCGCTCTCCCTGCAACCGGAATTTATCGTTCTGGACGAACCCACCGCGGCCCTGGACGTTTCGGTCCAGGCCCAGATTACCCTGCTTCTCCAGAACCTGCGGGACAGCTTTAACATGACCTACCTGTTCATTTCTCACGATCTGGCCCTGGTTGACTATTTCTGCCACCGAATTGTCGTGATGTACCTGGGACGCATCGTGGAAATCTCACCGGCCAATTTTGCCGACCGCACGCCGCGCCACCCGTATACGAAACTACTGATGGACAGTGTTTTCGTGGCCGATCCGAAATTGCGCAAAACCATCGACCATCATAGTGGTGAGGTCTCCGTCGGTGAAAACCTTTACAACGGATGCGTTTTTGAGCCGCGTTGTGCGTATGCCAGGCCCCTATGCCGCCAAGAGGTACCGCCCTTGGTGGAAACGGCGGCCGGAGAGCATGTGGCCTGCCATTTCCCGCTGCGTTAGGCGATTGGCGTCAATCGGCCGATGCCAGACATGCTCCGGTGGAATTGCCTGTACGGGTGGATATCTGGAATATCGGGTCTTTCGAGATAACCCGCTCGATACCGCCAGGAGCCTCTCTTTTTTTTCAAGAGAAATGCACAAGCAAAGGGTTTGTGCATATACTGCACATTGTAAATTACAGACAAACAGGCAAAGAATCACCCTGTATCTTCAAAATATGGCCTAATTATATTGAATCCTATGACATATTCGTAGAATGGACGACAAGTCAAGCATTGGTTAGGCGCCATAATCGATAAAAATCATCTGCGCAATAATTTCCCATTTCCTCATAATTTTACAATAATGTCGGTCCCATTTTTCCCGCAGCATGTTCCATCCATGCCCCGAATTTATCCAAAAGAAAGATCCTGTTCGGCACTATTTTATAAATATACTTTATGATAACAGCCTAATACAATTTTTGGCAGCATTCCAAAACCGAAGTCGATGTCTGGCACGCTGATTGCTTACGAATTACACCCTTTATGCCTCCAACAGTGAACCATGGCATTAAATTTGGCATCTGACGGATTATTTTTTAATAATTTAGATAGTTAATTAACCAACACCACGAAAGGATGTTTCATGAGTAAATTGAAAGTTGATCATATTTTTACTTCCGAATCGGTCAGCGAAGGGCACCCGGACAAACTCTGCGATCAGGTTTCCGATGCGATACTGGATGCCTGTCTCGAGCAGGATCCCCGCAGCAGGGTGGCGTGTGAGACTGCGGTAACCACGGATTTTGTCATCAACCTCGGAGAGATCACCTGCAGCGGTTGGGAGAAAATCGATCCGGAAGCCATCGCTCGAAAGGTCGTTCAAGAGATCGGCTACGATAGAAAAGAACTGCTTTTTTGCCACGACAGTTTCAAATATCAATGCCTCATCCATCCCCAATCCAGCGACATTTCCCAGGGTGTATCTGAGGATGAAGGACTGTTCAAGGAACAGGGTGCAGGCGATCAGGGCATGATGTTCGGCTATGCCACCAACGCCACGCCATCGTTAATGCCCGCACCGATTCATTACAGCCACATGCTTCTGGAGCATTTGCAGAACATTCGAAAGCAGGGGGATATTGACTATCTCCGTCCGGATGCCAAAACTCAGGTGTCCGTGCTGCACGAAAACGGGAAACCCAAGGCCATCACCAATATCGTCATTTCGCATCAGACGGCGGATGTTCCCCTGGAACGAATCCGCAAGGACATGATCGATGTGACCCGTAACCTGCTTGAACCTACCGGTTTGCTGAACAAGGAGACCACCTATTTCGTCAACCCGACAGGTAAGTTCGTCATCGGCGGCCCCCACGGCGACGCGGGCCTCACCGGACGGAAGATAATCGTGGATACATACGGCGGTGTGGGATGCCATGGCGGCGGTGCTTTCAGCGGCAAAGACCCCTCCAAGGTCGACCGGTCGGCGGCCTATTACGCCCGATACGCGGCCAAAAACATTGTTGCCGCCGGCCTGGCGGAAAAATGCGAGATCCAGGTAGCATATGCCATTGGTGTGGCAAAGCCCCTGAGCATCAATATTGACACGTTCGGCACCGGAACGGTGGATGAGGCTGAAATTCAGAGGATTTTGGAAGATGGGTTGGTCTTCGATTTTCGGCCTGCATCCATCGTAAAGGATCTGAAATTAACCGAACCTAAAAATTGGAGCTACCGCCAAACCGCGGTGGCAGGACACTTCGGGCGGGATCTCTTTCCATGGGAACAGACAGACAAAACCGCCGCTCTGCAGGAAGCCCTCGGCGTCCGAGAGCGTCAAGTGGCGTAACAAAACTCCTGGTTCAGTCATTCAGTCCCGCCAATCGATAAGGCCTTTCGGCGCAGCAGGGTACCGGGAAATATGTCCCCTGGTGTGCCCGAAAGGCACCGGATCGATACGGAGGGTAGCGAAAAATAAATTTCTACTCCTCATTCCGTGAAACTTTAAAAGAGAGAGGTACCATGATTTATCCTTATGAACTGGAAGATGGTAAGAACTACCCCAGCAAAGAAGATTTCACGATTAATCATTCCAGGACAACAGGCAGCGGCATTTATGTAAAACGAAATTTCAAGAAGGGGGAGATGGTTGCAAGAATGACCGGGGTTACGGTCCCCTATATTCTTCAGCACACCCTTCAGATTACACCCTGCCTGCATCTCCATGACCCTCACTTTTCAGGGCTTTTGTTACATTCGTGTGATCCGTTGGTATTTTTGGACATGAACAAGCTTGAAATCTGGGCATTGCAGGATATTGAAAAAGGAGATGCGTTGACCATGGATTACGCCTCAACAGAAGACATCTTGTTCAGACAATTTCCTTGTGCCTGTGGCTCGATTAACTGCCGGGGATGGATAACCGGTCGAAAAGAAACGATCAATGAACACGGTAGGAGATATCTTCGAGACCTGGAAAGGAAGTGTGGATGAACCCACAAAAAGATCGTTTGTGGTGGGAAAGAGATGATCTCTGTTACAAAGACGGGCAGTTGTTTTTTTCAGGGAGTTCAATGGCCGATCTGATCGGTTTAACTGGAACACCGGCCTTTTTTTATAGTGGAAGACGGATTTCGCAAAATATCGAGCGGCTGCACAATGCCCTGAGCCAGCTTGACGCGCATAAAATTTATTATGCCATAAAAGCAAACCGGTTTGCCCCGATTCTGACGTCTATTAAAAGCGGGAGGAAATGCGGGGTGGATGTATGTTCTCCCGGTGAATTGTTACATGCGTTTTCCTGCGGCTTTGAGCGCAGCGAAATCTCATACACGGCGAACTCGATGACCAACGACGAACTCCGGTTGCTGGCTAATAATCCCGACGTGGCGTTAAACTGTGACTCGTTAAGCACCATCCGGCGATTGGGCCAGTTCTGCTCCGGTCGCAAAATCGGAATCCGGGTCAACCCGGCTCTGGGTATTGGCTACAGGGACAATGAGACCCTCAGATATAGCGGAGAAAAAACAACCAAGTTCGGCATATACAGGGATCAGTTTGAGGAAGCCTTGCGACTTGCCAGTGAGAATAACTTCATCGTGGATACCATCCATTTCCATACCGGATGCGGGTATCTGAGCAATCAACTGTCCATATTCAACGGGATCCTGGATGAGACCCATTGGTTTGTGGACCAAGTGAAGGACCTGGCGTGCATCAATTTGGGTGGCGGCCTGGGGGTTCCCCATGACAGGGATGATGCACCGCTGGATTTGGATGCCTGGGTTTCTATTATAAAATCCCATTTTGGAAACAAAGGGGTCACCATTTGTGTTGAACCCGGAGATTATATTGCAAAAGACAGCGGACTTCTGGTTTTGGAAGTCAACACCGTCGAGAGAAAGCAAGAAACGGACTTCATAGGAGTCAACGGCGGGTTTAATCTGGCCATCGAGCCTACTTTTTACGGGTTGCCCTGTGAGCCTGTTGTTCTCAAGCAAAAAACAAGCAAGATGAAACCGGTGACGGTCGTGGGCAATATAAACGAGTCGCTGGATGTATGGAAAGACAATTTCCAGATGCCGGACCAAATACAGGAAGGCGACCCACTTGTTTTTATCAATGCGGGTGGATACGCGTCTTCAATGATGTCCAATCACTGTATGCGGGGACAGGTTTCTGAAAACTTCTTATTTTAAAGGTCATTATGGATCTAACAAAAAAAGACAAAAGGCATGTTATTCATCCGTGGTCGGACTTGGGAAGCGATGCCGAACCCATGGTTATTGAATCCGGCAAAGGCGTCCATGTTTTTGATAGTGATGGGAATCGATATCTTGATTCGATATCCGGCATGTGGTGTGTGAATCTGGGGTATGGCAATGAAGAAATGGCAAAAGCGATTTCCGACCAGTGTGTTCAGTTGGCTTATTATACACCATTTGGCGCCATGGCAAGTCCGCCCTCTATCCAATTGGCCCATGAACTCAGCCAATTGACGCCTGGTGACTTAAACTTTTTTCAATTTACCAATAGCGGCTCGACCGCTGTTGAGTCCGCGATTCGATTTGTGCATTACTATTTTAATTGTCTTGGTCAACCTGAAAAAAAACATATTATCTATCGTGAAAACGCCTATCACGGCAGTACCTATCTGACGGCTTCCTTGAATGGCAAAAAATGTGACCGAAGCTATTTTAACTACATTACCGATATTGTTCATTCTACCTCTGATCCCAATCCTTATAAAAAACCCGAGGGAATGAGCATAGAGGACTTTTGCGACCTCAGGGTACGCGAACTAAAGGATAAAATTTTAGAGATCGGGCCGGATAAGGTGGCCTGTTTTATCGCCGAACCGGTGATGGGTTCGGGAGGGGTTATTGTTCCTCCGCCGGGATATCACAAAAAGACATTGGATGTCTGCCGGGAATACGATGTGCTTTATATCTCTGATGAGGTCGTGACCGCCTTTGGAAGACTGGGGCACTATTTTGCATCCGAAGACGTCTTCGGCATCGTTCCCGATATTATTACGGTGGCGAAAGGGATCACATCCGGTTATCAACCCTTGGGTGCGGCAATCATTTCAGACAAGTTGGTCAATCGGATAAGCGGAGAATCCGCAAGTGAGAATTCCTATTACACAAATGGATTTACTTATTCAGGACACCCGGTGACGTGTGCTGCGGCCTTAAAATATCTTGAAATAATGAAGCGCGAAAAAATAAACGATCATGTCCTCGAGGTCGGTTCTCATTTCATGAAGCGTCTGAAAACGTTAAAGGAATTTCCCATCGTCGGTGATGTCAGGGGAGTTTGTTTGATGGCATGTGTGGAATGCGTGGTCTCAGATAATGAAGAAGAGAATATAGCCGTTGCTCAACGAGTGGATGAACATTGCCAGGCAAAAGGTTTAATTGTCAGGCCATATGAAAATTTATGCATATTATCGCCGCCTTTAATTATTGATAAAGCGGGTGCGGATCAAATTGTGGATATTTTAAGAGATAGCATCATTTCAACAATGAACGAAATGGGATAGTGGCAATTGAACAATCGGCGCTGGCAGGGTACAATAACCCCATGCAAGCGCCATCCACTTTTCGGCACGCCCATTTGGCGCGCCTGTTGCTGGTCGTCCTCCTGACCTGGGTTTGGGGCTGTGCCTCTTCCACCCACGGCACGCCATCGACGAAACCGCCCGGAACAATCGGCAAACGGGCGGATTTGCCGACTCCCCATATCCAGACCATCGGCGTCACCATTCAAGTGGGCGCTTTCGCCAGCGAGCGCAATGCTTCGGCCTATGCCCGGCGGTTGCAATCCCAGGGGTTGGACGCCTACCATTTCATCGATACGGACCGTCTGTACAAAGTGCGTTTCGATCGTTTCCCCACCAAGGCAGCTGCCCTGAACCGCGCCCAAAGGCTGCAGTCCGACGGTATTATCGACGTCTACTACATCGTGCGCGCCTTGTTGTACGAGGATATTGCCGGTGCGACACCGCAATTGCAGCATGATTTGATTCAGACGGCACAGCGCTTCATCGGCGTCGAATATCACTGGGGCGGCACCACCGTGGAAACCGGGATGGATTGCAGCGGGTTGATCCAAACGGTCTACCGCCTTAACGGCATCAATCTGCCCCGTACCGCTCGTGAGCAGTATGCCGCCGGTGATCCGGTATCGCGCAACGACCTGGCCAAGGGCGACCTGGTCTTTTTCGATACCAGCCGCTGGGGCAAAATCAACCATGTGGGCATCTATTGCGGCAACAACGCCTTCATTCATGCCCCCGGCAGCGGCAAGCGCATCCAGACGACGTCACTGTCCAAGGCCTATTACAGGAAGCACTTTGCCGGCGCCCGTCGCTATTTTTGATGGGGGACGGCCTGTAATCAGCTTCAGGAGCCCCTTTCTGCCAACGCGCTGATACCCTCTTCTGACTTCATGCCCTGCCGTCACCGATACCACACCCATTTTGCCGTCCCCTATTGATCAGTACCCAATATGAGTTTTTAAGTTTGTTATATGCTACCTCATTCTGTCTTTTCCTGCATGATCGTCGCGCCTTTGTTCATATGGAAATATCGCCTCCAAAAAGACGAGGTTTGTCAACGCTTTGAAAGCCCCCTAACCCGGCATATGGGCGGTAGTTTTTTTTTATCATTGGCGATTTTTTTATCGAACGGAGTTATGCTTTGGAAACGGTGAATGGTGTTTTCTTGTAAACGAGGAGAAAGTACAGCCCGACTCCGATACAAAGTCCCCACGCCGGTCCAAATTTGGCGATTACCATGCCGACAAAGAAAGCATATCCTTGGCTTGCCGGTTTATTTACCATAGAGATGGCAATATATGCACAGGCAAATCCCGTCAAAATCAGTGTAATGGATAAGGCTACGGGTAGAAGGGGCTTCATGAAAGTAACGACGGGGACAAGCAGAGACAGGATAAATGCCGGCCAGTACCAGTTGAAAAGTCCATCATACAGGGATTTCATATTGCGGTGCCCGGTTTTATACCGCTCGATTAAGAATACATGGACGCCTGTCCACATGGGACCATGTAGCGGAATAAACGGGCCCGCCATAAGAAAATGACCGATATTCTTAAAGAAAAGGGTGAAATGCGTTCGTGTGTTGTTCACGATAATCTTCTCGTCTTTCCGAACGGCAGAGGCTTGTTCAATCAAAGTATTTCCCAGAACGAGATCTCCAAATACGAAGATATAAATCATTATTGCCAGCGGTAGCGCCTTTATAAAGACGTCTATACCCGGCCACCCTACCGAGAAGGGAGAAACGGCTTTGATGTAAGTACCTAATTGGGGAATATGCCATCCCATTTTTATGTCGAAGGAAAGCTCACCGAAAAGCGGACCCACGATAGCAGCCACCAGAAATCCAACCAACAATGCCATGCTGGCCATTATTTTGAAGAACCTAACCTTGTCCTTGGCCTTGGAAAACCAAACGGAAAACATGAGCAAAAAAACAATCCCCCAGACGATTGGAAGGGTGTAGGGCATTTTCTCTAACCTGCCAAACTCTGCATTGAAGGCGGAAATGGCGCCACCGAAGATAATGGCCGCCCTAAGTTCCAGAGGTACCCATTCGAAAAAGCGTGAGCCCAACCCGGTAACGGCGAAAAACAAAAAGATAGCACAGACACATATGGTGACGGCAGTCATTGCCTGGATGGCGGCCAGACCAGGTTCGAACTGTGCCAGAAATCCCATTACCAGCGGAAGGGCGGGCGTTATCCAACCCGGTGCGTATGGCTCACCAAACAGCAAGGTATGGGCAACCAGCCAGAACAACTGAATGAACATGACCGCCCAGGCCACCTCGAAAGGAACATTGAAATACTTCATGGTCAATGCCGCGACGACACCGGCCGTGGCCGTTGTCAATAGTCCCCCTTGAATGATTTCAGGAAGAGAGAAACCAACGTGAACACCCGGAATACGAGCAGTAAAAAGCCACCAATTGATGCCTGGTTGTACCTGTCCGTCTTCTCGCCTTATGGTCATGAATTCGTCCTCCATGGAAAGTTGGTAAACGGTCAATGAACAAACGTTAGGCCTTTCCAGCCGCCTCCAGGGCGGCTTTAATTTTGTCCGGCGTCGCGGGCAGATTTGTGATCCAAACGCCGCAGGCGTTATGGATGGCGTTGATCACGGCCGGGGCCGTGGAGACCATGGCCATCTCGCCGACGCCGGTGGCCCCCAGGGTGCCCCGCTTGCGCGGTGTTTCCCGGGTAATCACGGCCGTGTCGAAGGCGGTCTTCATGCTCGGGAAGGCAAAGGTGCGCCAGTCGGCGGTCTGGCCGGCCTCGTAGCGCTCCCGCAGGGCATAGCCCACCCCCATGTCCATGCCGCCCTGCATCTGCCCCTCGAGATTGTTGGGGTTGATGATCGGCCCGGCGTCCACCGCCGCAGTCATCTTCAACACCCGCACCTCGCCGGTCTCGGTGTCGACCTCCACCTCGGCCAGCTGAATGGCGTGCACGTCGGAGTCCGAGGACGGGCCCTGTCCGGTCTCTGGATCCAGCGGCGCGGTATTCAGCGCCGCCTTATGGCCCACATAGCGGGTGGCCAGCCCGGCGGCGACGAAGGCCGCGTGGGTCTTGGCCCCCACCTCGTCCATGGCTTGTCTGAGCCGCTTCAACGCGTCCACGGTGGCCCCGCCGATCATGAACGTCACCCGGCTGCCCGAGGCCGGTCCGGAGGCGGCCGTGCGCGCGGTGCTACGGGTATCGGCCCGCACTCGGTCCAGGGGCAGTTCCAACACCTGGGCGGCCAGCTGGGTGAGCATGGAGTCGTTACCCTCCCCGGGGTCGGCCGCGGCGGCATAGACCGTCACGCAATCATCGGGCTCCAGTTCCACGGCGCTGATGGATTTGTCGCCCGGGAAGGCGATGCCGAAGGCCGCCGCTCCCAGGCCGATGCCGCGTTTGACCGGTCCGTCGACAGCCTTGGCTGCATCGGCCGTGGCGCGTGCGTACTCGGGTTGGATGGCCTCGCACAGGCCCTCGAAGGCCCACTCGTCGATCGCATGCCCGGTGGCTTTTGTCTGGCCCGGCGCCAGAGCGTTGAGTTTGCGCAAGGCCAACGGGTCCATGTTCAGCTTATGGGCCAGCATGTCAACGGCACACTCCAGGGCGTAGTGCGCCTGGGGCGGCCCGGCGCCGCGGGCCGCGCTGCCCCAGGGGTTGTTGGTGTAGACGAGCCGCGAGGCTACCTTGATGTTGGGAATATAGTAGGAACTGGAAAGCATGTGCAACGCGCGGTTGATGACCACATTGCCGATGGAGTTGTAGGCGCCGTTGTCCACGGTCATGTCCATGGCCATGGCCGTGATTTTCCCTTCCGCGTCGGCGCCCAGGCGAATTCGCATATCGAAGGGATGGCGCTTGGAGGTGATCAACATGGATTCGGCGAGGCTGGGGATGTAGCGCACCGGCCGCCGGAACTTCAAGGCCGCGGCCGCGGCGATGCCCTCGGTGAAAATTTCCAGCTTGATGCCGAACTGCCCGCCGGCAAAGGCCTCCTCGTAGCGGATGTTCTCAAAGCCCAGGGCCGCCTGCAACATGGCCATGTGCAGGTGAATGTTGATACTGCGGCCCATGACGACCAGCTCGGCCTCTTCCCCCTCGCCCTCCATGAAGGCCACGCTGTTTTCCGGTTCCATGGGCGCCTGGTGGTTGATCTGGGTGGTGAAGCGGTTTTCCACCACGGCGTCGGCCGTGGCAAAAACCGCATCGGCATCTCCCTTGATCACCGGCTGGCGAAAGCACAGGTTCGGCCGGTCGGGATGAATCTGGGGGGCATCCGGTGCCAGGGCCTGGGCCGGGCTGCGCAATTCGGTCAGCGGTTCGTATTCCACTTTCACCGCTTCGGCAGCGGCCTTGGCCTGCTCGCGGGTCTCGGCCACCACCACGGCGACGGCGTCGCCCAGGGTGCGCACCCGGTCCTCGCACAGGATCGGCCGGTCGTCGACGATGTATTTCAGCCGGTTGGTGCCCTTGACGTCCTTGGCCGTGAGAGTACCCACTACGCCAGGCATGGCCTCGGCTGCCGCAGTATTGATGGATTTAATGATGGCATGAAAATGGGGACTTCTCACAACCACGATCTCGGCGGCCCCTGGCATCTGAACGTCCGCGGCGAACGGGGCCGTGCCGCAGGCCTTGGCCAGGGCCGAAGGCCGCGGGTGAGATACTCCCATCTTCGCATCGGTGACCTTGGGGCGAATCTCCTCGGGGGCGATCTCTCCTCTCAGGAGACGGCCGGCCAGCCGCACGGCGTCGATTATTTTGGCGTACCCAGTACAGCGGCACAGGTTACGGCGCAGGGCGTGCTTGATCTCTTCGGCCGAAGGGTCGGGTGTTCTGTCCAATAGTGCTTTGGTCGCCATGATCATGCCGGGTGTGCAATATCCGCACTGGATGGCTCCAGCCAAGACGAAGGCCTCCTGGATCAGGTGGCGGTTGTCAGGCGTTCCCAGTCCTTCCACGGAAATAATATCGGCACCATCGAGTTTTGCCACTTTGGTCAGGCAGGACAATACCGCTTTGCCGTTGACGATGACCGTACAGGCCCCGCACTGTCCCTTGCGGTCGCAGGACTGCTTGGTACCGGTCAGGTGGAAATGCTTTCGCAGCAGATCTAGCAAAACCAAATCATCGTCAACAACGACCTGTTTTTGACGACCGTTGACTGTAAGAGCAATCTTTTTCAAAACTTCCTCCTGAACATCATCTTGAGTTGCGATTAGACGTCTGTCTAAACTGCTCAAGGCATTTTAGGTCTTCTGTACAGGCGCATGCATCCGAATAATACTATAATCCCTTGGTCGGTCTGCGGTGCCAGTAAAAGGAGGAGGCCGCAAGCCTCCCCCTCTTTATTTTTTCGCTATTCTCCGTGAACCTTTACCGCAAATTGCGCGAAAACTTCCGGATCGTGTCCGAATACAACGTTAGCATTTTCTTTAGCAGCTATATTTTTCAGCTTCACAAGGCTCTTGTACCATCCTGACATATCACGTATAAGCCACCCCGGAGGCGTCTCGTTAACCCAGTTCTCCTTGAAAAAGATAGTATCTGAAGTAAATAGAAATGACTCTAGTTCATTTAGTCTTGCTTTCATGGATAACATGCCAGGAGTATGTCCGGGAGTTTTGTAAAGCGTGATGCCTTCAAAAAGTTATACTTCATTCCCATAGACAGGCTGCCAATTAAAAGTGGAATCTATGTAATGGGGAATATAAGCGCCAAAGTCCTGTTTAGTCGCAATCGCATAGAAAGCATACTTGATTTCATCTTCATGGGCATAAACCGGAACATCCAAGCCCCGGAACAATTCCAAACCACCGGCATGGTCCAGATGCATATGGCCGATGATTATGGCTGACACATCGTTCACTTTGTATCCGGCTTTTTCCAATTGTTTGTCCAACCGGTTTTCTTCTTCATATCGGGTGATATCGAAAACCTCTTTAACCGGCTCGGGCCAGAGTTCGGTGTGGTTGGGAGCCGGACCGACTTCATAAAGAATCAGTCCGTTTTTAGGGTGCTCAATCAAAACACCAATCATCTGGTAAGCGCGTCTTTTTGATTTAGGATCAGGATTGCTTTTCGTAGCTACGCCGGAAGCTTCAAAGACCCAACCTTCATCCGCTGTCAATGTCCCAAAATCTAAAAGCTGTAGTTTCATAGCAATAGCTCCCTTCCAGTAAATGCTTTGATAGGATAATCCATTGGGCTATCAACGGAAATCAGGATAACCATGTGCAGCTGCTCTAAAAGTACTTTAAAAAAGTAGCCATGGCAAAAACCGATCAATATTTAATGCTGCCAAACCCTTCTGTTACTAATCCACCTTCGTCTATCCACTGCTGCATTCCACCCCATTTAAAAGGTCCATAGAAACCCTGGGCAACATCAAGACGATCCCGTTGAGCACCGCCCAGCCACATCTTTACGATTTTGTAATCACGCATGTATTTTTCAATGTGCCCTTCATATACATATCCGTACGACCCCATCAACTCCATCGCACGGTGGGTGCAAAATTCTGCTGTATCTCCCGCAAAGGACCTTGCTGTTGAGAATTTAGCAATCATTTCTCGTGTCCATGGCTCACCGTAAGTATTCGGTTGGGTTACCTGCCAGGTGACAGAAAGAATATAATTCCTGACAACTTCGATTTTTCTAGCCATTTCTGCCAGGATAGATGCAAAGTATGAACGTTCCCTGACGGGAATGCCGGCAATTTCTCTACCACCAGTCCAATCCAAAGCAATTTCAAAGACGGCTTCAGCGACACCCAGCAATCTCGCCGCACCAGCCAGTCGGCCTAGACCGATAACGTATCCTTCAATTATTTTTGCACCCAGGTTTGGTTGATCGAGGTCCAGGACATACCGTTTGGGCAGTCTGACATTATCGTACACTAACTCCGCATTTTCATCTGAATATGTCATTCCCATTTTTTCAAAAGGCATCGTACAACTGAAGCCCTTTGCATCCGGTGGGACAAATATAATTCCAACACCTTCTGCTCCTTTCCGGGGATCACGCTGTGCGATGGTCCAATAGCCGATATGGCCTTTCAAATATTCACTTTCGAATCGATCGTTGGGTCCCGCAGGGCCGGGCCATATCTTGCGCCCGTTAATGACGACTTCGTCTCCCTGAATCTCCATTCGTGTGCGAATCGTTCGAAAATCAAAGGCAGGATCTTCTATGCTGGCGCCGCCGGAATGTTCGCTGATTGCCGTGCATGCCGTCCATGCGTCTTCACCAGCTATCCTAGGCGCGAATTCCTCAAGCAAATCGTCTCTTTTTGCTGCCATCATAAAGGAGACAACCCAGTGTATCTTCCCTACCATTGTTGCCAGGCCTATCTCAGCTCTGGAAAGTTCAATATTAATCATTTGCCTCACAACCGGCGATAATCCCAATCCGCCAAATTTTTCCGGGAGGTTCGAAGCCGTCAATCCCAGTTTCACACACTCTTTGTAGTACTTGTGCAGTGTTTGTAGAGCCACTTTTTCATCTTTATTCCAGCCACCTTCAAAATCATGACGAACCGGCATCAATGCTTTATTGGTAAATTCCCTGATCGATACTGCCATGGCAATGTCTTCATCAGTGCAGTAACATTTTGCGTATTTATACTTCGGATCAAGCATCTTGTAATACCCTAGGCCTACTGTTTTGCTCATTGTTTCTCTCCTTTACTTTGTTTGTGTAGCGAGTTGTTTGTTAAAACGCGATAAGTCTGAAAGGTTGTTACATATGATCTGGCAATAGGCACTATGCATGCCAGGATAGGGAGGTATGTGCCCAAGGATGCTGATGGAATTTTAACAAGCTGGTTTTATTGATATAATATGGCATTTTAATATAAAAATACCATTCATCTATCAAATTTCACTTTATTAACAATTGTCATAATGATAAATGATAGCTTATCTGGACCGTGCTATTTTACGAAATTAAGAATCACAATTCAAAATGGCTATCTTCAATAGGCGACTGCATATATTGGAG
Source organism: Desulfosarcina ovata subsp. ovata (assembly GCF_009689005.1). Lineage (NCBI taxonomy): Bacteria > Pseudomonadati > Thermodesulfobacteriota > Desulfobacteria > Desulfobacterales > Desulfosarcinaceae > Desulfosarcina > Desulfosarcina ovata. The sequence continues at coordinate 6,141,945 of NZ_AP021879.1, read as the reverse complement.
AAGATAAAATGAATAACTACTTGGATCAAAATAAATATTCAATTCAATCGTTATGCAATATTATGAAACCGATTATTGGGGCAGAACTGATGGTGATTAACCGTGCCATGATAGCGGTTGCCGGAACCGGCCCGTATAGAAAAAATATCGGTTTAAAGCGACCACGAGACTCTTATGTGGATTTAACCATAAAATCAGGCAAAGGTTTTCTGATCCATACGCCAAGGGAGGAGAAACAATGTCTGCAGTGTGAAATAAAATCATTCTGTCCCTATACCTCGGTTATCTCCTGCCCTATTATATATCGGGATAAAATAGTCGGTCTTTTTGGGCTTCTGGGCTACGATAAGAACCAGCATAAAAGGATGCTGCGAAAGAGCCTATTTTTATCAAAACTGTCTGATGATATTGGGAATTATATCGCCGGAAAATTCTTAAAGAATGATGTCCTTTTTTATGATTTTGTTAATTCAGAAGCAATGAACAATATTGTCAACGCCATTGATAAAGGCATTATTATTACGGACCATAAAAATAATATCATTAATGCGAACCAATTCGCAGAAGAAGCGATGGCGTTCAAGCGAGAAGAATACATAGGCAAGGATATCGAATTGTTTGGTGACGCACTGAAAATTATTGATTCTTATACAATATCAGATGAAAATGGTAATATTTGCAGGTCCAAGTTTCTCGCAAAGGCAGCACCAATCCATTACAATGGCTCTACTGTCGGCAATGTCCTGCTGCTTAAAAATAACGCAAAAAACAAACCAGCTTCAACCTTCTTCACTTTCGGCAATAGACCGAATACACTAAGGTTTGTAGGCACATCCGATCCGATCATTAAAATGAAGGAACTCATGGCCAAAGTAGCGGCCAATAATTCGCGAATCCTCATCAATGGAGAAACGGGTACCGGAAAAGAACTTGTTGCACAACTCATACATTACAATAGTCCTAAATATAAGGGGCCTTTTGTTGCCCTGAATTGCGGCGCAATTCCTGAAACACTTATTGAAAGCGAATTGTTTGGATATGAAAAAGGGGCTTTTACCGATGCCCGAAAAAGAGGAAGGGCAGGGAAGTTTGAAAAAGCTAACGGCGGAACGATTTTTCTAGATGAAATTGGTAACCTCTCCTTAACTGGGCAGGCTAAAATACTTCGAGTCCTGGACAATGCGATCCTCGAAAGGATTGGCGGTGAAGCATCGATAAAAATTGACGTGAGGGTTATATGCGCAACCAATAAGAATTTGCCTGAAATGGTGAAAAAAAAGCATTTTATGGAAGATTTGTACTACCGTTTAAACGTTGTTCAAATCGAAGTTCCACCCTTGAGAGAAAGAAAAACAGATATCCCTCTACTACTGGATTTCTATCTAAAAGAACATAATCAACAATTCGGCGGCAACCTTCGCGGTTTCAGCAAAAGGGCAATGAGCTATCTTGTCCATTATCAATGGCCTGGCAATGTACGCGAATTAAGAAATGTTACGGAGTATGTCTGCAATCTAAAAACAAATGGATTTGCCGACATAGAAGATCTTCCCCCCTATATATCCCCACTCAACAAAATCCCCGAAAAAGACACGATAGAACCCATCGATACTGAAGAGCTAATGGTCGAAGAAGCTTTGCGCCTATTCGGCAATTCCACCACTGGAAAGCAGGACGCTGCTAAATATTTAGGTATCAGTGTTTCCACCTTATATCGGCGGCTCAAATTGAGGCAAAAACAAAAAAAGAATACACTTGAAAAACCCTTTTAAGCGACCACATGCGAGCCTCAATATCGACATTATCCCAAAGGTTGGTCATAGGCAAAGGCCATCTTGAGTATATTGGCCTTGCTCCACTTGTTATAGAAAGACCTTGACTGCCATCGGTTTGTTTGATTTTGGGCACGATGCCAGCATAAGACGTCAGCTGATCAGTCGACCGTTGAGCCAGAGGGCTCCCGATTTCAAGGACTCGCCGTTCATCGTGGCAATTAACAAAAACGTCAAGGCCCCGATCTTCCAGGTGGCCGACATGGGGCATCCAGGCCGGCGTCCTCGAATTCCTGCCCGGGTTGACCGCGGCGATCAGATAATTGTAAATATTCCTGGGCGAACAGAGAACCATGGTTTGTTGATATTATGAAAGCGGGAAAAAGAGAAGGATGACTGATTTTAAAAGCCCATTGTTCGGACATCGGTTTTCTGGTTCGTTGACACCACCCTGCCCCACACCCAGGCCAGGATCGGCAGTTGTCTGCGCCAGGGGCGGGAAGTCGTGGACATCCCGGATAATGGCTTCTAACCCACCGGATCCTTCAATTGACACTTGGATTTTTACATGTGGCAGTGATTGAATCGGGGTGGTGGGTGTCTGATCACACCACCAAAAAAATACATCAAAATGCGGTTCCCCTGTGGACCTCGAGGTTGATTATTTTAATGATCTCTCGTATCGTTGGGCTGCAATTTTTCGGCCCCATCCGAAAAAGCGTCGGCGATCATCATTTTGTAATTATTAATTAGTTATCCTTTACGCGGTAACGATGTGAGCATCCGTTTGTTAAACGGATTTTTTTAAATATGAGTGAGACCAAAAATACGGTTCCGGCGATCGAACGTGCCGTTGATGTTCTTGAGTGCATCTCCTCGTCTGACAGGGAGATGTCGCTTTCCGACATCATTGAACAAGTCGATATCCCCCGCCAGTCGCTGATTCGAATCCTCAACACCCTGTGTTCAAAAGGGTTCCTTGATAAATCCGGGAAAAGAGGACTCTACCGGATCGGTTTGAAATTTTTGTACTTGGGGCATCGCCTCCATGACAAATACGATCTGCGTAATTCCGCCTGGAAACACATGAAGGCGCTGTCGATTCAAACGCGAAAAACAATTGAACTGGCGACCTTGGACCGCGATCAGCTGATCCTGTTGGAGCAGATTCGTGGAAGCGAGAGCATGTCGCTCTATTCTCGCGTTGGCAGTGCCATCCCATATCTTCATGCCGTTAGTGTCGGCAAGGTTTATCTCTCCTTGATGAGCAAAGAGAAAAGGCGTCAGGTCATCAAAAAAATAGGCATGCCGGCCATCACCAAATATACGATTACCGATCCTGAAATTCTCGAAACCGAGCTTATCCAGGCAAAAAAATGCGGCTTTGGATTCGAGGACCAGGAATTAAGGGAGGGGGTCAGAAGGATTGCCGCCCCGATCTTTAACTCTTCCGGAAAGCATGTGGGATGCATCGGGATTTCAGCTCCCATCTTTAATTTTGACCTCAAGGATAAAGAAAAGTATGGTGAACTGGTGGTCGATGCCGCCCGGAAGACCTCAGCGGATATGGGATACCCGTACGATCCCAAATAGGGGGAAATCGGAATATCGCGACGCCCGCTATTTCAACCGGCTTGCCAGGGGTGAATGGTTCACGAGGTGATCCGCCAGCTCAGTGACCTCCTCCCGCACCAACGGATCCAGGCGCCGGACCCACCGCCGGGGAAAGCTGGAGAGCCCATAAAACGCGCCGGCAATCATACCGGCAATGGCACCGGTGGTGTCGGCGTCGCCCCCCTGATTGACCACGCCGATAAGACAATCCGCAAAGCTTTCCGTGGAGAACAGGTAGTGGAATACGGTCTGCATGGTATCCACCACATAGGCCGAGCTGCCGCCCAGATAGGGGCGATAGCGAAATTTGGCGAATTGGCCGACCAGTTCGTCGGCAAGGGTCTGCAACTGATCCAGGGATGCGCCCTGCATGGCCTGATGAACCATGCGGCCGACGGTGATGCAGGCGGCATCGGACATGGGATGGTGGTGGGTGAGATGGGCCTGGGCCACGGACCATTCGGCCAACCGCTTCTCGTCACCCAGGCTCGCCAGTGCCACCGGCACCATGCGCATCACCGCCCCGTTGCCCGCATCCCATTCGTTGGGCGGCATTTCCAGAGATCCGGTGTGCATGAACTCGCGGATGCCCCGGGCACAGGTGGCGCCGATGTCCACGGGGCGGCTTTTCATCCAGTCGACAAAATTTTGGGCAATGGCGGTCAGATCCCAGCCGCCGGCATCCCGAATGGCCCGGGCGATGCAGACCGACATTTCCGTATCGTCGGTGACCCGTCCGGCCTTCAGATAGAGCCAGCCCCCGCCGACGATCTTCTTGTGAACGCCATACTTGAACCGGATCTCCATGGGCGTCATGAACTCGGTCGTGGCCCCCAGGGCGTCACCTATAGCCATCCCCAGAAAAGCGGCCCGGCCCCGCTGCTCAATCGTTTGCCAATGTTCGGGTGAAAACTCGACGGGCATCTGTTTTACCTCAGTACGATCGAAGGGTGACATCATATTCGCCGCCGATCACCAGTACCTCCTCTTCTCCCTGGAGGATGCCGGCGTGCAGGAAGGCGCCATCGAAAAAGATCTTGGGAACCGGCACCCGCGCTTCAATCACCAGGGTACCGAATTCCCAGGCCCGCTCAAAATCGCGGGTGAAGGAGTTCAGGTTGTTGAGCCGTACCACGGCATGGGTGTTGTCCGGCTGTTCGACGATTTCGTGTTCGGCAAAATCGTAAACGCCACGATACAGGGTCATGTGGCGGCGCTCAGGATTCCGGCGCGCCAGTTCGTACTGCACGAACTCGTACAACAGATCCAGTTGCGAAAGGATGGCATTGGTACGCGCCGCCCCGTTCAGGCGCTCACGCATGTAGTCAAGATAGGCGTCGCTCTCCCGGCTCTGGATGCGCTTGCCGTGAAACGTGGGCGGAATGCCCAGGCGGCTCTCCACCCAGCCCTTCATCACCGCTCCCTCAACGGAGTTGGCATCGTAGAGCCAGCCGCGCAGGAATCTCAGGTAGCTGTTCTTGAGGCTGAGCTGGCCGCTGGGGTCTTTCTGCCGGCGCCACTGGTGGAGATGAAAGGCCACCTCCATATAATCCTGATAACTCCGTGCGCGTTCGTCCCAGGTCTCCAGCCGGTCCAGAAGTTTGAAAAAATGACGGTGGGTGGACCGCACCCCCTGGATATGAAGGGGCCTGGGGCACTCGTTAAACACCCGGGAGGCGATCTCCCATGGTGGCAGATCGCACATGTTGGTCAACGGACGCATGGCACTCTCAGGCAAACAGACGGGTAATCTCATCCGCATCAAAACAGGGCCAGGGCACCGACACCTCATTTTCAACGGCGTCGATTCCGGGGCCGCTGTCGGTGACTTCGCCGATATCGGTCACGGCAATTCCATACTCGCGCAGGTCGGCGACCAGCGTTGCAGCAACTTCGGCACGGCAGCTGATCAGCAGGCTGCCGGAACCAATCAGGCCCAACGGGTCGATGCCGAGAATCGCCCCCATCTTTCTGGTTTGGGGATACACCGGAATGGCATCGCGCCGGACACGGATACCCCGGCCGCCCGCCTGGCTCAATTCGGCCAGAGCGGTGGCGAGTCCCCCCTCGGTAACATCGTGAAGCGCGGAAACACCGCCCACCCGCCAGGCGATGCGCGCCTCGGGCAGGATGCTGATCATCTGCTGGAAAGCGGCGCAGCAATCGATCTCGTCCGCCGGCATCCCTTTTTCGATAAGCAGCAACCTGAACTCGGCGGCAATAATGGCCGTTCCCTCCACGGCAACGCCCTTGGTCACCAGCACCCGGTCGCCGGGGGCCATACGGCCCTTGCGGATCAAATCGTTGCGGGCAACCGTGCCGGCCATCATGCCGGCCACCACCGGCCGGCGCACGGCATCGGTGATCTCGGTGTGCCCCCCGCACAGGGTGATGCCCTGGTCGGTACAGGCATCGTGCAGGTCGGCAAAAATCCGGCGCACCTGCGAACGTGAAAAACCGCAGGGCAGCAGCAGGGTGGTCAGCATCCAGCGGGCGGCGGCACCGGCGGTGGCCATGTCGTTGGCGTTGATCGAAACGGCGTAGCGCCCGATGGATTCGGTAGCAAAGGTGATCGGATCGGTCTTGAGCACCAGAACCGCTTCGCCTTCGATGTCCACGGCAGCCGTATCTTCGCCCACCGTCGGTCCCACGATCACCGAAGGATCCGTCATCGGGTACTGATCCAGAAGTTCCCCCAGAAAGAGGTTGGGCAGCTTGCCGGCCGGCAGCACCATCCCGTCGCGGATAACCGGTTTCAATTCGTCCAGGGAAGCCACCACGAAATCAGCGCTAAGTGCGTCCGGCACCCCTGACCCGTTGCTGAGATAGGCGGTCAGGGCGCCGGCCCGGCGGCCGGCTTCGACATCGAAAAGAAAATCCCCCACCATCAGTACATGTGCCGGGTCCACGTCCAGCCGGGCGGCCGCCAGACGCACCCCTTCACCGGACGGTTTGATTTTAGCCGGATCCTCGCGGGTCACCAGCACATCGATGCCGGCCGCGGAAAAACCGGCAAAATTCTCCAGGGCCTTGATGACGGATGTCCGGCTGTTGCGGGTGAGAATCCCAACGGGCAGCCCGGTGGCCTTTATCCAGGCCAGCAGCGCTTCGGCACCGGGATTGGGCATCGACACCGCGGCGCCCTGCATTTCGAACTGTTCCAGCTGGATGGCCATCTCGGCCCGGCGGGCCCTGTCGTCGACCCCGGCCATATACTCCAGCACGGGGGTATGGTCGGGGCAGCCAATGGTCCGTTTGATCACGGAAAAATCAAGGGCACCCGGACAGGTCAGGGTGCCATCGAAATCGAAAACCACCGCATCGATGCGATAAGCGAAAACCGGAACCGGCTCAACCGGCATCGGCTTCGGGGAAGTACTCAACAGATCGCTCCTGAAGTTTGTATTTCTGTACCTTGCCGCTGGCGGTCATCGGAAAGCCGTCTACAAAGGCCACGTACTTGGGAATCTTGTAACGGGCAATCTGGCCCCGGCAAAAATCCTTCACATCCTCGCCGGTGATGTCGGCGCCGGCCTTCCGAATGACGAACGCGCCCACCTCTTCGCCGTACTTCTTACTGGGAATCCCCACCACCTGGATATCCGAGATGCCGTCCATGCGGTAGAGGAACTCCTCGATCTCACGCGGGTAGATGTTCTCGCCGCCACGAATGATCATGTCTTTATGGCGGCCGGTAATGGCCAGGTAGCCGTCTTCATCCACCACCCCCAGGTCGCCGGAGTGGAGCCAGCCGTCGCTGTCGATGGCTTTTTCCGTGGCCTCGGGCATTTTATAGTAGCCCTTCATCACGCTGTATCCCCGGCAGCAGACTTCACCCTGCTGACCGGACGGCAGCACCACGCCGGTTTCCGGATCGACGATCTTCATCTCGATTTCGGGCATGGCCCGGCCCACGGTCTCCGTCCGGCGCCGGATATCGTCATCGGGCAGGGTCTGGGTCACCACCGGAGAATTCTCGGTAAGTCCGTAACAGATGGTGACCTCGCTCATGTTAAGCTGGTCGATCACCTGGCGCATCACCTTCACCGGGCAGGGGGAGCCGGCCATGATCCCGGTGCGCAGGGTGGAGAAGTCGAACTTGTCGAAGAGTTTATGCTCCAGCACGGCGATAAACATGGTCGGCACCCCGTATAGCGCCGTACAATGCTCCTGCTCCACCGAGGCCATCACCTGCACGGGGTCGAACTTCTCCAGGATTACCGTGGTCGCAGCGTGGGTCACGATCGCCATGATGCCCAGCACACAACCGAAGCAGTGAAACAGCGGCACGGGCAGACAGATCCGGTCCTTGGCGGTAAACCGCTGGTTCTCCCCGATCCAGAAACCGTTGTTGCCGATGTTGTAGTGGGTCAGCATGACGCCCTTGGGAAATCCGGTGGTCCCCGAAGTGTACTGCATGTTGACCACGTCGTGGGCGTCCAATTCGGCCTGGCGGGCGGCGTATGCATCCTTGCCGGTCATGGACGCCAGGGCCATTACTTCCGGCAGGCTGTACATCCCGCGGTGCTTCTCCTGTCCCAGGAAGCATACCCGTTTGAGTTCGGGGAAGCGCTCGCTGGCCAACCGGCCGCGCTCCTGGCTTTTCAGCTCCGGCACCAGATCGTAAATCGTCTGAAGGTAGTCGGTATCCTGGTAGCCGTCGATGATGAACAGCGTCTCGGTGTCGGACTGCTCCAGCACATAGGCCACCTCGGCGCTCTTGTAGTTGGTGTTGATCGTAAGCAGGATGGCGCCAATTTTGGCCGTGGCAAACTGCAGGGCGACCCAGTAAGGAATCTTGGTGGCCCACACGGCCACTTTCTCTTCCTTGGCAACGCCCATGGCCATCAGTCCGCGGGCCAGCTGGTCGACCACATGGGCGAACTCGTTGTAAGTGAGGCGAAAATCCCGGTCGACATAGACGATCGCATCGCCGTCGCCGTTCTCGGCCACCGCGCGATCCAGGATCTGCCCCAAAGTCAGGGATTCCAAAGCTGGTCTCGTCATGGGCACCTCCTAACGCGGGATGTAGAGCACGGCATAGATCGACGCCGGCTGGGCCCCCTTGCAACTCACGTAATGGGGCACGATGGAATTGTAGTAAATGCTGTCGCCGGCTTCCAACTCGTAGACCTCGGTGCCGTAGGTCACTTCCACCCGGCCGGAATAGACCACGATAAACTCCTCGCCCTCGTGGCTGGAAAGGTCCTTGGTCTTCTCCGACTCCGGCAGCAGCTCCACATAGAAGGGTTCCATGTGCCGGTCGCTCTTGCCGCTGCCCAGGGAGTAGAATTTCAGGGCCACGGGTTTGTCCTTGCCGCGCAGCATGCTGATCTCCTCTTTGCGCGCTTCACGCCGGACCACCAGGGGATCCTTGCTGATCTGATCGTCCAGGAAGGTTCCCAGACGCACGTCCAGGGCACGGGCAATCTTGAGCAGAGGGCCCAGGGAGGGATAGACGTCGTCGTCAACAACGGTGGAAAGAAAGCTGACGTCAAGGCCTGTCCGTTCTGACAGGGTTTCCAGCGTCAAATCCTGCCGCTCCATGAATGTCCGGATTCGCTGACCGACTTTTTCAGTTTTCATAAATCGTTCTCCTCCCTTTCTGTTCAAGTTCATTCCTGATGTTTCGCTTGGACGCCGGATATGTTACTCTGCCCGAAAAACCAGCAAGCTGTCCCTATAACCCAAACCGTTTCACAGGCAAAGGCTTTTTTGGAACCGTCATGTCCCCTCGCCCGAATCCATTGCCGGAACAGGCCGAAGCATGCTTCCATCGGTTGATAAACGCCCTGTTCCGCCGCTGGCCCCGTCCGGCCCCGCCGCGGTGCCTGCTGCGCGGCTGCCGCATCGTCGCCCACCGCGGGGCGCACGACAACCGGCACTGTTTGGAAAACAGCCTGGCGGCTTTCGACGCGGCAGTGGGTGCCGGCGTTTGGGGCATTGAGCTGGATGTGCGCGGAACCCGGGATCAGGTGCCGGTGGTATTTCACGACGCCGATACCCGGCGCCTTTTCGGCCAAAATGCGCGCATCGCCGACATGCCGCTGGCCGCCCTGATGCGCCACTTTCCCCGGATTCCGACCCTGTCGGCGGTAATCCGGCGCTATGGCGGCCGCATTCACCTGATGCTGGAAATCAAGGGGCACGAAAATGACCGGCCCGCCGTTCCGGCCCGTCGCCTGCAGCCCATCCTGGCCCCTCTTTCCCCCGGCCGTGATTTTCATTTGATGAGCCTGCATCCGGAAATCTTCGCCGATTTTGATTTTCTTCCTAAAAAGGCGCTGCTGCCCATTGCCCGACTGTGCACCGACCGGTTCAGCCGCCTGGCCATCGCTCGGGAGTGGGGCGGAGTGGCCGGCCATTACCTGGCGGTTACCCGTGGCATGCTGAACCACCATCACCGGCTGGGCCAGGGCATCGGCACCGGTTTTGCCGACTCCCCGCGCAGTCTGTTTCGGGAGGTGAGCCGGGGAGTGGACTGGATTTTCTCCAACCGGGCGGTGGCCATGCAAGCGCTTTGCGACACCGCAAAGCGACATGCCCAAGGCAAAAACCCAAATGACATTTGATCAGGCGACTATTTGTCTGGTTCCCTCGCTGCGTGGGAACCCCACCTGATCAGATACAAAACAACGCGCTCCCACGCAAAGCATGGGAGCGAGGGGAAATGTGTTATAAGGCGGTTATTTTCCCGGCGGGCGGGTGATGGTCTCCAGAATATCGAAATTCTGGGTTCGATTGAATTCTTCCATGGGGTCGACCATCCACTGGTTTTCCGGTCGTAAGAACGATCCACCGGGAACGGCCAGTCCTTCGTCGGACAGGCCGATGAAGATGGAAAGCGGCTTGCCCCTGCCGGCGACGGCCGCCCGGGCGACGTCCTCGAGCCGGGGAGGAAGATAATCACCGGCGGTGAAGGCAGTGGCCAGTGCCGTACCGGTGGCGACGTAGGTGGGATTCAGATGGATATTGATGGTGGTGCCGAGTTCAGCGGAAACGCGGCTCAAATAATCGATGGCCTTATGGATATCCGTCACCGCTTCGTCGTCGCTGATTCCCGGTACCGGCTTTTGCATGAAGTAGCATTTGAGCGAAAAATTGTATTTCGCCAGTTTTTCGGCAAGGGATTCAAATGCCTTCAGGGTCAGGCCCTTGTCAAAAACATCGTTGCGGATATGATCATCGAAGGCCTCGAACCCGATGGCGATCTCAAGGCCGGTGGGCGTGTCTCCCTCGGCCAATGCCCGTGAGATGAATTCCAGTTCGGCAACCTCCACATATTCCGGCCGGGATTCCATGCACACCATGGACAGGTTGGGCATAAACTGATTCAGCCTGGCAACGAGATACATGAGCGCCGTGGAGGAGAAGGTATCTTCATCCAGCACCGATCCGTTGTTGCTGATGATCACCTTCTTAACGTCCTTGAGATGCTTTTGCACCTCGGGGTCGGCAAACAGGTTGTCGACCTGCTGTATCAAGGATTTGTAGTCCACATGCTCCTGGGAGACCTTGGAGGGCAGATTGCACCCCAGGCAACGCGACCAGCGACAGGCCTGGGTATAGAAAACGACAAACAGGACCAATCCCTCGGGCGAATTTTGAAACCACATCTGGGCGATCTGCGACGGATCATGGTCCTGGTTGAAGTTATAGGTCTTGCCGGCCTTGGTGTTGCCGTAAACAATCTGCCGTTTGACCGCATTGGATTCACGCATATTCACGATTTCCTTCTGTTTTTCTTTACGAACCATAAGAAATATGAACCATAAAGAGTATGAGCCATAAGCGTCAACAATCAGGCGATGTCCAGTGACACCACCGGTTCCGCCCGGGTTCCCTCTTCCATCCGCTGAATGGCGGCTTCCGTGGCCTTGGTCAGCGCATCCATTTCCAGAATGCTTCCGGCCATCTGGGGCAGGGCCTGTTTGCGGAAACTGGAAATGTCGTCCAATGCCGCATTGATATCCACAAAAGCCTTTTTCAGGGTTTCCATGTCCAGCTGGGTGCTGCTGGCCCGTTTATGGATTTCCGTCCCCTGGGTACGGAGTTGGGAGGCGGTCTGGGCAATCAACCGGTTGGTGGTTTTGTTCACCGCATCGATCTTATCCAAAACGATCCGCTGATTGGCCAGGGCCAGGGCCACGGTGACGGCCACATTCAGGGCGTTGATGGTGACATGGATACCGCGGTCGACGCCCTTGACCAGCTCCTTGTTGTTGCGGATGATGATCTCGATGGCCAGCACGCCCTGCTGATTGACGGCCAGTTGCTGCTGAAGATCCTGGATGCGCTGGCGCAAGGGAAACAGGATCTCATCTTCGATGAACCGCCGGCGCGGGTCCTCTGTCGGGATTTCACGTTCCAGGGCATAGGAGAATTTCTGGTCGATGAGCATGCCCAGCTCGATGGTCTGCTGAAGCCGGTGGGTCAGCTCACGCATGGCCTTCTGATCCTGGTTCAGGGTGACATTGTCCCGCTGAAGAACTTTCTTCCCCTCTTCCAGGGACCGCATGATGGCATCGATAACGGTCTGGGAAGATTCGAAACGGGTGAAGAACCGTTTCAGCGGAGTGCCCACGCCCGGCAGAAAACCCAGGGTGCGGCTGAACCAGCCGGCCTTGAAATCGAACTGGCCGGGGTCGAGTTCCTCGACTGTCATCTTCAGGTTGACCAGGGCGTTGGCCACCTCGCCGCCGTCCTCGCCCCTTGCGGCGAGCTTGCTGATGGGGTCTTTGAGCATGGCGGATCGGTGGGCGGCCTCTTTCTGGCTCTTGCTGCCCAGGTGTTCCACCGCCGCCTTGTTCTGCTGGCAGGCATCGAAACTGGACGGCACCTCGGGATTCAGGTTTAAAACGGCCTGGACGAAAGCCGTGGCCTGCTGGTCGAGCTGGGGGTCGGGTGTTTCGGAGACGGTAATCGTCTGGGGATCAACCAGTTCCACGTCATGCCGGATCGCCAGCGGATCGGCCAGAACCAGCGCCTGGCCGGTCTGACTGGGGGTTGCGGTCATCAATACCTCCTTTGGGTTGGGTCAAGGGTCTCATAATCATGGGCCTGGGAAGCCAGGGCATGCAATTGCGCGATGGCGGATTCGATGTCGCTGTCGGCAAATTTTCGATCCTGGGGCCACCGGGCGACCGCCGCGGAGATGCGCTCCATCTCGGTCATGGCGGCTTCGTTGCCGGCCATCAACCGGTCGATCGTCTCGATCTGCCGGTTCCATAAATCCAGACGCGCCTGCAGCGACGGGCGCGGGTCGGCGTCCTCCTGGCCCGGCTGCGATTTTTCGTCGAGGTCCCGCAAGCGTTCATGGATGTAAGCCAGATCGATGGATGCAGCGCTTTTCAGGACACTGGCCACGGTATTCAGATTGTCCAGTACGCTCAGTGACACCTGTTCCGCGGCCCCCAAAAACCGGCCATGCGTGATTTCTCCGGGCCTGAGCTTCTGCCCCAGAAGCGCCTTGACATTGTCCAGCTTGATCTGGATGTTTTTGAGTTGGGCGATTCCCGTGTTGGCGGCGCGCTCTAGTCCGTCCACCGTGATGCACGACCGCAATCCATCTTCGATTCTGCCGATCAGGCGGCGTTCGTACTGTTTCTGTCTGTGGTGAAGCGATTCAAGGTAGCGGCTGCCGATGGCCTCATGTCTGAAAAAGATCTGCAGCACGGCCCACGCCGGGCCAAGCAGCGTCAACCCGACGGCCGCCCCCAGAAGTACCGGAATATCGAACAGGCTTCCCACCACACCGACGCTGACACCCAGGGCAATGGCGTAAATGGTGACGGGGTGGGCCAGACCGGTCCGGACCACGGCCTTCTGGATGGCGGCGGGAAGATAGTCACTGGTATCCGGCGGCCCTGAACCCGGACGGGTGGATGGTTCGTCTGTCATGTTACCTGCACTGAGCAAAATTAGTAGTCTTCCCGCGCCAACACCATTTCCACCCGGGGCAATCGATACATCCAGGCCCGGCGGGACTCCCCGGGGGCCTGCGGCAGGGGGTGGCTGCCGCCGTATCCGATGACGCGCAGTCGGTTGGCATCGATGTGGTAGTTCGTCTTCAGGTAGCGGGCCACCGCATCGGCACGCTCCCGGGACAGCCGCTGGTTCTCGCCGGCATTCCCGCGCACGTCCGTATGCCCGTTGATCATGACCCGGAAATGGGGATAGTGCTTCAGCCGCGCCACCGCATCGTCGAGCACCCTTTTGGCCATCGCATCGAGTTGCGACGTCCCCTGCTGAAATACAATCGGATCGACCTTCAGCGTACCCACCGTTTTCAATGCATGCCATTGGCTGTCGCTCAAAGGGGAAAATGGCGTCTCCAGCGAACTGACCACCCCCGCAGCGCCACTATTGCCGCCGGGCGTGGTGAAGGAACCGGTCAGGCCTTTGGCAAAGAGGGTGCTCAGAAAGCGGCTGTTGGTCAATCGATACGGGTCGTCATCCGGAATCGGGCTTTCGGGAAAATTGCCGGCATTCACAAGAATCCGGGCGCTGGCCGTAATGGTGTCCACCAGCCCTTCGTCGGCGACCTGGCCCGGTGCGGCAATGCCGAACCACGCTTCGCAATTATCACCGAAGTTGGCCCACCGAACGCCTTTGAGCATGGCCACGACGGCGTCTTTCTCCAGCCCGGTGGCGGACTCGACCTGGTCGGTGAGTAGGTCGGGATTGTCACGGTATTTTTTCAGCACCCGAAAGTAGGTGCCCACCAGCAACCGGACCACTTCCGGCCTCTTCTTGAGGGTTTTGCGTCCGGCGATCAGGATATCCACGATCAGCCGCTCGGTGTCCTCGGTACCCAGCAGTTTGACGATGCCCGGATCGTTCAGGGCACGCGATACATCGGGCTCCCAGCAGACGGCCACATCGGTCTGACCGGCCAGGAGTTTATCCACGGCATCGCGGGAGCCGTTGGTCTCGATGCGCAATTTACCGCGCGGCAACAGCTCCGGTGCATTGAAGTGATCGGCGGCCGCCTTGGCCAGATGATGGCTCGGGCTGTTCGGAGTGAACGCCACGCGGATATCCGCACTCCCTTTGAGTGCATCCAGGCCGGCCACCTTGTCTTTGCGGGCCAGGATGGCGTCTCCGCCCTTGGACTCGTCGATGACCATGACCATGGCCCCGGGGAAGTTGCGGGTCGCCCCGTTGAGAATGAATGAATCCACGGTGGCCACGGCGAAATCGATATCGCCCGCTTTCAGCCGGTCCATCCGGCGACCATAATCGGCCTGGTCGTCTTCGCAGATGAGAATATAGCCGGCCCGGCGCATGGCCGCTTCCATCTCCGGCGACCGCAGGATAAAGTAGCCGACCCAGTTATCCAGGGCCACGACGATTTTGCCTTTGGTTTTGGCTGCGTCGGTGGTGGCCTGCTGTTCGCTGTTTTCAAAATAGGGCAGAAAAAATTTGACCGCCAGGGCGCCAATGACAACGATGACCACCATGAGCAGGGCACCCACGAGATTTCGATTCATTCCGGCAACACCTCCTGTCGCTCGTCATGCTGGAATGGGGATGCGGCAGGCAGCCGGCTATTCGGAGAACGCATCGTCGTCAAAGGATTCCGATTCCGCCAGGACCGCTTGCAGTCCCTGCTGCAGCTGCGCCGGATTGTCCGCGGACTTGTAGATGGTGCGACCCGGCTGGTTCAGGGCGTGTTGCTCGCCGATACAAAACCCGATGCTGTAGATCGTGATCGGCGAGGTGGACAGAATTTTTTCCACCACATTCCGGAGTCGCTCGCTGGAATCGGCGTAACCGTCCGTAACCACCACAATGGTGTATTCGCCATAGCCCAGTTGGCGTTGTCCCTGTTCGGTAAAGGTTTGATACGCATGGATCATGGCGTCGGACAGGGGGGTTTTGCCGCCAGCCTGGATCAGGCCGATCGTCCGGATAAAGGTATCACGATTGCCGGTGGCCAGCGGCAGGGTCAGCAGCCCCCGCTTGTGGAAGGCATACAGCCCCAGATTGGCGTCGTCCGGTACGCTCTTGGACCAGGCCATTACCGACTTTTTGGCCACATCGATCTTCCGGCTTGCCCCGGAGCACTCACTGTCGTCCATGCTTCCGGATCCGTCAAAAATCAGCAGGTAGTTCCTGGCCATCATATTTTCAGCCAGGTCGCCGCCAGGCTCCTCCTCAGATAAGAACGGCCAGTTGGCCGATTGGGCGACCGGCTGGGGCGGCGCCTGCGGTGCGGGGGCGGCCGGTTGGGGAATTTTATGCGCAGCACCGGCCTGGGGGGGAGGCGGGGGCTCGTCGGAGCAACCGATCAGCGCAAGCGCCAACACCACCAAAAAGAGAAAAAACGGCTTGGTCGTCATTTTCGTCCTCCGTTGACCCATCTTTCAGTCCAGGGGAATAAAGGCCTCGTCTTCGGCTTCGATCTGGATGATCCGGAACACCACCCGCATGTTGCTCAACCACTCTTCCTTGGTCCGGGGCTGCGGGTATTTTGGCTGGTCGATCCCGTGTCCGATCACCGTGAACTGACTTTGATCCAGCGGAACGCCCGCATCCTTTGCGAACCGGATGACACTGTCACGAACGGCAATGGACCGGTTCATGCTCAGATTCTTGGCCGCCTGCCGGGTCCGCTTCAATTCAATGGGAGTGGCCCCTTTCTTTTCCAGGCGACGATATTTATGCGGGTCGCTGTGCCCCTCCACCGTGATCACGGCACCGCCATAAGTCGAGGCCAGATCGACGATCCGCCGAAACCCATCGGCGTACAGGTTTTCCGGGAAGTCATTCTGATTGGGCTGGAAATTGATTTCCAGGCTGAACAATTCCCCCTCACCCAAGGTTCCCATGGCCTGCTTACGGGCCACCACCTGGGCCACGGCAGCCGTTTTGAAACGGGGTGCCGGTACATCGTCGATCCCCGTCAGGCCCTCACGCAGGGAGTCGTAATTCCACCGCGCCTGTTCCAGAGGAGAATTGCGGCCAAGCAAGCCGAGGGTGATGAAGGAGGATTGGATTTCATTCACCAGCCGGTTCATTCCGCGCGGCCATTTCTCATCGCCGAAAAATCGGACGTTGCCCCTGAAGCCGGCAAACTCGCAATCCCCGTACAGGGCTTCGGCATCGGCGGTGGCCTGGGCGCTGTCAAGCAGGATGGCGGCCGACGTCGAAATCAGCGACTGGTAGGCGGACAGGTCCTTCTCCTTGTGTCCGAAACGTGCCTTGAGTTCCTGGGTGCCCAGCAAGAGACCGTGCACGAAGGCTTCGACCCGATCCCGATGGGCCTGGAAGAAGTCGCTGCGAACGGCATACACATCGGCGATGATCCGGTTGGCCGTTTTCGTGGAGAGCATAATGCGAGCGCCCCTCACCGACCCCTCGGCACCGGTGCCTACGGTGCCGTTGGAAGTCAGCATCAATCCGTCGGGGATGATGACGAATGCCGCGTCCACATCTTTTTCGAAAATGGCCTCGGCCGGGGTATCGGCAGTACCGCTCAGGTCCCTGGTCCAGCGGATATCGATATCCGTCAGCGACAACCCGGCATCTTTCAGGATCTTGGCCAGGTAATCCACATGGGGACCATAGGCCTGGATGGCAACGGTTTTCCCCTTTAAATCCCGGGCCGAACGGATGCCGCTTTTGACCACCAGGCAGTCACCACCATTGCTCCAGGTCAATTGATAAACGACCACCGGTCGGGTCCGTGGGTCCTGGTTCAAAACCTCCGCGGCCAGATTGATCATTCCCATGGTGCCGCGCAGGAAAGGGCTCTCACCGCGCATGAACGCGTCGATCTGCTTTTTGAAATCATCCTGGCGGACCAGGTTCAGGGCAAGCCCCTGCTTGGCGAAAATGCTGCCGGCGGCCGTTTTGGCGCTGTTGCCGTTGGCCAGGATCGTGGCCATGTCCCCGCCCCAGGTAATTAACGGCACGGTGATGGATTTGCCGGGTTTGACCTCGCCAACGGCGGTCTTGATTTCCGTGACCAACGGGGGGGATTGAATGGCCGCCGCCATGCTCCAGCAGAGCAGCATGCAAACCAGACTGTTGAGCAAACAACGGCAGACCCTTTTGCATCGCATCGGTTTCATATAATCCTCCATGGGCATCGAATTCTTTCTTAATGGCGTCCGCCTACCTAATCGGCTGCAAAGGCATTTTCCATTAATTTTCACTCAATCTTGATGGTCTCGTAAAAAGTTGCCGTTCAGACGGATTCGTAAGAAGCCCGAGATCAAGGCTTGCGAATCCTGAGGAATGAGGCGTATTAGTAATACTCCGCAGTGACGAAGGATACGCGTAACGCCGATATCGGGATTCTTACGAATCCGTCAATCTTCCAAAAGCGCCGCCTGGGCCCGCCCCTTCTCCTCATCCACAAAATAGAGCAGGACGGCGCCGGCGGCAAACAGGATCAGCACCGAGGCGATACTCCAGCGAGCGGCCAGCGCACCGACGGCGGCAGCCTGTTCGGCGGTCGGGGATGGCGGCATCAATAGCCGGCGCATCAACAGGCCGACACCGCCCACCAGCACCGGTCCGATGATGGCGGCAAACTTGCCCAGCATGTTGTAAAACCCGTAGAACTCGGCCGGCTTGTCCGCCGGGATCAGGCGCGCATAGTACGATCGGGAGAGAGCCTGGATGCCGCCCTGGACCAGGCCGATCACCACCGCGAGAACGTAGAACTCCTCTTTGCGGGTCATGCTGATTCCGAAAAACGTGGCCGCCACGTATACCGCAAGGGCGATGTAGATTCCCCGCCGCGGCCCCGTGCGCTGCCCCAGGCGTCCGAAGGCCAACGCCGCCGGAAACCCGACGAACTGGGTGATCAGCAGCGCCAGCAGCAGGTCGTTGGCGGCGAACCCCAGGCTCATGCCATAATCCACGGCCATGCGGATAATCGTGTCCACGCCGTCGATGTATAGCCAGTAGGCGCAAAGAAACAGCAGTACGGTCTTCATGTGCCGGATGCGGCCGAAGGTGTGCCTGAGCTGGGCGAACCCGCCGGACCAGATGCCGGTGCGGTCCGCGGATGCCTTTGCTGTTTCGGGAACCCAGCAAAGGGTGAAAAGCGTAAAGCCGCCCCACCAGAGGGCCACGCTGAGAAATCCGACCTGCACCGCCTGGCCGGCATCGGCCAGTCCGAAACGCGCCGGCATCATTACCATCAGCACGTTGATTAAAAACAGCAGGCCGCCGCCCAGGTAGCCCATGGAAAAACCGAACCCCGAGACAAAATCCACATCCTTTTCACCGGCCACCTGGGGAAGGAGCGCGTCGTAGAAAATATTGGCGCCGGAAAAACCGATCACCCCCAGGGCGTAAACCACCACGGCCAGCGCCCACTGCCCCTGACCGACAAAATAGAGGGCGGCGGTCATCAGCACGCCCAGGTAGGCGAACAGCGTGAGGAAACGCTTGCGCGCGCAGCCCCGGTCGGCCACGGCCCCCAGAATCGGCGCGGCCAGGGCCACCAGCAATCCGGCGGCCGCATTGCCCACACCCAGCCTGGCGGTACTCAGGTTGACGTCGACCCCGGAACTCCAGTATTGTTTGAAAAAGACAGGAAAAAAACCCGCCATCACGGTGGTGGCAAAGGCGGAATTGGCCCAGTCGTACATGGCCCAGCCCCAGACGGCTTTTCGGTGTGGCTTCATGATCCGGTTGCTCCTTATCGAATGCAGCCATTCTACCTTGAATCCACAAGCCGTCAACCCTGATTGGCACGCAGATGAATTTCCTTCGACGGAGAAAGCCGGTTTTGGGAATGGATACGAACAACAACAACTTCTCGCTGCCAGTGTCGTTTCAGGATGGGGATTTCGATACGCACTTCAAGGTCTTCTACGAGTTGATGGCCAACCGGGTAACCGAAATCCTGCTGGTGGCCAGCCCCTATGACGCCTATATTCTCGAGGAAGACGGCAGCCTGGCCACCAAGCTGATCAACGAATACCGCGGGCTGAACCTGAGCCGTCCGCCGCGCATCACCCAGGCCGCCACCGCCGCCCAGGCGATGACCATGCTGGACGAGAAAGCCTTTCACCTGGTCATCGCCATGCCGCATCTTGACGACATGGACATATTCGACCTGGGGCGGCGGATCAAGGCGGCCCATCCCGACCTGCCGGTGGTCTGTCTGGCCCATGGGGTACGAGGGGTCTACCCGCCGCCGGAGGGCAAGGACTGCTCGGGCATCGATCAGTTTTTTATCTGGTTGGGTGATGCGGACCTTTTGCTGGCCATCGTCAAAAGCATGGAAGACCGGCTCAATGTGGCCGCCGATACCCGCCGAGCCATGGTGCGCGTGTTGATCCTGGTGGAGGATTCCCCTCTTTACACTTCCTATCTGCTCCCGCTGATCTACAAGGAGGTGGTCAACCAGACCCAGGAAGTACTCGAAGAGAGCCTCAATCAGGAGCACCGGCTGCTCAAAATGCGTGCCCGGCCAAAAATTCTCGTGGCCAAGAATTATGAACAGGCCATTTCTCTTTACCGCCAGTACAGTGACTATCTTTTCGGCATCATCTCCGACACCCGCTATCCCAAAGGCGGAACGCTCACGGCCGATGCCGGCTACACCTTCCTGTCGGAAGTGCGCCAGGCCATTTACGACCTGCCACTGCTCCTGATCAGCAACGAGCCGGAAAACAAAACCCTGGCCGCACGCATCCCGGCAACCTTCCTGGACAAAAACAGCGATGCCCTGCTGGATAAGATCCACCATTTTTTCCGTAACAGCCTGGGATTTGGCGATTTTATCTTCCGCCGGCCGGGCGGCAGCGAAATCATCCGTGCCGCCAACCTGAAAGCGCTGGAGGAAATCCTGCCTTCGGTGCCCGACGAATCGTTGCTCTACCATGCCAAACGCAATCGGTTTTCCAACTGGATCATGGCACGCAGCGAAATCGCCCTCGCCTCGCGGTTGAGAAAAGCCAGGGCCGCCGATTTTCCCGGAGCGGATGCCATCCGCCAGTTCATCATCAGTCACATCCACGCCTTACGCAAATGGCGCCAGAAGGGCGTGGTGGTACAGTTCAACTCCAGCGATTACGACCCGGACATCTCTGACTTCGCAAAAATCGGCAACGGATCGTTGGGCGGAAAAGCCCGCGGACTGGCCTTTGTAACCAATCTGCTGCGCAAATCGACCGATCTGGAGCAGCATTACCCGGACGTGACCATCCGCGTGCCCCAGACCCTGACCATCACCACCGAGGGATTCGATGCCTTTGTGGCCCACAACGGTCTGGATCCATCGGCCATTACCGATCTTTCCGACGACGATATCGCCGCCATGTTTCTGAACGCCGGGATGCCACCCTGGCTGGACGACCAGTTGGCCGACTACCTGCGGTCGGTCCACCACCCCCTTTCCGTCCGCAGCTCGGGTCTATTGGAGGATGTCCATCATCACCCCTTCACCGGCCTTTACAAGACCTACATGGTCCCCAACAACCATACCGATTTTGCGGTGCGCTGCCGGCAGTTGACCAGTGCCGTGAAGCTGGTCTACGCCTCGACCTGGTTCCGCGAACCACGAACCTTTCTGAAAGGCACCGCCTATCGGCTGCGTAGCGACCAGATGGCGGTAATCGTCCAGCAACTGGTGGGCAGCCGTCAGGGCGGTTTTTTTTACCCGGACATCTCCGGTGTGGCCCGGTCACACAACTTCTATCCGGTGGCACCGCTCAAGGCCGAGGATGGCGTGGCGCGCATCGTCATGGGATTCGGCCGGGGCATTCCCGAAGGCGAGCCCTCGGTGCGGTTTTCTCCGGCCCATCCCCAGGTAATGCCGCAATTTTCCAAGGTCGAGGACACCCTGGCCAACGTCCAGCGCACATTCTGGGCCCTGCGCCTGGCCGGCATGCCGGACGACCTTTACTTTGAACGGGGGGTCAATCTGGAGATCCGCCATGTGGACGATGCCGAAACCGAAGTGCCGGTGCAGCGCCTGGCCAGCACCTACATTGCCGCGGAAAACCGCATCCGTGACACGGTTCAGGTGCCCGGCAGCCGGATCCTCACGTTTGCCCCGGTGCTCAAATACGATACGTTTCCCCTGCCGGCCCTGCTCAAGGATCTTCTGGCACTGGGCCGCGAGGGCATGGGCTGTCCGGTCGAATTCGAATTCTCCGTCGACCTGAACGGGGATGCAGAAAAGCGCGGCACGTTCAACATTCTGCAAATGCGTCCCATGTCCGCCGGCCAAGACCACCTGGATGTGGCCATCACCGACACCGACGTCGCCCGGGCCTTGTGCTATTCCACCGAAGCGCTGGGGCACGGCCGCAAGCATAACATCGCCGACATCGTGTATGTGCGCCCCGATACCTTCGATCCCGCCCGCACCCCGGCCATCGCCCGGGCCATTGCCGCGTGCAACGAAACCTTTCGGAAAACGAACCGGTCTTACCTGCTGGTGGGCCCGGGCCGCTGGGGCTCATTTGACCGCTGGCTGGGCATCCCGGTAAAATGGCACGATATCGACGCGGTGGGGGGCATGGTGGAAATCCGTAATGATCAGATCAAGGCGGATCCGTCCCACGGATCGCACTTTTTTCATCACATCACGGCCAATGGCATCCCCTACCTGACGATCACCGAAGGCGGAGGCGACACCATTCGCTGGGACCGACTGAAGGCCCTGCCGCACCGCTGCCAGGATGACTATCTGGGGCATATCACCCTTGGCCATCCGCTGATCATCAAGTGCGACGGCAGACAGATGCGCGCCGTTGTCCTTCTGGAAAATTCCAACCCGGTATGATCACCCATTTTCTCAAGCCCGCCGCCTGCGGACCGGTTTCCCCCTGGCGGGACCGGTTGGCAGGTCATTTTCCCTGCGGTCCTAAAGGAAAATCAAAAACCGTCGATAAGGCCCTCAATGAACAACAACGGCCAGTCGGGATCGAACGAACGGTTTCCGGAACTGGCCGTCGCTACCATGAGGAAGGAGTGCCTGTCATGGCTCAAAAAATGGAGATTGTCTTTTTCGACGACCTGGGTTTCGGATGGCTGATGGATGCCGGACAAATTGAACGCCTGCGGGAAAAGCAGACCATTGAAGAAATTCTGATCCAACGATCCCTCGCCGAACTGCTGGGCAAAACCAAATTGATATAATTCCAACGCCCCTTCCCCGCTTCGCGCGCCGGTCAGTCCACCATCGACCCGCCGCAGTGGCCGCCATCGCGCTCCGCCACCAATTTACAAATGATTGCCTCACCAACCCTGCCCGGACAGCCCATGCGCCTTGGGGGTAAAATCCTCAGGGCGCTTCATCAACCCGTTTTTCCCGGCACCCATACCGAAAAGTGGTATTCTATCTATTTTAAAATCGATTTCATCCTTCATTTGACATTTGGGCTTTGGCATTTGGCATTTTCCCACTTTCGGAAATGGTGCGTGTTCAGGAACAGCCGGTTTTTGATTTTACTTGCGATTGCCCTTGGGCCCCACATGATTTGCTCTTGAAAAAATAAGCAGATGCGCTACTGTGATCCGTATGCAAACGAAGTCCTTGAAATGGGTCTTGATTCTTTTGATCGCCATCTTCCTGGTCCCCGTCCCCTGCGCCTGGAGCCAAACCGCCGCCCCTGCAGAAAAGCTGACCCTGATCAGGGCCGTCATGTGCGAAACCATCCAGGAGTATGCACCGGTCAATCCGGCCGTTGTATTTTCCATTGAGCTGGGACGGGTCTCATGCTTCACTGACTTTGACACGGTTCCCAAACAGACCTTTATCCACCATAAGTGGTACCGCAAAGGCAGCTTGATCACGGATAAACGGCTGACCATCAATCCGCCCCGCTGGTCCTCATTTACCAGCATGCAGTTGAGGGAATCCGACAAGGGCCCGTGGCGGGTGGAAATCACCGACGAAAACGACACTATTTTACACACCCTGCGCTTCAGTATTACGGATTAAGCCCCATGGATCCAACTCCATTTTCTCCAGGATTGCGCTGGCAGGATATCGCCGACATCCTGTTCAACAGTTACATCCTCTTCAGGCTTTACGTGCTGTTTCGGGGAACCAACGTCATCCGGATGATTATTGCCATTGCCATGCTCTGGATGACGGAACGGTTGGCCGTGAACATGGGCCTGATCGTCACCTCCTGGGCCATGCAGGGCATCATTACCGCCGCCGCCCTGATCATCATCATTGTTTTCCGCAACGAGATCGCCAGTGTTCTGCAGACCCGCGATTTTAAATCTTTTTTCTGGGGGATTCCCCAACGTCAGGTACGCACGCCGGTGGACATCATTGTGGAAAGCGTCTATGAACTGGCCCGGCGCAAACTGGGCGCCCTGATCGTCCTGCCGCTGAAAAAAGGACTCGAGGCGGTGGTGCAAAGCGGGGTGGTCTGGCAGGGAAAGCTCTCCCGGGAAATGCTGCTGAGCATTTTCTGGCACGGCACACCGGTTCATGACGGTGCTACCATCGTCCAGGGCGATCAGATCACCGAGGTGGCCGCCATTTTACCGCTCTCCAAGCGGAACGACCTGCCCGGCAATTTCGGCACCCGCCACCGTGCCGCCGTGGGCCTTGCCGAGCAGAGCGACGCGCTGGTGATTGTTGTTTCTGAAGAGCGTGGGCGGGTCACCGTCTTCCAGGAAGACAAAATCATTCAGATCAACGACAACATCGAACTCGACCGGATTCTGCGTGAACATGCGGGAGAGGCCGCTGACCGTGGCGGAATGAAACGCCAGACCATGGAACTGAGCATCGCGGCCATGATCTGCCTGCTGAGCATTACGGGCATCTGGTTCAGTTTCGCGCGTGGCCTGGAAACCCTGGTCACATTGGAAGTGCCGGTGGAATTCATGAACCGCGACCCCAAAATGGAAATTTTCTCCGCTTCGGCCAGCAGTGTCAGCCTGCAGCTGTCCGGTTCGGGCTCCCTGATCAAGTCGATTCGCCCCGATCAGGTCAAGGTCAAGCTGAGCCTGGACAATGCGGTGCCGGGCGGCAATCTGGTTCCCATATCAAGAAACACCATCACCCTCCCGCCGGGAATCCAGCTCAAACAGGTGGATCCCCAGGCACTGGAGGTCAACCTCGACGTACCGGTTCAAAAAACCGTGGCGATTCAGGCGGAGTGGTCCGGCAAGCTGCCCAAGGAATTGATTCTGGAAGAGGCCCGGCTGATTCCCGACAAGATCACGATTGTGGGCGGCAGCCTCATGCTCAAGCAGATCGAGACCATCTACACCGAAAAAATCCCCCTGGACGGGATTACCACCGGGGGAACGACAACGGTCAGTCTGGTGCTGCCCCCCTCCTCCCTGAAGTTGGAGAACGGAGCCAAAAATCGTGTGGAGGTGGTGTACAAAGTAAAGCAGCGGCCGGCGTCATCATCCTGATCGGGGATAGATGCCGACCCGGGAAGCACTATAATTGCGGGTCGAAAACACAGTTCTCAGACCCAAAGTCGTCTTTTTCTTTCAAAGGGCAATCGGGAACAAAGGGCACACCGTCGATCCGGTAGAAGTACCGGAACGGTTGAGTGGCCGGCAGCGTCACCTCCCATGCCCCGGAAATGTTTTTGGCCGGCCGCGGACTGAACCGGTCGAGGGATGTGAGCAAAACGACCTCGTGCGCATCTGGTTTTCTGAGGATCAGGGTCACGGCGCGTCCCTCCCGACGATAATCGTGGGCAGCACACCCGGCAATCAGCAGGCAGCCCGCCACAGCCATCCACACCATCGGTTTCAAACCTGGCCCTCCACGGTAAGGATTGAGTTTTCACCGCCGAAATCGTCCCTTTCGCGCCCCGGCAGCGTCGGATCCGCCATTTGGCGATCCCCGTCAAGAATATAAGCGAAACGGTGCTCACCGGAGGGCACCTTCAGTTGAACTTCCCAGTAGCCACTGTTCCCGACAGGCTGCAGGGGCCTCCGCTGCCAGCCGGTAAAGGAACCGGCCAACTCCACCTGACGGGCGGACGGTTCATAAATGACAAACCGGTTGACTTGGGGTGCCGGTGCCGGTGGAGAAAAAGAAACAAAAAGCAGCAGCGCGGCGAAGGCAAACCCGGCCGTGGCATAGGCCACCGGCCGGATCAGTCGCCTGAGCCAGCGCTGTTTGGCCTCCGGCACCGGCGGACGGTCCGGCAGCATGGCCATATCGACAGGCATGCGCAACCGCTTCTCCTGCAGGAGGAGTTCGCGGGTATCCTGGTAAAAGGGCTGCTCCGAATGGATTTTGTCCACAAATTGGACTTTTTCGTCAAGGTCCAGTTCATTGTCAATATACATGCTTGCCAGAAAGTCGTCCATCAGCCACCTCCTGAACCGAGTATTTCCCTTAGCCTTGTCCGGGCCCGGTGTACCTTTACCTTGACGTTGGCCTCGCTCAGATTCAACACCCGGGCAATCTCGCGATAGGTAAGATCCGCAGTGACCACCAGGGAGATCAGCTCCCGTTCCACCGGCGCCAATTGTCCGATGGCCGCCAGCATACGGGCCAGCGCCTCTCGATCGATCATCTGCTGCTCCGGATCGCCGGCCGGGTCCGGGTGGGCATCCACATCGGCCATCGGATCGGCTCTCTTTTTACGCAACGCATCCAGCGCCGCATTGCGGGCGATGGTGTAAAGCAAGGTGCGGCTCTCCTGCTCGCCATAACGGCCCAGGTAACGGACAAAGCTCTCCTGCACCAGTTCTGTGGCCATGTGGGTGTCTCCCGTCATGCGCAGCAGATACGCGTACAGCCGCCCCTTGTTTTGGTTGTAAAAATTGGCCCCGTTTTTCACTGGTCCCATTCAGCGATTGTCCGGAAAAAATACTGTCGGCAAGCAATCCGCTGGCTCACTTTTCAGGGGAAAGCCTCCTGCGACTTACCGGCCGGCACTAAGTCAGATGTCGTGGTGTCTTGTTTACGGTTCGACGATCCGGTACCACCCGCCTTTCGGGAATATGGATAGAGTGGTGGAACTGCCGGCGGTCGATTGAACATCGACAATCGATTATTGCGTTTTCGTATGCCAATTGAAAACTCATGACAAGGTTGCCTCTGGCAAGCGGGTTGGCTACTTTTCTGCGGATGGATTGTATATGAATATCGCGCCGGTTTCGTTAACAGTTTTCGGTTCATCCTGGTCTTCCAAGTAGAAAGTGCCGTCCACAACCACATCAACGGTGCCACTCAAATCAAGCACCTCGCCTTCAATATATTCACGATCAAATTCGATGATCAGGTTGTCGTCGATGTAGCAGTACCGAAGGGAAATGGCATCGACCACGATCGAAACGGTCGGTTCGTCATCGCCGCCGGAATCGTAAGAGATCGTCATCGTGATGCCACTCGGGTCTTCGATGACCACCTCATCTTCCTCGAGATAGTATGGGATGATGGCCTTGACGGTGTTGTCGTCATTATTGTTCTTTCTATAATTCTCAGTATTGGTGTTGCTGTTGACCACGATTTTCGATGGTGCAACGACCATGCTGGCACAAATGATCGGCACATATAACAGGCTGATAGCAACGAATGCCGACAGGATCATGAAAAATCTTGCACGAAACGAAGATGAGGTTATCGAACGCATGTAAGCCTTCCTTTCTCGAATAGAAACTGCTTGGTTTAAAAATTGAGGTCGAATCAGGATTATTCCAGAAAATCTACCTTGCGCCACCGGATCCACCACCACCGGAACCGCCTCCAGATCCGCCGCCCCCGGATCCACCACCAGATCCACCGTTTCCAGACCCGCCACCACTGCCATGACCGCTGGAACTTCCGCTCGTGCCGCCCTTACCGATTGAACCGGCATGCTGGCTGGCAATTTGGCGGGGGGAAGCAAAGCGGATCTGTTTGGCCATCCGATGGCGCAACTGCTTCATTTCCCGGTAGGTGTATCCATTTTGCAAGGCCTGTCCCAGGGTCTCGGCAACCTCCGTCGAGGGGATACCCAGGCGCGCCATGGTGCGTACGGTCTGCATGGTCTGGATAGCCAATTCCATTTTTTCCGCACGGTTGCGGGTCTGCTGGCGGGTCCGCACCTGAAGTTGCGCCATCACGGCTTCCATGTCCGCAGTTTGCATGCCTGCCGCCAGGCTGTCCGCAACGGCCCGGGTGGCGGCATCGATCCGGGATTCAACAGGTAGAGAGCGGGCCATCCGATTGGCCACCGCGTACCGATTGCGCACGGTCTCCATGGCACGGACGACCTGCTCTTCACCGGCTTTTTTGGCCATCCCCTCCATGGCTTTGTTCATCACCGGCTCGGTGGGCAGCCCTGCCCTGGCGGCATCCATCACCACTTGCCGGGCCTGCACCTGGATTTGTTGCCGGAAGCGGTTCTGGACCATCTGAGTCAACATTTCACGCGCCGGCGTTTCGGGAATCCCGAGGTCACTCATTTCACGGATCTGCTGCTGAATGCTTTGCATGGCCGCCTGGGAGAGTTCTTGCGATTCCTCGGCAAACGCCACCGCCTGAAAACCGGCGATGATAAAAACGATCAGTAGAATTCTTTTCATATGTCCTCCAGGTCTGTAATTGTATTTCTTAGCATTTAAACGGATCACATAGGAAATGGTTACAAGGCAACTGCATTTTTTTCCAATGCGACGATCCTCAAGCAGACCCGCTGAAACACGAAAAGAGGAAGGGGAGCTTTTGCCGGGAAAATTATAGAAGGTTCTTACTTGGAATTCAGGCGCGCCCCGAAAGTAGCATTCCGAAGCGCGCCTGATAGGATTGTTAGTTGGTTAGCACTTCTGTTTATTCAGCGGCTACGTTGGCATCGAACACCGGCGGCATAATGCGGCGGAAGACGATATCACTGCCTTCGGCCCCTTCATCCAACCAGCTGCCGTAGAAACGGGAACCGTCCGGCGTCATACGCAACTGCACTTCGCCCTGCTCCTGGTCGCCTTTGGCCATCCAGTCCCAACCCGTAACCGTTTCACCGGCATTTGCCCCATCACTGTCAGGGTTCACCACCCATTCCTTTTCATAATACGTTTCCCCCTTATCGACGGAAACGCTCCAGAACAAATCCTGGGGGACCGGTTCTTCCTGCTCACCGGTTTCGGGATCCTTTTTGGGGTTGGTGGATGTTCCATAGGCGACATAGAAAACAGCCGCATCCTGCTTGTCTTCCGCAATACCGGTCCAGACGCCGCCGGACTTGATCGTTCCCGGGACAGCTACGATACGCGGCTCGATCACCGACTCCTTGTGGTTCGGGAGTTGTGAGAGATTGCGCATCGCTTCGAATTCGCCAGCCTCGTAGAAGTTGCACTCCTCGACCTTGTCACCGGCACTTTGCGTACCGCTCGGGTAGGTCCAGGTTCGACAGTGATCAACCCCGCTTCCATCAGGATCGGTTATCCAGGTCTGGCCGCCGTCAAACGACCGGCGAATGTAAAAGTTGTAGTTGTCATTCCCGTTGCGGGCAGCCGCCCAGTTGGCAGTGTAGCTGAAGCCCACGGTAACAAAGTCGCCGCGGATGGCACCGCGATGGGCGCGGGCATCGTCAAAGGGGTTTCCTATGGTTTGCATATTCCCATCTGCGTCGTAAACCAAATCGCCATTTTCGTCATAGACCCTCGCGCCGGTGGGATCATCCAGGTTTTCAACGGTCTGGGTCCACTCAACGACTTTGACCGCTCCATAGGCATCGTCCTGGTCAGGATCGCCCTGGCTATCAGTTGTGACCGTCGGCGTCACCGAACTCACGTTCTGGACACCGTCGGCGTAGTAGCCTTGGCCACTGTCTGGATCCACGACCCAGGTACCGACAATGCAATCTGCGTCGTAGGGGTTGAACGTGTTGCTGTCCGCATCCTCGATATTGTATCCGACAAGAATGCCATCTTTTTGCTTGGCTACTTTTTTATAAGTAGTTCCATATTCAGGAATTACCCAACGCCGCAACAGGATATCCGAAGGACGGCCTGATCCCTCGGGGCCCTGCTTGTGCACCATCAACTGGGTGGTACCGGTCGTGCCGAAAGCGCCAAGCCCCTGGGGCAGGAAACGGCCGCGCCGGGCGTTCTCGTATGCCAGTTGGGAACGACCCAGGTAGTCCAGAATTTCAGCTCCTTCTTCGTCCACCAGGTAGACCAGTTCCCCCGGGTCAACATAGTTGTCGTCATCGGCATCGATAAACTCGGGACGGTTGACGATACGGCCGGCAGAGACCAGATCCGGGTTCTTGAAGTCAAAGCTGTGGTAGATGACATTCTTGCCCTCTTCGGGCAAATAGGCGTCGTTACCTTCCCCGGTTCCGTCTTCTGGCTGTTCACCGGTCCCGACATCCTCCGGAGGCCCGGCGCCGGCGCCCTTGGTCTCCTCGTAGGTGATGATCGCCCAGGCACTGACGCCGATCGAGCCGTCGGGTTTGGTGAAGGCATACGGCTGCAGGAAGATGTTGCCGCGCGATGCACCGGTGTCGCCGTCGAGCAGGCGGCCGTCCTCGGTGATGGCAACATGCTTGATTTCATCCTCATAGTTTGTAAACTTATAAAATCCGTTCTGGTTGATACCAGCAGGCGCGCCACTGACGTTACCGGCATCGATCAATCCGTGTACCATGTATGCATAGGCGTGCGTCCCATCGGCATCATCGGATGTTGCATCGGGGTTTGTTATCGGGATATAGCCCAAAGCGTTATACTGTGGGTGTTCGGGATCTTTATAATTGTCATCAACAACAGGGATCCCAGTTGAGTTTCCGTTCTCATCGACCCCCAGTTCGACCATAATATTGTCGGTATTGACAACATCGTTGTCCGTCAGGCGCACCGGCAGGGACATGGGCACCAGGGCCTTGGGGCGCGAGACAACGTCCAGTTCATGCTCGGGGTCACCGCCCGCTACAAAATTCTCGTCAACCGTGGTGTGGTCGCCCCAAGCCAGATAACTGTACCAGATGTCGGTTTTGTGGCTGGTCGTGGCGCCGCCCCAGCCCGGTCCGGGACCGAGGGCTTTGCCGGGCTTGACGCCATTAGGGTCTTCCTGCCAGACCATGGCAAACCCGGCACTTCCCGCCGCACCCACAAAGATCTGGTTGACATCGCGGCGGCCGCTGGTGACCCGCTCGGGTTTGAACCAGACGATATCGCCGGCAAACTCACCGACCCCGTTGTCTACATCATTGGCGGTGGCAATCACCCCGCGGCAGACCCACAGCGCGGAATGGGGAACCTCGAGTGCAGCATAAGGGGTCTCGGCTGCATCGGTAAAGCCATCTTCGGTGTAATCATGGGAGCGTTGCGGTCCGGCCACGCCCCAGATATCATCGACCGCATAAGGATCGTCGTAAGGATATTCATCCCCCTCGTCGACATCCGTTGTTTCGGGATCATCCGCTTTTATTGCATAACGGGGTTTGCCCCCTCGTGCATATTTGCTCGACCAGGCGACGAGGACCTTGTTTCCCTTTACCTGGAAAACCGGTTTTTTGCAGCCGCCGTAATACGGTTCGCCGTTGGCAGTCGTGAACGATGAACGATCGGCCATGCGCGACAGGTTCTTGCGCTTCCAGGTCTTACCGTCGTCTCTGGAAACCGCCGCATAAACGTCATGCTCACCGGTTACGGGATCCGCGTCGGTGTAGGTCACGATGATCGGCTTAGCCTGCGTGGTAGTGCGGATCAGCTCACCGGCCTCGTCGTAGTACTCGATCTCCTCGCCGAGATCCGTCAGCAGGTCGTCGTTGGCGCGCCGTGCGTCAAACCACACCGTTGCTATATTCATCTTGGCCTTGGCGCTGGCCAGGTCCGGCGTCTTAGAAACGTTCTTGCGGAACATGGGGTTGTTGACCGTCTCTTCCAGATGCGCCTGGGCATCCTCGGCGGAAACCGCAAGAAGCGCCACCGGCGTTTCCAGGCTTGCCGCGCAATCGATGGTTCCCTGGATCAGGGTCTCGATTTGCTCATCATAGGCAAAATCGGGGTACGGGACACCCTGTGCCTCCAGACAACCGGCAATTTCCGGCGTAATCGAAATACCGCTTTTGGGGCTGGCATCCGCATCCAGGCTCTGCAGCAGGCGGGCCATGTTGATGACCCGCGGGTCATCGGTATCGGCCAACGGGTATAAATCCAGTGGCGAAGTCTTGTGGTCGGCCACACCATAACCCAGCTCGACCGACCCGATGGCGATCTCCACTTCTTCACCGGGAAAATAGTCGAAGGCACCGTCCACATCAGTAAGCCCCTCATAGGTCGGCGTCTGCACGCTGAGACCCGCGACGGGCGAATCGATGAAATGGCCGGTCTTGGGATGGGCCATCTCATACTTGAACCACCAGCCCCAGCGGCCGCCGTCAAAGGCAATGACCTCTTCGGCCTCGTCAACGACCCATGATTTCTGGGCCTTCTGATGCTCGACCTTGGCGACCTTGCCCTTGCCGGTACTTTTCACCTCGGTCGCCTCGGAGCCTGAGACCTCGCCGGTCGCGGTGTCGGCAACGATGCTCTCCCCGTCTACCGCGACCACGGTTCCATCGGTTCCGGCCAGGGTTTCATCGGTAGTTGAGCTGTCCTCTTCGGCAACGATCCAGGTCACCAGTTCGGGCACGACCCAGGCGCCGGTTTCTTCCACCACTTGGCCGCTATCGTCCAATTTGACCAAGTTCACGAAGATAGCAACGCCCTGGACCCGCAGATCCGCAAAAGGTGCGCCCCACTGGAAACCCAGGTCCTCACCCAGATCCAGCACCAATGTGCGCCGGAAAGGATGGCCGTCTTCGTTGGCCTCGTTGATATAGGGAAGGTTAAAGGTCTCCTTGTAATCGAAGTGCCCGATTTTCGGGTTGCCGGTGGTGGTCAACGGCGGGCTGTAATCCTCGCCTGCGCCCAAGTCTACATGGTAGCTCTTGACCCGCCAACCATCGGCGGGGTCGATCTGAATATGCAGCTTGTCGCGGGAATTCCAGATCCCGCCGTCTCCGACCGAGACATGGTCTCTCCCTGCAAAAATCTCTAGCGCAACCCGGCCAGGTCCATAACCGGTCCCGGTTGCCATGGCTGCAGGAGCGGCCACGAGCATAATACCGGCCGCTGCCAGCAGCAGTGTGGTGATGATGGTTCGTTTGTGTTGCATGATGTCGCTCTCCTTTTCTTGGGTTAGTACTTTCGCAGCCAAATCCTCTGCGTATCGATACTGTAATTGCCTTGTGGGAAAGGCCGCGTATGCTGGATATTCAGGATGCGCGGAAGCGGGTCAACGGGTGTGCGGTGAAGGCGGCCTTGGCCTGTTTGAATTCAATGCATGTGCCATCTCCCAGGAAAATCGGGAGACAGGCCAGACAAGCATATTTTATAATTATATTCATATAGTTATAAATAATAATTCGAATTGAAAAGCATTCTTGATGGCATTTCAACCTGACACAAGACACACATGTGTGACATGAAAATGTGTGTCAGCGGAGAGAAGTAAAATACCAGGAACATTCTTGGTCGTCGGGATCTCCGAAGGGGCAAGGCGTCGGAAGAAAAAGCAGGGTCACCCCTTGAAGGGCAGGAAGGCAGAAAAAGCGCATTTCTCCGGCCTTAATTTGGCTCTCAACACAGACGGAAGGAGTGTTATTGAACGATCTTATACTTTTCTATTTTACGGTAGATCGTCCGGCGGCTCATACTCAACAGACGGGCGGCCTTGGCCTTGTTGCCGTCGGTTTTTTCAAGGGCTTTTTGAATGTTTTCGGCCTCGCTGCGGCGCTCCAGGCTGTTGAACTGTGGGATGCCGCCGGCCTGCGATTTCAGGTCCGCCGGCAAATGGGATAGGGTAATGATCGGCTGCCCACACAGGATGAAGGCATGTTCCATAACGTTCTCGAGTTCCCTGACATTGCCCACCCAGGCATGTCGCAGAAATAGCTTTTCCACGTCGGAGGACACTGCCTTGACGGCCTTATTGAATTTACGGTTGAATTTCTCGATCATATGGCGAGTAAGCAAAGGGATATCTGCCTTGCGCTGCCGCAAAGGCGGCAAATGAATCTGCACCACTTTCAGCCGGAAGTAAAGATCTTCGCGAAAATTTCCTTCTGCCACACGGGCGGCAAGATCACGATTGGTGGCTGCAACTACCCGTACATCCACCTGGACCGGCCGGGTGCCGCCTACCGGATCGAAAGTGCCAGTTTCAATTACCCGTAACAACTCCAGCTGCATTTTGGGAGAAATGTCGCCGATCTCATCCAGAAAAAGGGTTCCCCCGTCGGCTTTCTGGAAGCGACCGATCTTGTTCGCCATCGCTCCGGTGAAAGCCCCCTTAACATGGCCAAACAGTTCGCTTTCAAGAATGCCCTCGGCGAGAGCGCCGCAATTGACCTTGACCAGGGGGCCGGCAGCGCGCCCGCCCGTACGGTGCAGGGCATCAACGGTCAATTCCTTTCCCGTACCGCTCTCACCGGTGACCAGCACGGTGGTCTGGACATCGGACAACGCTCGGATCAGTTCCTTGACCTGTTTCATGGAAGTACTCGTGCCGACAATGCGGTCAAGCGCGCTATTTTTGCCCGCATGTTTCTCAAGATCAAGCAGCCGGGTCTCGTCTCGGAGCACCATGACACAGCCAGAGAACGTCCCCCTATGATCCATCAGCGGCGTGGCTTGGACACTGACAATCTGCCTTACTTTATCCTTTCGATGGCACTCGATATGGCGTAACGCCACTGCCTCCCGGGTCTCCAAGGCCTCTTTGAGCACTTCCACACAAGCACCGCCGCATCCCCGGTTCGCCGTCCGGATAAATGCACCCGGTGAGTCATCGTGGGAAAATCCGCAGAGGGCGACGGCAGCAACGTTGACGTCCACCACACGCATTTTTTCGTCAACCGTCACGATGCCCTCTTTAACACTTTTGAAGATGGCGTCGATGTTGGACCGGTATTTATCCTTTTCATCGGAAAGCTGTTTGTGTCGAAGTGCCAGACTGGTAGCCTTGAGCAGGTCCGGTTGGCGGATGGGTTTCGTAAGATAGTCGAGTGCGCCAAGGCGGACCGCCTCGGCAGCCGTGCCGACGCTGGGCGCACCGGTAATAATGATCACTTGAGCGTTGGGATCTTTGCACTTGGCCGCACGCAGCAAGTCGATGCCGGTTTTTCCCTCCATGATAATATCCACGAAAAGGAGATCGAAATCAGCAATCGATAGTAAGTCAATGGCCTCGTCGTAGCTGGCTGCCGTGGTCACTTGATAGCGGGCCTCGCTCAGAAAACTCTCAAACGTAAAACGGATGCTCTCTTCATCGTCCACAACCAGAATTTTTTGACTCATGGTCGCCTTACCATTCAGTTTACACAATGGACAGGGATCTCGACGATCACCTTGGTAAATGCCCCTTCCACACTGCTGAACCGGAGTGTTCCACCATGGTTTTTCATGATCTGATGGCTGATGCTCAACCCTAGTCCGGTGCCTTTCCCCTTGGGCTTGGTAGAATAGAAGGGACGCATGATCTTTTCTATCAAATCCGACCGGATACCCATGCCCCAGTCGGTAAAACAGGCCCGTATGACCGGCCGACCGTTGCTGGTAGCCATACGGGCGCTGATATCCACCCGTTTGGATTCATGTGCCTGTTTGTATTTTTCATTCAAGGCATAACGGCTGTTGCTGATC
Source organism: Desulfosarcina ovata subsp. ovata (assembly GCF_009689005.1). Classification (NCBI taxonomy): domain Bacteria; kingdom Pseudomonadati; phylum Thermodesulfobacteriota; class Desulfobacteria; order Desulfobacterales; family Desulfosarcinaceae; genus Desulfosarcina; species Desulfosarcina ovata. The sequence goes on along the minus strand of NZ_AP021879.1, from coordinate 6,106,969 downwards.
AGGTTCATGAAAACCTGCTGAAGTTCCTGAGCCTTGGCCGCAAACGGCATCAAGTCCTCATCCAGGTCCAGGGTGATCTGAATTCCGTCCTTGCGCAGTTGGGCATGCGTCAAAGTCAGCGCATCCTGAATGATGTTGTTTAAATTGACCAGATCCTTTCTCTCGGTGTCCCGGCGGGCAAAGGAAAGCAAGCTTTTCACGATGGTGGCGATCCGATCGCTTTCTTTGATAATTCGTCGCGAAACATCGTTCAGGAAGTCATCGTCGGTGGTTCTGTTGACCAGCAGTTGCCCGTAGTTGATAATCCCGTTGATGGGGTTGTTGATCTCATGGGCCACCCCGGCGGCCAGTTCGCCGATGGCGGCCAGGTGCTCCGAACGGATGGCCGCTGCAGTTGAAGCTTTGCGTTCGGTGATGTCCCGGCGGGACACCAGGGCTTTTTTCTGGCCGTCCTCGTCAAGAAATGGTGTATATGTGTGCTCAAAACTCTTCCCTGCCGGGGTATCGAACTCGAAACGCTGGATTTTTCCGGTAGATAGGGCCTGGCGCATCAGACAATGCTCACAGGGTATATTTATACCCCGGAATACATGATGGCAAAAACATCCGCTCACGCATCCCGTTTGCTTCTTGAGGACTTCGTTCTGATACTCCAATTCAAAATCGGCATTGACAATACCAACTGCTTCCAGTTGGTGGAAAAGTATTCGGTGAAGTTTGTCCCTTTCGGATTCAAGAACCCGCTGGGCGTTCTTCAGTTCGGTGATGTCCCTGAATGACTCAACAATACCGGTAATTGCGCCATTGGGATCCTTGAACGGTGTCGCCGTCAGGATACAGTCCAACCACGATCCGTCGGTTTTTCTTTTGTTCACTTCAAACTGGTCTTTGGTTCTACCGGTCAAAATGGTCTTCAACGGGCAGTCGTCAGTATGGCACATGCTGCCGGCAAAGACATCGTAGCATCGTTTTCCGACCGCATTCTCACAATCGATGCCGGTGAGTTCTGAAAACGCCCGATTGACCTTGAGGATAGTAAACTGATGATTGATCACCCGCATGCCCACCGACGCTGTCTGGAAAATCTGATCCATCTCTGCATGGGCCTGACGAATGTCCTGACGCATCCGGCGCTGTTCACGGATATCAAAAAAAGCTTCCAGAAGATGTTCTCGCCCACAGTACCGGACTCTGGCGACACTTTTCAAAACGGGAATAACCTCACCTTCCCATGTCAGCAGCTTACGTTCGGAAATATCAATGGATTGCCCCCGGTCAAGCACCGGACACCTGCCTTTCGCTGCAGGGCATAAGAACTTATGGCAGGCGTTACCAAGAATTTTATTGGCTGGAGCTTTGACCATTCTCTGGGCATTGGCGTTGGCGTAACTGATTTTTCGGGTCGCGACGTCAATCAGGATGATGGCGGCCGGATTATTCTCGAGGATCAGGGCTGTCTCCTTTTCCCGTTGGATCACTGCAGCTTCGGCACGCTTGCGCTGATTAATGATAATCTGCCCGTAAAAGCTGAAAATGACCAGAATCAACGCCACAATCATGCGCATCCAGATTTCATGGATGGTGGGACTTAAAATCTGAAAGCCAAGGGACCCTTCTTTGAAAATGTACGTATGGACAGCCGCTTCGATAAACCAGTAAATGATACCCAACGCGGTTCCCGCCATGACGAGGTTTCTGGATAAACCGTCAACGATTTTATTAAGCCTCCATTTCATCCAATTCTTTCTATAGAAAAATGTAAAAAAACAGCTGGGTCAGTAAAAAATTTTTAGAACTTTTTTACAAAAGCAATAATCATTCCTATTTCAGAATGGCCAACAATTATAAAATATTTAATATTTTCAATTAGATAGAATATTACTCATTATCAATATATTTTATTTCGTTCTAATATTAGTTACTTAATTTCACAATCATTGAGGTCTTTTTTTCACATGCAAACCGATACCTGACATGGCCACATCCCCTGACGGGCAAACCGTTCCGACAAGTTTTGTTGGAAAAAGGTCATCGTAAAATCGCGGCGATTCCGGCACAATGCTCCAATTTGTCGGATTTTCTTGACAAATGCGTCAACTCCTGACATCAAGTGGGCCATCAAGGATGATGATTATCATTTACAATTTAGGTGGTTAGCATCAATCGGAAACGATCAGCGGGAGCCGATGCCGGAAAATCAGGCCCGACAGGAAATTGTGCAAGCAATTAAAAGGGGAAAAGCCAACAATGAGTCTGACAAAAGCGCAAATCGTTGAAAATATCCAGGATCAAACCGGACTCACAAAAATCAAGGCAACCGAAACCGTTGAGACTCTGCTGGAAATCATCAAATCGTCCTTGGCGACGGGTGAGAATGTGCTGGTCAGTGGTTTCGGAAAGTTCTGCGTGAAAGAGAAGAAACAGCGCAAGGGGCGCAATCCGGCAACCGGCGATGAGATGATGCTGGATGAACGCCGGGTGGTCACATTTAAATGTTCGGGAAAATTGCGAGACAAGATTAACTAATGTGTCTCGGAATCTCCATCGCCGCCCTCTCTTACCATCAGAATGTGCTCCTTGATTTCGTTGAGAACGAAATAGCGCCTCAACGCATCGGCCAATTCCGCAGAAGTCGGCGCAGTGCCGGTTACCTGGCGGATAAAATCGGAAACGGTGGTCAGTGCCTCCGTCAAAACGGGATCGATGGTCTGTGGGGATGTCATGGAATCATTGTCATCCTCTCTGATCGCACCGCCATCATCAGACGGAAGGGGCAGTTGGCCGTCATAAGGTTTCCCGCACTCCTTGCAGCGGCCATCGGCACCGATGATACCGATGCAATTGCCATCACTGCACAAAATACGCTGTTCCCATTCCTGATCCGATAAGGTCATCTCTCTCCTCTCTGGCCAGTGGAATTGATGGTAACGCCCAAATGGCAATGGCCAATTGGAACGTGTCGTCCGGTCTGCCCAACAGGCGCCGGGCAAAACCCCGGCAATCGATGGCATTGCCTGCGCTTCATATCACAAGGACGGACCGTTCTCCAAGAGCCAAAAGCGCCTGATTTCCAGGTTTCAGCAAAAAACAGGCAACCCATCAAATAAATTTGGGGAAATCATCGACCAACCGGCAAACTGGCTTGCCCGGGTGGGCTTTCGGCATTACCATTTGACAGTCTTCAACCCTTTCAGATACATGTGCAGGAGTTGTTCTTTTGGACATTGACCGTTTCGGAAACAAAGGAAACCAACCGTGAAAGATAAAACGGATACAGGGAAAATCAGCCGAAATGCCCCCTGCCCCTGCGGCAGCGGTAAAAAATACAAACGGTGTTGTCTGGGCAAACCGGCACCGAGCCAGGTATCTGACCTGCAATACGCCAAAAAATACCAGATCCGCATTAAAACACCCAAACAGATAGAAGGGATCCGGACAGCCGGAAAGCTGGTCGTCCAAACGCTGGATCTGGTGGAATCGCATCTCAAGTCAGGAATCACCACCGATGCGATCAATACCCTGGTGCATGAATTCACCATCGCCCACGGTGCAAAACCGGCCCCGTTAAATTATCGTGGGTACCCCAAGAGTGTCTGCGTGAGCATTAACGAGGTGATCTGCCATGGCATCCCCGGAGAGCGGGTGATCAAGGATGGCGATCTCGTCAATGTGGACGTTACCTCGATTCTTGACGGCTATTACGCCGATGCCAATAAAACCTTTTTTGTGGGCACACCCAGCGAGGGCGCCCGTAAACTGGTCAGTGTCACCCGTCACTGCCTGGCCCAAGGTATTGCCATGGTCAAACCGGGCAACACGGTCGGCGACATCGGTCATGTGATCCAGACGTATGCCGAATCCCAGGGATGCTCGGTGGTGCGCGAATTCGTGGGGCACGGTGTCGGGATCGATTTCCATGAGGCCCCCCAGGTTCCGCACTATGGTGCCCCCGGAACCGGAATCCGGCTGATTCCAGGAATGGTTTTCACCATCGAACCCATGATCAACCTGGGCCGCAAGGAACTGGTCATTCTCGATGACGGCTGGACCGCGGTCACCCGCGACGGATCTCTATCCGCCCAGTTTGAGCAAACCCTGCTGGTCACCGAAACCGGTGTTGAAAGCCTGACCCCGTATCCCCTCTGATTCGAAAAAGGCAAAACGTCGCCCGGTCACCCGATGGCCCCCCGGAACCATGCAAGCATAAGGGTCGCGGCGGCAAGGATACCACTGGCGACTTGTAACCGCAGGCCTGATGGATGGCCCAGCACCAGGGCATGAATACTCCCTGCGACGAGGCCGGCAAGTACACCGAACAGATGGGCACCCAAATCGCTGCGCTCGCCGGCACCCAGAAATGCCAGAAGCGCCACACTGCTGCCCAACAGCACGGCAACCGGTCTCCATCCCTTGCCGGTCCGCATGGCGGTGATGGCGCGAATGGCACACAAAAGGCCGATGGCACCGAAAACCGACGTGGATGCCCCCACGGAAAGGTGCCCGCTCCCATAGGCGATCGCATTGATCAGATTACCCATGATCCCGCAGGCCAGAATCAGTAGCCAACCGACCCCCGTACCCATGATGGCGCACACCGCACCGCCAAAAAGGGCCATGCCCGCCATATTGCCGGCAAGGTGCGCCGCATCGGCATGCAGAAGCAGGGCCGTCGCACAGCGATACCACTCGCCGGACAGGATCAGCCGGGCACTGGCACCGAAAACGGTCACGTAATCCTGGGGCGCGGCACTGGTCACCACGGCCATATGAACCGCCAGGAGAAACAGGGCCACGGCAACCCCGGAGATATTGACGGGAACAGGCGGCGCGGCATCATCCGGCGGATCCACCGGCGCGACAGGCGTTGGATTTTCAGCCAGATAGCGATTGACGGCATCCCGTGCAGAATCGACAAACGGCTCCGGCACATCAATATAATAACGGTTGTTGGCACTGCGAATACGGCTACCGATACCGGCGGCAGACAGAACCAGATGGTAGGTATTGGCCGTTTCCCGGTTGAGGTTGATAAATAGGGGAACCATCGGCGATCCGAATCAACGGTTGATGAAAAAAAGAGAAAAGCAGGTGCGGAGTCAAGAGGCGTGGTGCGAGCGACCGGCATGGCAGGATGGTTGCCCCCCTGCCATGGATGAAGCGATCAGTACTCTTTTATATCATCATCATCATCATCGGCGTCATCGTCTTCGTCATACTCGTCATCCGAGTCATCGTCCACATCGCCATCCGCTGCGGCCAGCCGGGCTTCGGCAGCACGGATAAGTGCCTCCTCGCGGGCTTTTTTCTTGCGCTGGGCCACTTCGAGCCCAAGGGTCTGCTTGGCGGCTTCAACCGCCTGCCGGGCCAGCCGCTCGCCCCCCAGCTGCAGATAGGCCACAATGGTTCTGATCAGTTCCTCATCTTTTTTCAGATCCACCGGAATCCGCCTGGCGATGCGTTTGAAAGAACCGGCCAGTTCACTGGGGACATCGAATTTATCGATCATCAATCGCTCCTTGATTCAGATTTGAGTGGCCGCATTATAAGCCCGTTGCCAGAAATGTAAAGTGCCAGGCCACAACTTTCCTATTTCGGCAAATGCCGCCCATTTCCTTAGCCGTTGACTTTCAGGGGCACCTCGCCTAATTGTCCTTGGGCAACAGATATCGCCCATCGCAACCAGCGGACGTTTGCCAAAAAGGAGGGATCCGCATGCCACTCAACATGAATGCCATTGGCAGCCCCATCGGCCCCATGAAACGGAAATACACATGGAAGGACGTGGTCCTTTATGCGCTGGGGGTCGGAGCCGGTTTTTCCGAACTGGAGTACTGCTATGAAAAATCGCTCAAGATCATTCCCAGCTTCGCCATTGCCATGATCTTTGATTTTCTTTCCCAGGCCACCGTCTCGGCCGGAGCAAACCTGGCCGGCGTGCTGCATGGCGAACAGGAGTTGATCTTCCACAACCCCATCCCGCCGGACGGGACCCTGATCACCAACGGCAGAATCAGCAACTATTACGACAAGGGCAAGGATAAAGGCGCCCTGGTGATGATCGAAAGCGAAACCCGTCACGACAGCGGAATCAAGCTGTTTACCAGCGTGGCCACGGTTTTCAGCCGCCTGGACGGCGGCTTCGGAGGTGAGGATCGCAAAACACCGCCGGTGGCATTTCCCGACCGTGCGCCCGATGTCGTGGTCGAGGCCACCCCGTCACCGGATCAGCCGCTGATTTACCGGCTCTCCGGGGATATCTTACATCTCCATGTGGATCCCGAATTTGCGGCCCTGTCCGGGTTCGACAAACCCATCATGCATGGACTCTGCACCCATGGATTTGCCTGCCGGGCCCTGATCGCATCGCTGGTTCCCGGGCGCCCCGAACAGGTCCGGCGCCTGGCCTGCCGGTTTTCAAAAGCACTCTACCCGGGCATCCCCATCCAGACCCAAATCTGGAAAACGGCAACCGGTAAAGCGCTCTGGCGGACCATTGACGCGGCCACCGGGCAGGTGGTCATCGACAATGGTGAATTCGAGTACGCTGACATCCCCAAAGACGAAATCCGCTTTGACAACCGGGTGGCGATCATCACCGGAGCCGGTTCCGGGTTGGGGCGCGTCTATGCACGGGAACTGGCCCGCCGGGGCGCCCGGGTGGTCGTGAACGACCTGGGAGGCGCCCGGGACGGGGCCGGCAGCGGATCATCCTCCCCGGCTGACCAGGTGGTGGCGGAAATCCGCGCGGCCGGCGGCCAGGCGGTGGCCAGTTACGAAAGCGTGGCCACGGCCGCAGGGGGCGAGAAAATCGTTGCCACGGCCCTCGAGGCATTCGGTCGAGTGGATATTCTGATCAACAACGCCGGCATCCTGCGCGATAAAAGCCTGATCAAGATGGAACCGGAAAACTGGCAGGCCGTTCTGAACGTCCATCTCAGCGGGGCGTACCATGTTACCCGCCCCGCATTCAGGGCCATGAGAGACAACGGCTACGGGCGCATCATCATGACCACCTCGGCCGCCGGCCTTTACGGCAACTTCGGGCAGACCAACTACGCCGCGGCCAAGATGGGGTTGGTGGGATTCATGAATGCGTTGAAACTGGAAGGGGCCAGATACGGCATCACGGTCAATACCGTGGCGCCGCTGGCGGCCTCGCGCCTCACCGAGGATGTCATGACGCCGGAACGCTTCGAGCGATCCAAACCGGAGTTTGTCGCACCGATCGTCCTCTACCTGAGCTCTGACCGTTGCACGGAAAGCGGAAATATTTACAACGCCGGCCTGGGTTTTTTCAACCGGGCAGCCATCGTTACCGGACCGGGAAAAATGCTGGCAGCGAACGGCCGCGTCCCCACGCCCGAAGATATCCTGGCCAATATCGAGGCGATTTCCGAGCTTGATGGAAGCAGGCATTACCCCGACATCAACGCGCTGATCGAGGATCTTTTCATGGTCACGCAGGAGGGTCCACCGACGGCGACCTGATGAAGTCCCAGCTTGTCGAACAGTTGTTCCGATTTACCTGATCTTCGGTGCCCCAAAGGAATCGGTCGATTTGAGGAAGAAGGGAAAAAGGTGGGCTCAAGGCAGTTGATAAACCATGGCGTTGACGTTCATACCCGCCCCAACGGAAGCGAAAACCAGGTTATCGCCGGAGGCAACCCGATGCCCGTCCAACTCCCCTTTCAGCAGCAGATCGAGCAACGTGGGGATGGTGGCGACGGAACTGTTGCCGGCCCAGTGGATGATCATCGGCATGATTGTCTCGGGGATGGATGTCATACCATAGAGTTTGAAAAGACGGGTCAGGATGGCGTGGTCCATTTTGGCGTTGGCCTGGTGCATGAGAATCTTGCTGGCATCCTCAAGATCCAGCCCCGCTTTTTCCAATGCCTGCTTTACCACCTGCGGGACCGTCTTCAACGCATATTTGTAAATATCATGGCCGTCCATTTTGATATATAGTTCATCCCGATCGCGGGTATGATCGTAGGAGGGTTCCAGCCGCAATAGCCAGGCCTTGTCATAGGTATCGCTGCGGGTGACATGGGAAAGGATGCCGCCCTTCGTATCACCCGCCTCCACCAGCGTGGCGCCGGCACCGTCGGCGAAAATCATGCAGTCCACATCGTGGGGGTCCGATACCCGTGAAAGGGTTTCGGCACCGATCACCAGTACCCGTCTGGCATCTCCGGAACGGATGTAGTAGTCGGCCATGACCATGCCCTGGAGCCAACCGGGACAACCGAAGGGAATATCATAGGCCACCGTATATGGATTTTTGATGCGCAGCCGGTGCTTGACCCGCGCGGCGATGGTCGGCACCATGTCGGTGCGCAGGTTGCCGTTGCGCACATCGCCGAAATTCTGGGCCACGATAATGTAATCCAGGGTCTCCCGGTCATGCCCCTCCAGGGCCTGAGCCGCTGCTTCGTAAGCGATATCGGTGTTGGTGACCTCGTCGCCGATAACGCGGCGCTGCTGGATCCCGGTAATATTGTACAGGGTCTGAATGATTTCCGGATTGGTCTTTTCCAACCGTTGTCCGTCCGGATCATAAAATGTATTTTCCAGGAATTGATCGTTATAAACAATATGGGAAGGGATGCAGCACCCCGTAGAGGTAATAATCGAAGTCGGCATTCTACTCCTCTTTTGATCTTTGTTTTAAGCCAAATAAATTAAACCAATATTTCGGATTGTACAAGAATTGTGAATAGATCAAAACGTAAAATTTTTGTAAAGGTATCTTCTGAATTTCGGTCTGATCGTTTATCTCGATCCGACCACCATCATGATGGTCACACCGCCGGTGAAACCGCGTGAAGCGTTGGGCGGCACCGACATCCGTTCCCGGCCGGCCCATCAATTGATGATCCACAGCGCCGGGGATTTAGCTGTTGTCAGGAACACGAATTTGCACTAATTGAAATGGATAAACTTAAATAAGGAAGGGTCGCATGAAACGGTTACATGAAATTTCGATGGCACTGGCAATGGTAATGCTGATCGTGGCCGGTACAACGCCGGCGCTGGCAGACGATCAGCTCAACGTCATCAAGGCGCGCGGAAAGCTGATTGTCGGCACGTCAGCCGACTACCCGCCTTACGAATCCGTTGACGACAGCGGCAAATTCGTCGGTTTTGACATGGCGCTGGTCCGCGAAGTCGCCAAACGCATGGGGGTCGAGGTGGAAATCAAGGATATGGGCTTCGACACCCTGATCGCCGCCGTGCAGAACAAAAAGATCGACCTGGTGGCCGCCGCCATGCAGGGAACTGCCGAGCGGGACAAAACCGTCGACTTCTCTATTCCGTATAACTTCGTCAAGGATGCCTTTGTCACCTCCACCAAGGCCGACGTCCAGATGACCACGCCCAAGGACGCCGCCGGACGGAAAATCGGCACCCAGACCGGAACCATCCAGGAGACCTGGATCCGCAAAAATCTGGTCGAAACCGGCCTGACTCCCGAGGAGGATCTGTTTCAGTATGAACGGGTGGACAACGCCGGTCTGGACCTGGCCGCCGGACGGATCGACCTGTTGCTCATCCAATACAAACCGGCCAAGGACCTGGCCGCCAAAATGGACAAGCTGAAGATTGCCCTGGTGACCACGGAAACCGTGGCCGCCGGCCAATGCCTGGCCCTGCCCGAAGGTGAAACCGCCCTCAAGGCCGAACTGGACCGTGTGATCGGCCAACTCCAGCAGGACGGCTGGATCGACCAGCAGAAGAAGGCCTTCGGTATCGATTGATTGTCAGATCCAAAGCAATGACACGGACGTCCAAGCCCGTCGAAGGGGCTTGGGCGTCCGTATTCATTTGGTATCCATAGAATGGATCGACGATGCATGAACTGCCCCAAACATTTTTAACCATCCTGCACTACCTGGTTCCCGGGTTGGGCATCACGGTCTCCGTTACCCTCATTGCGCTGGCCATCGGGTTTTTCATCGGAACCCTGATGGCCGTGATGCGGATCTACGGCGGTCCGTTTCTGCGTCCGCTGGCGGCGGCCTACAGCATGGCGGTGCGCGCCGTACCGGTGGTGGTGATCATCTTCATCCTCTATTTCGTGATTGCCGAACTGGTCGACCTGTCCCCCTTTCTCTCCGGCGCCATCGCCCTGGGTGTGGCCAGCGGGGCCTACCAGTCCGAAATTTTCCGCGGGGCGATCCTCTCGGTGCCGCCGGGCCAGATGATCGCCGCCCGGGCCATCGGCATGGGCCGTTTCACCGCCATCCGCAGCATCATCCTGCCCCAGGCCATCCGCATCGCCATACCGGCCTGGGTCAACGAGTTCACCCTGGTGCTCAAGGATTCCACCCTGGTCTACGTGATCGGAGTACCAGAACTGCTGCGGCGGGCCCAGTGGGTCAGCGCCCGCACCCTGGAGCCGTTTCTGGCCTTCGGTACCGCGGCGGCCTTTTATCTCGTTTTCACTCTTGTGGCCAGCCGCCTTCTGGGGAGCCTGGAGCGCCGCTATAAAATCATCCAGTAGAAAGCGCCCGATGCCTGAAAAAGCGATCCTCGAAATCACCGACCTGCACAAATCCTTTGGCGAGACAACGATCATCAAAGGCATTTCCCTGGCGGTGCGGCCCAAGGAGGTCATTGTCGTCGTCGGCCCCAGCGGTACCGGCAAAAGCACCCTGCTGCAATGCATCAACCTGCTCACCCGCCCCACTGCCGGGCAGATCCGGCTGGCCGATGAAACGATCACCGCCCCCGGCGTCAACGTCAACCGCGTGCGGCAGCAGATCGGTATGGTCTTCCAGGAATTCAACCTCTTCAACCATCTCACGGCCCTGGACAATGTGACCATCGGCCTGACCCAGGTGCTGGGCATGAAGCGTGACGACGCCCGCCGTAAGGGATTTTTCGAACTGGAACGCGTGGGTATGGTCGAGCATGCGCCAAAATACCCGGCCCAGCTTTCCGGCGGGCAGAAACAGCGCGTGGCCATTGCCCGGGCCCTGGGCATGGACCCGGCCATCATGCTCTTTGACGAACCCACCTCGGCCCTCGACCCGGAATTGACCGGCGAGGTGCTCGGCGTCATGCAGAAACTGGCCACCGAGGGCATGACCATGCTGGTGGTGACCCACGAGATGGGCTTTGCCCGCGAGGTGGCCCATCGCATCATATTCATGGAGGGCGGCCACATTGTCGAGGAGGGGGCGCCGGCGTCGTTTTTCAACCATCCCCGGACGGAGCGCGCCCGGCAGTTTCTCTCCACGATCAGGCGCGCCCATGGCGGTGGAGAGCTTCCGGCGGCCATCGACGGGGCCCCATCATGATGGCGGGAGAATAACGGCATGCCCATCGGTGAGTTTTTCGCATTCTGCCAAAAGGTCCTTCCCGACCTGATCCAGGGCACCGGGGTCACGCTTAAGATCGCCGGCGGCGCACTTCTCATCGGCCTGGTGGTCGGCCTGCCGGTCGCCCTTTTGCGTGTTTACGGCAGTGTCTGGCTGCGGCGCCTGGCCGGCGCTTACATCAACCTGTTCCGCGGAACGCCCCTGCTGGTCCAGCTCTTCGTGGTTTACTACGGCCTTCCCGACCTGGGGCTGACCTTTTCACGGCTTGCCGCGGCCTACCTGACCCTGGGGCTCAACAGTGGTGCCTATCAGGCCGAATACCTGCGCGGCGCCCTTCAGGCCGTGGGTAGCGGCCAGATGACCGCGGCCCGGGCTATCGGTATGAGCCGGCTGACGGCCATCCGCCACATCATCCTGCCCCAGGCCCTGCGGCTGGTCCTGCCGTCCTGGTCCAACGAGATGATCGCCATCATCAAATATACGGCGGTGGTTTTCCTCATCGCCGTGCCCGACCTGATGGGCAAGGCCAAAATTATTTCCAGCCGCACCTTCGCGCCCATCTCCACGTATATTATCGTGGCCCTCATCTACCTGGTGGTCGTGGGACTGGCCAGCATCGTCCTGCACCATGTGGGCAAACGATTTGAAACGCCGGGGCTGGAAAACCCGGAAACCGCAACGCGATAGCCGCCAACCGGTCCAAGGCCGGCGACATCCGGAAAAGACGAGTCAGAAGAGAAAAAATTACCCCATGCAAGACAACGCCAGACGCCAATTGCGCCAACTGCTCGGACCGGAGAATTTCCTGGAAGAGAGAGAAGACTGCCTGACCTACGCCTTCGATGCCAGCGAGGGGGCCTGCCTGCCCGAGGCGGTGGCCTTTCCGGAAACGGCCGAAGCGGTCTCCGAAATCCTGGCCATCGCCAACACCCACCGCATCCCCATCGTTCCCCGGGGGGCCGGCAGCGGTCTGACCGGCGGCGCCGTTCCCCTTTCCGGCGGCATCGTCATGACCATGAACCGCATGAACCGGATCATCAGCGTGGATACCGACAATCTTCAGGCCATCGTCCAGCCGGGGGTGATCACCGCCCGGCTGCATGCCGCCGTGGAGGCCAAGGGGCTGTTCTATCCCCCCGATCCGGCGAGTATGGATATTTGTACGATTGGTGGCAACCTGGCCGAAAATGCCGGTGGCATGCGGGCGGTGAAGTACGGCGTCACCAAAGACTTCGTCATGGGGCTGGAAGTGGTGCTGGCCAATGGCGAGATCATCCACACCGGTTCACGCTGCATCAAGGATGTGGTCGGCTACGACCTGACCCGTCTCTTCGTGGGCTCGGAGGGAACCCTCGGGGTGATCACCCGGGCCGTGCTCAAGCTGCTGCCCCTGCCGGAGGGCAAGCAGACCCTGCTGGCCGCCTTCGGCGCCATGGAAGCGGCGGCCCAGACCATCGCCGATGTGATCAAGTCGGGCATCATCCCCACCACCATGGAATTCATGGACAAGCACTGCATCCGGGCGGTGACCCAATACCAGGATACCGGATTGCCCGTTGATGCCGAAGCGGTGCTGCTCATCGAAGTGGACGGCACCCCCCATGCGATCGAGACCGGCATCAAACGGGTCCAGGCGGTATGCACGGCCAACCGCGCCCTCAGCGTGGACGTAGCCAGGGATGTGGCCGACCAGGAGCGCCTGTGGCAATCGCGACGCGCCATCCACGCCGCGCTGGGGCTGGTGTGGCCCCGCTGGGAAGAGGAAGATATCGCCGTTCCCATCGCCCGGGTACCCAAGATGGTGCGGCGCATCGATGACATTGCCAAGGAAACCGGTGCGTTCATCGTCTGTTTCGGTCATGCCGGTGACGGCAATATCCACGTCAGCCTGGCGCCACACGACAAAAACACGCCCCACGAAGCGCTCACACAGGCCCGGGCGGCGATCCTCAAGGACGCCATCGCCCTGGAGGGACGCATCGCCGCCGAACACGGCATCGGGCTGATCAAGCGCAACCAAATCGGCTGGAACCTCGACGCGCCCACCCTGAACCTGATGCGGCAGATCAAGGGGCTGCTGGACCCCAACGGGATTCTCAACCCGGGCAAGGTCTTCCCGTCGACGCTCACCTGCAGCGCCCCTTTTGGCCACTGATCCCCAGTCTTGTATACTAAGACTGCTGACGCCTGATCCAAACGGCGCCCGCCAGCAACAGGGAAGCAGTTGTCGCCAGCATGCCGAAAACGTCCATGGCCGGGACCGCCGGTATGGACGTACCCGCCGCCGTGGTAAAGGTCCAGGTGTCGGAAATAACGGTCTCCATTCCGTCGTAGACCTCTACGTACCAACTGTATTCGGTGTTGGCGGTCAGGCCATCCCAAAGGACACTGGCACTTTCGCCCGAATCAACGTCTGTCTGGGAACCGATCAGGGTGCCGGCGCCGTCATAAAAATAGACATCCAGGGATTGGTTGCTGTCCGTATCGCTGACGGTCACGGTAAGGGTGGCTTGTGTCGTACCCGGATCGGAGGAACCGCTCGTCACCGAAGGTGCGCTGTTGGTCGTGCTAAAGGACCAGGTCTCGGATGGGGCCGTTTCCGTTCCGTCATCGACAACCGCATACCAGCCGTATGCGGTTGCCTCGTCCAGGCCGGTCCAGGCCACCGATGCGGTCTGGCCGGAGGCCACGTTTTCCACGCAGTCGATTTCTTCCCCGCTGGCAGTATAAAAGCACACCCCTACCGTATCGTTGTCACTGTCGGCAACGGTCACGCTCAACCAGACATTGCCATCCACGTCGGTTGTTCCGTCGGCGATGCTCGAAACCGGGGTCACGCTGGCCGCGGTGTTCGACCCGGAGACGTAACGGACCGATGCATCAGCCCGTACCGGCGCGTCCTCGACGTTACCGTCCTCGTCGGTGGCTACGGAGTAGAATTCGTAGTAACCGTACCCGTCCCCGTAGCTGAAGCCGAGCGACCAATCGTCAGACGAATCCCCGTCCGTGCCGATGGCCGTCCACGCGCCCCAGGTCACACTATCCGCGGAATAGCGATAGTAAAAGGCCACGCTGACCGGTTGGGCATCCTCCTGGCTGCCCGCCGCGATTTCGTAAGAGACTTCCAGTGACGGCGCGTAGGATGAAGTGAACTCCTTGCCATAGAAAACATAGAAGGATGTGGTGCCGGCATCTTCGGTTGCAGGCTTGACCACGAAGGAGATGATATCGTCGCCGCTCGCGACCTCGGTCTGAACGTAGGTTGCCACGCCCCATTCATACCAGGCCTTTTCTCCTTCTTCGAGGGTGGCGGTGTCATCGGCGGCGGACTCCCAGGAGGGTTGATTGTTCCAGGTGATGGAATCCTCATCCCAGTCATTATCGGAACTTCCATATACAGAAGCATCCATATCGGCGCCCTGTCCGGAGGGGTACCATTGATACATGCTTAAGGTGGCAGCGGTCACGGTGGCACCGGTCGGTACTTGGCCGCCCAGATCGAACTTCATCCAGATGCGATCATTACTACTGGCAGAACTCTGTATGTACATGCTCGTTTTGGACCCTTTGTTGGAACTCGGGGATCCCTCGACAACATAGCTGTCGTCCGTGGGCGTCACAACCACCGTACCGCTACTGGCAGCGCCGACATCGGAAGCAGTGGCCGTCAGTGTAATCGAGGAAGCGCTTGTCTCGGCCGAGCTGATGGCATCCACAGAGCTATTAGCCGGATAGCTCGTGACCCCCTGGTCGGAGGCCATTGCTGCCGTGTGGCAGCGGAACCGACGACCGGTGTAGTCCTCCGTCGTCTGCACGCCGGTGAGTTCCAGAACGTCGCCCACGTTGCCGGGCAGGGTCTTGGTATCGTAAGCGTCGGCCTGGTAGATGGTCTGTGTTTCGCCGTCGGCATCCGCCACCGTATTGTCGCCGGTCTTTTGCACGTAGAGCTTTACATAATGGTTTTCGTGCCATTCGTCCCAGAAAGCGGCGAAGCCCGACATGACCTCGGGCAAAGCCAGGCTTTCGTCATGGTCGACAACCTTGAGTTCGACCCCGTCCGAAACGACGCCTTCCTCACTGACAAACTCCGGCACGCCCTCGTAGAATCCGCCTTCACCCCAGACCTCGATGATGTCCCCATGCCGATATTTCCCATCCAGAAATCCCAGATGCCCGCGGTAGAGCATGGTTTCCGAAAACTGATGATCCTTGTTGATGGAACCGTCGGAGTTGACCAGATCGCTCAATCCGTATTTTCCCCGGCGCAGAAGGGTTTCGTCGGTGGCGGAGAGCAGACGGATGAAGCCGTCCTCGTGGTAGGGCTGGTTTTCCGAATCGGCAACGAACAGCACAACGGCTTTGAAACCGCCGGCCAGTTCCGTATCCAGATCGTATCGGTCTTCGATTCCGTTCGGATACATGGGGCTGGCTTCGGTGTACTGCGCGGTAAAATCGATCACCGACTGACGGATGGAATAGCCCGTGTAATTCGTATTGGAAAATGAGATGTCCCCCTCGTGCGCCACCATGTAGTCGCTGATGATCACGTGGTAGGAGGTGGAGAGGCCGATATCCGATCCATTATAGGTGATCCCGGTGATGGTGCCGTCCTCGGCGGTCACCTTCCAGCCGTCGGAAATGGACGTGCCGCAGTAATCCGCCTGGATGAAATCCCAGATCTGCTGGCCGGTCATCTGCACCTGGACCATTTCGTCATCCTGCCAGGGGTAAGCCTCGTAGATTTCAGTATAGGTAATTTCTCCCTTGGGAACGTCCCGGCGGATGCTGCCGCCCGTCTGGATGGCCAGATCGACGGTAATTCCGTTTGCGTTCAGTTTCCAGGCCATGGCGTCGGTAATCCAGGCGCCGACCGCATTGGTGGCGTTCCAGGGGTATTCGCTCACCGTCCACCATTTGTCCTTGTCCATGGTCAGGTCGGTGGCCGAATAGCCGATGACCTGGTCGAGACCGTAAGTGGGGGAGTTGGCGTTGTATTCCGCGACCAGATTATCGATCACGGTGGCAACGGCCGCGTTGGGGGTGATTTCGTCGCTACGGATGGCGTGCTTGGTGGCGTCGACATACTTGCCGTCCCCGGTCACTTCCAACTCGCCGATATACTGCAGGTAGGAAGCCGCTTCCACCAGGGTGGTCTTGTAGTTGAGCTGGGCGGGCTGCCAGGCCTTCTCGTCCCAGGTGTGCCAGTGTCCCGCCACGACTACTTCGGGAGGATCGACGCCTCCCGAGTCTTCGATCAGGGCATCACTGCCCGATACGATGCGGCTGTGACCAATATGAGACAAGAGGACCACCACATCGCAGCCTTCCGTGGTACGAAGCGTGTTCACGTAATCCTTGATATTGATGGTGCTGGAATCGTCATCGTCCCAGACCGCCGTGACCACGTCGAGAAGGTCCTCGGTTTCCTCGCCAAGGTAGGAGGATTCGTCGGTGGTGTATCCCAGGATACCCACCTTGACCCCGTTGCCCAGGGTAACAATCGTATAGGCATCAAAATAAGGCGTCTGGGTGCCTTCCTGGCAGATGTTCATGGAAATGATCGGAAAGCTGGCGTTTTCCATGTTGGTGATGTAACTTTGGAAGCGCACGTCATGGTTGCCCACCACCATGGCGTCGATGCCTCGGCCGCCCAGGGCCTTCAGTTCCGTGTCCAACGCGTTGAAGAAATCCAGGGCCCCACCGTTGCCGCGCAGATCGCCAAGCGGGCTGCCTTCGGAAACGTCGCCGGCGTCAACGATCAGGGAGTCGGGGTTGGCCGCCTTCAATTCCAGCATCTTGGCGGCAAGGTAAGCCGCGCCGCCCGCCTTTTCCAGAACCGGAAAATCGTCCTGTCCCGGGAAGTCGAAATCGTGGGGCACCAGACGCGAATGGGCGTCGTTGACGTGGAAAATCTTGAAGTTGTTGGTCTGGGGCCATTCGCCTTCGTATTCGATGCGCAGGCGGGGCGCAATGGAGGAGGAGTACTCCTTGCCGTCAAACCCGTAACTGCTGGCGCTGCTTTGATCTTCCGGATTGGCCTTGACCACCACGCTGACGATGCCGTCCCCGGCGTATTCGGTCTGCACGTGGCTGGTGATGTCCCAGGTGAACCAGCGATCCTCATCGCCGGCCGTCAAGGTCTGGCTGTCCAGGGACGTGGTGGTGAAGGATGGCTGATCGTCCCAGGTGATGCCGGTTTCGGTCCATCCGTCCGTGGCCGCGTGGGCCGTGGCCGCGATGGTGGTGGGGCCGTCGGAGCGCCAGCAGTAAAGCAGCAGCTTGGCGGAGGTGATGGTGGCACCGTCGGGAAGCTGCCCCTCCAGGTCGAACTTGACCCAGATGCGCTCGTCCCCATAGCTGCTGGAGCCGCTGCCCACGTACATAGAGGTTTGACTGCCATAATTGATCGATGAATACCCCTCGACCACCTGAGCGTCGGCGGTCGAGCCGATGTCCACCTGCCCGGCTATGGCAAAAGTTGAAAAAGGTAATAGAAACAGGGATGAACAGAGCAATAAAAACTGGAGATAGCGCATGGATTCACCTCATTGGGTTGTTGGGGCCAGCCTTTTGGGTCAGGGGGACTTTTCCTAGGAGCGGCTTCCAGCCACGAATCTATTGAGAGGATCGCGGCTGGAAGCCGCTCCTACGCAACCACCTCGTTTTTTGTAGGGTTGTAAAAAAAGGGCCGGCGGAAGCGGACGGCCGCCGGCCCATCGGGTAAGGAGGATAAAAGACGTTTCTCGATTATGCGTTTCTTCTTCGAATGCCGATCAGGCCCAGCAGGCCGGAGCCCAACAGCCAGATGGCGGCGGGGACGGGGACGGGAGAACCTTCAAAGGCAATGTTATCGACGTAAATGGCCTCAGTGGCAGCGTTGGAATCCAGTGAGATGGAGAGGGTGGCGCTGGTATAACCGCTCAGATCTTCGGTCAATGTCATCCAGTACCCCTCGATGCCGAGGTCGTCGATGTCGCTGCCCGTGGTGTTCAGCAGGTCGATTACCGTACCATCGTTCATGGTAAGGTAGGCCTGGATGATATCAAAAGCGCTGCTGGTGCTTTCCCAACCGGTTTCCGCTACGAACAGGTCCAGGGAGACGCTGGTGTCCGTGTAACCCGTCAGATCGACCGTATCCAAGGTGAGGGTCATCATACCGTCTGCATCCTGCATCTCGAAGCCCTGGGTACCGTCAGTATATGATGTTGAAGTGGTAGGCGTGTAAGTTGTAACACCCACATAGTCGCCATCCGTCAGACCGACATCACCGCGGGTGTTGGTATAGTAGCTTGAAAAGCCAAGCTCTCCGCCGGTGCTGGTGTAATTCACAACCATCTCGCCGCTGTTGCTGGCAAGGGCATGGTCGGTTCCCGCATCACCGGTATCCGTGTACTGCAAGCCCGTAGAGGGTTCCTCGAAAGAGGTGTAGGCAATAAGATCCGCCTGAGCGGTAGTAACCACGCCAACCACTAAAACGACAGCCAACAAAGATACGATCCGTTTCATTTTCAACATCCTTTCTCCATAGTAAAATTAGTATAAGAGCCAAAACAAAAGCCCGAACCTGGAGCGTCTGCTCATGGTTCGGGCTTCCTGATGCCGTGGCGGTCAGCGAAGGTCCCTTCGTTTACCGTTTCGGCAACCCGGCGATCTCAATGAGACCCGTGGTTTTCCGTCCCCCGGTCGCCCGGGGTTTGGCTTTAACGTGACATTTTTTTTACCTTCGATTTGTTAGGGGTTGATAAGCGATCGGTTAGAAAACCATTGTTCCGTGCCCATCCATTTTCTGGACAGCCACCGAACTATTTGCCCTGCCGCCGTTTTCCTAGCGGTTGGCGATTATCAGGGCCAGCAAAACCGCCGCCAGCACCAGGATGGGCGGCTGAAGGGCCGCTACCGCCACCGGGTAGGATGTGGCGGAAAGCGGATCGGTTCCGGCAGCCATCTCGTCGCCATCGTCATACCCGTCATCGTCGCTATCCGCATCGTCCGGCAGAGTGTCGGCCTGGTACTCTTCCAGGTCAGTGAGGCCGTCATCGTCATAGTCGCCGCTGCCGTCACGTTCGATGCCGGAAAAGTAGTCTGCCTCCCAACCGGCGGGCATGCCATCGCCATCGATGTCCGTCGCATACAAGTTCGGCCGGGGTTTGGTGATGTCGGCCGGTGAATAGGTAATGTCGTCACCGTAGTCAACGAGCCGCGCCTTGACTTCGGTTGGCGTGAGAAAACTTGCAGTGGATTCCATTGTCGCACTTTGGATGAGCGCGACCAGGCCGGCCGCATAGGGGCAGGCGGCCGATGTGCCGCCGAAATCATCCACAAAGCCCTCGTCGATATCGGTGGTGGTGGCATTGTGGGACGGGGCGAACAGATCCAGGCAATCGGAAACATTGGAGTAGGTCGCCACCTGGTCGGCTGCCGTTGAATAGGCCCAGGCCACGGTACCGGTGGAACAGCTGGCGCAGCTCTCCAGATGATCGGCGCAGGAGGAGGCGTCCACGCAAAATCCCAGACCGCCGAGGCTGGCATCATAAAGTGCTCCGACCGAAACGACATCTGAGATACAGGCCGGCCAGGCAATCTGGTCGCAGTAGCCGTCATTTCCCGAAGAGGCCAGCAGGGTGATACCGGCACTGACGGCGTTGGCCGCTGCCTGGGCCATGGCCGGGACAATGCTGTCGCAGGTGTCCGTGTATCCGCCACCGCCGAAACTGGTGCTGATCACGCGGATGGGGTTGCCCGGATCGTCGTTCTGATGGGTGATGCACCATTGCCAGGCGGCAATCATGTCCGACATGTTGGCGCTACCGGAGGCGCCGGATGAAATCTTCAGGGCGTACAGGCGGGCCTCGGGCGCAACGCCACCGCCATAATCACCGCTTGCGGGCGTGTCGCCGGCGGCAATGCCGGCACAATGGGTGCCGTGGCCGTTGCTGTCCATGGGATCATCGTCTCCATCGCCGAAGTCGTATCCGCCGATCACCTTGTCGTTGGGAAAAGTTCCGCCACCGAGGCGCGAATGGGTATAGTCGATACCGGTATCGCAGATGGCAATGGCCACGCCTTCACCGCCATAGACATTGCGCAGGTCCGCGGCCTGCATCAAAGCGATGCCCTGGGTGGTATGCGCCTTTAGCAGACGATCCGGCTCGATCCTTACAATGTCCGCATCTTCCGCCAGGCGCCGGAGCCCGTCCGCGTCCACTGTGACCGCCATGGCAGGGAGGTAATCAAACTCTCGCTGCACCTTTATGCTGTCGGATCCGAAACGATCGATGACGGTTCTGCGAACGGATCGAATTTCACTTCGCACCTTTTCGCGCTGTGGGATCGTAGCAAGAGAAGGGCCATCGGCCAGGGCCGACACCTGAAAATGGACAATCACACGGGCGGTTGAATCGCCGGATGACAATATCTCATCAATTGTCTCCGGCTGATGGATTTTGGGGGTATTAAAAAGCCATCCATGATGAGGGTCGGCCATTTCTCCTGCTGCAACGCCGTTAATCATAATCAGGGCCAGGGCAGCCAGCACCCCGCATAGAATGGACGACCCACTTCGCACCCGTTGCCACGAATTCATTTCCTGCCCTCCGGTGTTGAATCTATTTTAAATCCGTTCATTCAGGGATGTCTCCTTTCATCCGCCCATAAAAAAAGCCCGCGCATGGTGCATGGCACCATGTTCAGGCTCTCTGTTACCGTATCCGGGCAGCAAAGTCCCCATCATCAAAAGGCGAAGAAATACGACCATCCCGTTTATTGGATGGTCCTGCAAACCATCGTTATGTTAGCGGCGTATTTAAGAAATGTGTTTATTCTGTGCTGCCGCCGGCACGCCGGTCTTCAAGGAACTGGTGGAGCGCCATTTTTTGCGGGAATGCCCCCGCCCCCATCACCCTCAGCAGGCGTTGATGGCGTTGACCAATTGCCGCAGGCGGCCGAAATCCCGGTTGTTGAAATCCACCACCAGGCGGGGCAAACGGGCCAGCTCCGTCTCGTTCTCCTCTTCCTCAAGCGCGCCGGACAGGCGCATGGCACCGCCGGGGGTCAGGATGTCGGTGAATTCATCCTGCAGGCGTTGGCGATCGCTTTCCGTCAAGGGGCTTGCCAGGCGGATCACCAACTGCTCATCCACGTAGCGCAGGCTGTGGTAACGGGAGTAGAAGTTGCGGATTCGTTCGACAGCCGCCTCGGGCCGGGTGACTCGATCGATAAAGCCGAAATCGTCACGGGAAATGTAGCCGCGGGCAGACAGCTCTTTTTCGAGAAACCCGAAAAGCCGTTCCCAATAGGTGCCATCGGGCGTATCGACCAGAATCAGGGGCAAGGGGTAGCGCTTGCCGGTCTGCAGCAAGGTGATGGACTCCATGGCTTCGTCCATGGTACCGAAACCACCGGGAAAAAGCACCACGGCATGGGCCTCCTTCAAAAAGGCGACCTTACGGTTGAAAAAATATTTATAGGTAATGTAGCGGGGATTGCCGATCAGCACGGGGTTGGGTTTCTGCTCGAAGGGCAGCCGGATGTTGACGCCGAAGGAGTGCTCCGGGCCGGCCCCCTCGTTGGTAGCCTGCATGATACCGGGTCCGCCGCCGGTGATCACCATGAATCCGGCCTCGGCCAGCTTTTTCCCCAAGTCATGGGCCATCTGGTACAAGGGGGCACCGGCACGAACACGTGCCGAGCCAAACACGGTCACCTTGCGCACGGACCGGTAGGGGCCGAAAACCTTGGCCGTGAAACGCATCTCCTTCATGGAGGTATTCATCAGCTTCAGGTCCATACGGCCGGTGTTCTCCTGACCGGCCTTCAGCCCGGCAAGAATGATCTCGCGCACAATATCCGGGTGGGCGATACCGCCCACCCGGTCCATCAGCTGGTCGATGGCATCGTCCACCGGGCCGTTGGTATGCGCAAAATGCAGTTCCACAGTTTTTCGCGACTTATCGTTGACACTCCCGGCCATCACCGTCGGTCCTTTCCATGGGGGATATGGGGTAGGCCCATAATAATAAGCGTAATTATCCACTTGGCAAGCACACCCGGAATCCTGCCACGCGGTTTTCCTGGATTGTCATGCCATCCCGCGCAAAAAAAGGACCAAACGGTTGTCCGCTTTGGGGTTGACCGGTCAATCAGGTTGTTCAGATCAACGATCAGGCCCGCAGGCGATAGTCGAACAGTTCATACTGGGTTTTTCCCCCCAGCAGGGCGTCTATCTTTACCTGAATGGCCTGGCGCTCCTTGCTCAGCAGCCACGCTTCCCAGTCAGCGGCGGATTCCCAGGTACTGATCACCAGAAAAACATCCGGCCGGTCGTGGCTTTTCAAGGTCTCACCGGAAATGTAGCCGGCCTGGGCCGTGGCCAATGATCGCATTTCCCGGAAGAGTGGCAACATATCCCTGCCCTTGTCGGCGGGAACCGTGCGGGTAATGAGAACTTTAACGCTCATGAAAGCCTCCTTTGGGTTGCGGGTGGGTGGGCAATGCCGGTTCGCCCAAAGCGACCGCCGGGAATGCGGCTCGCGCACCATACAGCAGGCGGGGTAGGAAGCGGTTCAGCCGTAAAATGGAACGTCACCGGTAGCGCAAGGGCGACGGCAAAAGGGCTATAGTCTCATTAAAAGCCGATCTCCTGAGATTGTCAAACGGATATCACACCCAAACGGTTACGACCGCGGGGTGTAATGGCGCTTGAGCCATGAAGCCAGCCCATCGAGCCCCGGAAACAGGGTTCGTTCGGTGATGTTGGCTTGGTCGAGTTTGTCCCGGATCTCCCACTTCAGCGCCTTAGGAATGACGATCCGCCCGAAAAGATCGGGGTGTTTCAACAGCCACTGGTCCAGTTTGGCCGTCGGGCTGGACATGACCGAGAAAAAGGCAAATTGGTTGACGATGCGGCCGTCGATGGAAGGCGGCTCGAAAAAAAGCACCAGATCGTCCCCGAGGGCATCGAAGCCTTTGATATCCCCCAGGGCATGTTCGAGCATTTCAAGGGTAAACGCGTTGGCACCGTGGTCCACCAGTTCGTCGGCCAGCGGTGATGGCAGCAGCTTGTTGATTTTCACGTAATCGGCAAACCAGATGACGCCGTCACTGTCGAAACGGTCCGTGTCGGCCGTGGCAAAATGGGCCGCGACAAACGGCGAATAGGTCCAGTCGAGCAGGCGTGTGGGCAGGCCGTGATGCTGGGCAACGGTCAGCCAGCGCCAGTTGGAGGCGTTGTCACCGGTCCAAGGCACTTCGGCATATTTGCTGAAGTTGCGCAAAAGGTGATACTCCAAGTGGGAGTTGGCTCCACAGCGGCGGGTAAAACTGGTCTTCAGATCGTAGCTGCAGTCCGACAGCCCCCGGAAGGCAAAGTTGGAGCGAAACCGCTTCAGCGTGTCCTGCCAGGAATAATCGTAGAGACGATCGCACAGTTCGCACCAGCTCTCCACACGGATATCGTTGCATTGTTTTTCTATCTGAACCATTTTCCCCGTCCATCGTTCCCATATTGCTCGATCCAGCGGGAGACCATGCGGTCGAAACTCGCCACCAACGCGTCCACAAGCACCGGGTTGGCCTGCATGCACGCCACCGCATCCTCGATCCGGGTAATCATCGTCGGGTCAAGGCCCACATCGGCCCACAAGCGGGCATAGTCGGCCGGCGTCCTGGCTGTGCACCCACGGTACGCGCGGCGAACAAACCCAAAATAGTCCGCGACAGATCCAGGGGGTTCGCCGTTGGGCGCCAAACCATCGACCAAAAGGGCCAGCTGTTGCGCCAGGTCACCCTTGGCCGCATCAAACCCATCCTGGATGACCTTGGCGGCCGATAGCCGCACCCAGCGCTCAGAATCGGTTAACATGGACAGATCACCGAGCAGGTCCTGATGGATCTGCCCCTGGATCCGGTCACAGACACAGTGAACGTGCCACCCCAGGGAAAAATCATCCACTGCAAAATCGGGATTGAGGAACCGGTCAGCATGGGTCTTCTCACGGGCAAGGCCGCTCACCCAGCGGCTGTCCGGATAGAGGGTGCCGGAGAAATAGGCCGGCCGGTCAGTGACGGGCAGCCACCTGAGCAGGGTTGCGGCGAACCGGAGATGGGTAGCGGAAAGGGCCATGCAATCGCCTCACGAGGGGGTACACAAACGAAAAAAGGCGATCCAGGTCACAAAAAGACAGACTTGTCATTGCGGCAGCACACATGAGCAACGATTGAAATTGTTCCGGCCGTTGATGAAGACAAACCGCCTCCTGAATCGTCTCAAGGTGCCGCCGCAGACTGCATGATTGATGGGAATGAGAAAGTCCTTACTCGTCTTCACCGATGGTCGGCGGCATTTCTTCCGTCATTAGGAGAATCATGCCTTACCCGGCGAGCCACCGGCGCTGTTTTTCCCAGCACCGCCGGCCCCCTGGCCACCGCAGCGTCCTTTTCCACCGCCACGACCACCGCCCTTGGACCCTTTTCCGGCCCCACAGCCCCCCTGCCCTTTACCGGGCCGGTTGCCACAGGGGCCGCTTCCGTCTTTGTTTGGCATGGGTCACCTCCTTGGGTGGCGGCAGTGCCCGTTTCGCCCCCATGGACGGGGGGCACTGCCGTTTACACATACATCAAATCGCCTGTCGGGCTACCAGTGGCCCTCGGCATTGGGTGCGGACGAGAACGTCAGCTGATCGGCGGCCGCGGCCGCAACAGCCTCGCGCACGGTCCCGCTGACATCGCTGGCGACCCGGATCTGCGCCGCTTCCAGGGTCTTGAATGCATTGGGACCGCAGTATCCGGTCAACAACACGTCCGCCTTTTTGTCACTGATCATGGTGGCCGCCTGAATTCCGGCCCCCTTGAATGCATTGACATTCTCCGCATTATCCAGCACTTCCACATCAAGGGTATCGCTGTCCACAATCAGTATATAGGCTGCCCGCCCGAACCGGGGATCCACCGGGGCGTCCAGATCTGTTCCTGTGGATGTTACCGCAATCTTCATCGGTTCGCCTTTCTTCGGTTGATGATCAGTTGGCGCCGCCGCCACCGCCGCACACCTGGTCGTTGGTGATCATGGCCAGTTTGCCGGCAATCAGGTCTTCCACCACCGGCCGGATCTGCGGACGCTGGTCGTCATGGTAAACATCGATGCCGACCTGGCGGAATCCCGCCAACGGCCGCATGCCGATCCCCCCCACGATCAGCGCGTTGACGCTGTTGGATGCCAAAAGGTTCACCGGGACCATGCAGCCGCCCTGCACATGAGCTTCGTTGGCAAGGGTGGAAACCTTCTCGATGGCCCCATCCTTCACATCAATCAGGGTAAAAACGTCACAATGACCAAAATGGCCGGCCCGCATTCCGTCAAGCCCCCCCAAATCCATCGAAGGGACTGCAATTCTTCCGTTTTCCATGATACGTGGTACTCCTTTCCAAATCGGTTGTCGTTTAAGCGGCCGTCATGGCCGGTACTTGCATAATGGTGTTCCAGACCTGTCGCAGGTGCGCGGCGGCATCGCCCTCGGCATCGAACTCCACCAAGGTCAGGCCCTGCACCATCGCCCGGGTAAACGCCGGATCAAAGGGAACCCGGCCAACTACCGGCAGGTCGCTTTCACGCGCCATTTTCTCGATCGTAGCACTGTTTTCCAGATTGAGGTCATATTTATTGATACAGACCATCACCGGCACTTTGAAGTGCTGGCACAGTTCGATGGCCCGGGCCATATCGTGAATTCCGGAAACCGTGGGCTCGGCAACGATCACGACACTGGTGGCACCGCCCACCGAGGCGATCACCGGACAACCCACTCCCGGTGGGCCGTCAGTGATGACGAGATCGATGCCCTTGGCTTCGGCCAGCGTCTTGGCCTCCTTGCGCACCAGGGTCACCAACTTGCCGGAATTTTCTTCGGCAATCCCCAGGCGGGCATGCACCATGGGGCCGAAGCGGGTGTCGGAAATAAACCATTGTCCACAGGTCTTGGTCGGAAAATCAATGGCCTGTTCCGGACAGAAATCGACGCACACCCCGCAACCTTCACAGGAGATCTCGTCGACCACAAAATCCTCGCTGATCGCCGACCAGCGGCAAAGATCGATACAGGTGCCGCAGGCGGTACAGCGATCAGGATCGATGGCCGCCACGCCGCCGCCTTGGAAATCAGTGGTTTGCTTGACGTCGGGCTGCATGAGCAGATGCAGATCGGCCGCGTCCACGTCGGCGTCGCAAAGCAGACAGCCACCCGCCAGAGCGGCAAAAGATGCCGTCAGGCTGGTTTTGCCGGTTCCCCCTTTTCCACTCAGAATAACCAGTTCCTTCATCTTTTTTCGGCCCCCTTTCCGGTCAAGGTTTGGATATGGTCGTACAATTCTCGGAAACGGGCCTTCCATTGGGGGATGGCCAGGGCAAACAGCTCCCCGCGGGAATAGCTTTCGGCGATCTGCCGGTCGTAGGGAATTTCCATCAGGATGGGAACATCTTCGCGCTGGGCATACGCCCTGACCCGGTCATCCCCCATGTCGGCACGGTTGATAACCAATCCCATGGGAATGTTCAATATTTTCACCGCTTCAACAGCCAATTTGAGATCGTGAAGGCCGAAAGGCGTCGGTTCGGTGACCAGAAGAACGAAATCCGTATCCTTCATGGCGGCAATCACCGGGCAGGATGTCCCTGGTGGTGCATCGATGAGCACCAGTTTGTCCTTTTGGGTCTCCCCGCGCACGGTGCGGATCAGGGGCGGGGCCATGGCTTCGCCGACCCGCATGCGTCCGTGCACAAAGTCCAGACCATCCCGTTGTCCGAACTCCATCACCCCCAGTTCGCGACCGGTTTCAGTGATGGCGCCCTGGGGGCAGACCGCCGTGCATCCGCCGCAACTGTGGCACAGTTCGGGAAAACTCAGCACCGTATCACCGATCACGGTAATCGCCCGGAATCGGCAAATCTGCATGCACTTTTTGCATCCATCACATTTTTCAAGATCAATATCCGGCACCGGCGTGGTAATGGTACGCGTCTCATGGAAAGTCGGCTGCAAAAACAAATGGGCGTTGGGCTCCTCAACGTCACAGTCCAGCAGTTGGACCGGACCATCCACGCAAACCGCCAGATTGGTGGCGACGGTGGTCTTGCCGGTTCCGCCTTTCCCGCTGGCAATGCTGATAATCATACGCTGTATCCTCTCAAAAAAGCAGGCCGCCGGTCTCCTTCCCGGAGCCACCGCCTGCATGGTGACCTGATCAATCGCCAATCAGTTAGCTTTGCCGGAAAATAAGCATAAGCCCAAAAGAGGTCAAGCAATTTTTTGGTCAAGCCCAAAATAACTCGATGCCGGCAGGCACCCCCATCGGATCGGACGGGTGGCTCTCAAGCGCGAAACTTGACGATCTTGACCGCCTCATCGACCCACTCGGTGATCTTTCGCGATTGATCCCGGTGCAGCTTGGTTTTCTTGAGGCGCTGAAAGATCTCCTCACGGGCTTTGACGGCTTCCAGAGCGGGAATGCACTCCATCCGTCCGATATGTGCCAGCCCGCGGATGGCGATGCGCAGATTCTGCAGCAGATGGGACATGAGCCGGTCGCTCTCCTTCAGGAAGTAGAGGTCCGATTCCGGGCTGCCGTATTCGTTGACCGCGCTGCGCAGAACCGACCGTCCCACGATGGTTTCGACCATGGACAGAAAAATGTAGAGTTCCCGCTCCAGCCCCAGAAGATCCTTGGCCGGAATGCGCTGTTTGCGGGTCATCCCCAGTTCGAGCGCTTCGCACAAATCCTGGTGAACCGTACGGACCTTGGTAAAAAAAAGTTCCTGGTCGCGGTCCAGCCGCCACGCGGCATAACGGGCCACTTCCTCGTCAAGACCGCGCTGGCTAAAAATAATATCCTCGGGGGTAATTTCAATATCCGCCAGTGACTTGTCATATTCGTGGAGGATCAGATTGCCCAATATCAGGGCCTTGGCATCCGAAAACTGAAGCTCCTCGGGATCCTTGAGGAAATCTTCAAGTAAAATCTTGAAGGCCCGTTTGGGCTGTTTCATTCGGTCGGTGAGGATCTGCAGTGAATTGAGAAAGGCGGTGCGATCCTCAGCACCGATGACATCTTTGAGATGCCGCCAGAGGAATTCGAAAATCTTCTTCTCGTAGCGGGCAAACCGTGGCAGGCCTTCCACAAATGCCGATTTAACAAAGCGCCCTTTCTCGTTGAAACACTTTCCGAGCGTCTCCACCAACTGGCGCGCCTCTTCCATGTCAATGCGGAAATCCCGGGCCAGGATTTCATAGTCGGCGTCTTCAAACCGGATCGCCGCGTTCACCATGGCGGTCAATTTTTTGCGGGTGGTGGACCGCCCCTTGAAAAAGGAAACCATTTTATACAACTGCCGGTGGACCGTGCCAATAAGCGTACCACCGTCATCTGCCGTACCATTGGCCGACCGGCTGGCGTAGAGGTTGTCGAAGACATCGTCGCTGACGGTATCCAGGCGCTTTTGCAGGTTGGTCAGGACCTCCCGCCGGGCATCCTCGTTTCTCGGCTTGCTGTCGATGGTCTGGAGCAGGCTCGAAGACAGCCCCAGGCGTTCCTCCAGATGCCGGGAATTGATCTTGGGATAATCATCTCCGTAAACGCTTTTGATCACTTTGGCCACTTTTTCGGGAGAGGCTTCCACGCTGGCGATAATGCGGGCCACTTTGGCCTTCTCCCGGGAAAAGGCTTTCTCGCTCTCCTCGCGCATGAGCCAGTCCACGTTGTTGATCTCCAGCGGCGGCGGAATGAGTTGGGCACTGATTTTTGGCAGACCGAAGATCGCATTGTAAACGCTGGTAAACCGGCACCCCTCTTGCGAGGCTTCCTTTTTCTGGATCCAGGCATTCACTTTGGCGACCAGGCCGCGCATGGTTTTGGCATTCAACCGGTTGACACCGGCCACCAGGGTCAGATTGACACTGGGATCACCCTTCTCGTCGGCAACAACCGGCACCACCTGTTTTTGCCCGCCCCCCAGGACAAGCTCGTGCGGGTTATCGGAGGCTTGATAAAGACGGGACAGCAGATGAAGGCTCAGGCGCAGCCGCTTCAGGGATTCCGGGTCGCCTTTGGGCAAATTGAGGTAAAGGTTGTTGATACCGCGGTCGCTAAAAATGCCGAAAGCATCCAGCAACTGAGTCATCAGGTTGATCAGAAGGGTTCCATGGCGCTTGATCATCGTCGGCACCAGGTCGAAATCCACCACCATATTACCGAAAAGGATCTCGTAATCCAGCCGTTCGGGGATGTCGCTGCCACCGGAACGCCCCCGGTAACGGACCAGAATCCGTCCTGTGGGATTGGACAACTGGGCAAGCTTAGCCAGGGTTTCCGAAAGCTGGTCAAAGGTCTGACGTTCTTCAACGGGGTTGGCATCCAGATCCAGATGCTTCAGATAGGCGGCAATATGCTGGACGATTTCGCATAGCAGGATCCGCCAGACATCCTGCTGTTTCTGTTCCGCGACCAGGCTGTCGGCCATCATCTCCGCGGCCGTTCGGCCTTTTTTATGTTCCTCGATCCCCTCCAACTGCGCGAACAGCTGCTGCGCAGCATCATCGAGGTATATCTCTTTTTCAGTCATGACGTTAACCCGGATGGCGTGAAGCGGTGCCCATTGACGATGTTTTGGGGGACGGTCCCCGGTCTTGCCGACGCCGTCGACATTTAAATCACCCACTCCCGACAGCCTGCAAAAAGCCTGAAATAGGTGCCAACCCCATGATTCCAGAACACATTCGTTAACTACCACAATTTCATGCAAATGGGTACAAGTTATCTCTTGACAGGGCGACACTTGTCCCATAGCCTGGGAACGCAGGGTTCATTATATGGAACAAAATACCAATAAAAAAAAATCCATCTACCACGTTCAGGCGCTGGATCGGGCGCTGGATATCGTTGACCTGTTTACCTTTCAGCAACGAAAATTGAATCTTTCCGATGTGGTTACGCATACCGGCCTTAAAAAAACCACGGCCAAACGTCTGCTCTCCAACCTGACCGACCGCGGCTATCTCAAACAGGATCCACAGACCAAGATCTATGAGCTGGGTTTGCGCCTTTTTGAACTGGGCAGTGTGGTCCACGCCGGTTTCTCGGTCCGCAAAGCGGCGGAAAACCATATCGAGCGATTGCGGGACCAAACCGGTTTGAATGTCCTGTTGGGCCAATGCCTGGAGGACCACCTGGTTTATGTGGACAAACGCGAGGGAACCGGCTGGATCAAAATCTCCTCTTCCGTCGGGGAGCAGCGGCCGCTCCATTTCGGTATGTTGGGGCAGGTCCTGATGGCCGATATGCCCATGGAAAAAGTTCAGGAACTTCTGACGGTCTATCCGCTCGAAGCCCATACCCCCGAAAGCATCACCGATCCGGAACGGTTTTACCAGCGCCTGGCCGATATTCGCAGGCAGGACTATGTCATCGAAACCGGTGAGGCCCATCCGGGAATCCTGGGAATCGCTGCGCCGGTCCGGGATGTATCCGGCAAAGTGGTTGCCGCTTTGGGGGCGGCCATCCCCTTTCCTGACTACACCGATGCAAAGCAGGTCAGCCATGCCTTGGAACTGGTTCGCCAGGCCGCGGCAGACATTTCTACCGAACTGGGACACCAAAAAAACTGACCTGTTCGTTCCGGTGCTTTCGTTTTCCCGTTCCAGTGGCCGATTTTCCCCGGCTCGTCACCTCATCTTTTTTTCATCGTCCCGACGCCTCAGCTTGAAATGACCGCTGCCCTCTGTTAGTTTGACGAAGAATCGAACTGGCGGACGTCTGGAGGAACCATGATAACGTGTCCATCCACCAACACAGGGTCACGGCCGGATGGGCGTAGAAAGCCATACGCATGATCAAGTCAAAAGCCCTTGAAGCCAACCTGGCCAGCACCTATGTCGACGTCACCATCGATGCCCGCTATGAATGCATCCAGGCGGTCATGTCCCGTTACTACGGTCTGATGGAAGGGGTGAACACATTTCTGGGCGAACTGAGTCATCCCTACCGCAACTGGCAGTTCATCGTGGGCGAGGCCCGGACCTACGCGCTGGACTACTTTCACCTGTTTCAGGCCCATGAACGGGGCGTGGAAGCCACCGCCGCCATGGTGGATATTTTCCTCGAAGTCATCGATGCGGATGTTGACGACGGTGTTCGGGTCGAAGCGGTAGACAACCTATTGCGCTATCTTCAGGAAATTATCGCCAATGCACGCGAACGGCTGGCCGATTTTATCCCGGTTCTGGAAAAGGCCTTCAGGCGGATTCACGATTGCCCGGACGAGCACTTTTTTCTCTTTGTGAAAAGTTTTTATCCGCTCAAGCGAATTGTCCAGCAGTTCGGCGAACGCGGCAGCGGCATCATCGACGATTATCAGGGACTGAATCGGCTCATGACCCGGGCCTTCCGGGCCACCTACGACTTCTGGCTCAGCCTGAAAGATCCCTGGGAGAGTTTTCAGGCCGCCGCCGGCGACCTTCCGGAACCCGACCGGGTGAAGGCCTGTTTCGGAACGATCTCCCATGCGGTCCTCAACGACCTGAAAAATCGGCTGCAGGAGATTGAAAACCAGCCCGGCGCCGATGCCCAGGCCATTTTCGAGCAACTGCTGGCGCTGACCGACTTCGGCACCATCGTCGAACGATATCGCAAGATGCCCCAAATCCTGCTGGAAAGCGGAAACAACAAAAGCCAGGGCAACGGCTGGAAAGTCATTTTTCTCTTTCACATCATGGGCATATCCGGACTCAACCTGGTCCACGAGGAGGTCCTGCGGGACATCAACCGCACCGTGGGCTGGCTGATCGAGAATGAAAGTTACCGCAACGTCGGTGAATTGATCGAAAAAACCTTTAAGATCCTCAAAACCCAGACGGTGCAGTTCCCGGCCACCACCCTGACCTGTGCGCTCAATATGGGGCAGGCGGTCTACCAGACCGATGAAATCGATCTGGTGAATTTCTTCATTGATCAAATGGTCGA
This sequence comes from Desulfosarcina ovata subsp. ovata, assembly GCF_009689005.1. Classification (NCBI taxonomy): domain Bacteria; kingdom Pseudomonadati; phylum Thermodesulfobacteriota; class Desulfobacteria; order Desulfobacterales; family Desulfosarcinaceae; genus Desulfosarcina; species Desulfosarcina ovata. The sequence continues at coordinate 6,074,639 of NZ_AP021879.1, read as the reverse complement.
CCTAGGATTCCAGACCCCCATGCTCGGCGGCGTGGGCAATGACTGGCAGATCCAGGTCAACACCGCCCACCTGCAGAACATCCGGACCTGGCTGGAGTTGATCGAATGCAAACCCATCTGGTCGTCAAGGCTGCTCTCCTGCCTGATTATCGAAATCGCCCTGGCCGGCATCTTCATCAAGGATACCGACCTGTTTCCCATGGACATCACCCGCTTTCTCAACAGCCGTATCGGACCGGTCTTCAACCTGGCCAAGCAGCTGACCCGCCTCTTCCCGGCCTATTTCAACGATATCGGTGCCGAAGGCCAGCTGCGCGATATCTCCACCCATCTGGATGAGATCACCCACCGGCGGGATATTCTGATTCATTTCCTGCGTAAGCAGAGCCATGTAGAAAGCTCCAACCGCATCATTCGCTTTATGGAAGCGGTCTTGCATTTCTGGCAGACCCGCGACAAAGCACCCCTCCAGCCCTTTGTCCCACCCGACATTTATGAACAGATCAATGTCAGCGGGCGCTATATCGACGGCGTCAACCGGCTGATCACCGGCCTGGAGAAAAAAGGGCTGGAGCTGCCCGCCGAACTCCTCGAAACCGACGACGGACGCATCCGGGCAATGCTCGCCGACGTGTCCGGCAAGGATCCCATCGATACCGAACGCGTCGCGCTGATCGCCGCATTCTACAAACTGCTCTACCACAAATACCAGCTGGACTATAAATCCCTGCGTCACCACATGGATCAGCTGGACAGGGAGTCCTTCCCCGATCTGGACCATCTGCAGGCCGCCTTGGATGAACCGGACCTCAAAACGCGTCTGTTCATGCTGATGGAGTACCTCCAGCACCTCAAGGAGGTGATCGTCTCGGAGGAAAGTTTCGAAATCCGCGCCGACATCTATAAGAAACGCCACATCACCATCGACATCCCCTCCATGTACGGCAGCTACCACGAACGCAAATTCGATGCCCTGGGCCTGACTTTCCGCATCGAGTCCCTGGTCAACGTGCTTTTCGAGGAACTGGTCGACCAGATCAATCTGGGGCTGATCACCCGGGCCACCTTTCACGACATCTACGACCGGCTGACCCTGTTCGACAAGGCCCTGCGCCTGGACGGCATCTATTCGGTGGAACTGGAACGTCAGCTCGATCTGCTGGCCCACGCCCTGGAGGTAAGAGGGTTCACCTTCACCCAGTACCTGGATATTTTCAAAGGCTTCGCCGTCGCCGTCAAGAATATCATCAATGACTATTTCAACAACATCCATGGTCAGAACCTGACCCGCATCCTGGCCCAGATGCCCATCGACCGAATTATGGAAAAGTACCTCCCCCGGGAGTCCGGTGTGGATACGGAAAAGCTCAAACATCGCATCTCCGAAATCTTTTTCCGCGACCGCATCGCCACCTCCCTGGGGCTCCAGCAGCTGGACCTGTTCCTGACCCGCATCCTCAACACCCTTTTCCACCAGTCCAGCATGCTGCCCAAGGACAAGCTCCACCTGCTGCTCAATTTCGATCCCCAACGGATCATCACCGGCCTGGACCAGGTCAACGACAATGCCGTGGGCATCATCTACATGGGCAACAAAGGTCTCAACCTGCTCAAGCTGAAAAACCTGGGCCTGCCCGTGCCGCCGGGATTCATCGTGACCACCGAGGCCTTCCGCTGCCGGGGACTGATCGACGGTTTCGCCCCGGTCAACAAAAACTTCCGCCAGCAGGTCCGCCGGCACATCACGCACATGCAGAAGATCACCGGCAAGCGATTTGGAGACCCCACCAATCCGCTTATCTTTTCGGTACGCAGCGGAGCCTCCATCTCCCAGCCCGGAATGATGGAGACCTTCCTGGACGTGGGTATCAACGAGAAGATCGCCACCGGCCTGGCCCACAAAATGGACAATCCCTGGTTCGCCTGGGACAATTACCGTCGCTTCCTGCAATGCTACGGCATGGCCTTCGGGCTGGAGCGTGACGATTTTGACGCCATCATCGCCGAATTCAAGGCTAAGCTGGGCATCCCGCTGAAAAAGGGATTCACCGGCCAGCAGATGAAAATGGTAGCCCTGGCCTACAAAAAGCGAATCCAGGACAATGGCGTGGAGATTCCCGAGGATCCCCTTGACCAGCTCTTTATGACCATCAACGCGGTGTTCGCCTCCTGGGAATCCCACCGGGCCCAGACCTACCGCAAGATCATGGGTATTTCCGATGACTGGGGCACCGCCGTCACCGTCCAGGAAATGGTCTTCGGCAACATCTCGCATCAGGCGGGATCGGGCGTCTTTTTCACCCACAACCCCCGCTGGTCCGGTGACACGCTGAGTCCGTGGGGCGACTTCACCCTGGAAAACCAGGGCGAGGATGTGGTGGCCGGCCTGGTGCGCACCCTGCCCATTTCGGTCAAACAGCAGGAGATCGAGATGCGCGATACGGATATTACCCTGGAAACCCATTACCCGGCCATCTATGCGGCCATCCGCAAATGGGCGGCCACGCTGATCTATAAAAAAGGCTGGAGCCCCCAGGAGATGGAGTTCACCTTCGATGGCCCCTCGGCGGACAACCTCTATCTGCTGCAGACCCGTGACATGGCCATTCGCGAGCGTAAGGCCGTCCTCGCTTTCGACATCAACAGCGACCCGGAGAACTACCTGGGGCACGGCATCGGCGTGGCCGGCGGTGCCATGAGCGGACGGGCGGTATTCTCCCTGGAGGAGATCGATTACTGGCGCGAAGCGGAAACCGGTTCGGCGCTGATCCTGATCCGCGGCGACACGGTCCCCGACGACATCAAGGAGATCCACGCCGCTGACGGCCTGCTCACCGCCAGGGGCGGTCTCACCTCCCATGCCTCGGTGGTCGCCCACCGGTTGGGCAAAACCTGCGTGGTGGGATGCGGCAGCCTGGAGTGCAGCGAAAAGGAAAAAATCGCCCGTTTCAACCAGGTGGTGATCCGTTCGGGGGACCACATAAGCATTGACGGTCGGGAGGGATCGGTTTATCAAGGAATCATGAAGATCAGGGAGGCTTGAATGAATGAAGGCAAGATGAAAATCGGCATCAACGGCCTCGGCCGCATCGGCAAACTGACCGTCTGGAACCATGTGGGCCGGCGCTACTTTAACGAAATCGTGGTCAATATCGGTCGCCAGGCCGGTACCGGACTGGTGGACATCGCCCACTACCTGGAACGGGACTCCACCTATGGCGCCCTGCACACCTTCCTGCACGGCTTCCGCGCGGAGCCGGTCATCCACAATGTCGACGAAGGTGCCGGCACCATGGAAATCAACGGGGTGACCGTGCGGTTTCTGAGGGAGGCGCGCATCCCCCAGGCCATTGACTGGAAAGCCCACGACGTGCGTCTGGTGGTGGACACCACCGGACAGTTTCTTGATCCGAGCCTGCCCGCCGACACGCCCAAGGGTTCGGTGAGGGGCCACCTGGAAGCCGGCGCCGAAAAAGTGGTGGTCTCCGCCCCATTTAAGATCAAACATGAGGGCGCCCCCATGCCCGAGGATGCCATCACCACGGTAATGGGAGTCAATGCCAACGACTACGATCCCAAACGCCACCGGATCATCTCCAATGCCTCATGTACGACCACCTGCCTGGCCCACATGATGAAGCCGCTGCTCAACGCGTTCGGGGCCAAACGGATCCTCTCGGCCTCCATGGCCACGGTTCACGCGGCCACCGGCTCCCAGCAGGTGCTCGACCGGCTGCCCAAGGCCGGCAAGACCGACCTGAGAAAAAACCGCTCGATCCTCAACAACATCATCCTGACCTCCACGGGGGCGGCCAAGGCCCTGCGACTGGTGATCCCTGAAATGGAAAGCATCGGCTTCATCGCCGAGTCGGTCAGGGTGCCGGTCAGCTCCGGCTCCCTGATCATCCTGGTACTCAGCATCCAGGAAAGCCCGTCCGAAGAGCCGGTTCGCCGCCATGTGATCAACAGCGTTTACGAACAGGCTGCCCAGCTGGACCCCAACCGGTATCTGCAATTCACCCAAAAACAGAACGTCTCCGGAGATATTCTCGGCGCTCCCAAAGCGGCGGCCGTCATTGAAGGGGACGAGACCCATACCCGCACGGCCGACCTGAGCCTGGACCTGGCCGGCGTGCCTGGGTTTTCCAAGGAGATCCTGAAGAGCCTGCCGGACACGGTGGTCCGCGCACCGGTCAGCCAGGCGGTGATCTACGGCTGGTACGACAACGAGATGGGCAGCTATGTCAATATGCTCGGCGACCGCACAATCAGCATCGCTGAAAACATGTAGCCATTCGACAGGGGCGTGAAAAGGCGAAACGATGAGCGAGAAACCTTCTGATCCTGAAACCAATGCGTGCATCTGCACGGAAATCCCCAAGGCCTTGTACGACCGTGTCGAAGAGTACTGCCGGTCCAAAGGCATTTTGCCCAGTGAGTTTATTTTCGATGCCATCAGCGAGAAACTGTTTTCCATTCACCGGGAACGGCGCCGCAAACCACGGTTGTAGGCAATGATGGGCCGGTGCCAGGCCACCCGGCAGCTGCGGGCCGTATGGTGGCGCGTGGTCGTTATCGGTTTTCTGGTTCTGGCGCTGGCCGCCTGTACGCCTCTGCAGTCAAGCCGTTTCGAAAAGCACTGGGCCGATGGCGACGCCGTCTGGCTGGCCGGCCAGACGGTGGACTGCAACGGGTCATCAACCCATTGCGCCAGACAGCATCTGTTCAAGGGCGTGGCCTGCCTGCAACTGGCCCCGACCGCTCCCGCACCGGCCACCCAATATGCCTGTGCCGCCAGGCAGCTCCACCAAGGTCTCACCCTGCATCCCACATGGAAGTCTCCCGCCGATCAGGTTTACTATCAGCAGCAGCTCTGCGAAGCCCTGGAAAAGCTTCATCCCCTGCAGTCGGGCGAGGCTGCCGGCCGTACCCTTGAGCAGCTTGGCCAGGCCGCCAAAACGCTGTACCGGCTGGAACCGGAAAGCGTGGCGGCCATCTACTATTTGGCCAGCCTGCGTCTCCGGCAGGCGGAACCCGACCTGGGCGCCATCAGCACCGGCACCCGGCTGCCGGTCTGCAACCGGCTCAACCGCGCCCTTAACCGCGTGCTGGCGGTAATGACCGCCGACCCGGAAACACGACCGGGCTGGGACCAATTCGCCGAAAAATACGATCAGCTGGTTTTTCATCTGGGAGTGGCCCTGCGCACCGCCGGATGCCGATAAGGAACGGTTTATGTTCCAGGGTCTTCTTTTGCCGCAGGTGGCAACGGCTTGAACCGGCGAACCTGCCGGCCGAAATTCTGCAGTGTCGCCGGCCCGGCATGGGGGCGGTAACGAAGGGCGATGTAGGTTTGCGTGATGGCATCCACCTGCGCTTTCAGAGCCGGATGCCGCCGGACCACGAAATCGGAATACGACTGCGGCCCAAGGTGGGAAGGGCGAGGAAAACCGATCCGGTGCATCTTGCCCAGAAACCGGCCATAGATCTTCACGGCTGCATCGTCAGGCGATCTTGCGGGTGGAGGGCGGAGGCGGCCAACCAGCAGGAAGAGGCCGATGAACAGAACGGGCAGGGCCATAAATACAAACCAGTGCGTCCGGCCGGCCACATAAATACCCATCCGTTTTAACAGCGCCACCTGATCCTCGGCGGAAAACCCCATGAACCATATGTTCCAGCGCATGTTGAGGGTTTCCCAAGTCTGTTGTACGGTTTGATGCCACCGACGCAGCGCGGCCATCCCACGCCCCTCCCCCCCGGTCAGCTTGTCTCCGGCCATTTGGCCGTCAATGCGCTCCGGTGCCACGGCCTGGGTCGGATCAACACGGGTCCAGCCCTGCCCGTTCAGCCACACTTCGCACCAGACGTGGGCATGGGACTGGCGCACGCTGAGAAATCCGCCCAGGGCATTCCAGCGCCCGCCCTGGTAGCCGCCCACCATACGGGTGGGGATACCGGCGGCCCGCATGAGCACGGTAAACGCCGAGGCATAATGCTCGCAAAATCCCTTGCGGACGGAAAAAAGAAAATCGTCGACTGCTTCCGCGCCCAGTGGCCCCGGCTGCAGGGAATAGGCAAATCCCGATTCCCGGAAAAAATCCATGCCCGCGGCCACGACAGCCGCCGGCGATCCCAAGTTTTTTGCCCAGCGACGGCCCAATTGGGTGGAACGTGGGTTCTGCCCGCCGGGCAGTTGGCGGTAACGCTCGCCGGGTGGCCCGTCCGCCGACTGCCGGTAGTCCAGCACGGAGACGGCATGGTAGCGTAACCGCTGCCGTACGGACCGACGGGCCAGCAGGGTATGATCATCCATGATCGACCCCACCGGGTCGGCCACCAGCGGCAGATCCAGAACAAAGAGATGCCGCTGGCCGGTGGGTTCAAGGACCACGGTGTAGCCCGTTTGGGTTTCGCCGGCGATGCTTCGGTGTCGACGGTGCGGGCGAGGCTCGGGGTACCAGGTCCGACCGGCCAGGCGCTGGAAAACGATCCCCCGCCAGTAGCGCTGATCCGGTGGGGGCGGTGCGCCATCGAAAAACACCGAAAAGGCCGGTGCGTCCACCAGAGCCAGCCGCGAGACATCTCCGATGCGGATGGTGCCGGTGAATCCCGAGCGCCCCTGCCGGGTCCATGGCGATCCCCAATAACTGCCGGACAGCCGTGGAAAAAGGAAAAAGAGCAGTACCGTGAGCGGGATGGCCACAACCACCAGACGCCCGGCCAGACGCAGCTGTGCCCCCAGGCGCCCCTTGGGATGGTTGACCTGAATCAGCACAGCGGTGGTGATCCAGACCGACAGAAACAGGTAAACCGTCATGGAAAGGTTTTCGAAAACGAACAGGCTGGTAATCACCAGAAAATAGGCCAGGAAGACGGTCACCATGCTGTCCCGCCGGTTGCGGATTTCCAGCGGCTTCATCCCCGCCATGACCGCCAGCAGGGTAATGAAGTCCCTTCCATCGAAACGCAGGCCGGCCGAGACCAGAACGGCCACGCTCCCGGTCACAAAAATTCCCATTCGAATCCAGCGGGGCGGGGCGGACCATCCGTGGCGATCACCGGCCAGGCAATACCCCCAGCACGCCAAACACCATCCCACGGCCCACCACGGCAGTTCGAAGACCAACGGGGCGGCGGCGGCGGCCAGGGCAACAATCAATGCACGGATCGGCTGTCGCAACATGGGTTAGGAGCTCCCGTAGAGGGCCAGCATCCGCAGGCAGCGCTGGCGGTGGGCCCGGCCGCTGCCCACCGGAATCGTCCGCTCGCCCAGAATCATACCGAAGGGACGCCGGTGGTGATGCGCCCGCAGCACCTGGAAAGCGAGGATCGAGAGTTTCTTCTCCGTATCATCGCCACGGATACGGGCCAGATCCAGCATCAGGGCCTGGCCCACCGGGTCGGCAAAGGTTTTGGTGTGCAGCCCGCGGCCACGGGAGTAGGCCTGCCAGTGGATTCGCTGGGGCGGATCACCGGGCTGGTAGGTGCTGAGGCCCTGGAAATCGTCAACGCCGGCTGGCCCGAGCGTCGGCCCTTGGCCGCTTCCCGTTTGATCATGGGCCAGTGGCAGCGCACCGGCCAGAGGGCGGGGATAGACCAGACCCGCCACATTCGGATCGATGCGCGCCCAGGCCTGAAACAGCCCCAGGGGATAAACGACGGCAATCCGCAGCCGGCCCGGCCTGAAACGGCCCCGGTGCGTTGTCCGGGCGTAAACACGGACCCGCAGCATTTCACCGGCGGCAAGGTCCACCTCGGTCCGATTCTCGCGGTCGATGTACCATCGAATCCCAAAACGCGGACGGGCGATACCCGCCAGGCGAATGTCGACGGCCATCGGTTCACCGGCAAACACCGGCCGGGCCGCTGCCGATACCAGGTCGAGGCCGTAAAGCATGCCATAGGTGGTCAGCATGGCCGTCATGCCCAGACTACCCAGAAGGAAAGTCAGCAGAAAACCCAGGTTGTTGTTGTAGTTGATCGACCCGATCAGCATGGCCCCGAGCCCGATCAGGTAGAGCAAACCATAACCGGTGGGCAGAATGTAGATGTTGCGCAGGCCCAAGGTGACGGGAACGGTGGTGTTTCCGCCCACAAGCCAGTAAAACGTCCGCGCCACTACGGCCTTCACGGGACGGCCACCTCCTTGAAAAACGATGTCAATTGCTGGGCCGGAATCTCGCTTAAATCGTCACGGGAACGCAGGCGGTGCCCCACCACAGGATTGATCACCGCCTGCAGGTCCTCCGGCAGAACGTAATCCCGACCGCTGATAAAGGCCCAGGAGCGGGCGGCGTGCAGGAGCGCCAGCCCCGCCCGCGGTGACAATCCCATGTGAAAATAGCGGCTGCCGCGGCTGAATTCCAACAGATCCTGAAGGTAGCTCACCACCGCATCGGCCACATGCACGGCCGCCACTTGCTCCTGCAATTCAAGGACGTTCTCGGGACTCAGGCACTGCTCCAGGGTCTCAACCGCCTGGTGCGGCGGCCGGTCGCCCCCCAGCAGCAGCCGCTCCGCCTCACGGTCCGGATAACCCAGTTCGATGCGCATGAGAAAACGGTCCAGCTGGGACTCGGGCAGCGGAAAGGTGCCGGACAGCTCCAGTGGATTCTGGGTGGCGATCACGAAAAAGGGCGCCGCCAGCCGTCGGGTTTTCCCATCGCTGGTAACTTGGCGTTCCTCCATGGCTTCCAACAACGCACTCTGGGTTTTGGGCGTGGCCCGGTTGATCTCATCGGCCAGAAGCACCTGGGTGAATATCGGCCCGGGATGAAAAACAAAGGCAGCCGTATTCTGGTCGAAAATCGAACTGCCCAGAATATCGCCCGGCAGCATGTCGCTGGTAAACTGCACCCGCCGGAACTCCAGGCCCATGCTGCGCGAAAGGACCTTGGCCAGGGTGGTTTTACCGATGCCGGGAATATCCTCGATGAGCAGGTGGCCCTTTGCCAGAAGGCAGGTCAGCGCCATTCGGATCTGATCGTTTTTCCCCAGCACCACCTGCCCGATCTGATCGACAATGGCTTGAAATTGGGGTTGGATGGTCATTTTTGCATCTCCTTGAGCATTTGGATCTCAGCGGCCCAGCGGCTGTCGTCCGGCGTCTCCAGAATCAACGGAATCCGATCAAAACGGGCATCGGTCATGATCATACGGAAGGCCGCCAGTCCCAGGGTTCCCTCCCCCAGGCTGGCATGACGGTCGATCCGGCTGCCCATGGACTTCTTGTCATCGTTGAGATGCATCCCCCGCAGAAAGGCAAATCCCACCACTGCATCGAACCGCGCCAGGGTGGCTTCATAGCCCTCGGGAGTGACCAGGTCATAACCGGCGGAGAAGGTGTGGCAGGTATCCAGGCAGACGCCGACCCGTGTTTGGTCGTCCACCCCGTCGATGATGGCCGCCAGGTGTTCGAAGCGGTGGCCCAGGTTGGACCCCTGGCCGGCGGTGTTCTCGATCACGGCGGTTACGCCCCGGGTCTCCGCCAGGGCCAGATTAATGGATTCGGCGATGCGGGCCAGGCAGTCGGTCTGGCTGATTTTGTTCAGGTGGCTGCCCGGGTGAAAATTGAGGTACTTGAGTCCCAACTGCTGGCAGCGCTGCATTTCATCAATGAAGGCGGTGCGGGACTTCTCCAGTCCGGCCGGTTCCGGATGCCCCAGGTTGATCAGGTAGCTGTCATGGGGCAGGATCTGATCCGGCGTATAACCGGCATCCGCGCAGTTGGCCTTGAATTTGCGGATCGACGCCTCGGTGAGCGGTTTCGCCTTCCACTGGCGCTGGTTTTTGGTAAACAGGGCAAAGGCCGTGGCTCCGATGGCCCTGGCGTTCAGGGGCGCGTTTTCCACGCCGCCGGCGGCACTGACATGGGCGCCGATATATTTCATACAAAAATCCTCGGTCGATTCGGATGGGGCGTTAATCAGGATTGGTTTGTGGTTTTGATTGTCTCGGCAGGAACGATATTGCAGGTTTGGGTCCGGTTGTCAAAAACGATTACGGCCTGGCCGACGTCCAACTGGCGACGCACCATGGCTACGCTCTCGTCCAGCGAACCCCGGGTGTAACCCGAATCCGTACCGTCACGGGTAACAAACTCCTCGATCAGGCCGGTAAGGGCGTCCGGGCTGAGCTGCCGGTGAGGAATCACCAGCATCGCTTCCGGTTCATCCATCGCAGCGCCCTCCTCGCGGGCGAAACACCGGCGGGAAAGAAGCCGATGCCTGATAACCAACCTTATTCACGGCCTGCAGCAGCCGCGCCACCTTGTCCGCATCCTTGCGTCCTGGCGTCGCCTCCACGCCGGAGCTGACATCAATCGCCGCCGGCCGGGCAGCCGCAATGGCCGCGGCTACATTTTCCGGCGTCAGGCCACCGGCCAGTACCAGGGGATGGTGCTGGCCGAAATCCCTGGCCGCGCCCCAGTCCCAGGCCATGGCGTTCCCCCCGGGAAGGGGACCCTTGGCACACTCCACCAGAAAACCATGGGCAGCGAACCCATCGGCCGCATCCAATCCCGGCTGGCCGTCGATGAAAAGGCCCTTGATCACCCCCACCCCTTCAATGGTGAGCCGATCCACCAGGGCCGGGGTTTCCCGGCCGTGCAACTGGGCCATGGAAAGGCCGCACCCCTCGACCCGGGACATGATAAATCCAAAATCGGCGTCCACGAAGACGCCAACAGCGGCAACGCGGTCGGGCAGGGCCGCCACCACGGCCCGGGCCTGTTCCACGCTGACGTTGCGGGGGCTTTTGGGGAAAAAGACCAGACCGATGGCATCGGCACCCAGTGCGGCGCAACGGGCCGCCTCGTCCGGACGGGTCAGCCCGCAGATTTTCACCTGGGGAAAGCGGAATCGGGTCGGTGTCGGGGTCATGGGTTGTCTCCGGCCTGACCGGCGTTCACCAGCCCGCGGATAAATCCGGCCGGATCGGCCGCGCGTACGATGCTCTCGCCCACCAGGAAGTTGAATATCCCCGCCGACAGGTTGCGCCGCACATCGCCGGCGCTGGCGATTCCGGAAGCGGCCACGGGTACCTGGTGGGGTGCCAGCCGGGCAACCAGTTCCACGGCCACGGCCAGGTCGGTCTCAAAGGTACTCAGATTGCGGTTGTTGATACCCACCAAACGAACATCCATCCCCGCCACCACTTCGGCATCGGCCGGCGTATGGATCTCCACCAGGGCATCCATACCCAACTCGCGGCACAGGCGGTAGAGCTGATCCAGTTTGTCCGCATTCAGAATCCGGGAGATCAGCAAAATCGCATCGGCACCAGCCGCCGCCGCCTCGACCACCTGATAACGGCTGATGATAAACTCCTTGCGCAAGACCGGCAGGCCGCAGGCCGCCCGGGCTGCCGTGAGATCGTCGAGGCAGCCTTTGAAAAAGGTTGTATCGGTGAGTACGGAAATCGCCGCAGCCCCCCCGGCCTTGTACCGGGCTGCCGTGGGTGCGGCATCCAGATCCGGACAGATATCCCCTTTGGATGGAGAGGCGCGCTTGATTTCGGCGATGATGTTCGCCCCGCCCGGCCCCGGCCGGCTGAGCCGATCGGCGAACGGCCGGAAATCGGATCGCTGCCGGGCCTGTTCCATCAACTGCGCCTCGGAGACCCGTTTGCTCGCCCGGGAGATATCCTCCCGTTTCTGTTCAATAATCGTGTTCAGAAAATCGCTCGGCATCACCGTCCATCCTATCCATTATCCCGGGTATAGGCCACCAGGGCTTCCAGTTTCTGTCTGGCCGCACCGCTGTCGATGGACTCAGCGGCCGTAGCAATCCCGGCCGGAAGATCGACAGCCTTCTGGCAGGCCACCAGAGCGGCCGCCGAATTGAGCAGCACCACGTCCCGTTTGGGGCCCTTCTCCCCTTCGAGAATGCGGCGGGTGATCATCGCGTTCTCCGCAGGATCCCCGCCGGTCATCGACGACGAATCGGCCAACTGGCCGAAGTACTGCTCGGGATAGATATCAAAAGTCCGGATCATGTCGTTTTCAAGCTGCGAGACGCGGGTGGGCGCACATACGGAAATTTCGTCCAGGCCATCGTGGCCGTGGACCACGAAGGCACTTCTGGCACCGAGCAGCCGCAGGGCCTCGGCGAACATCTCGGTAAGCTGAGGGGCAAACACGCCCAAAAGCTGGCAATTGGCCCCGGCCGGATTGGTCAGCGGCCCGAGCATGTTGAAGATGCTGCGCAGCCCCACTTCGCTGCGTGCCTTGGCGGCGAACCGCATGGCGCTGTGGTAAAGCGGGGCAAACAGGAATCCGATACCGATGGCCTGGACCGCCTCTTCAACCACCTCCGGGTCGGTGTCCAGCTTCACCCCCAGTTGCTCCAATACATCGGCACTGCCACACTTGGATGAGACACTTCGGTTGCCGTGCTTGGCCACGGTGACCCCGCAACCGGCCACCACAAAAGCCGTGGTCGTAGAGATATTGAAGGTCTTGAGGCCGTCACCGCCGGTACCGCAGGTGTCCACCACCGGCGAGGTGGCCACCTGGATGCGGTGGGCCTTCTTGCGCATGGCCCGCGCCGCGCCGGCAAGCTCTTCGAAAGTCTCGCCCTTGGTGGCCAGAGCCCCCATCATAGCGCCAACTTGGGCATCGGTGGTCTTGCCGTCGAAAATTTCGGTCATCATCTCCGCCATCTGGGCTTCGCTCAAATCGGTGCGACTGATAATGGTCGCCAGATTTTCTTTGAACATGGTCGAGATCTCCTTTACTCAATTGTTGGAAGCGGGAATCATTTTCAGAAAGTTGCGCAGCAGCCGCTTGCCCAGCGGGGTCATGATCGATTCCGGGTGAAACTGGATCCCTTCGGTCAGATGCTCGCGGTGCCGCAACCCCATAATTTCACCATCGTCGGCCGTGGCACTCACCGTGAGGCAGTCGGGCAGACTCACTTTTTCAACGGCCAGGCTATGGTAGCGCATGGCCTGGAATGGCGTTTTGATGCCTCTGAAAATCCCCTGTCCGTCGCCGGTGACCATGGACGTCTTGCCATGCATCAGGCGCATGGCGGAAATCACCTTGCCGCCAAAGGCATGGGCGATGGACTGATGTCCCAGACAGACGCCCAGGATGGGAATCGTGCCGGAAAAACGCACGATCGCATCCAGGCTGACACCGGCCGATTCCGGGCGGCCCGGTCCCGGTGAGATGACAATGGCCTGGGGGGCCATGGCGGCAATCTCGTCCACGCCGATGGTGTCGTTGCGCTTGACCACCACCCCTTCGCCGATCTGTTTGAGGTACTGTACCAGGTTATAAGTGAAAGAATCATAGTTGTCGATCATCAGTATCATGGTGTGGTCACTCCCCCCTGGCGGGTCAGCTCCAGGGCCCGTTGAATGGCCATGGCCTTGTTGATGGTTTCGATGCGCTCGGTTTCCGGATCCGAATCCGCCACGATGCCCGCACCGGCCCGGACGGTCAGCGTCCCGTTTTCGATACAGGCGGTGCGGATGGTGATCGCCAGATCCATGTTGCCACTGAAAGAGACATATCCGACAGCCCCGCCATAAGGTCCCCGCGGACGCTGTTCCAGCTCGTCGATGATCTCCATGGCGCGCACCTTGGGTGCCCCGGACAGGGTTCCGGCCGGGAAGGAGGCGCGCAGCAGATCCCAGGCGTCGTATTCATCCTCGAGGTCGCAGTTGATATTGGAAACCAGATGCATCACATGGGAATAGCGTTCCACCACCATCAGATCGGTCACCTGCACCGTACCGGTACGGGCCACCCGGCCCAGGTCGTTTCGTCCCAGATCCACGAGCATCAGATGTTCGGCGCGCTCCTTCTCGTCGGCCAGCAACTCCGCCGCCAGGGCACGGTCGGCCTGTTCGCTGTCCCCCCGCGGGCGCGTGCCGGCAATGGGCCTAAGGGTGGCCACACGGTTTTCCATGCGCACCATGGTTTCCGGTGACGATCCCACCAGGGCCATCTCTTCGAAATGAAAGAAAAAGAGATAGGGGGACGGGTTGACGTAGCGCTGGGAACGGTAGACCGAAATCACATCTTCCGGCGCCTTGCACTGAAACGGCTGGGAGATCACGGCCTGGATGATATCCCCTTTTTGGATGTACGCCTTGGTCGTGGCCACCTGGGATTTGAAAGTTTCCGGCGCCAGCACCGGCTCTATGGTCAGCGGATTGTCCGGGTCAGGCACCCCGTTATCGGTGATCGGCGCCATCATCCGCTGCTGCATGGCGTCCAGGCGGGCCATGGCCGCATCAAATGCCGAGTCCGGTTCGGTGTCATCTTCGGTAAAAGCGATGGCCACACAGATCAGGCTGTTGCGGATGTTGTCAAAAATGAGCAGTTCGTCGCAAACGATGAAATGGGCCAGGGGCGTGTCCGCCGGCAACCGGTTGGGGATACGTTCGAAAAAAGAGACCATTTCATAGCTCAGATATCCCACCAGCCCGCCCCAGAAGCGCGGCAGATCGGGCATTTCGGCGGGCCGGAAACGCTGCATGAACGTCTTCAGCGCCTCCAAGGGGTCGCCATTGTGGAAAATTTTCTCTTCTCCGCCATTGCCACCGATGGTGACGCAGTCGGCAAATACCTTGACGTGGGCCCGCGCCGATGTGCCCAGAAAACTGTAGCGTCCCCATTTTTCACCGCCCTCCACACTCTCCAGTAAAAAAATCGGCTTTCGCGGCCCCTGGCCACGATCGTCATAACATTTCTTGAGCAGCGATACCGGTGTTTCCATGTCCGCCAGAATCTCCCGGCAAACCGGAATCACATTGCTGGCCTCGGCCAGACGAGCAAACTGCTCCCGATTGGGAAACGCGTTCAGCTTCATTGCAATACCCCTCTTATTCACAAAAAAAGGGCCGTGTGATTTCCACGACCCCGTGAGCACTGTCGCGGACATTGACCGGTCTGTCCGCGATTTTTCGTTTGTTTCAACGCATACGAATCAGATCCGGCAGACAGAAAAACGGCACCAGTTGCGCCACCGCCATGATTGGGGCGGACGCCGGTATTCCATGTGCGGTTTTGTACGGTACTGCATCTAATTCCTCATGCTGTTGGTTGTGGGCTATGTTTAGGGATTTTTTGAAAGTGTGTCAAGAATTATTTGTTCCTATCCATAGAAACATATTGCCCTAACAAGCTTAAAAATGTACATTTATGGCAAGATGCTTGCATTGTGAAAACAGCAAAAACCGTGAACGGATTTCCCACGGCGGGGCGCGCTCCGTTTTATGCGCCGAAACGGTTGCTCAAAAGAAAAACGGTTATATTTTCAATTGCAGAGGATGCCCGTAAGAATGGCTATATGTGCACAAATGGTAACTTCAAGTGCAAAAAAGGACCAACCGACTTCTCACCGGTTAGGGGAGGCGTCCATGGATCAACCCATAAAAATTCTGGTGGTTGAAGATGATCCCAATGTATCCATGGTGCTGACCGCCCGACTGGAAAGTCTGGGCTACGAGGTCTGCGGGACTGCCGTATCCGGACTGGCGGCGATCAGCGGCGTTTTCCGACACCACCCGGATCTGGTAACCATGGATATTCTGCTGCAGGGGGACATGACCGGAATTGACGCGGCCAATAAAATTGCCGAGCGATCGGATGTCCCGATTATTTTCATGACCTGCCTGGCCGATCAGCAAATATTTGAAAGCGCCGTTAAAACCAACCCCTACGGCTATATCATCAAGCCTTACGACACCAATGAACTGCGCTCCACCATCGAAATCGCCGTAATCAAGCACCGGGCGGCCAAGGAACGCGAAGCCCTGATCGCCCAACTGCAAAAGGCCCTGCAGGAGGTCAAAACCTTAAGCGGTCTGCTGCCGATTTGCGCCTCCTGCAAACGCATCCGCAACGATGACGCCGGCTGCTGGCAGCAGATCGAAGAGTACATCGCCACCCACTCCAATGCCGACTTCACCCATGGCATCTGTCCGGAATGCGCCCAGCGGCTCTATCCCGAGCTGTATAAAAAGAAAGGTTGACCGTTTGAAGGACACTACAGGCGGTGCACGGTGGGCTTCTCATCCGCATTGATGTGGATCCCTACCGTATCACCGGTTCTGAACCCCACCTGCCCGAATTCACGAACCACCTCGTCGTGCCGATCCACATGCCAGTAAACGGTCCACATGGGGTTGCGCACGGTATCGATGCCGTAAGCATCATGGCTGCACAGGTTGATACGGAACTTGTCCTTGGCGATCAGGGTGTCCGCCTCGGAGAGAAAGATATCGATCATATAAAGGTTGTTGTACAGCGCCTTGGAAAGTGCCGCCTGCTGCTCAGGGATGTCGTCCAGGTAATGATTGGCAATCTGAAACAACTCGACCGTATCCTGGATGGCCAGACCCAGTACGGCGTAGCGATGATGGCGCAGGGCAAAATCCTCCATCCCGGCTTCGTAGCTGTCGATGCAGGCAAGCATGGGGGAGATATCCACCCCGTCACCGTCGTGCCGGTCGGCCAGGACTTCTTCGCACAAGGAGATGAGATCAATGTAAAAGGCGCGATTGTCCATCACATACAACGGCCGTTCCCGGTAGTTGCGCCGTTTCCGGATCCGACGGACGCCGTCCAGGGCGATAGTATGGTGGTTTTCCTTCTCTTCAAGGATATCGATATTGGAAATATCCTTGGCCTGGACCACATGAATGCCGCCATCGGCGGAAATGATGTACTCGATCTCACACCGGAATCCCAGATGGGCCTGGATGTCCTTGGAAAGCTGGACCAGCCGCCGGTCATGGGGAGTGCGGGTGATGTACGGTTCGCTCTGAACCTTGTGAATGCGGTCCCGGCAATAGCCGAATTCCCAGTGGCCGCAAATCATTTTGGCCATCACGCTGGACCCGTCGATAAAGGGCATGACGATCACCCCCATCTGCTCAAGGTCCAGTTCGGGGGCATGGTCAAAGCGCTGCTGGCGGAGAATGCTCAGCCGCTTGCTGGTGCCGGCCAGCTTGATCATCTTGTTGCGTGCATACCGAATCCCCCCAACATCGGCATACGTCTCCAATGAGTCGAAGGTCCCGCCCTTGAAACGGCGCTCTTCGGGATGAGCACTGCGTGCTATTACCTTGAAACTTTCGCGGTGCTTCTCCAGGAAGGCTTCGAGAGCGTCGAACGTTTCGGTCTCGAAATGCTCCGGTGGCACGTAGATAAAATCGGGCACGGCAAATCCGCCCTGCCTGAGCTGTTCCAGCAGCTCAGCCTTTTCGGGAACGGAATGGGACATCGAAAATGACTCCTTGATACGATGGGATTTGAACATCGGGGGCCAGCGGTCGCGACGACGCCAAGGGCAAAAACAGACGTTCGGCAGCCCAATCCAGCCTAAAAATTCTGCATGGGTTTATTATTGACAAGTCATCCCAAACACTTTAATAAAAAAACCGACCGATCATTCGGTTGGTCTTTTTAAACAGGTAACATATGTCCAAAAGAAATGCAATCCTTGCGGCGGCCACGCGTCTTTTTTCCCAAAACGGGTTCCAGGGAACCGCTGTGTCCGAGCTCTCGACCCTGACCGGTGCCGCCACGGGAACCATCTTTCACCACTTCAGAAACAAAGAAGACCTGTTTCTGCAGGTATTGAAGGATGTCAAAGTAAACCTTCTGGAGCAGTTCGAACACCACCGTCAGCAGACCCTGCCAGAGGAGAGCGGAATAGCCATCGTGGCCGATGTGGTAACCTTTTACCTGCACCTGGCCGGCACCATGGAGGACCAATTTCTGATCCTGCACCGCCATTTCCCGTATCAGATGGCCGAAACCAGCCCGGTGTGCCGGGATCATCTGGCATCCATTTACACCTGCCTGCTGGACATTTTTGAAGAAGGCATCCAAAAAGGTGTCCGGGACGGCTCGGTAAATGTCGACGATCCGCGTAAAACCGCCATGGTCCTTTTTGCCATGGTGGATGGTATCGTTCGCCTGAACACCTACCGGGTGTACGATGCAGGTGC